>NZ_JBFAJJ010000025.1:0-119696 GCF_040655155.1 Streptomyces sp. NPDC050508
GGGCCGACCGGCGACTACCCCCCGGCTACCGTCACCGTGAGCCTGACCATGCAGAGCCTTCAGGGCTACACGGTCGAGTCCCACTCCCCCACTCGTTCACCGGGTGGTGTTACGGCAGCGCGTGCACATGCGCTCCCACCGAGTTCGACCACGAACTGCCCGCGGCGGCATCCCAGTTCGTCGACCATGTCATCGCGCCCCGCAGGTCGGGGTACGTCTTCGACGGCTTGAAGGTGCCGCAGTTGGTGCCGGCTGTCAGGCAGTCGAGGGCGTTGTTCACGATGGTGGGGGAGACGTAGCCGCTGCCGGCCGCGCTGGTCGAGGCCGGGAGGCCCAGGCCCACCTGGGAGGGGGACAGGCCGCCCTGGAGCTGGATGCAGGCCAGTGCTGTCAGGAAGTCGACCGTGCCCTGGCCGTAGACCTTGCCGTCGCAGCCCAGCATCGTGCCGCTGTTGTAGTACTGCATGTTGACGACCGTGAGGATGTCCTTGATGTTCAGGGCCGTCTGGAAGTACGCGTTCGACGTCGACTGCATGTCGATGGTCTGGGGGGCCATCGTGATGACGAGCGACGAGCCCGCCTTCGAGGACAGGGACCTCAACGCCTGCGTCATGTACGTCGCGTTGATGCCGTTCTCCAGGTCGATGTCGACGCCGTCGAAGCCGTACGTCTGCATCAGGGAGTAGACGGAGTTGGCGAAGTTCGTCGCGGACGTCGAGTCGCTCACCGAGATCGTGCCGTTCTGGCCGCCGATCGAGATGACGACCTTCTTGCCGGCCGCGTGCTTGGCCGCGATGTCCGCCTTGAACTGGTCGACCGTGTAGCCGCCGAGGCCGGACGAGTCGAGCGTGAAGGAGACCGCGCCCGGAGTCGAGGTCGCGTCCGCGAAGGCCACCGCGATGATGTCGTACTGGGAGGAGACGGCCGAGATCTTCTGCACGGTCGCGCCGTTGTTGAAGTTCTGCCAGTAGCCGGTCACCGCGTGCTTCGGCAGACCCGTACTGCCGTTGCCGCCCGACGCCGTCGTCGTGCCCGTCACCGCCGACGACTTCCCGGACTCACCGGCCGAGTTGGTCGCCGTGACCTGGAAGGAGTACGACGTCGAAGCCGCAAGTCCCGTGATGGTCGCGGACGTTCCCGTCACCGCCGTGATCTTCGTGCCGTCGCGGTAGATGTTGTAGCCCGTGGCTCCCGACACCGCGCTCCAGGCCAGGGAGACGGAGGAGGAGGTCGTGGAGGACACGCTCACGCCCGTGGGTGTCGCCGGGACCGTCGGGGCCGGGTCGCTGCCACCGCCGCCGTCGGGGCCGTAGACCGAGATGTCGTCCGCGTAGTACGCGGCCTGTCCGTACCAGCCGTGCGTGTACACCGTGACGGACGACGTCGAGGCGCCCGTCGTGAACGTCGTCGACAACTGCTTCCAGGCGGAGGTGTCGGGCGTCCAGGTCGAGACGTCCGTCGTGCCCGTGCCCGTCACGCCGAGGTAGGAGTAGCCGCCCTGCACCCAGGCGCTCAGCGTGTACGTCGAGTTGGGCTTGACCGCCACCGACTCGCTGCACTGGGCGTTGTCCTGCCCGGCCGGTGTGGCCTTCAGGGCCGCCGCGCCGCTGTGCACCGGGGACGAGACGGTCGTGCCGCTGCCCGCCGTACAGGTCCAGTTGGTCAGGCCCGACTCGAAGCCGGCGTTTTTGGCGTTGTTGATGTCGGCGGCGGACGCCTGGCCGGTGCCCGCGAAGGAGAGGGCGAGGGCGGCCATGGCGACCCCGGCCCACAGGCGTCTGTTTCTGGGCATGGCTGGTGCGCGGTCCACTGATGCCTCCGGTGGGGGAGTTGGAGGGGACTGTGAAGACGGTGGCCACCGCTGGGAGTCCAGAGTTGGTCCAGACCAATCCTGATGTCAAGAGGTCCAGACCAACTTCCCCGGCGGCGGTTTTGACCCTCCGGCCGCGATCAGCTGCTCGACCTGCCCCGTTTTGGCGTGTTGTGCGCAATGACAGTTGCGGCACAGCTACAGAAACGCTGTTCTCCGGTCACAGAGGCGTGGATACAGTGCTGAGGTAGTCACGCAGTGAAGTCAACTCGGCGTGCCGGAGTAATACCGGCAAGCCGACAGGCGTGAGACGGGGAGCTGCGCGTGCCAACTGCCATTGCCGTGACCAGCGCCGACATGGCGCTGCCGCCACAGGACGAACGGACCCTGCCCGCGGTCGTACTGCGGGACCTGGATCAACGACCGCTGGACCAGGCGCTGTCGGAGATGCAGGCCCTGATCGACCAGCACGGGCATGTCGTCGTCGTGTCCTCGCATGCCGTGTCCGAGGGTGTCGACCGACGGCTGCACACCATCCGGTCCATCCTGGAGACCGACCGGATCGCCCTGTTCCGTCCGAATCTGCCCCCGCTCGGACTCGCCGTGCTGGCCCGCCAGTTGAGGCAGCTCGCGTCCTGCGACCTCAGTCCCGGGGTGCTCGCCTCGGCCGGCCGGCTGCTCACGCACTACATCCACGCCGGCGCGGTCCTCGGCTCGGTCACCAAACTGGACCGCGTCCCCGTCGGCCTCAAGTCGCACGCCAAGTCCTGGGTGCCCGGCACTCAGTTCGCGGTGATCGCCCACCCCGAGCCGCAGCTCGTCAGGGTCGGCCCCGAAGCCACCCTCGACGGGCCGGAGTTCGGCACCTGGATGCTGGTAGCCAAGGGTCAGCTGCAGTCCGACTGGATCGGTACCACCCTCGCCCCGGCGTGGAACGCGATGGGACTGCGCGAGGCCACCTTGCCCGCGGAATCGGTGAGTTGGTGGGGTACGAGCAAGTTGATCGAGTTCTGTACGTATCTGCCCGATCTGTCGGTGCTGTACCAACTGGTCACCTCTGTACGGCAGTCCGTGTGCCACTGGTGCGGCATCGACGTCATCGGCGACCGTTGTGTCTTCTGCTCCGCGACACCGCCGGTTCATGAGAACCAAACATCCGCCGGATAAGTCCTCAACTCACAGGACACGCTTACAGCACACGATCCGCTCGACCCGGTTCGATCCCGCTCGATCCGCTCATTTCCGCTCGACCGATATCCCCAATGAGGTTGTACGGTTCATGAACTCCCGTCAGCGCCGCGGCGTGATACTCCTGCTCCTGTCGGTCCTCTGCGCCCTCGGCGCGTTCGCCGGCGTCCTCTCCGTCATCAGCGACGTGAAGTCCAAGGTCGGCCCCGAGGTCACGGCGTACCAGCTCAAGACCGACGTGGCGCCGTACACCACCCTCACCACGGCCCAGTTCAAGAAGATCGAGATGCCCAAGCGGTGGCTCTCGGACAACGCCGTGACCGACCTCCGCCAGATCGCGGGCAAGATCGCCGTGACCACCCTGCGCGAGGGCTCCCTGCTGCAGACCGACATGATCGTCGACCAGCCGGCCCTCCAGCCCGGGCAGCAGGAGGTCGCCATCATGATCGACGCGGCGACCGGCGTCGCCGGCAAGATCACCCCGGGTTCCACGGTCAACGTGTACGCCACCTTCGCGGGCCAGAAGGTGGGCGACCCCGACCAGTCCAAGATCATCGTGACCAACGCGAAGGTCATCGACGTCGGCCACATCACCGCCCTCGACCCCGGCAGCAACAGCGACAAGAACCAGCAGCAGTCCACCAACGCCGTGCCGATCACCTTCGCGCTCTCCACGCTCGACGCCCAACGGATCACCTACGCCGAGTCGTTCGCCGAGCGGGTCCGGCTCGCGCTGGTGGCACCCGGCAGCGCTACGACCGTGCCCGACAAGGACCGGACGTACGAACTCACGACGGACAAGTGAGAGGCCCGCATGCCCACCAGGATTCTCCCGGCCGTCGGTGACGCGGACGCCATCCGCGCCATCACGACCCTGCTCAGCCAGCTCCCGGACGCCGACCCGGTGGCTCCGGTGGCCGACTCGACGCAGCTCATCGACACCCTGGCCCGGCTCGCCGCCGAGTCCGTCGACGAGCTGCCCGAGGTCGTGGTGGTGCATGAACGCATCGGTCCCGTCCCCGCGTTGGAGCTGGTCCGCGAGGTCGCGCTGCGCTTCCCCGCGGTGGGCGTCATCCTCGTCACCACGGACGCCAGCCCCGGCCTCTTCCAGGCCGCCATGGACTCCGGCGCCCGCGGCCTGATCGCCCTGCCGCTGAGCTACGAGGAGTTGGCCAACCGCGTCCAGGCCGTCGCCGCCTGGTCCGTGGGCGTACGGCGTCATCTGGGCCACGGCGGCGACGTGTTCACCGGCGTCGGCGGCACCGTCGTCACGGTCAGCGGCGCCAAGGGCGGCGTCGGCGCGACCCTCGCCGCCATCCAACTCGCCCTCGCCGCACAGGCGTCGGGCCGTAGCGTCGCGCTCGTCGACATGGACCTCCAGACCGGTGACATCGCCTCCTTCCTGGACGTCCAGTTCCGCCGTTCCGTCGTCGACCTCGCCGCGATCACCGACATCTCCCCGCGCGTCCTGGCCGACGCCGTGTTCCGGCACGACACGGGCCTCGCGCTGCTGCTGGCCCCCGGCGAGGGCGAACGCGGCGAGGAGGTCACCGACCGGGCCGCCCGCCAGATCGTCAGCGCCTTGCGCTCCCGCTACGAGGTCGTCGTCATCGACTGCGGCGCCCAGATGAGCGGCGCGAGCGCGGCGGCCGTCGAAATGGCCGACACGGCACTGCTGTTCACCACCCCGGACGTGGTCGCCGTACGCGCCGCGAAGCGCACCGTCCGCATGTGGGACCGGCTGCAGATCCGCAAGGCCGAGGAGACGACGATCGTCGTCAACCGGCACACGCGCGGCACGGAGATCCAGCCCGCCCTCATCCAGCGGATCACCGGCACGGCGGTCGCCGCCACCGCGATCCCCGCCAACTTCAAGGAACTCCAGGGCGCGGTGGACGCGGGCCGCCTCCACGAACTCGACAACAGGAGCGTGGTCAAGCAGGCCCTCTGGGGTCTCGCGGGCGAACTGGGACTGGTCAAGGTCCCCGAGGTCGCCCAGAAGGGCGGCCGGTCGCGAGGCGGCGGCGACCGCGGCTCGCTGAGTTTCCGGCGGCGTAGGGAGTGAGGGGGATGCGTGTGCCTTCTATGCCTTTGATGTCCGTCCTGAGGGGAGACCGGGGCCAGGTCACCATCGAGTTCCTCGGCATGACCCCCCTGATCATCCTGACACTGGTGTTGATGTGGCAGTTCGTGCTGGTGGGGTACACGTACACGCTCGCGGGGAATGCTGCGGACGAGGCGGTGCGGGCGGGGACGGCGGCGACGCGCGACCAGCGGCAGGCCGCCTGCGAACAGGCGGGCCTCAGCAAGCTGTCCGCCGCGTGGAGGGGGAACGCCGAGGTGAAGTGCGGGGGCACGGGGTTCGTCACGGCCGACGTCACGCTCAGCGTGCCCGTCCTCTTCCCGGGCTCGATCGCCTTCCCCTTCACGGTGCACGCCCACGCGGGCGCCGTAGAGGAGGCGACGAACTGAGATGTCCCACGACCGCAGGGCGCGCGACCGCGGACAGGTCGCCATCGAGTACCTCGGGTTCATCCCGATCCTGATCCTCGTCACCCTGGCCGCCGTACAGCTGGGGCTGATCGCCTACGCCGCGGAGCAGGCGGGGACGGCGGCCAGGGCGGGCGCGCGCAGCGCCTCGCTCCGCCAGGGCGCCCAGCCCGCGTGCAGTGACGCGATCAGCGCCCGGCTCACGGTCACCAGCTGTCCGGCCTCGTTCGGCGTCGACACGGTCACCGTCACCGCCTCCGTCCACATCCCGTCCGTCATCCCCGGCCACGACTTCGGGGACGCCAGCAAGACGGCCACCATGCCGCTCGACCACTGAACGCGGAGCAAGGAGCACAGGACTCATGGGTCTGCGGGAACGAGTCAACCATCCCGAGGAGAACGGCCATCGGGGCGAGGACGGCCACATGGTCGCCTCGTACCGCGCCAAGCTCCTGGAGGAGATCGACCTCGCGGAGATGAGCGCGCTGGCCGCCGCCGAGCGACGGGCCCGGCTGGAGCGGGTGCTCGGGCACATCATCAGCCGTGAGGGCCCGGTCCTCTCGACGGTCGAGCGTTCGCAGCTGATCCGCCGGGTCGTCGACGAGGCGCTCGGCCTCGGCATCCTCGAACCGCTCCTCGAAGACGCGTCGATCACCGAGATCATGGTGAACGGCCCGGACGCGATCTTCGTCGAACGCGGCGGCCGGGTCGAGCAGTTGCCGCTCCGCTTCCCCTCCCACGACCAGCTGATGCAGACCATCGAGCGGATCGTGTCGACGGTCAACCGCCGCGTGGACGAGTCGAATCCGATGGTCGACGCGCGGCTGCCGTCCGGCGAGCGCGTCAACGTGATCATCCCGCCCCTGTCGTTGACCGGCGCCACGCTCACCATCCGCCGCTTCCCGCGCTCCTTCACGCTCCAGGAGATGGTCGGCTTCGGCTCGCTGGACGAGCACATGCTGTATCTCCTCGCGGGCCTGGTGCACGCGAAGTTCAACATCATCGTGTCCGGCGCGACCGGCACCGGGAAGACCACCCTCCTCAACGCGCTCTCCGGCCTCATCCCGGAGACCGAACGCATCATCACCATCGAGGACTCCGCCGAACTCCAGCTCCAGCAGTCGCACGTGATCCGCCTGGAGGCACGCCCGCCGAACGTGGAAGGCAAGGGCCAGGTCACGATCCGCGACCTCGTCCGCAACTCGCTCCGCATGCGCCCCGACCGGATCGTCGTAGGAGAGGTCCGAGGCGGCGAATCCCTCGACATGCTCCAGGCGATGTCCACGGGCCACGACGGCTCCCTCGCCACCGTCCACGCCAACAGCGCCGAGGACGCGCTGATGCGCCTGAAGACCCTGGCGTCCATGTCCGAGGTGGAGATCCCCTTCGAGGCCCTCCACGACCAGATCAACAGCGCCGTCGACGTCATCATCCAGCTCACCCGCTTCGCCGACGGCGCCCGCCGCATCACCGAGATCGCCCTCCTCGACAGCCACGGCAGCGAGCCGTACCGGCTGGCGACGGTGGCCCGCTTCAGCCCCCAGCCCATCTCCGCCGACGGCCGGGTCTACGGCGTCTTCGAGTACTTCCCGCTCTCCCGCCGCACCGCCGACCGCCTCTACATGGCGAGCCAGCCCCTGCCGCAGGCCTTCGGCGTCGCCCACACCGCAGAACAGCTAGCCCTCCGAGAAGCCAGTAGGTAGGGACCGACCCCATGGATCTCCAGACGATCGTCACGCTCACCACCGGCGTCACCCTGCTGACCTGCGTGCTGGGCGTCGCCGGCGTGCACGCCTACGCCACGGGCAAGGCGCAGCGCGCGGCCCTGGTCGACCGGCTGTCGTCGACCGGCCAGATCCCGCTCGGCCGCGCCCGCCGCTTCCGCACCCTGGACCGCCGGCTGCGCCGCACCCGCCTCGGCCGAAAGCTCGAACTCCGCCTGGCGGCAACGGGTCTGGACATGACGCCGGGCGAGTTCTTCGTCTACATGCTGGCCACGGTGGCGGCCCTCTGGCTGATCGGCCAGGCCTCCCTGGCGCCCTTCTTCGGCCCGATCGCCGGGCTGTTGGGCATCGGCGTGGCGATCCAGTTCCTCAACTGGCAGCGCCAGAAACGCATCGAGAAGTTCATCAACCAACTCCCCGAACTGGCCCGCATCATGGCCAACGCCACCCACGCCGGCCTCGCGCTGCGCACGTCGATCAGCATGGCGGCGGAGGAGCTGGAGGCACCGGCCGGGGAGGAACTCGCCAAGGTGGCCAACCAGTTGGCGGTCGGCGCCTCCATGGACGAGGCGCTGGGCGAGCTGGCGGACCGCCTCCCGTCCCGCGAACTCGTCGTCCTGGTCACCACATTGGTGCTCTCGAACCGAGCGGGCGGCCAGGTGGTCAGCGCCCTGCGCAACCTCACGGAGACCCTGGAGGAACGCAAGGAGACCCGACGCGAGGTCCGCACCCAGCTCGCCCAGGTCAACATGACGTCGTACGCCGTTCCGGTGATGGGCGTGGGCGCCCTCTTCCTGATGAACGGCGTGAAACCCGGCGCCCTGGACCGCATGACGGGCTCCCCGATCGGCCAGGCCTGCGTGATCATCGCGTTCGGGCTGTACGCGGTCGGCTTCATCCTCATCCGCCGCCTGTCCCGCATTGACGTCTGAGAGGGGGAGACCTGATGACGGCACTCGTACTCGGCCTGGTCATGGGCCTCAGCGTCTGGGGCATCTTTGCGGGCATCCGCATGTACCGCGCGGACGCGAAACTACCGACCGACCTCGTCCTGGCCCTTGAGGTCGGCTCGACCCGCACGGGCGCGGTCGACTCCCTCGTCGACCGCATGGGCATGCGCTACGCCCCGATGGTCCTCCGCCTCATGGGCCCCAAGCAGGTCGCCAAGTACCGCCGCAAGATAGACCTCGCGGGCAACCCCGGCGGCCTGACCATCGACCGCTACGCGGCCCGCCGCGCGGTCTACGGCTTCCTCGGCGGCTTCGGCGGCCTGATCTTCCTGCTCAAGGGCAACTACCTCCTCGCCCTGATCCTGTTCGCCTTCGGCGCGTTCTGGACGGAGGTCGGCATCTGGTCGGCGATCCGCATCCGCAGGGACGTCATCGAACGGACCCTGCCCGACTTCCTCGACGTCCTCGCGGTGGTGGTGAGCGCGGGGTTGGGCTTCCGCCAGGCGCTCGACCGAGTGGCGTCGAAGTACGAGGGCCCGTGGGCGGACGAACTCCGCATCACGCTAAGGCAGATGGACCTCGGCATGAGCCGCCGAGCAGCTTTCGCCGAACTGCGCCGCCGCAACGACAGCGAGCAAGTAGCCATGTTCGTCACGGCGTTGCAGCAGGGCGAGGAACTGGGCGCGCCGATCGTCGACACGCTGGTGTCCCTGGCGAAGGACATGCGCCGCACGGACGCGCAGAACGCGCGGCGGAAGGCGGCTCGTGCGGTCCCCAAGGCGACCATGATGATCACCACGTTCATGGTCCCGGCGACGATGCTCCTCCTCGGCGCGGGCCTGCTCCTCGGCTCCGGCACGGACTTCAGCTCGATCACGGGCAAGTAGGGACGGGGGTGACGAGAGCGATGGCGACGACGGACGAACGAACGGGACTGCTACGACGGCGCCCCAGACCGGCGGAGATCACGACCCCACCGGCGGGAACCGTCCTGCCGGACCACGTGCGCTCGGGCGCGTCCGACATACCGGTCACGTCGGTGACGCCGGCGCTGCCACCGGGGTGGGTGAGGGCGGGTTCTACGGGTTCCACGGCACCGAGGCTGCCGGGAATTCCGGTACAGCCGGGCACGGACCGGAAGGCCGCCGACGGCGAGGAAGCCCCACAGGGGCCACCCGCACCCGACAACGAAAGCGCAACGGGTGCTGCGGGTGGGAACAAGATCCCGGCCGAAGGCCGGGAAGTGGTGGCCCTCCCCATCCAGATCAGCGCCCTACAGGCGATGTGCAGGCAGGTCTTCGGCTTCCGCCTCGCCATGATCGCCCTCGCCGCCCCCTCCGCCCTGCTCAACGCCAACCCCGGCGTAGCCACCCGCCTGGTAGGCGCAGCCGTAGTGGTCACCTTCATGGCCTCCTACGTCCTGTTCCGCGACTGGGAACGCTTCGGCCCCCTGCTCCTACGCCACCCCTCCCTCCTGGCCGTGGACACCCTCTTCGGCTCCCTCCTCCTCATCTCGGCAGGGCCCACGAGCACGCTCGCCTACGTCAGCGTCTGCACCCCCCTGCTCGCCGGCATCGTCTACGGCTGGCGAGGCGCCGGCTGCTTCGCCGCCCTCCAGGCCGTGATCCTGCTGCTGGCCCAGACCGCCGCGGCGGACGCCCACAAAAGCGTGGCGGAAGCCTCCCTGCTCCCCGGCCTGTGCGTGATCACCGGCGCGGTGGGCGTGACCCTGCGCAACCTGATGCTCCGCTTCGGCGAGGCCACGACCGCCTTGACGACGGTCCAGGCCCGGCTCGCCGTGACGGAGGCGGTAGGGGCCGAACGGGCGCGCCTGGCCCGCGAGTTGCACGACTCGGTGGCGAAGACCCTGCACGGCGTGGCCCTGGCGGCGGACGGCCTGGCAGGCTCGGCGAGCGCGGACCGCATGAACCCGACCCTGATCCGACAACAGGCGGAGTTGGTGGCCCGCTCAGCGCGCAGGGCAGCGGCAGAATCCCGCGAACTCCTGGCGGACCTACGGCGCGAGTCCGACCCGGACGAGGGAACGGACGTACTCGTCGAACTGGCCGCCCGCACAAGGGACTTCAACACCAGGACCGGCCTGCCCACCACCTACCGCCCGACGGGCGACCACGGCGTACCGCCGGTCCCGCCCGCGGTGGCCCGCCAACTCCTCACCATCGCGACGGAAGCGATGGAGAACGCCCACCGCCACGCGACCCCCACGAAGGTCGACGTCCGGGCCGGAGTCCACGACAACCTCCTCCGCATCAGCGTCTACGACGACGGCCGCGGCCTGCCCCCCGGCACCACCCTCGAACAGCTGCGCAGGGCAGGCCACTTCGGCCTGGTCGGCATGGTCGAACGAGCGGCCTCGGTGGGCGCCCGCATCCGCATCGGCCGAGGCGGCCACCCCAAGGGCACGGAGGTCCGCCTGGAACTCCCGCTGGGAGCCCTGACAACAGCAAAGACATGACAAACGCTCCATCCCCCCACCCATCCCCCACACCGACGACCCGAGAGGAGGCAGCCATGCCGGACCAGACGACGCCCCACCCCGGCGCTCCGCAGCCGCCACCGAACCCGTTCGCGAACTTCCCGCAGCCCACCCCGACTTCGCCCCTCCGTGTCGTGGTGGCCGACGACAACCCGGTGGTCCGGGCCGGCCTGACGGCACTGTTGTCGGGCCGCGCGGACATCACGGTCGTGGCGGAGGCGGCGGACGGCCGGGAGGCGTACGAGGTGGCCCACCACCACCGCCCCGACGTCGTCCTCCTGGACGTACGCATGCCGGGCGTGGACGGCATCTCGGCCCTTCCCTACCTGGTGCAGATCGCCCCGGTCGTGATGCTCACGTACAGCAGGGAGTCGGAGATCGTCCAGGAGGCGCTGCGCCGAGGGGCGGGCGGCTACCTGGTCCACGGTGAGTTCACGGCGGACGAACTCGTGGCCGCCGTACGGGACATCAAGCAGGGCAGGGCCCACTTCACGCCGTCGGCGGCGGGAGCGCTGCTGGCACAGCTGCGGCAGGGGCAGGCAGGCCCGTCACTGCCGGAGGGCCTGGGCTCCTACGAGGATCAACTAAGTGCAAACGCACACGGCTTCACGCCCTCAACTCCCCTTCCAGTACTAACTTCTGCAGAAAACCTTTCGCAACTGCAACCAAGTATGGGACAGTCGACGTCTGGATGGGAGAGTGGCCGTCGGGCGACGCCCGCTCCGGACAGGTCACGGTTCCAACTGAGCGCGAGGGAGGCGGAGATCATGGACCACATCGCGTCCGGCATGAACAACCAGCAGATCGCCGCCACCTGCTTCATCTCCGAGAAGACCGTCAAGAACCACATCAACCGCATCTTCGCCAAACTCCACAGCACCAGCCGCTCCGAGGCCGCCGCCAAGTGGCTGGGCACGGCGCCGGGTTCGGCCCGAGGCCTGGGGTGACTCGTGACGACGCGACGGAACATCGATTGGGCCCGGGATTGGGCCCTGGGACCCTCTTGCGAACCGGAAGTTGGGGCATACCTTTGTCGTGTCGAAAGCGGCACCGGCGACGAGGATGCCGGTAACGCGTCACTCGGAGGGGAACACCATGAGCAACTGGATCAACAGCACCGTGACGTACCTTCAGACCCGAGCCGCCCGCAACGACAAGGGCCAGACCGCGGTGGAGTACCTGGGCATCATCGCGGTGGTCGTGGCCATCGTGCTGGCGATCACCGGCACGAGCATCGGAACGACGATCCTCGACGCGATCAACACCCAGATCGGCAACATCACCGGCGGCTGATGCGGCCGCGTAGGTACTACAGCGACGCAGGGCAGGCCTTCCCCATCTACATCACGGTGGTGGCAGGCCTGCTCTTCCTCGCGTTCGCCTATGTCGCGGTCGGCCAGGCCGCGGTGAACCGGAGCGGCGCCCAGACGGCCGCCGATGCGGCAGCGCTCGCGGCGGCCCAGGACACCCGGGACCAACTTGCAGACGAGTGGCTGAAGGACGTACTCGATCCGACCAAGTGGCAGGACATCTTCAAGGGCAATGTGGCGGGACTCGCTGATTCGTGCGGGCGTGCCGGCCAACTCGCGGGGCAGAACGACGCCCACGTGACCAGTTGCGGACCGCCGCAGTCGGGGATTCTCCCGGGCTATCTGGTCGCGGTCGAGACCGACAAGCCGGTGGGGGACTCCATCGTTCCGGGTACGGAGAGCACGTACTCGAAGACCCATGCCACCGCCGTGATCGAGTCGCTGTGTACGTTCCAACTCCCCGGCGCGAACGCCGGGGGCGATGTGCTGCCGACGCTCACCTGCAAGAACAAGAACTGGGAACTGGACCCGCTCCATCTCACCGATCTGCCGGGACCCGAGGACCTTTTCGACGTCCATCTGGCCGACTGACAAGCGAACGACGAGTCACGAAGGAAGCAGAGTGATGAGCATTCGGTTCACTGCGAAGGCCCGCAGAGGGATGGTCGCGCTGGCCGTCGCGGCCGGTCTGGCTCTCGGGGTGGCCGGCTGCGGCGGCGGTGGTGGCGACAAGAAGCCGGACACCTCGGCGTCGGCCTCCAAGAGTAGTGGATCCGATCCGAGTGCTCAGGAGGGGCAGTCGGAGACACCTCTGGCCGAACTCAGGGGGACTGGCGGACTGCTCCTCCAAATCACCTCTGCCGACAGGGACTCGGGTGGATTCGTCACCGTCAACGGGAACCTGAAGAACGACGGGGACAAGCTGCTCGTGATTCCGGCTGCCCTGCGCGGCGACGAGACCGAGATCCTCCGACACGGTACGTCGCTCGGTGGTGCCACCCTCGTGGACTCCAAGGGGAAGAAGCGCTACTACGTTCTGCGGGACACGGAAGGCCGACCGCTGACCACGACAGGCCTCACGTCGATCAAGGCCGGCGACACGATTGCCGTCTTCATGCAGTTCCCCGCACCGCCGTCGACCACGACCGAGGTTTCCTTCGAGATGCCGACGTTCCCCATCGCGACGATCAAGATCTCCGGGTGACGCGGCCGTGACCACCACTCCCCGTCTCGCCCTCGTAGTGACCGCCGCCACGATCATGGTCGCCGCGAACATCGTCGGCGCCGTTGCGGCCCACGCCGACGACACCCCGAGCCCGAGCGTCCCACCGGGCACCGAGGCATCCGCCTCCGCCCCGGTGAAGGTCGACCCGAACGACCCCGACCTGAAACTCCCCGAAGGCGCGACGCTCGCCGACCCTAAGGTCCTGGACATCAAGTCCGTCGTGGAGGACCAGGGCGGCGAGGAACGCCGGGAGGACACCAACTCGGACGTGACCTTCGCCCTCCAGGCCGAGGTCCTCTTCAGCAAGGACAGCGCCAAGCTGAGCGCCGCGGCGAAGTCCCGCATCGACGCGATCGCCCAGGAGATCAAGAAGCAGAACGCGACCACGGTCCGCGTCTTCGGTTTCACGGACAACCTCGGCTCGTCGGCACACGGAGACGTCCTGTCCAAGCAGCGCGCCGACGCTGTACAGGCCGTCCTGGACTCGGACTTGAACGACCCGAACATCACCTTCGAGGTACGCGGCTACGGCGAGCAGTACCCGATCGCCGACAACTCTACGGAGGCCGGCCGCAAGAAGAACCGAAGGGTTGAAGTGACGTTCCCACGCACGGAAAGCTGAGCCACGATTTCAAGTAGCCGTTGGGCCACTCGCTTCTTGGCCAGTGTCGGGCTTCCGCGGCCCGAGTAAAGGGCGCTCCCTGCGGTCGCGTCGGCTGCGCCGATGGCCCTGCGGGCCACCCTTGACTAGGGCCGCTCCAGCCCGTTGGAGAAGCGAGCGAGTGGCCCGGAAGAACGGGTGGCCGAGCCATGAATTCCCTTGCCTGTACTGCGTTGCGGGCCGGGGTGGAGGGGCGCGTCAGCGTCTCGCCAGCACGCCGCCTCGGCTCAGCGGCCAACCGCGAGTGGGTGAGTGAGTGCATGCGTGGGCGGGTGGGGGTGCTGGAAGGTGTGTGGGTCAGACTAACCACTCACCCGCCTGATGAATGGTTAGAAAAGACCCCAGCCTTTCAGGTCTGCAGAGGGCGGGGCGGGCCCGGGGGTGGGGGGGTGGTCCGGAAAGTGTGACACTTCCGCTTCGACTGTCACACTTCCACGGACCGGGTACCCCGGGGGGCGCCTCAGGGCCGGGGGGAGCGGGGATGTGATCGTGTCCTGTCCGTCGGCGCCCGCCACCCGCCGGGCCTCCACCCACCCCTCTTCACCCCCCCCACTCCCCACTCCCCACTCGCCGTTGGCCGCTGAGCCGGCCCGGCGTGCTGGCGAGGCGCGAGCGCGCTCCCGCTCACCGGCCCGCAAGGCAGCTCAGGCAAGGGAGTTCATGGCTGGGCCCCCATTCCTCCGGGCCGCTCGCTCGCTTCTGAAACGGGCTGGAGCGGGTTGAGTCAAGGGTGGAGCGCAGCGGAATCGCCGTAGGCGACGCGACCGTAGGGAGCGCCCTTTACTCGGGCCGTGGAAGCCCGACACTGGCCAAGAAGCGAGTGGCCGACGTCCAGTTTTCACCTACGGCGGCGCAAGCACGGCGTAGGCGATGCCGACGGCGCCTATGCCGAAGCAGCCCCAACGCTTGGGTGTCGATTTGGGTCCACGGGCCCATCTCAGGCACCCGCCCTGTCCCTAACCTCTGGGAGTTCCGGTGGTGTTGGGAGCGATGACGGGGGACGGGGGAAAACACCATGGCCTCGATCGGAGGAGTGGCGGGCGGGCAAGGTGGACTGAGCGGGCGGCGCGAGATGCCCGTGCCGCTCGCCGTCGCCCTGGCGCTCGCGCACGCCCTCTTCGCGGTCACCGTCGTCGGTGGGCTCGGTCTGCTGATGACAGCCGGGTCGTACGACGTCCTCGACGGCCAGGTCGTCGCCCTCGTCGCGTACGCCGCCGCGCCGGGCGTCCTCGGCTGGTGGCTCGCCCGGCGGAGCTGGGAGGGCGGGGTCCGCGTCCGGCGCGGACTCGTCGCCGTACAGGTCTGGCTGATCCTCGGCGGTGTCGTCAACCTCGTCTCCGGGTCCGCCCGGGGAGGTCTGCAACTCCTTCTGCCGATCCTCATCCTCTTCTTCCTGTCCCGCCCGGAAAGCCGTCAGTGGTACGGGCTTTCCGGACTGGAACGCGTGGAGCGCCGCCCGTTCTCCGCGGCCCGGCTGATCCGTTGGCGCCGGGACGAGGGGCAGACGGCGGTCGAGTACGCCGGCTTCATCGCCATCGTCGCCGCCCTCATCACCGCGCTGCTCGTCAGCGGCCTCGGCACCCAGGTCTTCACCGGCATCCAGTCGGAGGTCTGCAAGGTCACCGGCATGGCCTGTCCGGCTCCGGCCGGCGGCGACACGGGCGTGACCGACACGAGGACCACGACCGACACGAGGACCACCACCGACACCACGGGCGACAAGAAGCCCGACCCCGCCGACGACAAGGGCGACAAGGACGGCAAGGGAGATAACGGCGGCGACGACGGCTGCTTCTCCGGCGTAGGTGCCTTCTTCGGTTGTGCCGGGAATCAGGTCAAGCAAGTCGGTCAGGGCCTCTTCGTCGACGGTGTCTGGGGCGACCTGACCGGCATCTACGACATGGTCCGCCACCCGATCGACACCGTGAAGGGCATCGGCGACTACGGCAAGCAACTCGGCGACGACTGGTCGAAGAACTCCAAGGACGCCGGCAGGAAGTGGTCCGACGGCGACTACGGCGGAGCCCTGTGGGATTGGACCGGCGCCTCCGTCAAGACGGGCGGCACGGTTCTCTACGACCTGTTCATCGGCGACGACGTCGCCAAGGACTGGAACAACGGCGACAAGACCCGCGCCGTCAGCCACGTCCTGTGGAACGTCGGTTCGCTCTTCATCCCGGGCTACGACGGCGCCAAGATCGTCGAGAAGGTCGGCGACCTCGGCAAGATCGGCAAGCTGGGGAAGCTCGGCGAGTTCGCGGAGAAGGCGGCCAAGGCGGCGGAGGACGCGAAGAGGGCGGCCAAGGCCGGTGATGTGGCGGGCGCGGAGAAGGCCGCCAAGGAGGCCGACGACGCCGCCGAGGAAGCGGAGAAGAAGGCCGAGAAGACCGGCTGCACGATCGGCGCGCCGAGCCGCCGGATCCCGTACGACGGCAATGGCCCGGACATGCCGGGCACGGGCACCCTCACCGGTTCTCCCGGCACGGGCTCCACGGTCCTGGCCGCCGGCGGCTCCCCGTACGTCGTACTCGCCGAGGACGGCTGCGACGAGGACGCGAAGAAGGAGGCCGAGGACGCCCGCAAGAAGGCGGACGAGGCCGACGCCGCCGCTCGCGCCGCCGACCTGCAGCACGCCGCGGACGAGCTGAAGAAGGTCATCGCGGATGCCAGGGACAAGCAGAAGACGCCCAGGAACGAGCGGTTCACGCTCGACGAGAAGAAGATCGACGACCTCGTGGCCAAGGCCAAGGACAGCCCGGACCTGAGCAAGGGGGAGATCGGGACGGCCGAACTGACCCAGTCCCTCAAGGACTTGGCGGACGCGCTGAAGAACACGACCATCGACAGCCAGAGCCGCGGTTCGCTCGGCGGCCCCGTGCTCAGGGCCGGCAACCGCTACCAACTCGCCGAAGCCATGGCCGAGGTCAAGGCCGCGACGCGGGCCGCCGACGATGCCGCCGAGGGCACCAAGGTCTACGCCGGCGTCGGCGTGAAGAAGGGGCGCCAGACCGTGGACATGGGCGACGGCACCACCGCCGATCTCAGCGGTATCGACGACGCCGACGTGGTCTACAAGGGCAAGGACGGCACCCTCAACGTCGTGGAGGTCAAGAACACGGGCCAGGCCGCCACCCAGGCCTCGATCCGTGCCCAGGCGCAGAAACTGGCCGACTGGCAGAAGGCGAACCCCGGTCGGAAGGCCCGCTACGAGATCGAGACGCAGGACGGCTGGGACAAGGTGTTCGACGGTTTCCAGAAGGACA
The DNA here is from genome assembly GCF_040655155.1 of Streptomyces sp. NPDC050508. Classification (NCBI taxonomy): domain Bacteria; kingdom Bacillati; phylum Actinomycetota; class Actinomycetes; order Kitasatosporales; family Streptomycetaceae; genus Streptomyces; species Streptomyces sp. NPDC050508. The sequence continues at coordinate 17,119 of NZ_JBFAJJ010000025.1, forward strand.
AGAAGACCGGACAGGTCCCGGGCGGCACCCCCGCGCAGACTCTCGCCGAGAACGGCCTCGACCTTCGCGTCGCCGGCCAGGACATCTCGCCGCAGCAGCTCAAGGCGATGAACGACGCATGGAGCGGGAAGACTCCGGCCGAGCGGCAGGCGGCACGGGACTCGGGCAAGATGAAGGACCCGAAGACCGCCATGCAGTATCTGGGTGTTTCCTGACGTGGAGCGGAGCGCCGGACAGTGACCGCACATCACCTGCTGCCCGCGGACATGCGGCGGCTCCCCCCACCGTGGAACGACCTGACCTCGGAACGGAAGCCGGCCCTGGAGGAGCTGGCACACACGGAGGCGACCGAGCAGGCCGCGCTTGAGGCACTGACGGCCGCGCTCTCGGGCTCGTCGGCGTCACCCGTGCCGCGCGTCTGGAGCGACGAGTCGTGGGAACTCTTCGACCGGATCCGTCAAGAGGTCGGGTACCGGCTGGCCCGCGTCATGCCGACGGCCGACCGGTTCACCCGCGAGGGCATCGCCGATGTACTGCGGGAGTGGGCGGGCACCGCGCGACCGCCGGTACCGACCTGGTGGCTGGACGGTCAACTGGACCTGATCGTCGGGGTGTTGACGGACCAGGCGCTGGAGAGCTGGGCCCATGACGTGCTGCGCTGGCTTCAGCAGAGGCCGTACGACGAAGCAGGTGTCGCGGCGGCGGCCGAGCGCTGCGTCGAGAACGGGCTCGCCTCCCACGACGCGGTGAACCTGCTGCACGCCCTCGGCACACCCCACGGCGAGCGGGCACTGCTTCGCGTCGTGCAGGACGACAGCGTGAGCGACAACAGCCGCTCACAGGCGCGGGACGCACTCATGGGGCTGCGGCGCCCCGGCTACGCCGCCCGCGCACAGCAACCGGTGCAGGACGAACACCCCCTGCTCCCTCCCGCCGTACGGGAACTCCCCTACAGCTGGGCCGCCGGCTTCCAATGGCCGGCGGAACTGCCGGAGAGCGAGGAGAACATCACCCGTGCCAGGGCGATTCTCCAGGCCTGCGCTCCACCCGGGCCCGTGCCCGAACCGGTCCCCGCCCCCTCCTGGCACAGCTACGACGACGAGGACGAGGAACCGCCCGCCTGGCTCGAAGTCCGGCAGGTCATGCGGGAGTTGATGCCGTATGCCCGCCTCGTCACCGAGGAGCGGATGACCGAGGCCATGCGGGAGTGCGCGCTGCTCGGCATCCCCGGCGTACCCGCGAATCCGGGCGGCGAGGACGCGACGCGGTTCGTCCGGCGGTGGGTGACGTGGATCGGCGGCTGGGTCGCCGGCGAGGTCTTCGTCTGGCTCGGCATGTGCGTCGACGACGAGACCCTCGTCGTCCCTTGGGCGATGGAACTGGCCGAGCAGTACGCCCGGTTCGGCGTCGCCACCGAGCAGGCCGTGTCGATGCTCAACTGGCACGGTACCGTCCCCCGGAGCCGCGAGGCCCTCGCCCGGCTGGCGGCGGACGGGACACTTCCGCCATGACCTGGCGGACTTGCCCGGAGTAACCTCCGCCCCTGCACCTACTCCACCTGCTCCACCTGCTCCGTCTCCACCGTCACCCGAGCCCCCACCCCCAGCCCCCACCCCGCCATGACCCCCGCCTCCGCCTCCAGCACATGCCGGGACCGCAGCCGCGGCAGGCCCAGTCGCCCTGGCCGCATGGTGTGCACGGCGATGACCTTCAGGTTCCGGTCCAGGTACGCCACGTCGATCGGGAAGCGCATCCGGAACGTGTGCACACTGCTCGCCGGCGAGAGCAGCATCGCCCCGTCGATCGCGTCCCGGCCGAGCAGCCCCTTCGTCCGCGCCCGGTAGGAGGTCGCGAACTCAAGCGGAACGGCGACCGCCCCCGCGGCCCCCTGCACGATCAGCTTCCCCCGCCCGTCACTCCAACGTCGTCCCATGTCGGGTCACCTTCCTGCGCCACCCCGGCGCCGCTCCGGATCCGGTGTCGACCGACCGTATCCACACGGGAGTGGGCCCCACATGGGCCCACGGGCCCATGGCCCCGCCCGCCACCTCCCGATATCGTCCCCGCGTGCGCCTGATTCTGATCGTGGTGGGTGCCCTGTGGGGCGCGTGGTCGGGCCTCCTGCTGCCGCGCGCCGCCCACCGACTCGCCGTCGAGGCCGAGGAACCCTGGAACGGGCAGTGCCCCGACGGCCACCCGATCACGGGTACGTTCGCCGGCTGGCTGGGCCGAGCCCGCTGCACGGACACCACCGGCTCGTACGGCCCGAGCCCGAGCCCGAGCCCGAGCCCGAGCCCGAGCCCGAGCCCGAGCCCGAGACCGCCCACGCCCGCGGACGACGACAGTCCAGCCGCACCCGAAACGACCAGCCCCACCCCTTGCGGCTCCTACGGCCCCAGCACCCCCGCCGTGTCCATCGCGACAGCCCTCGTCTGCGCGGCCCTCGCCGCGGCCACCGGCCCCCGTCCCGAACTCGTCGTCTGGCTGCTCGCCGCCCCCGTCGCCGTCCTCCTCGCCCTCGTCGACTACTGGGTCCACCGCCTCCCCGACGTCCTGACCCTCCCTCTCGCCGCCGCCACCCTCGCCCTCCTCGGTATCGCGACCGCGCTGCCCGCCGACGCGGGCTCCTGGCTCACGGCCCTGCTCGGTGGACTCGCCCTCGGCGCCGCGTACTTGGTGCTGTATCTCATCAACCCCGCGGGCATGGGCTTCGGTGACGTGAAACTGGCCCTCGCCCTCGGCACGGTCCTCGGCTGGTACGGCTGGCCGGTGCTCGTCACGGGCGCCTTCGCGGGGGTGTTGTACGGCGCGGTGTACGGCCTGGGCATGGTCGCCCTGCGCCGGGCGGGCCGTAAGACGGCGATCCCGCTGGGGCCGTTCATGCTCGGGGGAGCGTTCACCGGGTTGCTGCTGGGTGCGTTCGCGGTGGCGTGAGACGGTGGTGAACCTGGTACCAGGGGGACCGACCGCGAGCGAGGTGGTGCAGCTGTGCGGAAGATCAGCCTGATGATGTCCGTATCCCTGGACGGCTACATGGAGGGCTCCGACCGCGACATCGACTGGCATGTGGTCGACGCCGAACTCCACCAGCACTTCAACGACACCCTCAAGCACCTGGGCGCCTTCCTCGAAGGCCGCGTCACCCACGAACTGATGGCCGCCTACTGGCCCACCGCCGACGCCGACCCCGACGCCCCCGCGCCCATGGCCGAGTTCGCCGGTATCTGGCGGGACATGCCGAAGATCGTGTACTCGCGGACCCTGCCCAGCGGCCCCGCCGACTGGAACGCGACGGTCGTGAGCGAGGTCGTCCCCGAGGAGGTGCGGGCCCTCAAGGAACAGCCCGGCGGTGACCTGGGCCTCGGCGGCGCCGACCTCGCCGCCACCTTCCTCCGCCACGACCTGGTCGACGAGATCAAGGTGTACGTCCACCCGGTTCTCATCGGCCGCGGCAGATCCATGTTCCCGGTCTCCGACACCCGCACCCCACTCCGCCTCACGGAGTCCCGCACCTTCGGCAACGGGGTCGTACTCCTGCGCTACGAGCGCGCGACCCCCGACTCCGGCGACTCGTAAAGATGTTGTCCGTAGCGTTCCCGCCAGGTAGGAAGAACCCATGACCGGACTCGGCGCTGTGTTCCGTCCCCAACTGCCCCCCGAGCGACTGCGAACGGTGGTCCAACTCGCCGACGCCTCGGGGCTCGAAGAGCTCTGGCTGTGGGAGGACTGTTTCCGGGAGGGCGGGATCTCGGCCGCCGCCGCCGCGCTCGCCTGGAGCGAGCGGGTGCGGGTCGGCGTCGGACTGCTGCCGGTCCCGCTGCGGAACGTCGCGATCACGGCCATGGAGGCCGCCACGCTGTACCGGCTGTTCCCGGGCCGCGCGATCCTCGGCGTCGGACACGGCGTGCAGGACTGGATGGGGCAGGTCGGCGCGCGCGCCGAGTCCCCGGTGACCCTGCTGCGCGAGCATCTCGACGCGCTGCGCGCCCTGTTGCGCGGCGAACGGCTCACGACCGACGGGCGCTACGTCAAGCTCGACGACGTCGGCCTCGACTGGCCGCCGGAGGGTCCTGTCGAGATCCTCGCCGGAGCCGGCGGCCCGCGCACGCTCCGCCTCGCCGGCGCCGCGGCGGACGGCACGATCCTCACCGCGAGCACCGCACCGGACGGCGTCCGCCGGGCCCGTCAACTCATCGACGAGGGGCGGGAGTCGGCGGGCCGTACCGAACCGCACAAGGTGGTCGTCTACCTCCTCACCGCCACCGGTCCCGACGCCGCCGCCCGACTCCGTGCAGAACTCGCCGACGAGGGCCTGGAGTCGGTCCCCGACCTCGGGGTCGCCGGTGACGCGGGCACCGTCGCGAAGGCCGTCCAGCGCCTCGCGGAGGCCGGCGCCGACACGGTGGTCCTCCAGCCCACCGGCGACGAACCCGACCCGGACGGCTTCGTACGCTTCGCGGCGGAGGAGGTCAGGGCACTCGTCCCCTGACCGGAGTCACGTGCCAGGCGGCTGATGGTCTCCGGCCGCCCCGTCGATCAACTCCCGCACGATGTCCATGTGTCCCGCGTGTCTCGCCGTCTCCTCGATCAGGTTGACCAGCACCCAGCGCAGGGACACGGAGTGCTTACGCCACGGCGGCCGGCCGACCGCGTCCAGCGGCAGTTCCGCGATCGTGCGGTCGGCGGCGGCGCGGGCACGGCCGTAGAAGGCGACGATCTGTTCCGTCGTCTCGTCCGGGCTCGCGGCCATGTCCTCGCCCTTGTACGGGTCGAACCACAGCGGCTCCACCTCGCGGCCGTAGCTCTCCACGAAATAGCCGTACTCCACCGACGCCAGATGCTTCACCAGCCCGAGCAGACTAGTGCCCGAGGGTGTCATCGGCCGTCTGGCCTGCTCCTCGTCCAGTCCGTCCAGCTTCCACAGCACCGCGTCCCGGACCCGGTCCAGGCTCGCGTGCAGCGTCGCCTTCTCGTCGCCGTGGTACGGCAGCCCCGTGTCCCCGTTGTCCGCACCCGTGTCTACGTCGTTGGCCATGCTTCGAAAATTAGCAGCGCCCACTGACAACGCCCTGCGACCATCGCCCCATGGACAACAGCGGGAGCAGCACGCGCAGCTTCGAAGACCTCGTCGCGGAGGGCGCCGCCGTCCCCACCGAGGGCTGGGACTTCTCCTGGTTCGAGGGCCGGGCCACCGAGGCGCGCCCCTCCTGGGGATACGCGCGCTCCGCCGGGGACCGCCTCACCTGGGCGAACACCGTCCTGGACGTCCAGACAGGGGGAGGTGAGGCCTTCGACTTCGCCCTGAGTCGGGCCGCCGCACAGCCCCCGATGCTCGTCGCCGCCACCGAGGGCTGGCCGCCGAACGTCGCCAAGGCCACCGCCCTGCTCCGCTCGCGCGGTGTCGTGGTCGTCGCCGTCCCCGAGGACGCCCCGCTGCCCTTCGCCGACGCAGCCTTCGACCTCGTCCTGAGCCGCCATCCGGTCCGCGCCGACTGGCCCGAGATCGCCCGCGTCCTGCGCCCCGGCGGCACCTACTTCGCCCAACACGTCGGCCCCCGCAGCGCCTTCGAACTCGTCGAGCACTTCCTCGGCCCCCAGCCGGAGCCCAGCGGCGGCGGCCGTGACCCCGAGCACGAGCGGGCCGGTGCCGAGGCCGCGGGCCTGGAGATCGTCGGCCTGCGCACCGAGCGGCTGCGCATGGAGTTCTACGACATCGCGGCGGTCGTCCACTTCCTTCGCAAGGTGATCTGGATGGTCCCCGACTTCACGGTCGAGGTCTACGAGCCCCAACTCCGGGCCCTGCACGAGCAGATCGAGGCGGCGGGCCCGTTCGTGGCGCACAGCACCCGTCACCTCTTCGACGCCCGCAAGCCGCTCGCGTGACTCGGGCGTGACTCAGGCGTGCGGCCCGGAGGTGACCTTCCCGATCACCAACTCCGGCCGTGCCTCCAGCACTTCGCCCACCCGCTCGACCCGCTCGCCCAACTCCCGTATCTGCGGCGCCGTGAGCTCCCCGAGCGGCTCCACGGTGACCGTCGTACGCCGCCCCTGCCTGCGCTGGTGCCAGACCCCGGCCACCACCCCGTCGACCAGCAGCACGGGGTGGTTCCCGGCCTGGCCGCCCGCCAGCGCCCGCCGGTACGCGGCGCCCGGGAACAGCACCTCGCGCGGCTGTGCGGCGATGACGTACGCGTCGAAGTAGGGCAGCAGCCGTACGCCCCGGACGGGCGCCTCGGGGAACACCGTGTCGCCCGCCGCCACCCACGCGCGCGTGCCCGCGAAGTCGACCTCCTCGATCTCCCCCGCTCCGGCGGCAGACGCGAAGAGCCCCGTCGTCCAACCCCCGGGCGCCGCGAGCCATTTGGCGAAATCCTGTGGGGTCGCCGGGCCGTAGGCGTGCAGATATCGGTGGACGAGAATGCGCAGTGCTTCGGGCGTCGGGAGGGGGTCGAAGCGGGGTGGGGGGGGGTGTAGGTGACTTTGCGTCCGCGGTTGGGGCCGAAGCACAGGGCGCCGGACTGGCCGGCCCGGTGCAGGACCTGGCGCCAGCGCGGCCACAGGTCCTGGAAGGCGGGCATCACCCGCTCACCGGCCCACGGGCCGGTGCGGGCGACGACCTCCTCGTCCAGCTCGTCGATGGTCAGCGTCGCCCCGTCCAGTGCGTCGGCGATCGCCGCGACCACCTGGGCGGCCCGGTCGTCGGTGAGCCGGATGTCCGCGGCGAACCGGCCCACGCCCGGGACCGCGGCCAACGCGGCGCTCCACAGCGGCAGTTCGCGCGTGGGCAGCAGATGTACGGTCCCGCGCGGGCCGTGCGTCTTCAGGAGAGCAGCAGGTGAACCGCCCTCGTCCCACAGCGCCGCCCGTACGTCCGCCCGGGTCCGTCCCGCCGCCCGTACCCCCACCGACACCTCGGCCGCGGACAGCACTTGTGCATGCGCGGCGAGCATCGCGGCCACGACGTCGACGACCGGGGTGCCGGTCCCGGCCGGTGTGTCCAGGAACTGTCGTTCGAGGCGGCGGGCGCTCGCCCGGCCCCAAGTGATCTTCTCGGTCATGCGCCGACGCTAGAGCGGAACTAGGACACTGGACGTCCTCGATATGCGCACGGGTTTTCCACATCGTTATCGAGATCGACTCGCATCCCGCCCGCCACCTCACGTAAGTTCAGACCAAGGTAATTCGCGTGAGCAAAGCTGCGCGGTCGGCGCCGCGCGGTGGAGGGGGCCGCGCGGCGCCCGGCCCCGTCAAGCGGACGTTCGCTGACGACGTCACCCCTGAGAGCGACACGCCGGGGGGTGGCGGAAAACCTCCACGTTCTCCTTGGAATCCGCTGTGAACCGGCCATGATCAGGGCTGGAATCAGGGCCTCCGCACTCCTCGACGCGTTGTCGGCCGACTTCGGAGAGTAGTTGTGGGGCGCCGATGCACGCAGCATCACTTACGAAGGGTTATGGTGGAAACCCCCCCTCGGGCCGGTCCGTATCCCCCCCACGGACCGGCCCGATTTTTTTGTGCCGTGCGGCGACCGTCCTCACGCAGGTCGGGCCCGACCTTCGTGCCGAACCGGTATGAGCCCAGACACCCCTTGGGGGAGCGGGGTCCCGGCGGGGGTAGGCTTCGCAGCCGGGGACTGCCATCCACGGAGGGGCTGACAACACGTGAACCTGCGCGACACCCTGCGCCGCCTGCTGGTCAGGTTCTACGCACGCAGGGTGGGAGGCCATCTCGACCACGCTCAGGTGCCCAAGCACATCGGCGTCATCATGGACGGCAACCGGCGCTGGGCGAAGGCGGCGGGTTCCACCACCGTCCAGGGGCACCAGGCCGGCGGCGACAAGATCGAGGAGTTCCTCGGCTGGTGCAGCGAGACGGACGTCGAGGTCGTCACCCTGTGGCTGCTGTCGACGGACAACTTCGACCGCCCCGCCGAAGAACTCGGCCCGCTGCTCGGCATCATCGAGAACGTCGTCAGTTCCCTTGCCGCGGACGGCCGTTGGCGCGTCCACCACGTCGGCACCCTCGATCTGCTGCCGGCCCGGATGCAGTCCGTCCTCAAGGAGGCGGAGGAGTCCACCGCGCACATCGACGGGATACTCGTCAACGTCGCCATCGGCTACGGCGGCCGGCAGGAGATCGCCGACGCGGTCCGCTCGATGATCCTGGACGCGGCCGAGAAGAACACCTCGATGGAGGACCTCGCCGAGGCCGTGGACGTCGACCTCATCGGCAAGCACCTCTACACCGGCGCCCAGCCCGACCCCGACCTGGTGATCCGTACCAGCGGCGAACAGCGGCTGTCCGGATTCATGCTCTGGCAGACGGCCCACTCCGAGTACTACTTCTGTGAAGTCTTCTGGCCTGCCTTCCGCAAGGTCGACTTCCTGCGCGCGATGCGCGACTACGCCGCGCGACACCGGCGTTACGGCGGATGACGGTCAAGTCGCCTGGACTACCCCGTTTGGTGCAGAAGTAACAAGGAGTTCACCGGGGCGCCGTCATATGCCGTGGCATGGCGGCGCATGTTCGAGGGCATAAGCCAAGCAGGTCGACGCCCGAACCACGGGTGTCGTATCTCAGCGGACGGCACGGGGCCGTCCGCCCGGGAGGCCCTTTGCACCAGTTCGACCGTGCGGTCAGTACGGGCGAGACGGAGGGCCGGTCCTCGGCCCGCGCATCGCGGCCAGGACCGGTCCAGCTCCTCTCCGTCGCTCCCCGACCTCTTCCGAGGGGGTACGTCCTTCCGTGGTGACCAGCACAAAGCGCCGTATGCCTGACCGGCGCACCTATGTTCTCGACACCAGCGTTCTGCTGGCCGACCCGAACGCACTGAACCGCTTCGACGAGCACGAAGTCGTGCTGCCGATCGTCGTGGTCACAGAGCTGGAGGCCAAGCGGCACCATCCCGAACTCGGCTACTTCGCCCGGCAGGCCCTGCGCCTGCTGGACGAGTTCCGAGTCCGGCACGGTCGCCTCGACGCCCCCATCCCGATCGGGGAACTCGGCGGCACCGTCAGGGTCGAGCTCAACCACTCGGACCCCAGCGTGCTGCCCAGCGGCTATCGCCTGGGGGACAACGACTCCCGCATCCTCGCGGTCGCCCGCAACCTGCAGGCCGAGGGGTACGACGTCACCGTCGTGTCGAAGGACCTTCCGCTCAGGATCAAGGCCTCGTCCGTCGGACTCCTCGCCGAGGAGTACCGCGCGGAACTGGCCATCACGGGCTCCTCCGGCTGGACCGGAATGTCCGAACTGACCCTGCCGGGCGAACAGGTGGACATCCTCTTCGAGGAAGGCCACGTCTACGTCCCGGAGGCCGCGGATCTTCCCGTCCACACCGGTCTCACGATCCAGTCCGAGCGCGGCAAGGCGCTGGGCCGGGTCACGGCCGACGGCAACGTCCGTCTCGTACGCGGCGACCGTGAGGCCTTCGGCATCAAGGGCCGCAGCGCCGAGCAGCGCATCGCACTGGATCTGCTGCTCGACCCGGACATCGGGATCCTGTCCATGGGAGGCCGGGCCGGCACCGGCAAGTCCGCGCTCGCGCTCTGCGCGGGCCTGGAGGCGGTCCTGGAGCGCCGCCAGCACAAGAAGGTGATGGTCTTCCGGCCGCTGTACGCGGTGGGCGGACAGGAACTGGGCTATCTGCCCGGCTCCGAGGCCGACAAGATGGGCCCCTGGGCCCAGGCGGTCTTCGACACGCTGTCCGCGGTCACCAGCCGCGAGGTCATCGAGGAGGTCACCGCCCGCGGGATGCTCGAAGTCCTGCCCCTCACCCACATCCGCGGCCGTTCACTGCACGACGCGTTCGTGATCGTGGACGAGGCGCAGTCCCTGGAGCGGAACGTCCTGCTGACCGTCCTGTCCCGAATCGGGGCCAATTCGCGGGTGGTTCTCACCCATGACGTGGCCCAGCGGGACAACCTGAGGGTCGGTCGCTACGACGGAGTCGTCGCCGTGGTGGAGAAGCTGAAGGGCCACCCGCTCTTCGCACACGTGACCCTCACCAGGTCCGAGAGGTCCCAGATCGCGGCGCTTGTGACCGAAATGCTGGAGGACGGTCAAATCTGAGATAGTTGCAGGTAGTTGGCGCCGTCCCGGGAGGCCGAAGAGCCTAGCGGGGCGGCGCTTTCGCGTCTCGCTGTTTCTCCAAATCCCGTGGGGCAAACGGGATGTGAGCTTTCACACGCAACTCAGAATTGCCACCCGGCGTCCGGTTACGGCAGAGTCTCACTCCTGTCAGGCCCCGCATACGACACACGTGTACCCCCAGCGGTACGCACCAACTTGAGCATCACAGCCAACTCCACAGCGAAGTCGTATGCCGCCCGCTCTTCACGCGGCGCTCCCCTCGCGGGAGTCGCCCACCGGGCCCGTGCCTCCCGTGACCCCGTAGGTGGGAGGCCAGCGTTCAGGGGCACGATTGCGTCCGCCAGGGTCACCGAAGCGGACGATGCTGGAAGGAAACCGTGTGAGCCGGATTTCGGTCCGGGGATTCGCAGTGGCCTCGGCCACCGCGGTCACCGCCGTCGGAAGCGTCGTAGGCGTTGCCTCGGGCAGCGTCGCACAGGCGCAGAACAATGACGCCGAGACGACGGCAGCCGACACCACGCTCCTGGCGGACATCCCCACGGGTCAGCAGGCCCAGGTACAGACCGCCTCCTTGACGCAGCAGGCCGACGCCCAGGCGATCCAGGCCGACGCGAGCGCCAAGAAGGACGCCGAGGAGTCGGCCCGCCTGGCCGCCGCCAAGACCGCCGTCGCCAAGAAGGCGGCTGCCGAGAAGGCGGAGAAGCTGGCCAAGGAGAAGGCAGCGGCGAAGGCCGCTGCCGCCAAGGCCGGCAGTTCCTCGACGAGCTTCCCCGTGCAGAGCTCCTACACGATCGCGCAGATCCAGTCGATGGCCGCCTCGATCGTGCCCAGCGGCCAGTTCCAGTGCTTCAGTAACATCGTGGACCACGAGTCCAGCTGGAACTACCGCGCGGTGAACGCCTCTTCCGGCGCCTACGGCCTCTTCCAGGCCCTGCCCGGCTCCAAGATGTCGTCCGTCGGCTCCGACTGGCAGACGAACCCGGGCACCCAGATCAAGTGGGGCCTCAAGTACATGGACTCGCGCTACGGCAGCCCCTGCGAAGCGTGGACGTTCTGGCAGGCCAACCACTACTACTAGGCCCCGCGTTCGCGCGTCGCCCGCTCAACCTTCTGAAGCCCCTCCCCGTCCTAGGGGGAGGGGCTTCGGCCATGTACGGTCGGACGCGACGACTTCCAGGGGGGAGTTAGTGGGGCAGGACGGGGGAAGAGGACGGATCATGTCGCGTGTACCAGGATGGCTCGGCAAGGTCGGCGCCGGACTGAGCGAGATGGGTGAGCGGTTGGACGAGCGCCGCGCCGAGGTGGCGAAGGAACACGCCGAGACCGCGCCCGAACCACCCGCCGCCATCCCCGAACCTCCGGAACCGGCACCGGTCCCCGTCACCATCGCCCGGGACCGCCCCGACCCCGCGCTCGCCGTCCCCTGGGGAGTGCGGGTCGCCGCCGAGGCGGGCTGGCGGCTGCTGATCCTGGCCGGCACGGTCTGGGTGCTGATGCGGGTCATCAGCGCCGTCCAACTGGTCGTCCTGGCCTTCGTGGCCGCACTCCTGATCACGGCCCTGCTGCAGCCCACCGTGTCCCGCCTGATCCGCTACGGCTTTCCGCGCGGGGTGGCCACGGCGCTCACCGCGATCCTCGGCTTCGTCGTGATGGGGCTGATCGGCTGGTTCGTGACCTGGCAGGTCATGGCGAACATCGACAACCTCTCCAACCAGGTCCAGAACGGCGTCGACGACCTGCGCAACTGGCTGCTCAAAGGCCCGTTCCACGTCACCGAGAAGCAGATCAACCAGATCGCCAAGAACCTCCGCGAGGCCATCGGCGCCAACACCGACCAGATCACCTCGGCCGGCCTGGAGGGCGTCCAGGTAATCGTCGAGGCCCTGACAGGCATCCTCCTGACGGTCTTCTCCACCCTCTTCCTCCTCTACGACGGCCCGCGCATCTGGCAGTGGGCACTGAAGCTGGTGCCCGCGGCGGCCCGGCCGGCGATGGCGGGCGCGGGCCCGCGCGCCTGGCGCACGCTGACGGCCTACGTCCGCGGCACGGTGATAGTGGCGTTCATCGACGCGGTCTGCATCGGCATCGGCATCTACTTCCTCGGCGTGCCGATGGCCGTGCCACTCGCCGTCTTCATCTTCCTGTTCTCGTTCATCCCGCTGGTGGGCGCGGTGGCCTCCGGCGCGCTGGCGGTGGTCGTCGCGCTGGTCACCCAGGGCGTGTTCACGGCCCTGATGACCCTGGCCGTCGTCCTCGCCGTCCAGCAGATCGAGGGCCACATCCTCCAGCCGTTCATCCTGGGCCGCGCGGTCCGCGTCCACCCGCTGGCGGTGGTCCTCTCGGTCGCGGCGGGCGGCATGATCGCCGGGATCGGCGGGGCGGTGGTGGCGGTGCCGCTGGTGGCGGTACTGAACTCGGTGGTGAGCTACTTGAAGTCGTACTCCCAGGAACCGGGACGGGGGGCTACGGCGGTGTCGTCGATGCCGGCTGACCCCGAACCGTCGGACGAGGCACCGTAGAAGCACAATTTCCCACCCACCCGCCCGTTTACCGTCGGTCGAAAGGTGAACCTCTCAACAGACGGTGAACGGGCGGGTGGGTGGGAAACGGGGGTCTGGGGGCGAAGCCCCCAGCAGCCGGACGGACAGCCGAACTCACTCAGCAGCCAGAACCGCCTCCGCCTCCAACGTAACCCCCACCGCCTCCACCACAGCCGCGATCTTGAACGCCTCCTGGATCACGTCCCGTTCAACCCCCGCCTTGCGCAGCACCTGCTCGTGCGAGTCGAGACACATCCCGCACCCGTTGATCGCGGACACGGCGAACGACCACAACTCGAAGTCGACCTTGTCGACCCCGGGGTTGCCGATGACGTTCATCCGCAGCCCCGCGCGCAGGGTGCCGTACTCGTGGTCGGACAGAAGATGACGCGTCCGGTAGAAGACGTTGTTCATCGCCATGATCGCGGCGGCGGACTTGGCCGCGGTGTACGCCTCCGGCGACAGCACGGCCTTCGCCTCGGGCGCCAACTCCCGCAGCACGACCGCCGATCGGGAGGCAATGGCCGTAGCGAGGACCGTGCCCCACAGCTGCTGCGCCGGCAGGTCGGAGTTGCCGATGACCGAACCCAGGTTGAGCTTCAGGTCCTTGGCGTAGTCCGGTATGGCGGACTTCAGGGCGTCCAGTGACATCTCAGGTCACTCCCCGGCGAGCAGCGCGCCCGCGTCGAGCGTCTCGTCGCCCTTGGTCCAGTTGCACGGGCAGAGCTCGTCGGTCTGGAGCGCGTCGAGGACCCGGAGGACCTCCTTCGGGTTACGGCCGACCGAGCCCGCGGTCACCATGGAGAACTGGATCTCGTTGTTCTGGTCCACGATGAACACCGCGCGCTTGGCGAAGCCGTCCTCGCCCTCGATGCCGAGGTCGCGCATCAGCTCGTGCCTGGAGTCGGCCAGCATCGGGAACGGCAGGTCGCGCAGGTCGTCGTGGTCCTTGCGCCAGGCGTGGTGGACGAACTCGGAGTCGCCGGAGAAGCCGAGCACCTGGGCGTCACGGTCGGCGAACTCGTCGTTCAGCTTGCCGAAGGCGGCGATCTCGGTGGGGCACACGAAGGTGAAGTCCTTGGGCCACGCGAAGACGATCTTCCACTTGCCCTCGTAGGTCTTGTGGTCGATCTGCTCGAACTCCCTGCCCTTCTCCAGCGAGACACAGGCAGTCAGATCGAACGGCGGGAACTTGTCACCGACAGTGAGCACGCGCACTCCTTGCAGCGGAGAAGCACCCAAGCGGAACGGGTGCTTCTCGTGGGTTGGTCGGCCCTGATCCTGGCACAACGTGCATTGATTGTGGAAATAGCTACACTTGGTCGTGTTGATCGGAGGCGGTTATCAGTGACCGTAAGTAATACGAGTAAGAGACGCCAGCCCAGCCTGGCCCAGCTGCGCGCCTTCTCCGCGGTCGCCGAGCACCTCCACTTCCGGGACGCCGCCGCCGCGATCGGCATGAGCCAGCCCGCCCTGTCCGGCGCCGTCGCCGCGCTGGAGGAGACCCTCGGCGTCACGCTCCTGGAGCGCACGACCCGCAAGGTGCTCCTCTCGCCCGCCGGTGAGCGGCTGGCCGTACGGGCGAGGGCGGTGCTGGAGGAGGTCGGGGCGCTCATGGAGGAGGCGGAGGCCGTGCGGGCGCCGTTCACCGGGGCGCTGCGGCTCGGGGTCATCCCGACCGTCGCGCCGTATCTCCTGCCGACCGTGCTGCGGCTGGTGCACGACCGGTACCCGGACCTCGATCTCCAGGTGCACGAGGAGCAGACCGCGAACCTGTTGGACGGGCTGACGACCGGACGGCTCGACCTGCTGCTGCTCGCCGTGCCCCTCGGGGTGCCCGGGGTCGTCGAACTCCCGCTGTTCGACGAGGACTTCGTGCTCGTCACGCCCCTCGGCCATCACCTCGGCGGCCGGTCCGGCATCCCGCGCGAGGCACTGCGCGAGCTGAACCTGCTGCTCCTCGACGAAGGGCACTGTCTGCGCGACCAGGCCCTCGACATCTGCTGGGAGGCGGGGCGGGCGGACGCCCCCGTCACCACCACCGCGGCCGGGCTGTCCACGCTGGTGCAGCTGGTCGCCGGCGGGCTCGGGGTCACGCTCCTGCCGCGCACCGCCGTGCGCGTCGAGACGGCCCGCAGCGACCAACTCCTCACCGGATACTTCACCGAGCCCGCCCCGACCCGCCGGATCGCCCTCGCGATGCGCACCGGCGCCGCCCGCCGCGCCGAGTACCAGGAGCTGGCCGCCGCCCTGCGCGAGGCCCTGCGGCCGTTGCCCGTAAGGGTGTGGGGCGGCGGCCACTGAGCCGCCTCCGTTCGGTCAAATGAGCACCGAACACAGGACTTCGAACGGCGCGAATTCTCAACTTCCGTCACCCGCAGGCAGGTAGGAAGAACCCGGCCGGAATATGCGCGCGGACTGATACACCTTCACCCCTCAGCGCTACACGTCAGTTACGTGTACGAAA
This sequence comes from Streptomyces sp. NPDC050508, assembly GCF_040655155.1. NCBI lineage: Bacteria > Bacillati > Actinomycetota > Actinomycetes > Kitasatosporales > Streptomycetaceae > Streptomyces > Streptomyces sp. NPDC050508. The sequence goes on from NZ_JBFAJJ010000025.1 coordinate 32,218, forward strand.
AGCCTAGGGGAGTGATGTCGGGCATTCGGGATTCCCTCGGCCGGGTCGGTCACGACCTGCTCGCGCGGGCTCTTGCGGCCTGCGGGCGCGAGGAGTTCACCGGGGGACTGCGGGTGTCCGGCAGGCCCGGCGGCACCTTCCATCTGCGCGGCGGACTCGTCGTCGCCGTGGAGAGTCCCGGCGCTCCCGGCCCGGAGGCGCTGCTGCTCCGCTCCGGCCGGGTCGGCGGCGAGCAATGGGCCGACCTGGTACGGGAGTCGGGCGGCTCGCGCTGGCCGCTGGACGAGCTGATCGCCCACGGGTACGCGGGCGCCGCCCAGTTGCGGATCGTCTGTGTGCTGGCCCTGCACGACGCGGCCTTCGCGGTCGTCGCCGGAGACGTCGACGACTGCGAACTCGCCCCGGACGAACGGCCGTTCGCCCCGGTCTCGCTCGGCGAGCCGTCGGCCCGGCTGCTCCAGGACGCGGCCCGGAAAGCCGACGCGATCGCCGCGCTGCCGTACCCCGTACGCCCCGACCGGGAACGCCCGCGGCCCCCGGCGCACGTCCTCGACGAGGCCGTACTCGGGCTGCTGCAACGGGAGTTGCTCGCCCAGGTCGACGGCCGCCGTACCGCACGCGATCTCGCCTTCCGTACCGGGCGCGGGGTCTACCCGGTCACCGCCGAGGTCGCCCGGATGCTCGCCGAGGGCCTGCTGGAGTGCGCCGACACCCCCGTGCCGATCCCGATACGCGTACCGCCCGACGGGCCCGTCGTACGCCGGCGTGAACCGGCGCCCCCGGCACCGCAGTTCACCGCACCCGCCGAGCTGCCCCGCCGACACCCGGGCGCCAGCGGCATCACCGAATCTCTCGTCCCCGAAAAGAGCGGGGCGGGTTGGAAAGGGTTCTTCCGCCTGCGGAACGGAACCACGAAATGAAAACGATGAACACGATGGACGCATGAAAAAAGGCGAACAAATTCAATCAGGCGTAGGGGAGTTGAGTACGTGGATCACAAAGCCCTGGCACTGGAAATGCGCGAACTGCGGGAAAAGGTGACCGGTATCACCGACACCGCGCTCACGGCGGCCGACGGACTGCTCATCGCGGCCGACACCGCCGACTCGATCGACCCGGAGGTCCTCGCCGCCCTTGCCGCGGCCGGCCTCGGCCTCGCCCGGCGCACCGCCGAGGCCACCGACCGCGGCACGCTGCGCCAGACGGTGACGTACGGCAGCCACGGCTGCGCCGCGACCTACGCCGTGGGCGACACCGCCCTGATGGTGGTGCTCGGCGACGAGGGGATGGACGTGGACCGGCTGCATCTGGCAGCCCGGCCGACGCTCGATCGCATCGAGTCGATCCTCACCGAAAAGGCATCAGAAGGAGTGTGAAGGGATGGCGACGAAACGTATGACCCCAGGATTCTCCGACCAGGTGATGGGCCTGGTCAAAACCCTCCGTACCGATGCCCCCGACTGTGTGGCCTCGGGTGTGGTCGACATGTCCACCGGCATGCTGCTCTCGTACGAGACCATCGACAACCACCCGCCAGAGGTCCTGGACCTGCTGGCGGGTGCGACCCTCGACCTGTTCCAGGGCCGGACGGTCGTGATGATCGAGGACGTCTTCAAGGAGCGTCGCGGGATCACCAGTGACCACCACTTCTTCCAGGAGATCCTCGTCAACAGCGAGAACCTCACCCACCTGTTCGTGCGGATGACGGAGCAACAGGACGTCGTCGCCGTGGTCGTCTGCCGCAAGTCGGTGAACGTGGGCATGCTGTTCGCCCAGGTCCGGCGCGTGGTGAAGGAGTACGGACTCTGACGGGGAGCGGGCGGACGGCTGCGGGTGGACTACTCCGTGCGCAGCCCGTCCGGCCGCATCATCCGCAGCAGCGGCGGCAGGCTCAGCAGGGTCACCGCCAGGACGACCCCGGCGCCGATGCCGGTCATCGACAGGACGCTCGCCCAGTCGATGGTGACCGTCGTGGCGGTCATCTTCAGCAGCACCGTGCCCAGCGTCAGCCCCACCACCGTGGCCAGGGCCAGGCCGAGGCCGATCGGGATCGCCGTCTGCCACAGCACCGACAGGCTCAGCGTGCGTCGCCGGGTGCCGAAGGCGACCAGCGCCGACAGCAGCTTCTTGCGCTCACGCAACTGCTCCAGCTGCGACACCAGCAGGCTCGCCCCGATGAGGAGGAGGACACAGGTGGCGCCGACGAACAGCCCGGTGCGGATCGAACGGAACTGCAGCGACTGCTCGTTGGCCGCCAGGGTGAACACGTTCGCCAGCGGGTCCATCCGCGCGGCGGTGTTCCGTACGTAGTCGCTCGCGTACGGCACCGACGGGTCGGTCGAGACGAACACCTGCTGGCTCAGGCCCTTCACCGCGTTCGCGGGCAGCGCCCCCGAGGTGATCAGCAGCCCGTCGCGCGCGTAGCCGGTCGGGTCCTCGCGGTGTGCCGCCGTCTTCAGCCCGGCCGGGACCTTCCACACTCCCGGAGTGGACGGTGCCGAGTCGTACGTCGGGTCGAAGTACACCGTGTTGCCCGCCTTGGCCAGCTTCGACGACGTGGCGCTGAAGTCGCCGCCGGTGATCCGGAAGATGTCCCCGTCGCGGCAGGTCGTCAGGCGGGCCACCTCACGCAGTTCGGCGCAGCTGCCGACGGCCACTTCGGTCTCGTCGTTCGGGTTCTTCGCCCGGTCGCCGATCGTGGTCAGTGAGATGGCCGACGTACGGCGCACCCCCTTGGTCCGAGTCAGGTTCCGGCCGGCCTCGTCCAGCGAGGTGCTGCTGTTGACGGAGACCTCCATCTGGGCCCGGTTCACGTCGTTGTCGGTCCGTTTGGTGTAGCCGCTCTCGACGCCGGCGAACAGCATCTGGAGCGCGATCGCCCCGGCCACCGCGACCGCGATGCCGTTGACCATGCGCGCGGCCGTACCGCTGCTCAACTGCAGCCTGCGCACGGCGAGTTGCCAGGACACCGAACCGGAGTTCAGCCGGGCGACCACGGCCTCGACGACCCACGGAAGCAGTGCGGTGATGCCGACGAGCAGCAGGACGGTGCCGCCGATCACCAGATACTGGTTGAAGTTCCCGCCGTTGTTGCCCTTGCCGATCATCGGGTAGAGCATCGCGAGGCCGGCCAGCGGCATCAGGAGCCGCCACCACAGCCGGCGCCGCGGCGGCTTCGCCTTGCGGACCACGCCGAGCGGTTCGATGACGACCCCGCGCAGTGCGAGCAGCGTGACCAGGACGGCCGCGGTCGGTACGGCGAGGGCGACGAGCAGGGCCAGCGTGGGCGACGGGTTGAGGTCGCTGGAGAACACGCTGATGTCGCGCACGTTCAGCCGGGTCGCCAACTGCCGCCCGAACAGGAAGAATCCGGTGCCGAAGACGAGCCCGAGGAGCGCCCCCGCGAGCGCCTCGCCGCCCGCGATCCGGCGCGTCATCCGTCCGTCCGCGCCGACCAGGCGCAGTGCCGCGAGCCGCTGGTCCCGGCGTTCGCCGCCGAAGCGCACGGCCGCCGCGATGAACACGCCGACGGGCAGCAGCAGGACGACGAAGACGATCAGGATCAGCAGGAGCAGCACCGGGTCCAGCTTGTCGGGCTGGGTGTTCGGGGAGGGCCCGAAGTAGTTGATGCGCTCGACGATGCCGCCGGACCGGTGCTTTGCCAGCCCCGTCCCGCCCGCGTAGTAGGCGAGTTCGGCGGGCCCGACGAGGCCGGTGTCCGCGATGGTGCCGGTGACGCGGTAGGGCAGGCGCTCGCGCAGCAGCCCGCCCGAGCCGGAGGTGAGGAGCTTGTGCAGCGCGGGGGAGACGACCATCTCGCCCTTCGCGGGGAACTTGGCGACGCCCGGCGGCAGCGGTGCCTTGGCGCCCTCGGGCTCCACGAGACGGCCGCGTACGTCCTTGCCGTGGTACGTGGTGTCCGTGTTGGCGATGACGAGCGTGTTGTCCGCCTTCGGCAGCAGCTTCCCGCTGTAGGTGAAGTCCTGCCGGGCACTGCTGCGCTGGTCGCGCTGCGACAACGCGTTCGGCAGTGCCGTGGTGAGCAGCAGCAGCGCCACCCCGAGCCCGACGCCGACCGCCGTCAGCAGCGCCCGCACCCAGCCCTCACGTCCGCCGCCGAAGGCGAACCGGACCCCCATGGCCAGATCGGCGGCCCACTGACGCACGTTCATACGATGCGCTCCATGTCCCGGGACCTGCCGTCCCGTACGACGATCTCGCGGTCCGAGTAGGCGGCCACCCGCGCCTCGTGCGTGACCAGCACGACGGCCGCGTTCGTGGACCGGGCCGCCTCGGTCAGCAGCTCCATCACCCGCTCGCCGTTGAGCGAGTCGAGCGCGCCGGTCGGCTCGTCGGCGAACAGCACCCGCGGGCTGGTGACCAGCGAACGGGCCACGGCGACGCGCTGTCCCTGGCCGCCGGAGACCTCGCCGGGCCGCTTCTTGGCGAGGTCGTCGACCTCCAGCCGCTGCATCCAGCCGAGCGCGGTCCGCTCGGCCTCCTTGCGGTGCGTGCCGTTCAGCCGCAGCGGCAGGGCGACGTTCTCGACGCAGGTCAGCTCCGGCACCAACTGCCCGAACTGGAACACGAACCCGAACTCGGAGCGCCGTAGCGCACTGCGCTGGGCGTCGGTCATCGTCGCCATCTCCTGGCCGTTGTACGTGATCGAGCCCGAGTCGGGCGGCACGATCCCCGCGAGGCAGTGCAGCAGCGTCGACTTCCCGGAACCGGAGGGCCCCATCACGGCGACGACCTCACCGGGATGGATGGAGAACTCGGCGCCGTCCAGTGCGGTGGTCGGCCCGTAGGCCTTGCGCAGCTCATGGGCTGCGAGCAGGGAACCAGCAGGATGTGTTGTCACTTGGCCACCGCCTCGGCGAGTTTGTCGAGGCGCGCGGCGGTGAGCTCCAGCCACCGCAGGTCGGCCTCCAGATGGAAGAGGGCGTGATCGCAGATCAGCTGGTCCGCGAGATCGCCCTTGCGCTTGCGGTCGGTCAGGATCCGCATGCTGCGCAGGTGCTCGGAGCGCTGCACGTCGAGGATCTCCGCCGCGTTCCGATGGGTGAGCAGCGCGAGGACGACCTTGGTGTAGAGGGTCGACTGCAGATACGGCTCGGGCTTCTCCGGCGTCGCGAGCCACTTCTGTACGTCGGTGATCCCGGCGTCGGTGATCGCGTACCGCTTGCGCTCGGGACCGCCGCCCGCCTCTATCCCGTCGACCTCGACGAGGCCGTTCTTCAGCAGTCGGGACATCGTCGAGTAGACCTGGCCGTAGTGCAGCGGCCGGTCGTGACCGAACTTCTCGTCGAAGGCCCGCTTCAGGTCGTAACCGTGACGCGGGCCGGACTCAAGGAGCCCCAGAAGGGTGTGACCGATGGACATGCGGAGCACTCTACACACGGGGTATACCCGGTGTGTATACGCACAGTGTGTAGATCATGGCGGGGGGTGTGGAGGTGCAGGTGGGGGCCGATTGTCACGGTTCTGTCATTGAGGTGGCGCTGGTGGCCGGCCACGACGAGGCAGCGGCCTGGCCTCGCCGGGAAGCCGACCCGCCTCCGCCAGCGCCCGCCGCAACAGGAACTCGATCTGCGCGTTCGCGGACCGCAGTTCGTCCCCGGCCCACCGCGCGACCGCGTCGTACACCGAGGGGTCCAGCCGGAGCAGAACCTGCTTGCGCTGTTGGGGGGTTGAACCCCCGGAGGGAACCGTCACTGGTACAGGGTCCCCGTGTTCAGTACGGGCTGTGGCGCCCGGTCCCCGCAGAGCACCACCAGCAGGTTGGACACCATCGCCGCCTTCCGCTCGTTGTCCAGCTCCACGATGTCCTGCTCGGTGATCCGGGCCAGCGCCGCCTCGACCATGCCCACCGCTCCGTCCACGATCTGCCGCCGGGCCGCGACGACCGCCCCGGCCTGCTGCCGCTGGAGCATCGCCGAGGCGATCTCGGGCGCGTACGCGAGATGCGTGAAGCGGGACTCGATGATCTGGACGCCGGCCGCCTCGACGCGTGCGCTCAGTTCGACGGCGAGTTTCTCGGTGATCTCCTCGGCGTTGCCGCGCAGCGAGAGCCCGCCCTCGTCGTGGGCGTCGTAGGGGTATTCGATGGCGATGTGCCGTACGGCCGTCTCGGTCTGGGTGGCGACGAACTCGGTGTAGTCGTCGACCTCGAAGGTGGCCTGCGCGGTGTCGCGGACCTTCCACACCACGACCGCGGCGAGCTCGATCGGGTTGCCGTAGGCATCGTTGACCTTGAGGACCGCGGTCTCGTGGTTGCGGACGCGGGTCGAGATCTTCGTGCGCGAGGTGAAGGGGTTCACCCAGCGCAGCCCGTCCCGCCGGATCGTCCCCCGGTACCGCCCGAAGAGCTGCACGACCCGCGCCTCGCCCGGCGCCACCGTGTTCAGCCCGCGCATCGCGATGAACGCAGCGAGGAGGACGAGGATGCCGCCGATGACCAGTGCGGCCTTGGCGCCGCCCGAGCCGACCGCACCGGCTCCGACCAGCAGCCCGGCGGAGACGAACAGTCCGGCCAGACCGAGGACGAGCGCGAGCCCGCCGCCGATGCTGTGCGCGGTGAACTCCCGCACGTGCGGGGCGGGCATGTCGGGTACGTCCGCGGGTGCGTCGGTGGTCATGGTGGTCCCCCATAGCTTGGTTGAATCAAAGTGATATCACTTTACCCTCTCACGGCAACCCTCAACCCCTTTCGGACGTCGGTTCCATAAGGACGGGTGCTGATTGTCACGTCCGTAATGGACCGGATCGAAGGCCCTTTGTCACAACTCCTGGTGTTAGCTTTCTGAGCTGACTTGACGGGCGAACCTGTGTGACACCAGAGCACAAGAGAGCGAAGCGGAGCGGAACGGACTCATGGGACGAGCGGAAGAGAGACGAGCGCGCCAACGCGGTGGGCACCGCGCGGCGCCCAAGACCCGCCGCTCGTCAGGGGCGGACGGCACGGGCGCGAAGGACGGCACGGGCACCAAGGGCGCCAAGGACGGCAAGAGCTTCATACGCAGGCTCTTCACCTGGAAGAAGATCCTCGGCACGTTCCTCGGCTTCTGCCTGCTCGGCATCGGCGCGTTCATCGTGCTCTACATGATGATCAGCATCCCCGCGGGCAACGCGGACGCGAAGCTGCAGAGCAACGTCTACAAGTACAGCGACGGCAAGGTCCTGACCCGCAAGGGCGACGTGAACCGCGAGAACGTCGATCTCTCGCAGGTCCCCAAGGGCGTCCAGCAGACGTTCGTCGCCGCCGAGAACAAGACCTTCTACACCGACGCCGGCGTCGACCTCAAGGGCACCGCCCGCGGCCTGCTCAACACGCTGTCCGGCAAGGGCGCGCAGGGCGGTTCGACGATCACCCAGCAGTACGTCAAGAACTTCTACCTGACGCAGGACCAGACCGTCACGCGCAAGCTGAAGGAAATGGTCATCTCGCTGAAGCTGGACCGCGAGAAGTCCAAGGACTACATCCTCGCCGGGTACATCAACACCAGTTACTACGGCCGCGGCGCCTACGGCATCCAGGCCGCCGCGCAGGCCTACTACCAGGTCGACGCCAAGGACCTCACCGTCCCGCAGGGCGCCTATCTCGCCGCGCTCCTCCAGGCGCCGAGCCAGTACGACTGGCAGGCCGCGACCGACACCGGCCGGAAGCTGGTGCAGGCGCGCTGGAACTACGTGCTGGACAACATGGTCGGGCAGGGCTGGCTGACCTCCACCAAGCGCGAGGCCATGACGTTCCCGGTCCCGAAGGCGCCGAAGGCCGAGGCCGGCATGGAGGGTCAGACCGGTTACATGGTGACCGCCGCCAATGACGCCCTGGAGAAGCAGTTGATCGCCTCGGGGCAGGCCTCCAACACCAAGGAGGCCGAGGCGCTGGTGAACGCGGGCGGCTGGACGATCACGCTCAACATCGACAAGAAGAAGCAGGCCCAGCTGGAGAAGTCGGTCAAGTCCCAGCTCACCAGCAAGCTCAACGCCAAGAAGCGCAAGGTCGACGGGAACGTCCAGCCCGGCGCGGTGTCCGTGAACCCCAAGACGGGCGCGGTCGTGGCGATGTACGGCGGCGCGGGCTACACGGAGCACTTCACGAACAACGCCACCCGCACCGACTACCAGCCCGCCTCGACGTTCAAGCCGGTGATCCTGGCCGCGGCGCTGGCCGACGAGGCCAAGACGCAGTCCGGCAAGACGATCACGACGGACACGCTCTACGACGGCACCAGCAAGCGCCCGGTCGTGGGCAGCGACATCGCCTTCGCACCGCAGAACGAGGACGACCAGGACTACGGCAAGGTCACCGTCCAGACGGCGATGAACAAGTCGATCAACTCCGTCTTCGCGCAGCTCGGTGTCGACGTCGGCATGGACAAGGTCATGAAGACCGCGGGCGAGCTGGGCATGGACACCGGCGACCTGAAGGCCGTACCGGCGCAGACCCTGGGCACCATGGGCGCGAGCCCGATGGAGATGGCCGGTGTCTACGCCACCTTCGACAACCACGGCAGGAAGGTCACCCCGGCCCTCATCAAGTCGGTCGCGCACAACACGCGCACGGTTACCATGCCGAACCCGATCGGCGCCCAGGTCATCCCGCGCGAGGCCGCCGACACCGTGTCCTCGGTGCTGACCGGCGTGGTCGACGACGGTACGGCGAAGGTGTCCGTGGCCGAGAACAGCAAGCGCGACGGCCAGCAGGTGGCGGGCAAGACGGGTACGTCCGACAGCAACCTGTCGGCCTGGTTCACGGGCTACACGCCCGACCTGGTCACTTCGGTGGGCCTGTTCGGTGAGAAGAAGGGCAGCGGCGCACACGTCCCGCTGACCGGCGCGACCGGTCTGATCAGCGCGGGCGGCGGCCGTATCAACGGTGGTGGCTACCCGGCGCAGATCTGGGCGACGTACATGTTCGGAGTGACCAAGGCGAACGGCAAGTTCGACCTGAACACCGACCAGGGCGCGGCCGTCGAGCCGGACTACACGCCGACGGCGACCCCGACCCTGTCGGCGACGCCGTCCGAGACGCCGACGACCAAGTCGCCGTCCCCGACCCCGACGACGGAGTCACCCACGCCGACCCCGACTCCGACGCCGACCCCGACGCCCACCCAGACGCCGACGACCAATCCGCCGACGACACCGACCGACGCCAACACGGACCAGCCGCTCGACCAGTTCGGGCAGTAGGCGGGTCACGCGAACGAAAGGGGCGCCCGGCACGTCGCCGGGCGCCCTTTCGCCTGCCGCTACTCGAAGTTCGCGGCGATCCGGTCGCCGAGCTCCTTGTCCACGTGTCGCCAGTAGAGCAGGGCACGGTCGAGGACCGAGCGGGACACGTCGGCCTTCAGGTGGCCGCTGATGTTCGACACCAGCCGGTCGCGGGCCGCGTCGTCGAGGACCTCGCGGACCATCGTGCCGGCCTGGCCGAAGTCGTCGTCCTCGCGGTGCAACTTGGTTGCCTCGCGCACGAGTTCACCGGCTGTCTGCCAGCTCGCCGGGTCGCCGAACTGCCCGTGGTCGGCGGCCGGGCCACCGTAGGAGTTCGGGGCGTACGGCCGTGCCGTGTGGGACGCCTCGTACCGCATCGGGCCGTCCTTGGCGTACGAGTTGACCGGGGAGTGCGGCCGATTCGGCGGCAGCTGGGCGTAGTTGGGGCCGATCCGGTACCGGTGGGTGTCCGGGTACGAGAACAGCCGGCCCAGCAGCATCTTGTCCGGCGAGGGGCCGATGCCGGGCACGAGGTTCGAGGGCTCGAAGGCGGCCTGCTCGATGTGGACGAAGTAGTCCTCGGGGTTGCGGTTCAGGGTCATGCGGCCGACGTCGATCAGCGGGTAGTCCCCGTGCGGCCAGACCTTCGTCAGGTCGAAGGGGTTGAAGCGGTAGTCCGCCGCGTCCTCGAACGGCATGATCTGGACCTTCAGGCTCCAGCTCGGCGCGTTCCCGGCCTCGATCGACTCGTGCAGGTCGCGGCGGTGCTTGTCGCCGTCCTGCCCGGCCAGCTCGTCGGCCTCGGCCTGCGTGAGGTACTCGACGCCCTGGTCGGTCTTGAAGTGGTACTTCACCCAGAACCGCTCACCGGCGCCGTTGATCCACATGTAGGTGTGGGAGCTGTAGCCGTTCATGTGGCGGTACGTCTTCGGGATGCCCCGGTCGCCCATCAGCCAGGTCACCTGGTGCGCCGACTCGGGGGAGAGGGTCCAGAAGTCCCACTGCATGTCGTTGCTGCGCAGCCCGGTCGCCGGGTGGCGCTTCTGCGAGCGGATGAAGTCCTGGAACTTGATGGTGTCCCGGACGAAGAAGACCGGGGTGTTGTTGCCCACCATGTCGTAATTGCCGTGCTCGGTATAGAACTTGAGGGCGAAGCCGCGGGGGTCGCGCCAGGTGTCGGGCGAGCCCTGCTCACCGGCCACGGTGGAGAACCGGGCCAGCATCTCGGTGCGTTTGCCCGGCTGGAAGAGATCGGCCCGGGTGAACTGGCTGACGTCGTTGGTGACTTCGAAGAAGCCGTACGCGCCGCTGCCCTTGGCGTGCACCACCCGCTCGGGGACCCGTTCCCGGTTGAACTGGGCCATCTTCTCGATGAGGTAGTGGTCCTGGAGCAGGATCGGGCCGTCGGGTCCGACGGTGAGCGAGTGTTCGTCGCTCTCCACCGGAATGCCGACGTTGTTCGTGGTGTACGGAGTGTGCTGGGGTGCCTGCGTCACGAGCGTCCTCCTGTCGGGAGAGAGTAGGTCGCTTCCGCTTCGCGTACCCCAGCAGTCAACTCCGACGCCGGTACGTCGGCAACTTTTGGACGGGGTCTAATTCCGGTTCAGTTCGAACCAGACCACCTTCCCGGTGCTCAGCCGGGTGGCTCCCCACCGACGGGCCAGTCTGTTGACCAGGTACAGCCCACGTCCGCCCTCGTCGGTGGCCCGTGCCTGCCGCAGCCGGGGCAGCTGGGGCACGTCGTCGCCGACCTCGCAGCGCAGCACGTCGGTCCGCAGCAGCCGTAGCGTGACCGGCCGCGAGGCGTACCGCACGGCGTTCGTCACGACCTCGCTGACCAGCAGCTCCACCGAGTCGCTCATGTCCTCCATGCCCCAGCGGGCGAGCGCGCGCCGGGCCAGTCGGCGGGCCTGGCCGGGGGCCGAGTCCTCCGGGTCGAGGAACCAGTACGCCACGTCGCTCGGCGCGATCCCGTCGAAGCGGGCGGCGAGCAGCGCGATGTCGTCGTCCCGGTCGCCCGGACCGAGCATGTCGAGCACCTCGTCGCACAGGGCTTCGAGGGGCGGCGGGTGATCGGGTCCGGTGAGCTGCGCGACGGCGGCGAGCTTCTCGCGCAGCTGCTCTATCCCGGTCCACACGTCCCGAAGCCGCGACTCGACGAGCCCGTCCGTGTAGAGGAGCAGAGTCGCTCCCGCAGGGGCGTCCAGTTCTACGGCCTCGAAGTCGACCCCGCCGACACCGATCGGGGCGCCGGGCGGCACCCGTAGGACCTCGGCCCGGCCGCCCAGGTGGAGCAGCACCGGCGGCGGATGGCCGGCGTTGGCGATGGTGATGCGATGCGAGACCGGGTCGTAGACCGCGTAGAGGCAGGTCGCCATACGATCGGTGCCCAGGCGCTGGGCCTGTTCGTCGAGGTGGTGCAGGACCTCCTGCGGGGGCAGGTCGAGACCGGCCAACGTCTGTGCGGTGGTGCGGAGTTGGCCCATGATCGCGGCCGAGGTCATGGAGTGGCCCATGACATCGCCGACGACCAGGGCGACCCGGCTGCCGGGCAGCGGGATCGCGTCGTACCAGTCGCCGCCGACACGGGCCGTCTCGGCGGCCGGCAGGTACCGGGACGCCAGCCGCACGCCCGTGGGCCGCGGCAGGGTCTCCGGGAGCATGGTGCGCTGCAGCTCGTCGGCGATGTACGCCTCACGGCCGTAGAGCACCGCCTTGTCGATGCCCAGCGCGCTGTGCGTGGCGAGTTGGGCGGCGACCAGGAGGTCGTCGGCCTCGAACGCCATGCGCTCGGGGCGGCGCAGGAAGAGCGCGGCGCCGATCACCCGGCGCCGGCCGCGCAGCGGCGCGAGGATCGCGCGCTGACCGGCGGGGACGATCAACTCGCCGCCCTCGCCGAGGAGTTCCGGCAGTGCGGCGCGGGCGGCGGGCGAGTCCGCGAACACGGGACGTACGCCCCGAAGTACCTCGTTCAGCGCGCCGCCGGGCCGTACCTCGCACAACTCCGCGGTGACCGCGGACAGTTCGGAGGGCTGCTCCGGCTGTATCGCGGGCATGAAGCCGTTCTCCGTGTCCCGCTCCTCCGGGATCCGGTCGGTACGGCGCAGCCGCAGCACGACGGGCCCGGTGGGCCGCTCGTCGCCGACCGGCAGCGGGTCGCGCAGATAGACCAGGATCGCGTCCGAGAACGTCGGCACGGTCGCCCGGCACAGCCCCATGACGATCTCGTCGAGGTCGATACCGCGGGCGATCCGCCGGGTCGCGGCGCCCACGAAGCGCAGCCGGTCCCCGTCCCGCCGCATCGGCATGGGACCGCCGGGCGGCAGCCCCTGGCCCGTACGGCGCTCCTTGGCGGCGGCGTCGGCGACCTCACTGCCGCCCGGCTGGGCCGGGATGCCGTCGGGCGAGGGGCGGGGGCGATGGGTGTCGGGTTCGGCGGCCGAGGGCTGGGAGTGCTCGGAGCCGGCTGCGGCGATATCGGGCTCGGGCTTCACAGGAGTACCTGCCGGGTCCTTCCCCTTGGCGCGGGACGTGCTCGTGCCCGGCGCCGAAGGCGGCTCGCCGGTGCGTGCCTGTGCCGGTAAACCGGCGCCACCGGACGGCCTGGACGGCGTCGAGGTGTGCAGGAGCGCCCCGCGGGGGTCTGCGGGGTCGGCGCCGCCGGGGCGCTCGAAGGAGGTGGGGTGCTCCGTCACGCGTGTCGAATCCGTCCGTCCGGGACCGCACGCGGTACGTGCGGATCGTCCCGCTGAAATGCCGATACCCGGAATACGTGCCCCAGGAACGGAATTCCCGCGTGGTCAGAGGCTGTTCCTGTGTCACCGGTGGACCGGCGGCCCGAACAGATGGTGCCCTGATACCCCTCGCTCACGTCCTGCCGCCCCTCGGTGACGTCTGGTCAGTCCCGGTACATGCCCCGGGAGTTGTTGCTGTGCCCTTGCGGAGGACGATCCTACGGTTGTGGACCGGGGGCGCATCAAGGGTCTCATGTGGACATGTGCGCGGGGGTGCGGTCCCAGTCCTCCGGAAGTGAAGGTACAGCCCAGGACGGATCCGGGCGCCAGTGCTGCCATCCGTCCGCGAACGGCGCCCCCCACGCACGGATCGTCTCGACCGCGGACCAGCCCGCTTCCCGTACCCGCTCGGCGAGTTGGGGATCCATCAGCCCGTCCCGCTGGGCCTGCGCGAACTCGTCCTCGTCGAGCCAGCGCCAACTGCCGTCCGGGTGAACGGAGATGTCCAGGAAGTGATCCACCGAGTCGACTCCGCCATCCCAACGGAGCTGCGGTTCCTCAAGGTTCACGTACCAGTTCTTGAACTGCCATCCGGGCTCCCAGAAAAGCCACACCGACCAGGGCTCACCGGGCCGCGCCAGCTTCAGCACACCCGTCCCGAACCAGTGGTCGCGCTGGACCGTACGCGGCTTCGTGTACCGGGTCTCCAGCGGCTCCACGTGCACGGACGTACCGTCCGCGAGTACCGGCTTCACACACTCGGTGCCCGGCGCCATCCAGACGGCGAGCACCTCCTCGTCGTCCCGCACGACGGTCACGGGACGGGCGATGTGGAAACGGTTGCCCGCGTTCTCCCGATAGCGCCACAGGATCTGATCCCCGGGCGCCCAGAAGGCCGTAGACGTACCCGCTTCCACCGCTCGTACCGCTCCACCGTCTGTCATGAAGAGATATTAGGTGCCCCGGGCATACGACGCTGCGGCGCGCGTCACGGTTCACGCCAGGGCGACGATTGGTTACGGACGCGTCATCCGCAGGACATCGAGAGCCTCGTCGAGCTGCGCGACGGTCAGGTCGCCGCGCTCCACATAGCCGTTCTCCAGCACGACTTGGCGGATCGTCTTCCGTTCCGCCAGTGCTTTCTTGGCCACTTTGGCGGCCTCCTCGTACCCGATGTACTTGTTGAGCGGAGTGACGACGGACGGCGAGGACTCGGCGTACTCACGCGCGCGCTCCCGGTGCGCGACGATCCCGTCGACGGTCCGATCGGCAAGCAGCCGCGACACGTTGGCGAGCAGCCGAATGGACTCAAGCACATTCTTGGCGATCACCGGCAGCATCACATTGAGCTCGAAGTTGCCCGCGGCCCCGGCGGTGGCGACGGTCGCGTCATTGCCGACGACCTGCGCGGCGACCATGAGCACGGCCTCTGGAATGACCGGATTGACCTTGCCGGGCATGATCGAGGACCCCGGCTGCAGATCGGGCAGCGAGATCTCCGAGAGCCCGGTCCGCGGCCCGGACGCCATCCACCGCAGATCGTTCGCGATCTTCGTCAGCCCTACGGCGACGGTCCGCAACTGCCCGCTGGTCTCGACGATCCCGTCCCGCGCACCCTGCGCCTCGAAGTGGTCCCGCGCCTCGGTCAACGGCAGCCCGGTGACCAGCGCGACCTCCGCGATCACGGCGGCGGAGAACCCGGGCGGGGTGTTGATCCCGGTCCCGACGGCGGTACCGCCGAGAGGCAGCTCGGCGAGCCGCGGCAGCGAGGCTTCGAGCCGCTCGACGCCGTAGCGCACCTGGGCCGCGTACCCGCCGAACTCCTGCCCCAAGGTCACCGGCGTGGCATCCATCAGGTGGGTCCGCCCGGACTTCACGACATCGGCGAACTCGACGGACTTGCGCGACAGCGCGCCCGCGAGATGCTCCAGCGCGGGAATCAGGTCGTGGATGACGGCACCGGTGGCCGCGATGTGAATGGAGGACGGAAAGACGTCGTTGGACGACTGCGAGGCGTTGACGTGGTCGTTGGGATGCACGTCCCGCCCGAGCCGCTCGGTCGCGAGGGTGGCGATCACCTCGTTGGTGTTCATGTTGGACGAGGTGCCGGACCCTGTCTGGAACACGTCGATGGGAAAGTGCTCGTCCCACTTCCCGCCGGCGACCTCACGGGCCGCTTCCTGGATCGCCTCCGCGATGTCCTTGTCCAGGACGCCCAGTTCGGCGTTCACCTTCGCGGCGGCACCCTTGATCCGGGCCAGCGCCTCGATGTGGGCGCGTTCGATGCGCTGCCCCGAGATCGGGAAGTTCTCCACCGCCCGCTGGGTCTGCGCCCGCCACTTCGCGTCCACCGGGACACGGACCTCCCCCATCGAATCGTGCTCGATGCGGAACGGGCCCACTGTCTGACCGTCGGCCATCGCCGATCACCTCCTGTGGGGGACAGCATCGCGGACACGTCGCGTGTTCCCACCGCAGCGGACGGAAACGGAGTGTCTTGGCCGAGCGCTCAGCGCCCCGCCCCGGTGCACACCGGCTGCCCGCCCACCTCGGCACAGGCCTGAGCCCCGCGCGGGTCGGCGGAGGCCAGCATCGGACTGCTGTAGCCGTCCGACCGGTGACCGGGATACTCGGCGGACAGCTCGTCCTGCCCCGACCTGATCGAGATCTCCCGCGCACCGCCGACCCGGGTGCGCACCTCGGACCAGACGGTGGCGCAGGACGGGGAGTAGCGCAGCCGTACGACCTGGGCGGCCCGCGTGACGACACGCTCCGTACGGGCGTCCCGGGCGCAGGTCTCGGAGGACGGCAGCTCCCCCTGACATCCGCCGGCCAGGCAGGAGGCGACCGTGCGCCGCTCCGCCCCGGCATCGTGATCGAGGACGTCGGCGGCACCGGCGGTGACCGCGACGGTGGTGGCCATCGCGGCGAGGGCGACCAGGGCGCGGGCGGGGGCGCGCAGCCGACGGGGTCGTACGGACGGGACCGGGGGCTGCGGCGGGGGAGCGGCGGGCGGCCTGGACTGCTCTTGGGCCGCCGCGTCCCACAGGGAGAGCAGGGCGAGCAGTGCGCCGGGGTCGGTGTGCGCGAGCTTGGCGAGCGCCTCGACCGCGGCGCGGGGCGGGAGTTGGTCGCCGTGGAGATAGCGGTGCCAGGTCGACTTGCTGAACGGGGTGACGGAGGCCAGCGCGGCCAGGCTCAGCCCGGTCCGCTGCTTGAGGAGGCGGAGCCGTTCCGTCAGGAGCGGCCCCGCGACGTCGTAAGGGCCGGACAGAGGCTGCTGCTGCTCGACCGTCACGTGGCTTTCCATCCTGCTCCCTAGCCGTACCGGGGTGTCCGCCGTGATCAGTTCCCGGGGTCGGCCGCGCGCCACACCCCGATCACCGGAATATGAAGGGCTGTTGACCTGGCACCACCCGACGGGACGCACTGGGCGGTCCCGTCGGGTGGTGCCGTGGCTCAGGCGGGGGTCAGCACCAGCGGACGGTGCTGCGGTTGTGGACGTAGTGGGCGGAGACGTAGCCCTCGTGGTGCGGGAGCTTGTACCAGCGGTGGTTGCCGAAGACGTTCGTGCCGCGGGTCTTGCAGACGATGGGGAGGCGCTGCCCGACCGGCCGCGTGCCGACGACGCGGTAGCCGGTGCCGGGGCCGGAGCGGACGTTCAGGTGCCGGTAGTGGTGGGTCGTGACCCGGCCCCAGGCGTGGGCGGTGACGTGGTGCCGGGTGGGGTTCGTCGGGTGGGCGGCCGGGGCGGCGACGGCTGTCACGGGGAAGACGGCGACGGCTGCGATCGCGGCGACGAG
Source organism: Streptomyces sp. NPDC050508 (assembly GCF_040655155.1). Taxonomy (NCBI): domain Bacteria; kingdom Bacillati; phylum Actinomycetota; class Actinomycetes; order Kitasatosporales; family Streptomycetaceae; genus Streptomyces; species Streptomyces sp. NPDC050508. The sequence goes on from NZ_JBFAJJ010000025.1 coordinate 48,974, forward strand.
ACCGTTGCGCAGAGTGCGTCGGATCATGGGGGGTTTCCTCCGAGTGGACCGAGGACCACGGGCTGTGATCCAGTCGGTTCGGAGCTTTTCCGGCAAAGCGGGCGGGGATGCCGTCCCGTGCGTCCCGGGGATGAAATGGGACAGGGTCCGGGACATGTGGGCATCCCGGGACACCACCACTCAGCCGGGCCGGCACCACCCAGCCCGTCCGGCGTTTGAGGACGAGGCCGTTCAGGCCGACCGGGGGTCCAGGGGGCGGAGCCCCCTGGCGGGGTCGAAGGGGCGGAGCCCCTGGAGGATGGGACGGGTAGGGGCGGCGGGGGCGAATCCATCCCCGCGGCCCCCACCGGCATTACGCCAACCCAGGCCCCCGCACCGGAATATGCGTGAACGTGGGCTCAGGCGCCGGGTTCTGGAAGAAGTCGTTGCCCTTGTCGTCGACGACGACGAACGCCGGGAAGTCCTCGACCTCGATCTTCCAGACCGCCTCCATCCCGAGCTCCTCGTACTCGACGACCTCGACCTTCTTGATGCAGTCCTGCGCGAGCCGCGCCGCAGGCCCACCGATCGACCCGAGATAGAACCCGCCGTGCGCGTCACACGCATCGGTGACCTGTTTGCTCCGGTTCCCCTTGGCGAGCATTACCTTGGACCCACCCGCAGCCTGGAACTGCTCGACGTAGGAGTCCATGCGCCCGGCGGTCGTAGGCCCGAAGGACCCGGACGCGTACCCCTCAGGCGTCTTGGCCGGACCGGCGTAGTACACCGGGTGGTCCTTCAGGTACTGCGGCATCTCCTCGCCCGCGTCGAGCCGCTCCTTGATCTTGGCGTGCGCGATGTCACGTGCGACGACGAGCGGCCCGGAGAGCGAAAGCCGGGTCTTTACGGGGTACTTGGTCAGCTCGGCGAGGATGTCGTCCATGGGCTGGTTGAGATCGATCCGCACCACGCCCTCCTCGGCGGAGTCGAGATGCTCGTCGGTGGTCTCCGGCAGGAACCGCGCCGGGTCCGTCTCCAACTGCTCCAGGAATACACCCTCGGCGGTGATCTTCGCGACGGCCTGCCGGTCGGCCGAGCAGGACACGGCGATGGCGACGGGGCAGGACGCACCGTGTCGGGGCAGCCGCACCACCCGCACGTCGTGGCAGAAGTACTTGCCGCCGAACTGCGCCCCGATCCCGATCTTCTGCGTCAGCTCGAAGACCTTCTGCTCCAGGTCCTTGTCCCGGAAGCCGTGCCCCAACTCCGAACCCTCGGCCGGAATCTCGTCCAGGTAGTGCGCGGAGGCGTACTTCGCGGTCTTCAACGCGTACTCGGCGCTCGTACCGCCGACCACGATCGCCAGGTGGTACGGCGGGCAGGCGGCCGTCCCCAGCGAACGGATCTTCTCCTCCAGGAACTTCATCATGGAGCCCTCGTTGAGGACCGCCTTCGTCTCCTGGTAGAGGAACGACTTGTTGGCCGAGCCGCCGCCCTTCGCCATGAACAGGAACTTGTAGGCGCCGCCGTCGGTCGCGTACAGCTCGATCTGGGCGGGCAGGTTCGACCCGGTGTTCTTCTCGTCCCACATGGTCAGCGGGGCCATCTGCGAGTACCGCAGATTGAGGTTCAGGTAGGCGTCGTAGATGCCGCGCGACAGGGCCGACTCGTCGCCGCCCTCCGTGAGGACGTTCTGCCCGCGCTTGCCCATCACGATCGCCGTACCGGTGTCCTGGCACATGGGCAGCACGCCGGCCGCCGCGATGTTCGCGTTCTTCAGCAGGTCCAGCGCCACGAACTTGTCGTTGTTCGACGCCTCGGGGTCGTCGATGATCCGGCGCAGCTGCGCGAGGTGGGCCGGCCGCAGATAGTGCTGGATGTCGTGGATGGCCTCGGCCGCGAGCTGGCGCAGCGCTTCGGGCTCGACCTTGAGGAACGTCCGCCCGTCGGCCTCGAAGGTGGAGACACCCTCGGAGGTCACCAGCCGGTACGGGGTGGTGTCCTCTCCCATGGGGAGCAGATCGGTGTACGCGAACTCAGGCATGTCGCCCATTCCTCACTCGACAGACAGCGCAGCCGGCCTCCATTGGCAGGCGTCCACCAGCGTAGAACCTGCCACTGACACCGAGCTTGTGAGGTAAGGCTCAGTTCGCCACGGCCTTCGCCACGCCAACGTTGTCCACACCCCTAGTCGCGATCTATCGCGTTTCGGTACTCTGCTGTCGTGGACCTTCAGAAGCAGCCCGCACCCGCGCCCACCGCCGCGCAGCCGGCGCCCGCAGTCGCCGATCCGCCCGGCTCGGCGCTGCGCGCCTCGGACGCCGACCGTGACCGCATCGCCGACATCCTGCGCGAGGCCCTGGCCGAAGGGCGCCTGGACGCGGACGAGCACGCCGAGCGGGTCGAGGGGGTGCTGAGCGCCAAGACGGTCGGCGAGCTGGAGGTCTTCATCCAGGATCTGCCGGCCGCCCACGGACACCGGCCGACGACCCCGTCGTACAGCCCCGCCCCGAACCGCCCGACGGAGGGCGCGATCCCGGCCGAGGCCGACGAGCACGTGGTGGCGGTGTTCAGCGCCGCCATGCGCAAGGGCCGCTGGCGCGCCGGCCGCCGTATGCACGCGTACGCCGTGTTCGGCAGCGTCGAGATCGACCTCAGCGAGGCGATCTTCGAGTACCAGCAAGTCGTCATCAAGGCGATCTCGGTCTTCGGCAACGTCGAGATCCGCGTCCCGGAGAACGTGTCGCTGCGCGGCACCGGCGGCGGCGTCCTCGGCAACTTCGAGGTGGACACGCTGGACTCCGGCGAGCCGGACGCGCCCGTGGTCTACGTCGACGGGTGGGCCGTACTCGGAAACATCGAGGCAAAACCCAAGCGCGGCAAGCTCGTTGCGGACATTCTCGATCGGGTTCAGCGCAAGGTCGACAAGGGTTTGCGCAAACACCTGGACCGTTGACGGTTGTGAATCAGGACACATGTGGAGCTGATCGGTCCACGTCCGTCCGCCCCTGACATCGCGCAGAAGCGCCCGAAAACCAGCGGTTCGGAACTCAGTGCATAGGCGCGCGCACAGCGGGTAGGCCTTGCTGCATCGTCTCTCGCTCGCGAAGCCGTCGTCAGGAGTAGACCGTGCTGCAACCGCCGCATTCGTCCCTGCAGGTAGCTGTTGTTCCGGCTCAGCGGGTGCCTGCGCGAGACAGGGACCAAGACGCTCCCTGGCACACCGAAGCGGTGTGCCGGCGCGACGAGGCAGGCCTGTTCTTCGCACCCTCCAAAGAACCCACCGCCGCCCGACTCTCCCGCGAGGACGCCGCCAAGCGCGTCTGCGCCCGCTGTCCGGTCATGGTCGAGTGCCGCGAACACGCACTGCTCCAACCCGAGCCCTACGGCGTCTGGGGCGGCCTCACCGCCGCCGAACGCCGAGTGGTCCTGGCACGGCGCCGCCGCCGCGACCTCGAACTCCAGAAGGCACGTGCGGCGGGCCGTATAGCGGCGGCGGGCTGACCGACGTAGAAGAGGCGCCCCCACCGCACCGGGGGCGCCTCTTTCACGCACGACCGTGTGGTCGTGGCTTTTTTCGTCCTGCGTCGTGCCTGCGTCGTGGCTACTTGGCCCGGTCGAAGTCGATCGCGCTGTACGCCCGCAGTTTGCTCAGCCGGTGCTCCGAGTCGATCCGCCGCACCGTCCCGGACTTGGACCGCATCACGATCGAGTCGGTCGTGGCGGTCTCGGCGCGATAGCGAACACCTCGCAGCAACTCCCCGTCCGTGATCCCGGTCGCGACGAAGAACACGTTCTCGCCCGACACCAGGTCGCCGGTGGTGAGCACCCGGTCCAGATCGTGCCCCGCGTCCAGCGCCCGCTGCCGTTCCGCGTCGTCCTTCGGCCACAACTTGCCCTGGATCACGCCACCGAGGCACTTCACGGCACACGCCGAGATGATGCCCTCGGGCGTACCGCCGATGCCGAGGAGCAGATCGACGCCGGTGCCCTCGCGCAGCGCCAGGATCGAGCCCGCGACATCGCCGTCGGAGATCAGCTTGATCCGCGCACCGGTCTCCCGGATCTCCTTGATGATCCCGTCGTGCCGTGGCCGGTCGAGGACGACGACGGTGACGTCCTCGGGCGTGACCCGCTTGGCCTTGGCGACCCGGCGGATGTTCACCGAGATCGGGGCCTCGATGTCGACGAACTCGGCGGCCTCGGGCCCGGTGACCAGCTTGTCCATGTAGAAGACGGCGGACGGGTCGAACATCGAACCCCGGTCCGCGGCGGCCAGCACGGCGATCGCGTTCGGCATGCCCTTGGCGTTGAGCGTGGTCCCGTCGATCGGGTCGACGGCGATGTCGCACTCCGGCCCGGTCCCGTCACCGACGCGCTCGCCGTTGAAGAGCATCGGCGCCTCGTCCTTCTCGCCCTCTCCGATGACGACGACGCCGTTCATCGAGACGGTGGAGACGAGGGTCCGCATGGCACGCACGGCGGCACCGTCGGCGCCGTTCTTGTCACCGCGCCCGACCCAGCGGCCCGCGGCCATCGCGGCGGCTTCGGTCACCCGGACGAGTTCCAGGGCGAGGTTGCGGTCGGGGGCCTCGGAGGGGACTTCGAGTTCGGACGGCAGATGATGATGCTCGGTCATCGGAGCGCACCTTTCTGATACGACGACGGCCGGATGAGGGTATGGCCCCGACTCTATCGCCAGGCAGACAAAATGAGCAGGGGGGCCCACGGATGAGCGGACCAGGGCACCTGCGACGATAGGGACGTGGCAGGTTCGAACGGCAAGCAGAAGACGGTCCGGGACATGATTCTCTCCCTGGGCCTGATCGGGATCGCGGCGGCGATCGTCTACATCTTCATCCCGCACAGCGACCACGCTCCCGACATCAAGCGGGTCGACTACCGCGTGGAGCTGCTCACGGCCCGCCGCGCGGCGCCGTACCCGGTGGCGGCCCCGGAGGGCCTGTCGAAGACCTGGAAGGCGACCTCGGTCAGCTACGACGGCGCCGCGTTCGACGCCTGGCACCTCGGGTTCAGTGCCCCCGGCGGACAGTACGTGCAGATAGAGCAGTCGACTCAGAAGCCGACCGACTTCATCGACGCCGCCAGCCAGGGCTCCGACGCGACGAAGACCACCCAGGACATCGACGGCCGGACCTGGACCCACTACACCGGCGGCCGCTACGACGCCCTCGTGCTCGCGGACAAGGGCTCGACGACGGTCGTGGCGGGCACGGGCTCCTTCACCCAGCTGACCGAGATGGCGAAGGCGCTGCAGACGAAGTAGGCCGAGAGGTATGACGAAGGCCCCCGGCGCGGCTTCGGCGCCGGGGGCCTTCCTCATGTCAAATCCGTGGCCGGGCCGACTGACTCAGATGACTCAGACGGTGGTGACGACCTCGTCGTACTCCAGGCGCGGCGAACGCGGGAACCAGGCGTCCTCGCCCGGCTTGCCGATGTTGATGACGACGAACGGGGTGTGGTCGCCGTCCAGGAACTCCTTCTGGACGCCCGCGAAGTCGAGACCGGTCATCGGGCCGGCGGCGAGGCCGGCGGCGCGGATGCCGATGATGAAGTACGCGGCCTGGAGGGCGGCGTTCAGCGCGGCGTTGCCCTCGCGGACCGAGCGCTCGGCGAAGACGGCGTCCTTGGCCTGCGGGAAGTGCGGGAACAGGTTCGGCAGTTCCTCGTGGAACTCGTTGTCCGCGGAGAGGATCGCGACCAGCGGGGCGGCGGCGGTCTTCTTCTGGTTGCCCTCGGCGAGGTGCTGCACGAGGCGCTCGCGGGCCTCGGGGGAGCGGACCAGGGTGATGCGCAGCGGCGACTGGTTCATGGAGGTCGGGCCGTACTTGACCAGGTCGTAGATCGCCTGCACCTGCTCGTCCGTCACCGGTTCGTCGGTGAACGTGTTCGCGGTGCGGGCCTCGCGGAACAGCAGGTCCTGGGCAGTGGGGTCAAGGACGAGAGACATACGTGAACTTCCTCGGGTGGCCGGGAACCGGAACCGGACCATGGTCCGGATAGGCTGACGAGACAGACCGTACGCGATGAGAGGTTCAACGTTCAACCAAAACCGGAGCATGGTGATCCGCCTCACAGGAAATCGCCGTGGGGGCTCCTTGCCGGGTGTCCACTGGTGCTGCCGGGCGTCCGACGTTGCCCGGCAGCGGGGGAGGGGGTACTAGCCGGCCGCCGTTGCTGACGGGTGCCGGCCGGGGTGACCCGCGGTCGCCTGCTGGCTGTCGTAACTCGAGGTCCGCTGCCGGTAGTTGCCGTCCGCTGCCAGCTGCTCGCCGGTGCTGACAGCGGGCGGCTGCTGCGACTCGCAGTCCGCTGGCAGTCTTCGGCCGACGGCCGATGCTGACGGCTGGCGGCGGCTGCGACTCGCTGTCGGCTGCAGGCGGGCGCTACTCGCCGTCTGCCGCTGGTTTGGTGGCTGGTGTTCTCGCGATCCGCCGCTAGCCGTCGGCCGCCATCCGCTGCAGCTCTTCGCCGTAATGGCGCCAGCCGGCGGCCACTGTGGCTTGCTGCCTGCTGACAGTTGGCGCTACGTGCTGTCCGCGCTTGGCTGTCAGCTGCCGTTTGCTGCCGTTTGCTGCCGTTCGCTGCCGGTCGTCGGTTGCTGGCCGTTGCCAGCTGTTCGCCGTCGCTGCCGACTGATGGCCGCCGCGGTTTGCTGCCCGCCGCCAGCTGTCGCTGCCCGCCGCGAGCTGCCCGCGCTCGCTACTCGCCGTCCGCCTCTGTGGCCGAGTCGGCTTCCTCTTCCTCCGCCAGTGCCGCGTCCAGCCGTGCCCGCGCCCCGTCCAGCCAGCGGCGGCACACCTTGGCCAGTTCCTCGCCGCGCTCCCAGAGTGCGAGTGACTCCTCCAGGGTCGTGCCGCCCGCCTCCAGCCGCCGTACGACCTCGATCAGCTCGTCGCGTGCCTGCTCGTACCCGAGCGACTCTTCCGTCACCTTGCTGGTCATCCGCCCACCCTATGCATCAACAGGAACTACGCCTCGACCCGAACCGTGAACTCACCCTCGGAGACCCGCGCGCGCAGCACTTCGTCCGCCGTCACCTCTTCCGGGTCCCGGACGGCATGCCCGTCGGCCCTCTGCAGCACCGCGTATCCCCGCTTCAGGGTGGCCGCGGGGGAGAGGGCCACCACGCGCGCGTGCGTGTGGGTCAGCTCCGAGTCGGCGCGGTCCAGCAGGTGGCCGAGCGTGCGCCGGCCCCGGTCGAGGAGGGCGGCGACATGATCCGCCCGCTCGTCGATCATCCGGTGCGGATCCTCTATCGACGGCCGCGACAACGCCTGCGCCAGCCCCCGCTCCTCCCGGTCCACGAACGCGACGACGCACCGCCGAGCCCGGTCACGCAGCTGCCGTACGCGCTCGTACTCCTCGCCGACGTCCGGTACGACCTTCTTCGCGGCGTCGGTGGGGGTGGAGGCGCGCAGGTCGGCCACGTAGTCCAGGAGCGGGTTGTCGGGCTCGTGACCGATCGCGGACACGACGGGCGTACGACAGGCCGACACGGCACGCACGAGCTGCTCGTCGGAGAACGGCAGCAGGTCCTCCACACTGCCGCCGCCGCGCGCCACGATGATCACGTCCACGCCGTCGAGCGCGTCCAGTTCCTTCACGGCCTGCACGACCTGCGGCACGGCGTGCACACCCTGCACGGGCACGTTGCGCACCTCGAACCGGACGGCGGGCCAGCGGTGCCGCGCGTTCTCCAGGACATCCCGCTCGGCCGCCGAGGCCCTCCCGCAGACCAGCCCGATCAGCTGCGGCAGGAACGGCAACGGTTTCTTCCGCTCGGCCGCGAACAGCCCCTCCGCGGCCAGCGACTTCTTCAACTGCTCCAGCCGCGCGAGGAGTTCCCCGACCCCCACCGGCCTTATCTCGGTGGCCCGCAACGACAACTGCCCCCGCGGCGCGTACCACTCCGGCTTCGCGAGTACGACGACGCGCGCGCCCTCGCTGACGACGTCGGCGACCTCGTCGAACACCTGCCGGAAGCACGTCACGCTCACCGAGATGTCGTACGACGGGTCGCGCAACGTCAGAAACACGACACCGGCACCGGGCCGCCGCGACAACTGGGTGATCTGCCCCTCGACCCACACCGCACCGAGCCGGTCGATCCACCCGCCGATCAGCCGGGAGACCTCACCGACGGGGAGCGGAGCGTCCGGAGCCGTGTTGAGAGCCATGCGCCCGAGGGTAACGGCCGCCTGTGACAACGGGGGCGAGGTGCGGGGTGGGGTGGGGTGGGGCGGGACATGGGGGCAGGGGGCGGGCTGGTGGGTTTGCCTGTGGGGGCTGTCGTTGACGTGTCGTCCAGTACCCCTGCAACACAGGCCGCGCATATCCGGCCCCGCCCCCCACGCCGGGTACCTACTGCCGGACCGCCCCACGCGACTGCACCGCCAGCACCACCAACCCCACCGCCAACCAGATCGCCCCCACCACCTGCGCCGTCCCGGACGCCTCCACGATCACCGCGATCGTGATCGCCGCCCCCAGCACCGGCACCAGCACGTGCCGCCACCACACCACCGGACCACCCTGCCGCCGTACCGCGAACCAGCCCACCACGCTCGCGTGCAGCAACGTGAACGCGGTCAGGGCGCCGATGTCGACGACCGAGACCAGGTGGTCGAGCCCGTCGTCGCGGCGCGCCGCCCAGACCGCGGCGACCAGCGTGATGACGGCCGCCGAGAGCAGCGCGACCCGCGGTACCCCGGAGTCGGTCTTCGACAGGGCACGCGGCAGCCGTCGGTCGCGGGCCATCGCGAACACCAGGCGCCCTGCTGCCGCCTGCCCGGCCAGCGCCGCGAACGCCGCGCCGATCGCCTTGCTGACGGCAACCAGGTTGTGCAGCCAGTTGCCGACCGAGATGTCGACCGCGTCGTAGAACGCCGATCCCTGCTTCCCCGCGTCGGCGGCCAGCTGTGCGGACGTCGTCGGCTCCAGGAGGGCGACCAGGTATGTCTGGGCGATGAACAGCACACCGGCCAGGGCCAGGCAGAACAGCAGCGCCCTGGCGACCTTTTCGGAGCCGCCGGTGACCTCCTCCGCGAAGGTGGCGACGGCATCGAAGCCCAGGTAGGACAGGACGGCGACCGAGACCGCGCCGATCACCGCCGACAGCGCGAACGCGCCCTGCGTGGCGTCCCCGGACAGCGGCGACAGCCAGCCCCGTTCGGCGCCGTCGCGCGCGAGGACGACGATCGCCGACACGATGAAGATGATGAGGACGACGATCTCCATCGCGAGGACGAGGAAGCCCACGCGGGCCGCCGCGCGGACACCCCAGAGGTTGAGGCAGGTCGTGATGACGACGGCCAGCGCGGTCCACACCCACCGCGAGACGTCCGGGACCAGCGCGTTCATGGCGATCCCGGAGAAGAGATAGGCGACGGCGGGGATCAGGACGTAGTCCAGCATCGCCATCCAGCCGGCGATGAACCCGGCCTCCCTGCCGAGCCCCACGCGCGCGTAGGCGAACACCGAGCCCGCCTGAGGGACGACCCGCACCATCTGCGCGTAGCTGAACGCCGTGAACGCCATCGCGACCGTGGCCACGATGTAGACCAGCGCGACCGCGCCGTGCGACTTGGCGTCCAGGGTGCCGAACACGCCGACCGGTGCCATGGGGGCGATGAACAGCAGCCCGTAGACGACGAGATCCCGGAATCCGAGGCTGCGCCGCAGCTGGGACCCGTCGCCGGCCGTGGTCGCCGTATCCGTGGCCGTACCGCTGTCCCTGTCCGCCATCTCGCGTCTCCCGTACGTCGTGCCCGGCCCTGACCCCTCCCACTCCACGGCCAGTCTCCCCAAGGACGCGATCTTTGACCCGTCGAGCGCGGCCTTACGATGGGACGCATGACTGCTTCGCCTGGCCGCCGTGTCCTGCTCGCCGCCCCCCGGGGCTACTGCGCGGGCGTGGACCGCGCCGTGATCGCCGTCGAGAAAGCCCTTGAGCAGTACGGGGCTCCGATCTATGTCCGGCACGAGATCGTGCACAACAAGTACGTCGTGCAGACCCTGGAGAAGAAGGGCGCCGTCTTCGTCGAGCGGACCGAGGAGGTCCCCGAGGGGAACATCGTGATGTTCTCCGCGCACGGCGTCGCGCCCGTCGTCCACGACGAGGCCAAGCAGGGCCGCCTCGCCACCATCGACGCGACCTGCCCCCTGGTGACCAAGGTCCACAAGGAAGCCGTCCGCTTCGCGAACGAGGACTTCGACATCCTCCTCATCGGCCACGAGGGGCACGAGGAGGTCATCGGCACCTCCGGAGAGGCCCCCGACCACATCACCCTGGTCGACGGCCCGTCCGATGTCTCCAAGGTCGAGGTGCGCGACCCGTCCAGGGTGGTCTGGCTCTCCCAGACGACCCTCTCCGTGGACGAGACCATGGAGACGGTCGACGCCCTGAAGGAGAAGTTCCCGCAGCTCATCTCCCCGCCCAGCGACGACATCTGCTACGCCACGCAGAACCGTCAGCTCGCCGTGAAGCAGATGGGCGAGGAGGCCGACCTGGTGATCGTGGTCGGCTCGAAGAACTCCTCCAACTCCGTACGGCTCGTCGAGGTCGCCAAGCTGGCCGGCGCCCGCGCCGCGTATCTCGTGGACTTCGCCGACGAGATCGAGGCGGCCTGGCTGGAGGGCGTGACCACGGTCGGCGTCACCTCGGGCGCCTCCGTGCCGGAGATCCTGGTCGAGCAGGTCCTGGAGTGGCTGTCCGGGCACGGCTACGAGGACGTCGAGCTGGTCAAGGCGGCCGAGGAATCCATCACGTTCTCGCTGCCCAAGGAACTCCGCCGTGACCTGCGCGAGGAGGCGGCGGCACTGGTCGCCGAGCGCACCGGTTCGGACCGTACGGCACCCTCCGGGCAGTGACTGTCAGTCGTTCGTCGTAGCGTGGATCCATGCAGATCTTCGGCGTGGACATCGGTGGATCCGGGATCAAGGGCGCCCCTGTGGACCTGGACAAGGGCGAATTGACCCAAGAGCGGTGCAAGGTGCTGACCCCGCACCCGGCGACACCGGACGGGGTGGCCGACGGCGTGAAGGAAGTCGTCGACCACTTCGGCTGGACGGGACCGGTCGGGCTCACATTTCCGGGTGTGGTCACCGGCGGTGCCACGATCCGTACGGCGGCGAACGTCGACAAGAGCTGGATCGACACGGACGCGGGCGCGCTGTTCAGCGACAGACTGGGCGGCCTCCCGGTGACCGTCGTCAACGACGCGGACGCGGCGGGCGTCGCCGAGATGCACTTCGGCGCCGGCCAGGGCCGCAAGGGCACGGTGATCCTGCTGACCTTCGGCACGGGCATCGGCAGCGCCCTGTTCGTCAACGGCGTCCTGGTCCCGAACACGGAGCTGGGCCACCTTGAGCTGAACGGCCACGACGCCGAGAAGAAGGCCTCCAGCAAGGCCAAGGACGACAGCGAGCTGACCTGGGAGCACTGGGCCGGCCGCGTCCAGAAGTACCTCGCCCATGTCGAGATGCTGTTCTCGCCCGAGCTGTTCATCATCGGCGGCGGAGTCAGCCGCAAGGCCGACAAGTTCCTGCACTTCATCGAGGACATCAAGGCCGAGATCGTCCCGGCCCAGCTGCAGAACAACGCGGGGATCGTCGGCGCGGCGATGCACGCGGCGGGGGACGACTAGACCCCGGAATCGAGCGCGGGGCACGCGCGCGTACGCGAGTCACCCGCCTGTGCCTACGGGTGCTACGGCAGTCACCCGCGTCGGCGGCGGTTCAGCAGGCGGATCCTGCGGACCGTCGCGATGAGCCCCGCGACGAGGGTTCCCCCGTACAGCCAGCCGGCCTGTGTGGCGAGCCCGGTGAACAGGCCCATCAGCCGGTTGGCGAGCCCGCCGCTGCCGTCGGCCACCGGGAACAGGCCCACGGCGAAGGCGATCGGCACGACGACCGGCGCGGTCAGCAGGTCCCCCCGCCGGATCCAGAGCGCGGTCAGCACGCACACCGGCAGGAACAGCACGCCGTACACGGTCAGCGACGCCCCGAACAGCAGCTGGTCGATGCACCCGAGCACGAACATCACGGCCATGCAGAACAGGCCGCCGCCGAGCCCGGTGAGCCGGGGGTTCGGGAGCTGCCGTACGGTCTGGGCCGCCGCGGGACCGGGACGTCGTACGGCCGCCGGACGGCGCTGTGCGGTGCCGCGTGCCTGCGGTCCCGGGCGGGTCGGGGTCTTACGGGCCGGGCCGCCGTTCGGGCCCCGGCCCGCCTGCGGGGGCAGGGGCGGCGCCCCGCGTCTTGCGCCGGGCTGTGGGGGTCGTGTCCTGTGTTGCTCCACTGGACCAACTTAGGTCGGTTTATGTGCCGAATGGGCCCTCAGACACGCCGATGGGCAGAGCTTGGCCACGTGTTCGACGCGAAGCCGGGAGGGCGCGGCTCACGCCGTAGACTGGTGGATCGGCCCCGGGCCCCAATCTCCGCAGCCCCAGCCGGTCCCCTCCACTGCTCTCACGCCACTCACGTACGGGAAGTCGCAACGTGTCGCTCACGATCGGAATCGTCGGTCTGCCGAATGTCGGCAAGTCGACCCTGTTCAACGCCCTGACCAAGAACGACGTGCTGGCGGCCAACTACCCGTTCGCCACGATCGAGCCGAACGTCGGCGTGGTCGGCGTCCCCGACCCGCGCCTGACGAAGCTGGCCGAGATCTTCGGCTCCCAGAAGATCCTCCCGGCGACCGTCGACTTCGTCGACATCGCGGGCATTGTGAAGGGCGCGTCGGAGGGCGAGGGCCTGGGCAACAAGTTCCTCGCGAACATCCGTGAGTCGGACGCGATCTGCCAGGTCATCCGCGCCTTCAAGGACGAGAACGTCGTGCACGTCGACGGCAAGGTCTCGCCCAAGGACGACATCGAGACGATCAACACCGAGCTGATCCTCGCCGACCTGCAGACCATCGAGAAGGTCCTGCCGCGCCTCCAGCGGGAGTCGCGCATCAAGAAGGACATCGGCCCGAAGGTCGCGGCGGTCGAGGCGGCGCAGGAGATCCTGGAGAAGGGCGACACGCTCTTCTCGCAGGGCATCGTCCAGGGTTCCGGCAACGAGGAACTCCTCCACGACCTGCACCTGCTGACGACGAAGCCCTTCCTCTACGTCTTCAACGTCGACGAGGACGAACTGGTCGACGAGGACTTCAAGACCGAACAGCGCGCCCTGGTCGCCCCCGCCGAGGCGATCTTCCTCAACGCCAAGCTGGAGGCGGACCTCGCCGAGCTCGACGAGGAGGAGGCGATGGAGCTCCTGGAGTCGGTCGGTGTCGAGGAGCCCGGCATGACGACCCTGGCCCGCGTCGGCTTCGACACCCTCGGCCTCCAGACCTACCTCACGGCAGGCCCCAAGGAATCCCGCGCCTGGACCATCAAGAAGGGCGCCACCGCCCCCGAGGCCGCCGGAGTCATCCACACCGACTTCCAGAAGGGCTTCATCAAGGCGGAGGTCATCTCCTTCGCCGACCTGGTGGAGACGGGGTCGGTCGCGGAGGCGCGCGCGAAGGGGAAGGCGCGTATGGAGGGCAAGGATTATGTGATGCAGGACGGGGATGTGGTGGAGTTCCGCTTCAACGTGTAGCGGGCGACATACCGTCACGTCGCTGATCTTGTAAATGTGCAGGTCAGGATGGGCCCGACTCTTCTGGGTCGGACCCCTGGTTTTCACGTACTGGGATGGCGCGCACCATCCGTTGCTGACTCGCGCACCAGCACCGGAAGGCAGGGAGAGGGTGGCGTCGCACGGAGTCGCCTTCCTTCGTGATTTCGGTGCCCTGTGGGGAAACAAATCTGCGCCTCCTCGGCATTGTTGGTCTCCTGGCCGAGGAGGCGAAGGTCACTCCCCGGAGGCCCTGTCCGTCAACTGCCCGACGGCGTACGCGACGGCGTCAGCGAGGTCGAACAGCCGGCAGGGGGCATGACCGACCCGACCGGAGCGCACCGCCCCGGTCGCCTCGTAGGCGGCCCCCACTACCGCGAACGGGGAGGAGTCCAGGAGCATTTCGGCACCTTCGTGCGGGCCCGTAAGACGGCTCGGGATGCGGTACTCCGCCAGGTGGAACGCGGTGCACGCCTCGAAATCGACGCCCATCAACAGCACCCGGGCGTCGAGTTTCTCCAGCCTGCCCAGGGGTGACTCCTCGCCCAAGGAGCAGTCGGGGGAGTGGTCGGAGGTGATGTACTCCGCCTGGGCGCCCAGTGCTGTGAAGGAACTGCGCGGATGAGCGCTGCGCAGGGCCGCGGGCCAGGTCCGTACCGTCCCGGCCAGGACACCGACGCCGAAACCCGGTGTGGTGTCCGGGGCGGACGCGGGTGTGCCGGGGTGGGAGTCGTCAGGTGTCGGGGTGTACACCACGAGCGTCCCGCTGGGTCCGAGAACGTCCGACAGCGCCCTCACCACGGTGTCCGCGCCGTTCGAGACGAGTCCCACGGTGCTCAGGGCGGAGTGCACGAGGACGGTGTCTCCGGCCCGCAGCCCCAGTCTGCGAAGGTCCCGGATGAGGTCCGCTCCGCCGCGCGGCACCCCGGCCGGCACGGGCCTACGGCGCACGGCCTCGCGCAGCTCCGTCACGAACCGCGTTCCCGCAGGCAGGAGTTCGCCGCTTTCGAGCAGCGTGTCCGCGGCGGCGTCGGTGTGCGCGCGCCAGGTGTTGTACTCGCGTCGGGGACGCTCGCCCCCCGCCCCGGAGGCCAACTCGGTGCGCCAGAAGTCCGTCACGCCCAGATGCGCGTACGTCCCCTGGAGCAGTGCTCCGGCGGGCCGCCGATCGGGCCGCCACGGGGCGTGGTACCGAGCGTCCGTCGGAGGGCCGTGCAGTGGCAACAGGTCGAGCAGCGCGCCGAGTTGGACGTGCAGAAACTCGTGGACGAGGGTCAGCGCGAGAAGCACCGGGTCGTCGGGGAGGGAGGCGGCGACGGCTCCGAATGCGCGGCGGGCCGCCGAACTCACCTCGGTGCCATCGGGGTTGGGAAGCAGCGGGACCAGCGTGGTCAGGCCGGCGGCGATGGTCTCCGCGTGCCAGGGGTGCCGCTGCACGAGCACGGCCCAGGCGGCACGCAGGGCCTGTGTCCACTTCTGTGCCTGTTCGGCGGTGAGTGGTTCGGCAAGCTGGTGGCCGTGCGCCTCACGGAAGGGACCTCGGTCGGCCAGCCGTAGGTCGAGCGTCTTGCCGT
This sequence comes from Streptomyces sp. NPDC050508, assembly GCF_040655155.1. Classification (NCBI taxonomy): domain Bacteria; kingdom Bacillati; phylum Actinomycetota; class Actinomycetes; order Kitasatosporales; family Streptomycetaceae; genus Streptomyces; species Streptomyces sp. NPDC050508. Next base: position 64,156 of record NZ_JBFAJJ010000025.1, read on the forward strand.
CACAGATGGCGTGGACGCGGTGCCATCCTTCCCGACCGGGGTTCGCCGACAGCTGTTCCAACCACCGTAGATCAGTGGGCAGTCCACGCTCCAGAGCGGTGAGGGCCCGGGTCAGTCCCTCGTCCAGGTACGGGTGCAGCATGACCTCGCGCCAGGCCGCTCGGTCCCGCCGGTTCAGTTCCACCAGGCCGCGGTACGCCGCTTCGGCGGCGCCCTCCTCCGGCCGCCCGTCCGCCGCCTGCCGCAGGGCCCGAACCATCAGCATGCGTTTGCTCAGTTGTCCGCCCCGAAGCAGGCCCACGGCGGTCGCACCGCCCCTGGCGCGGGCCAGGGCTCTGAAGGTGATGGCGGGGACGGTGTGCGGGGCGAGCTTCTGGCCGGGGTGTGGTGCGACACCGGCCCCCTGCCCCTCCGCTGTTCTCATCGGGATGCCTTCGGTCGGTGCACAGTCAGTGCGGCGACGTCCCGGCGCAACTGGGCACCGATGTGGTCGATGAGCACCGCCAGGTCGTCGCAGTACACGGAGGGAGCCGAGAAGACCGGGGCGGCCCCGGGAGAATATCTGTGGGCGTACAGGCCGCCGCCGCAGACGCGGGAGCGGACGCAGGAACGGCAGACCGGGCCGAGCCCGCTCAACCCGCGTTGCCGGGCGCGGAAGGCGGGATGCGCGGCGGCGTCGGCGAAGGTGTCGCGGAACACGTGCAACCCGGTTTCAGGCGCCCCGGGATAGCTCACCTTGAGCGAGTCGGCCTGCTCGATCGCCCCGTCGGTCTCCACGACGACGAGGTCTACGGGTGTCAGTCCGACCACTTCGCTTCGGGCGGTACCGCCGAACAGCAGCACCATGATCTCCTCGAACAGCCGGATGCCGGTCTCCCGCCTGGGGGCGCTGTACCAGCGGTCGAAGACCGCGCACAGCCAGTCGGCATACGGGGTGGGACGCCTGCTCGCGCCCGGTGCGGGCGGTGCCGAGGGCGGGGATGTCGATGCGGCGACCCCGGGCGGCCGAGTCTGCCAGGTCCCATGCGGGAGCAAGAGGTCCAGCCGGGGAGGAGCGAACTGCAGGAGCGCGTCGTACGTCTCCAGCGGATCAGTGGTGGGGTCGATCACGCACAACAGGCCGGCGAACAGGTGCTGGTGGGCCGGTTGCGTCAACAGTTCCAGCGCGCGGGCGGTGGCGGCGTGACTGCCTCCCCCGTCGGCCCGTAGCCGGTGGCGGTCGTGTCCGGCCGGGGTGCCGTCCAGGCTCACCCCGATCCGTACCCCGTGACGATCCAGAACGGGGAGCAGTCGCGGGTCCTCGGCGAGCCGGATGCCGTTGGTCTGCAGGGTGAACCGCGGCGCGGCGATCCCGGCCAGGGCCCCCGTGACCGTCCCGATGAGTGCTTCCAGGCGCTCCGCCCCGACCAGGAGAGGCTCGCCGCCGTGGAGGACCACGTGCACCTCGGACAGCCCGTGCTCCGCGGCGTGTTCGGCCATCAACCGCGCCGCCCGCTGCACCGTCGCCGGAGCCATGCTCCTGGGCCGTTGCCGCCAACTCTGGTCGGCTGCCTCGTACATGTAGCAGTACGTGCAGGCCAGGTTGCACCGGCTGTGGATCTTCAGCAGGAACTGGCGGAAGGGCACGGACTCCGTCCCGCCGTCCGGCGCGGCGGGCGGGGCGTTGGTGGCGGGCATCGGCATCGATCGCTCCGGTACGGCGGCGGAGGAAAGAGGCCATCATAGGTATCCCGTGGGTGCCGTGTGGCTTTCGGGGCGGATGAGGTCCCCTGATCAGGTGGTCGGTGGTTCGATGTCCGAGTCGAGCCGTTTTCCCGCCAGTATGGTCCGGGTCGTGGGGTGTGCCTCGCCCAGTTTGTCCCGGGACCTTTGCGCGGCCTCCGCAGCCAACTGCTCCGCCTCCTCGGTATGGCCGATCGCACGCAGGCTCAGACCCAGGTTGGAGGTGCTGCTGATGGTGTCGTAGTGGCCGGGGCCCAGGGTGTCGAGGAAGTACTGCCGTGCACGCCGGTCCCACTCGGCCGCCTTTTCCAGGTGGCCGGCCAGAACGAGGTCGTTCGCGTGATTGATCATGCAGCTGAGGCTGTACGGGTGACTCTCTCCGATGATCCGTGACATCTGGTGCAGAGCTTTGTGGGACAACTCGCGTGCGGAGTCCGTACTGCCGGTCAGCCGCCGGTACACCGAGAGGTTGCTGGCACAGGCCAGCGTGACGGGATGTTCCGCACCCAGATAGGTGCTGTAGCGGTCCATCGCCCGTTCGGCCAGTTGCCGTGCCCGCTGCGGCTCGCCGAGTGCCGCGAGATCGCAGGCGAGACCGCAGGCCGCGGCGAGTGTGTCCGCGTGCTCCGTGCCGTGTGCCTCGACGTACCGGGAGTGGATGTCCTCGTCGGTCTTTCTGGCCTGTTCGTAGTCCCCGGCCCGGCGCAGGGCCACGGCGAGGTTGCGGCGGATCCTCAGCGTTTCCGTGTGACCGTCCCCGAGGGTCTGCTCGAGTAGCTGGACGGTGGTGCGCAGAAGTTCCAGAGCCTCCCTCAGGCTTCCCGTCTCGCGCAGGTCCCGGGCGTAGTTGCTGGCGAACTGCAGAGAGTAGAAGTTGTCCCGGCCGCGTGCGTCGCTCTGCTGCCGGTAGGCGAGTTCGTGGAGGGCCAGGGCCGCCCGGCGATCACCCGCGAGATACTCCGACATGCCGAGGTTGTTGGTGTACATGAGGGTGCGCGGGTGGTCGTCACCCAGCGTCCGCAGGGCCCCGTCGAGGGTCTGACGGTCGAGTTCCCGGGCCTCGAGGTAGCGGCCCAGCGCGCGCTGGTCGGCGGCGACGTTCCCGGCCGCCGCGAGCGTGTGGGCGTAGTCCGGGCCCTTGGTGCGGCGGAACCGCTCGAAGGTGTCCTGGTCGGTCTCGTACGCTTTCCCCAGCCGTCCCCTTGAGCGAAGGAGGTTGCCGAGCTGGATGCGCAGCATCAGGGTCTGCGGGTCGTCGGGGTGTCCGATGCCGCATGCTTTCCAGCGGGCGAGTGTGCGTTCCGCGAGTTCTTGGCCGTCGGTGTGCAGGCCTCGTTTCCACAGGTAGCGCACTGAGTCGGTGACCCACTTGCGCACTTCGGGGTCCGGACTCTCGGCGGCCAGGCTGGGCCGCAGATGGGGCAGGAGTTCCGCGTAGCGGTCCCAGTCCCCGGGTATGTCGGGGTCGCCCGGGTCGGCGTCCACCAGCGCGGCGTGCACCACGCCGCGAGCCTGCGGTTTGCGTACGTCGTCGACCTGGTCGCGGATGACGGCCTGCACAAGTCGGTGCACCGTGAGGGTCGCGCTGCTCTGGTCACTCTTGGCCAGGCCGAACCGATTGATCGCACGCACCAGTTGGGCTACGGCCATCTCGTCGCGCGGCTCACCCGAGGGCAGGGTCAGGGCCTTGGTGACGGCTTTGCTGTAGAGGAGTCGCAGGGGAATGGGGTCGGGGCCGAAGAAGGAGCAGATCTCCAGCATCTCGGCCGCCGCCTGGTTGACCCGGCGCAGCTCGTCCACCGCCAGATGCCAGGTCGCCGCGGCGGAGTGGGGGTAGTCCCGCGCCGGTAGCTGGGTGGTCTGCAGCACCTCGGTGAGGCGGTCCTTGAGCAGTGCCAGATAGGTGGCCACCGGCATGCTGCTCTCGCTCAGCCAGACCGCGGCCTGGGCGACGGCCAGCGGCAGGTCGCCCAGCTCCCTGGCCACCTCTTCGGCGTCCGAGGCCGTGAGCCCGGTGTTGAGGCGGTGCAGCAGGTCGGTGCTCTCCTGACGCTGGAACACCTCGACCTCGACCAGCCCCGCGTCGTTCACCCAGGTGCGGTCGCGGGAGCTGAGGAGGACGTGCCCGCCGGTCGGGCCGGTCGGGATGAACTCCGCAAGCTGTTCGGGGCGGCCGGCGTTGTCGTAGACCAGGAGCCAGCGGTCGAAAGGCTCCCCCCGTCGCAGCGCCCTGAGCACCGACTCCGCCGTGCTCGCCATGTCCTCGCCGACTTCCAGGCCGAGGCGCGGCGCGAGATCGGCAAGGGCGGGGCGGATCAGGCTGGGCTGGGCGGCGGTGACCCACCAGACCACGTCATAGGCTGCTTTGAAGCGATGTGCATACTCTTGGGCGATCTGCGTCTTTCCTACCCCTCCGAGCCCGTAGAGGACCTGTGTGGTGCTGTCGGAGGTGAAGCCGTTGCGCAGTCTCTCCAGCAGAAAGCCCCGGCCGGTGAACGAGACGTTCCTGGAGGGAACCCGCTGCACCGCGGGCGACGTACCGGGAAACGGCGGTGTGGGTGTGCCGGTGGCCGGTACGACGCTGCCCGGAACGCGGCTGCGGCGGACCGGGCCCACGACCGACAGCAACTGGGTCTCCGCCTCCTCGGGACTGGAGTGGGTGAGGTCGGCGGCGAACTGTCCGCTGAACGGGTCCCTGGCAGTGCTTTCGAACTCCTGGACGCGTACCGCCAGCAGCGACCCGTCGGCGCTCTCATGGCCTCTCAACTGGTTCCAGATGTCCTGGGCACGCCGCTGCACCATGTACTCGGGGGAGAGCAGGGCGAGCAGCCGTCCCTGCCCCTTCAGAACGGGGGCGACCTCGGGCAGCGTCCCGGCGCCCGGTTCAGTGGTGCTGTGCAGTGAAACCTGGTACCCGGTGGCCTCCAGCCGGGCCGCGATCCATTCCGCCCACATCCGGTCGGCCGAGGTGTAGCTGACGTGGATGCGTGGCCAGGATGTCCTGGGGTCGAGGTAGGCGGCACGCATCCGCTGCCGTTCCTCCTCCGGGTGGGGGACGAGGGACCGCACCCGGCCGTCGGTGATCCACTCGGTGAGCCGCTCGAAGGCTGCGAGCAGGTTGCCCGGCTGGGAGGGCCGGTCCCGGACCGTCGCCGGGATCTCGGCGTAGGCGTAGTACTTCTTGTAGGGAATCTCGACCTCTCCCCAGTACTGGTCGTGTTCCGATTCGACCAGCCAGGAGAGGAACGGTCCGAACTCGGCACGAGCCAGGTCGCGGCCCCATTCGAGCAGTTCCTGTTCGCCGTCCTCCACGCGCATGGGGACCGGGAGGATGCGCACGGGGTGGCGCACCTCCGAGGCCACGGACTGCGCGACGTCGAGGCTGCCCTCGATGCTCTGGTGGTTCAGGACGAACCCGTCGACGAGGACGTCCGGCATCAGGGTGGTGCAGATCCCCGAGATGTCGCTGACGCCCGTGCGGCTGTCGATGAGGACGTAGTCGTACGAGGCCTTCATCTCCTCCCGCAGCACTTGGAGGAAGGAGCCGCCGCCCAGACGTTCGTAGAACGCCCGCCAGTTGAAGCTGGTCACGTCCGCGGAGTACGAGGGGGACATCCGCCCCGCGGGCAGGAAGTCGAGCCGGCCGCCTGCGGGGAACCGCAGGTCGAGGCCGGTGGTGCGCGGTCCGAGCCGTACGTGGGAACGCAGTTCGTCGTCACTCATCACGGTGGCCCCAGGGCCGGGTTCCGGCGGCTCTCCGGGGTGCATCACGTGTCCGACGAAGGAGTTCACCATGTTGATCAGGCCGTCGGTGTCCCGCAGCTTCGGGTCGAGAAGGAAGGGCCGCAGATACCGGTGCAGGCCGGGGGCCTCCAGATCCCAGTCGACCAACAGCACCCGCTTGCCGTTGCTTGCCATGATCCAACCGACGTTGACCAGGGCCATCGTGCGGCCCGTACCACCTTTGTAGGAATAGAAGGTGACTACCCTGCCGGTGTCCTGAGCCTCGGCCTCAGTGCTCATCGTCCTGGTCCTTCTGCGGGGGCGTGCGACCCGGCGGGTCGGTCGGGTCGTCGGTGCCGGACGGTGGTGTGTACGGGACACTGAGTCCCGGCATGGGCGGTGCCGACGGCCCGGCGGGCAGTCGGCGCGGAACGGCTTTCTCCATGAGGCGGTTCTGCGCGACGACCACCATCTGGGCCAGCCGGTCCTCGAACCGGTGTCTTTCCACCTGGATCTGGAAGAGCGGATCGTAGGGATCGTTGCGTCGCATCCAGTTGCGTCTGAAGACCTGCTGCAGGTCGGTCCACAACTTCTCGTCACCGGATTCCTCGTCCGTCTCGTGACACGGCACGAGGACTCCGGTGACAGGGTGGTTCTGCCGGTCGAAGTCGGACAGGGGAGCGCGGTAGTGGCTTTCCCGGGCGGCCCAGGCGTCGACCAGCAGCACCGATGTCTGGTTGTTGTGCATGGCCTCGTCGAGCTTCTCGCCGAGGCCGCGGTCGACGACTTCCAGGCTGGTCGTGCACCCCTCGTCTATGATCACGCGCTGAGCACGATAGGCCGCGGTGGGATGGATCGGAGGGTGGTACGGCGTCCAGTCGAGCGGTGAGGACCCGTAGTACTCGCGCCTCTGTCGGCCCGTGGGCAGGGGGTCGGTGACGCCGGCGGCGACGAACACCCTGACGTGTCCCGTGGTACGTCTCCCAGGCCCCGCGGGTTCCAGCCCTTCGAAGGGGCTGAGCACGGTCCGTAGGTCCAGGCCCTGTGCTCGCGGCAGTCGGAAGAGATCGGCTACGTGCTGCACCCGCTTCGCGACGAGTTCCAGGACGGCGCGGTAGGCCCGGCCTCCGGGAGCGGAACGCAGCAGCCCCATCAGACCCTGCTCCAGGTACTCCTGACCCATCGGCGCCTCGAAGTACTGGTACTTGCTGATCTCCGGCGGCATCGCATGGTGCAGGGGGACCCACAGGACCGGTATGAGCGCCGGTACCTCGATGTCGGTCTGCTCGCGATACCTCAGCAGCCGGGATTCGAAGGCAGCCCATTCCTTTCCGCAGAAGAGACTGTTGACGTACGCGGGAGAGCACAGGGCCACCAGTGCCCGACAGTGCCCGATCTCGCTGCCGAGCGCATTCGCCCAGTCCATGCCCAGGCCGATCCGCTCGATGTCGAGGAACGGCTGCTGTCCGCTGCAGTCCGCGCCCAGGCGGTCCAGCTCCGCGACCAGGTCGTCGTAGAAACGGCCCACGAAGGCGCTACTACGGTCGTCCCGGCGCGCGTAGCTGAGGAAGAAGTACGGCTCTCGCTCCAAAGCACCCCCCGGCCGTCGTATCCGGCCGCAGGCGTTTCACCGCGCCGATGAGCCGGGATACGTGCGTGGCAGTGATACCCCGATGGGCGGGGGCTCAACTCACCACGGGGGGACGGATCGTAGTTGGCCGAAAGGCGGCCAAGAGGGCGGTCGGCGGGTCAGAGAAGAGCCGACGTGAACGCGGCGAAGCTCTCGCCCGACGGGAATCGAATGTCGCGGAGCACTGACGCCAGAACGGTGTCCGGCAGGTCCTCCAGGGCGTCAAGGGGCAGGTCGGTGATGTCCACCAGGTCCGAGACGTACTCGGGGCCGCTCGTCTCTCTCAGCACCTGCAGTGCCTTTCTACCCCGCACGCGCCGACTGTGGGGCGTGCTTGTTGTCCGGTGCCACGCCGGGGCACCGGGCGACGCGGCAGATCTTAGTCGTCGCAGAGCAGCTCTCTTACACATTTGAGGCGCTCGGTACCAGGGAAAATCGTGCCCTTTGTCAGCGGTGATCGGTGATAGCCGTCTTCACGTGGACTCCGCCGCCACCTCCCTCCCCATTTCTTCCCTGTGCGGCGGAGCGCGCCGACTTCGCCGCGACGCTCGCACAGTCGCTGCTGCCGGGGGCTGAGCCGGTCGCCGGACGTCAGTCGCAGGACTGGAACCATGCTCTGCGCTGGCTGGCGCTTGCGGTGCCCGAGGACTCTCCCGGCATCGCGGTGATGGACGAGGTGCCCTGGCTGGTCGAGCAGGATCAGGAGTTCGAGGGCGTACTCCAGACGGTCTGGGACCGTCAGCTGTCTTCCGAGCCCATGCTTCTGCTGCTGGTCGGCAGCGGCACATCGGTGATGGAGGCACGGCAGTCGCGCGGCGAAAATGACTGTCCGTTGCTGTCAGAAGCCCCGCCGAGCCCCGCCGTCCACCGACACCATCACCCCGGTGACGTACGACGCCGCCGGTGACAGCATGAACGCGCCCGTCCGGCCGAACTCCTCCGGGGTCCCGTAACGGCGGAGTGGGATCGCGGACTCGTTGGCGGCCCGCTTCGCGTCGGGGTCGGGGGACAGGCCGTCCAGTTCGCGCATGCGGGCCGTGCCGATCCGGCCCGGGAGCAGGCCGACGACGCGGATTCCGCGGGGGCCCAGTTCGTCTGCCAGGGACTTGGCGAAACCGGCCAGGCCGGGGCGCAGGCCGTTGGAGATGGCCATGCCGGGGGCCGGTTCGTGTGCCGTGCCGGAGAGGACGAAGCCGATCGAGCCGCCGGGCTGCAACTCCGCGGCGGCTGCTCGGGCCAGTCGTACCGCGCCCAGGAACACCGACTCGAAGGCCGCCTGCCACTGTTCGTCGGTGGTGGCCGCCACGTTGCCCGCGGGTGGGCCGCCGACGCTGATGAGGATGCCGTCGAAGCCGCCGAACAACTCCCTTGCTGTGGCGATCAGTTGGTGCGGTGCTCGCGGGTCGGAGTTGGCTACGGCGACTCCGGCCGCGTTCGGGCCCAGCTCGGCCGCCGCCTCGGCGGCGCGCTTCTCGTCGCGGCCGGTGACGACCACCTTGGCGCCGTCGGCGACCAGTTCGCGGGCGACGGCGTGGCCCAGCCCGCGGGTGGCGCCGGTGAGGACGTACACCCTGTTCTTCAGTCCGAGGTCCATGAAATCCGGTTCCCTTCTCGCTCTAGCGGCTCAGGGCCTTGGTGATGACCGCGTCCACCTGCGCCGCCAGCTTCGTGTCGTCCTCCTCCGTCCACGCCCAGGTGACGTGTCCGTCGGGGCGGATCAGGGCGGCGCGTACGTTCGCCCAGGTGGGGCGTGTCTGGTCCGGTGCACCGGCGTGGACGGTGATCCGGTTCCGGGCGCGGTCGGCGAGCGCGCCCTCGGCCGTGAGGTCGAGCAGGACGTACGAGTCCGCCCGCAGCGCGCCGAACAGGGTGCTGTCTGTGCTGGGGAGGGGGAGGTCGGGGGCGCGGGTGCCGGTCACCGGGTGGGCTGTCGGGTCGGGGCTCGGGTAGGCGACGTCGAGCGCGGTGAGGCGGCCGGCCAGTACGTCGCTGAACTCCCTTGATTCCGGGACCATTCGGCTCAGCAGGTCGCGCAGGGCGAGTCCCTCGGGTGTGAAGGCGTGGAAGAGGTAGGTCTGGGCGCGGCTGTGCTCCATCAGCTGCTCGCCGACCGGGTAGCGGTCGGTGTGGTAGCTGTCCAGCAGCCCGTCCGAGGCCCAGCCGTCGATCGTCGCGGCCAGCTTCCAGCCGAGGTTGAAGGCGTCCTGGAAACCGACGTTCATGCCGACGCCGCCGGTGGGGTAGTGCTGGTGGGCCGCGTCGCCCGCCAACACGACGCGTCCGCGCCGGTAGTGGGAGGCGAGGCGGGTGGCGTTGCCGTAGCGGGAGAGCCAGGACGGGTCGCGCATGCCGAAGTCCTCGCCCGCGATGTCGACGACCTTCTGCCGCAGTTCGTCCATCGTGAAGTCGCCGGGCCACTCGGTGGTCGCGCTGTCGGGGCTGGTGCCGGCGATGCGCCAACGGTTGTCGGGCAGCGGCACGATCATCAGGCCGCCGCGCTCGGTGAAGCGGTTGAAGCCGGGCGCCGGCGGGTTGTCGAAGAGGACGTCGCCGAGCCAGCCGAGGTAGCGGGAGTCCGTGCCGGGGAACTCGATCCCGGCCGCCTCACGGACGGTGCTCCGGGTGCCGTCGCAGCCGGCGATGTACTCCGCCTCGATCTCGTACGGCCCCTCCGGTCCCGTCACTTGGACGGTCACCGAGTCCGCGTGCTCGGTGAAGCCGGTGACGCGATGCCCGCGCCGGACGGTGGCGCCGAGACCGAGGGCGTACTCCTCGAAGAGTGCCTCGGTGCGGGCCTGGGGGATGAACAGGGTGTACGGGAACGGGGTGTCCATGACGGAGAAGTCGAGCCGGTTGGACAGGTTGGCGAAGTGGCCCGTGGAGATCTTCAGGCTCTCGTCGAGGAAGCGCTGGTGGATGCCGCGTGAGGCCAGCACCTCGATGCCGCGCGGGTGCACGGTGAGCGCCTTGGAGCGGTCGTCGATCTCGGTGCGGATCTCCAGGACGGTGACGGAGATGTTGTTGAGCCGTAGTTCGGCGGCGAGCCAGAGGCCGACGGGGCCGCCTCCGGCGATGACGACCTGTGCTGTTTCCACCCGCTGTGCTGCCATGGGATCACCTGTTTCTTGGTCGCTGACCTAGAGTCCTGGGGTGAAGTAAACTAGGTCAGTGACCAACAGGCAACAGAGTGACCGACTTGATCCGGCCACGGTGATCCGCGCAGGGCTGGATCTCCTGGACGAGAAGGGCCTGGACGCGGTGTCCACGCGGGCGGTCGCCGACCGGCTCGGCGTGCGCATCAACACCGTGCAGTGGCATGTGAAGACCAAGGCCCGAATGCTGGAGCTGATGGCGGACGCCGTACTCGGCGAGATCCCGCTGACCGACCTGCCCGAGGCCCCCGCCGAACGGGCCCGCGAACTGGCCCGTCGCTTCCGTCGTGCCCTGCTGTCCCATCGCGACGGCGCGGCACTCGTGGTCGGCACCTACGCCGCCGAGCCGAAGACCCTCGCCTTCGCGGAGAGCCTGGTGGACACGCTGCTGAAGTGCGGCCTGGGCGACCGCGAGGCCGCGTGGACCTCGTGGGCGGTCGTCTACTTCGCCCTGGGCCTCACCCAGGAGGAACAGGCGGTCGACCACCGCCCGCTCGGCGACATCCTGGCGCGCGCGATCTCCGAGGCGACCCACCCCGCCCTCCACCGCGTGGCCGGACATCTCGCGCCGGCGTCCTTCGACGAGCGGTTCGAGTTCGGGGTGGCCGCGCTCCTCGCCGGTCGGTGAGGGGAGGAGCGGGGGTGGAGTGGAGGGTCAGCGGAGGGCTTTCAGTGCGCTCTCGGCGCCCTGGTCACCGCCCGCGCGGTGGGTGTGCCGGGGAGGATACGGCTGGGCACCCGGCTGCAGTTCCTCGTCATGCAGACCGACATCAGTGGCATCGAACTCGCCCCCCGCCGCCACCGGTTGACGGCCTACCTGGCCGGTATCGCCCTCAACCTCTCCGTCGCGGCCTCCCTGGTCCTGGTCCTCGCCCTGGCCGACACCGGGACGACGGCCCACCAACTGCTGTCCGCAGCACTGCTGTTGACCCTGCTGCCGCTGCCCTTCCAGCTCATGGTGTTCACCCGCACCGACCTGTACTTCGTCCTCCAGGACCTCACCGGCTGCCGGAACCTGTACGGCGACGGTCTCGCCTACGCCGGGTACGTCTTCCGGCGTGCGATACGACCGCTGCGCCCCGGCGGGATCACCAGCACCACCAGCACCACCAGCACCACCAAGACCACCGGAACCGCTGACCCGAGCGCCATGTTGCCCCCGCATGAGCGCCGGGCCGTGCGGATTTACAGCGTCGTTCTCGTCGTCGGGACGGTGGCCTGCCTGGCGTTCATGGCCGCCGTCACTCTTCCCATCGACGTCACCCTGCTGGTCCGTGCGGCGCGGGGGCTGGGGCCGGGGCACGGCCTCGCGGGCAACGCGGACTCGGCGGCGGTGCTGGTCACCCTGGGTGGCATCAACGTCCTGTGGGCGGTCACCCGGTGGCGCAACCGACGTTCTGCAGTGCGGCCGGATGATCGGTGAATTCTTCGAAACATTCGACCGAAACATTCGGGCTGCGGATCTTGACCCTTTGTTCTCTCTCCGGGTTCTCCGGCCGTGAATCGTTCAAGTCGATGCATGAGCTGCGCATTCTCGCCGATCTCGCACCCTGATGCGCCAGCGAATATTTCGCACTCCGTACCGAAACTATTGACAGTTGGCAGGGGCGTATCAACACTGCGCCGCATGGACACCACACCCGCACGCACCACGAGCCGCTTCAGGCTGTTAGCCGGCGGCGCCTGCGCCCTGCTGCTGGCTCTCCTCGCGGCGATGACCCTGCCCGGCACCGCCAGTGCCGACACGGTCGTCACCACGAACCAGACCGGCACCAACAACGGCTACTACTACTCGTTCTGGACCGACACCCAGGGGTCGGTCTCCATGAACCTCGGCTCCGGCGGCAGCTACAGCACCACATGGAGCAACACCGGCAACTTCGTCGCGGGCAAGGGCTGGAGTACCGGCGCCCGCCGTAGCGTGACGTACTCGGGGACCTTCAACCCGTCCGGCAACGGCTATCTGTCGCTGTACGGCTGGACGTCGAACCCGCTCGTCGAGTACTACATCGTCGACAACTGGGGCACCTACCGGCCCACGGGCACGTACAAGGGCACCGTCACCAGCGACGGCGGCACCTACGACATCTACAAGACCACCCGGTACAACGCCCCTTCGGTGGAGGGCACGAAGACCTTCGACCAGTACTGGAGCGTCCGGCAGACGAAGCGCACCGGCGGCACCATCACCACCGGCAACCACTTCGACGCCTGGGCCCGCGCCGGAATGCCGCTGGGCAGTTTCAGCTACTACATGATCCTCGCGACCGAGGGCTATCAGAGCAGCGGGAACTCCCGCATCACCGTGAGCTGACCGGTACCGCCACCCCAACTCCCCTTGCTGGAGGACCACTTCGCATGAAAGCAGCACCGCACTTCTCGTTACGCTCCCTGGTCGTCGGGCCGGCCGTCGTCGCCCTGGCCGCCGCGGCCACCCTCGCCGTCGGCGTGAACTCCCCGGCACAGGCCGCCACTTGTGGTGGTTACGTCGGGCTCACCTTCGACGACGGCCCGTCCGGCAACACACCCGCCCTGCTCAACGCGCTGAAGCAGAACGGTCTTCGGGCCACGATGTTCAACGAGGGCCAGTACGCGGCCGCGTACCCGGCACAGGTCAGGGCGGAGGTCGCCGCCGGTATGTGGGTCGGCAACCACAGCTACACCCACCCGCACCTCACCCAGCAGACCCAGGCGACGATCGACTCGGAGATCTACCGGACCCAGCAGGCCATCGCGGCCGCGGGCGGCGGTACCCCCAGGCTCTTTCGCCCGCCGTACGGCGAGACCAACGCGACGGTGAAGGCCGTGGAGGCCAAGTACGGCCTGACGGAGATCATTTGGGACGTCGACTCGCAGGACTGGAACGGCGCGAGCACCGACGCGATCGTCCAGGCGGCCGGCCGCCTCACCAACGGCCAGATCATCCTCATGCACGACTGGCCGGCCAACACCGTCGCGGCGATCCCACGCATCGCGCAGGGCCTGGCCGCCCGCAACCTGTGCGCCGGAATGATCTCCCCACAGACCGGCCGCGCCGTGGCCCCCTGAGGGCGGTGGAGGCAGCGGGAGTCCCGTGCACGGTGCTCATGACGTCATGGAAGCAGCCGCCACTGACAACTCGGCGCGCTACTCGGCGAGTCCGGGCAACGGGATGCCCGCGTCGGTCAGCAGCCGTAGCTCCCCCGCCGTGAACGTCGGCCGGTCGAGTTGCGGTCGGCGTGGTCCGAGCAGTGCGGCCGTCAGGACGCCGGGGCGGAGCAGGGTCGTGCCCGGGGACTGGAGTGTCAGTACTTCTGTCATCGCCGTTGCCACGTGGTACGAACCGGTGGCGGTGTGGGAGAGGCGGCTGACGTAGCGCTGGAGGAGGCGGTCGGCCGTGCTCGCGTTCTTGCCCTTTGTTGTTCTGTAGTGGATGTCCTGGCCCACGGCGAGGCTCCAGGCGAGTTCGACGGGGCCGGCGATGGCTCGCTGTGCCTTGCGGGAGAGGCCGTTGGCGAGGCCGAGGGACGCCAGTCGGGTGCGCAGGGCGACGGCGCCGATGGCTGCCACCGACATGCCGTGGCCGTAGACGGGGTTGAACGCGGCGACCGAGTCGCCGAGGGCGACGAGTCCTTCGGGCCAGGACTTGAGGCGTTCGTAGTAGTACCTGCGGTTGACCGTGCTGTGGGTCATGACGACGTCGGTGAGAGGTTCGGCGTGGGCCAGGAGGTCGGCGATGACGGGGTGGCGGAGTGTGCGTGCGTAGGGCTCGAACTCGGCTTCCTCGCGGGTGGGTTGGGCGCCCGGTGTGCCGATCAGGCTGACGTGCCAGCGGCCGTCCTCGATCGGTACGATGCCGCCCGTCCGGCCGGGTGCGCCCGACCGCGGGTCGGCCTGGACGCTGATCACGGGCCAGTTCTCGGTGGAGACGGAGGCGCGGTAGATACGGCTGGCGTACGCGATGCCGGAGTCGATGCGGTCCTGCGCAAGGCCGGAGATGCCCAACTCGGCCAGCCACTGCGGAGTGCGGGCCGCCCGGCCGGAGGCGTCGACGACCAGATCCGCGGTCAGCTCGGTCTCGATGCCGTCCGCCGCGCGCAGCCGTACGCCGGTGACGCGGCGCGAACTCCCCAGCAGAGCCGTGACTTTGGTGTGCGGGCGCACGGTGATGCGCGGGTCTTTCAACACCTGCCTGCGGACCACGGAATCCGTGAGGTCGCGGCCGGCGGTGATCAGGTAGTGGCTGTCGCGCGTCCAGCGGCGGTACCAGCCCTCGGGCGAGTGGATCACCATGTTCGTCGTCATCGGCACCCGGTGGGCGCCCGCGCCCAGCAACTCCTTGACGGTGCCCGGCAGGAGTTCGTCGATCGCGTTCGCCCCACCGGACAACAGGACGTGGAAATGCGCTGCTTGGGGAACGCCCGGGCGTGACTCGGGCCCGTCGGGCATGCCGTGCGCCTCGATGATCTCGACGCTGTCGACGTGGTCCCTGACGGCGGCCGCGGCGAGCATGCCGGCGAGGCTGCCTCCGACGACGACGGCACGGGTGGACATCCGGGATGTCCGGGACACCTGGGGCGGCCGCTGCGGCGATTCGCTCATGAGGGGAAGGTAACAAGCCCAATTGGCGTACCACAGAGGGCAGTTGACCGACCCGCCTGCCCGGCCCCCGCGTCACGCGCCGTCGAGCAGCGAGGCCAGGCCTCGGTCGAGGGACGGTTCCAGGGCCTCCCGGCCCGGCTCGGTCACCCGGTACGTGCGGCGCAGGAAGTGGTGCAGGGCGACGGTGTCGAAGCGGATCATCGCGATGCCCTCCGGCGAGTGGAACTCAACTGCCGTGTGGGCGGGGCCGTACGGCCGGATGTGGACGTTGCCCATCCCGGAGGGGGCGGCGAGCCCCTCCTCCAGGAGTGCTCGCGCGAAGGTCCACGTCACCTTCTTGCCGTCGAGCGAGATCCAGGCGGGGAACAGGAGTTGGACGGCGAAGGGGTCGCCGGAGGAGTAGCGGAGGGTGGCCGTCACGGCCAACTCCTGGTCGTCGTCGGCCAGCAGGCGGGCGCTGGTGGGCTGTTCCAGGGTGATGTGGCGCATGGACGGTCTCCGATTCGGGCGGGGCGGCGGCCGGTTGTGCCGACTCACCCTCCTTGAGCGCGCGGAGGGGCGCTTGATTACGCCGTTACGGAAGATGGTTGATGTGATCTGGGTCACCTTCCGATATTGCTGCAACTTTAGTTGAAAGTTTCGCCATCTAGGCTTACAAATCCTTCCCCGCCCCCCTGGCAACTGGAGCGTTGCTGCCATGAACGACGGTCCCACCGCCGCGTACGCCCGGATCTACGAGGAGCAGCAGCCGCGCCTCGTCGCCTACGCCCGCTCGCTCACCCGGAACACCTGGGTCGCCGAAGACCTTGTCGCCGAGGCGCACTTCAGGGTGTGGCGCAGGCTGTCCGCCGGGCACGAGATCGACAACGTACCGGCGTACCTCATGACCACGGTGAAGCACCTCGCCACGGCCGCGGGGAGCGCCGCACGCGAGACGCCGCGCGATCCGCAGGCCGACGAGCGGGCGGACGCGAACCACGCGCACGTCCACGGGGGTGACCCGGCCGAGCAGGTGTCCTCGACCGACCTGCTGGTACGGGTACTTGAGCAGTTGCCCGAGCGCTGGGTGAAGGCGCTGTGGCTGGCCGAGGCGGAGGGCCTGCCGCTGGCCGCGATAGGCCCCCAGCTCGGCACCAAGCAGGGCGCCACGGCCGTACTGCTGCACCGTGCGCGGGAGGGCATGCGGCAGGCGTTCCTGCGCGAACAGACCGGCGCCCCGGACGATCCCGCGTGCCAGGTCCACTGGGCCCGGATGCCCGCGTACGTGCGCGGCGGCGCCACCGAGCGGCAGTCCGAACGACTCCTCGGCCACGTCGACACGTGCGACGACTGCCGCGCCCGGCTCGCGGCCCTGATGCGCGCCAACGACCGGCTGCCCGCGCTCGTGGCACCGGCCCTGCTCGTGTTCGTGCTCGGCGGCGCGGGCAAGTTCCTGCTCGCGTTCGGCGCGGGCTCCGCGGGTACGGCCTTCGCGGCCGGCGGCCATGGCGGCGGGCTGCTGCACGGCGTACGGCATGCGGCGGCCGGCGCCTCCAAGACGCAGGTGGCGGCAGCGGTCGGCACAGCCGTGGCGGGTGCCGTCGCGGTGTGCGTCCTCCTCGGCGGCACCGACGCCGCCGAAGTCCCGGTCGCGAAGGGCCCGGTGGCCGAAGTCCCGGTGTCCCAGGCACCGGTGGCGTCCCAGCCGCGGACGGAGAAGCCCTCGAAGACGCCGAGCAAGAGCGGTGGTTCCGCGGCGCCTGTGGCGGACGGGTCCGTAAGTGCCGTCCCTCCGACCTTGCTTGGCGACACCGGGGGCGGGTCGACCGTGACACCGGTGGGGGGTGACGGAGGAACACCCGTTCCTACGGTGCCTGTTGAGCCGCCGCCGGTGACCACCGAGCCGGTTCCCGCTCCGCCGGTGACGACGAAGCCGGACCCGGAACCGACTCCCGCACCGCCGGTGACCACGGACCCGGAGCCGACACCCACCGAACCCGCGCCCACGGAGCCGACGCCCGCGGACCCGACGCCCCCGTCGGCCGGAGGGGGCAACGAAACACCGGGCAGTCCTGTGAAGGAGACCCCGGAGCCCACGACCCCGGAGCCCACGACCCCCTCCACACCCTCACCCGAACCGTCCACCCCGGCGAGTGATCCGCCCTGTCCTGGGCCGAGGTGAATCAGCCGATGGCGTAGGCGCGGTAGACCGTCTCCACCGACGTGCCACCGGCGGAGTCGGTCACCTGCGAGCGCAGGGCGACCGCGCCGGACGCCGGGTTGTGCACGGACGCCTTCCAGGACGAGCCGGAACGGGTGACGGAGACGGCCTTCCAGGTCGTGCCGCCGTCCGAAGACGCCCAGACCTTCAGGGACTTGACCGTCGACTTGGTGAACTTGACGTCCGGGCCCTGGGATCCGCGGCCCGCGCTGACGGTGACCGCGGTGATGCTGTTCGCCTTCGCCCGGTTGCGGCTGTCGAGGCCCGCGGGCAGGAAACGGGTCATGAAGACGGGGGCGACCACCGACTTGTTCGGGTCTGCCTTGAACCGCCAGTCGAGCGTGACGCGCGACGACAGCATGCCCGACGGGAAGGTGATGCCCGGACGGTAGCGATGGGCGTCCACGGTCAGCCGGTACGAACCGGCCGAGTTGATACGGGCGGAGAAGTCGGCTTCGCCGTTGCCCCAGTTGGTCAGGGTCTGCTTCTTCACGGTGGTGCCGCCCTTGTACAGGGCCACCGTCTCCTTCGTCGGGTCGGCCCCGCTCGTGCCCACGTCGGGGTCGCCGATCAGGGCGTCCGGGATGAACCCCACGGATTTTTCAGCAACCATGGGCAGGTAGTGCAGCGGACTCCACGCGGCGCGGCCGAAGGACTGGGTGAAACTCTGCTTCGACTTCAGCGTTCTGACCGCCGGGTAACCCCCGGAGACGTTCTCGCCGTTGCTCGCGATGACGTCGTCGCTCGGCTGCCAACTCCCGGGAGTCACATGGAAGGTGGCGCTGTAGGGCGCGTCCTCGTTGAGGACGTCCGCCTTCAGGTCGGTCGTGCAGTCGTCGGCCTTCGGCGCGGCCCGGAGCATGGTGTAGTTGTCGCTGCCCATCTGCGTCCCGCTGCGCACCGAGAAACGCATCGTCGCCAGCCCGGACCGCTTGAACGACCCACCGGGCGCCGCCGGGATGCCGGTCGTGTTCTTCACCGCGACATAGCTGTCGGTGCCGGACCACTGCGCCATGTAGCCGAACTGCAGCAGCTTGGAGGAGTTGGGGATGGCGTAGAGGGCCCCCGCGTCGTTCCAGCCGCCCGCGCTGAACGCCGAGGGCATGTCCGTGCCGGCGGCGCACACCTGCGCGCTGATCCGAGCCGGTCCGGTCACATCGGCCGGGGTGTCCAGCGACACCTTCACCGCCTTGCCCTTGCGGGCGTCCAGCGTCGTGGACTTGGCCCCCGACACCGTCACGACCTGCGCGCCGATGGTGTCGGTGCCCAGACCGTCCGTGGCGCTCTCGTAGATGTCGGTCATCGCCAGATAGCGCCCCGAGGGCAGGCTGAGCTTCTTGCCGGACTTGACGCTGTACGTCTCACCGGACGTCGCGGAGACGACGGTCACCGTGGTCGCGACCTTGGCGCCGTGCCGCCCCAGCGTGGTGACGGTTAGCGAGCCCGACGCCGCCTGCGCGGAGGCGGCGGGAACGACCAACGGCGCGAGCATGGCCACGCCGACGAAAGCGAACGGTATGCGTCTTGTACGTCCGACACGACCTGCGCTCATGACTACCCCCCAAGATCCAGACTCCCCAAAGCCGACTCATAGTAGCCACGCGCCTCACCCCCCACTCATGACCCCCCGGCAGGACTCCGCGTACGCCCCCACCAGCGGTCGTCCGCCGTCCTCGCGCCGCCACGCCAGGGCGTAACGGCTCGGCGAAATGCCTTGCACAGGACGGGTGATGACGCCGCCGAGGCTGATCAGGCGGGCGTTGCCCGTGGCCACGAGACAGATGCCGAGACCGGCGACCAGCGCCTCGTACGTCTCCTCCGTGCTCGCGATCTCCGCGCCGATGCGCGGTGGACGTCCACCGCGTTCGTCGAGCGCGAGCCAGTAGTCGCGGAGGGGGCCCGCGCCGGGCGGCAGGGCGAGGAACGGCTCGTCGACGAGGTCTGCGAAGTCGACCTCGGCGCGAGCGGCCAGCGGATGGGAGTCCGGGAGCGCGACCAGACGGGGTTCCTCGGCGACCACCGTCCAGCCGTAGCGCTCCCCGTCGGGCAGCGGCAGCCAGACGAAGGCCACATCCGTGTCGCCGTCCGCCAGACCCGCCGTCGGATCGTCCCAACTCACCTGGCGCAGCCGTACGTTGGCCTCCGGATGCGCGGCCGTGAAGCGCGAGCGGATCGCGGGCAGCAGACCGCCGCGGCCGGGGCTGGTGCTCATGCCGACCACCAGGGTGCTGCGTTCGGCCGCGCTCACCTCCGCCAACGCGGACGCGCCCTCCGCCCAGACCGCCAACACCCGCTCGGCGTACGGCAGTAGGGCTGTACCGGCGGCCGTGAGCGCCACGCCCTGCCGGTCACGCCGGAGCAGCTGGGCGCCCAACTGCCGCTCCAGCGCCCGGATCTGCTTGCTCAGGGCGGGTTGCGAGACGTACAGCTTCTCGGCCGCGCGCGTGAAGTGGAGCTCCTCGGCGACCGCGACGAAGTAGCGCAGGTCCCGTACGTGGACGTCCGTCGTCATAGCCATCGGTTATCAGCGTAGGTCTTGGACGGGCGATCGGGGGCGGGAGCAGGCTGGTCGGCAGCTGGACAACAGGGATCTGGGATCTCAAGGGGAGACGTCATGAACAAGGTGTGGCTGGTGACCGGCGCGAGCAGCGGGTTCGGGCGGGCGATCGTCGAGGCGGCGCTCGCGGCCGGTGACGTGGTGATCGGTGCGGCGCGGCGGACCGAGGGGCTGGACGACCTGGTGGTCGCGTGGCCCGACCAGCTGGAGGCGCTGCGCCTGGACGTCACCGACACGGGCGCGGCGGAGGCGGCCGTACGGGACGTGGTGGCGCGGCACGGGCGGATCGACGTACTCGTCAACAACGCGGGCCGTACGCACGTCGGCGCCTTCGAGGAGACCACCGAGCAGGAGCTGCGGGACCTGTTCGACCTGCACGTCTTCGGGCCCGCCGCGCTCACGCGCGCGGTGCTGCCGTCCATGCGGGAGCGGCGGTCCGGGGCGATCGTGCAGATGAGCAGCATGGGCGGGCAGATGTCCTTCGCGGGCTTCTCGGCGTACAGCGGAACGAAGTTCGCCCTGGAGGGACTGTCCGAGGCGCTCGCGGACGAGGTCGCCGAGTACGGCATCAAGGTGCTGATCGTCGAGCCGGGCGCCTTCCGCACCGCCCTCTTCGACACGAGTCGGGCCGGGGTCAGCGCCGACAGCGGTGTGTACGCCAAGGTGAGCGTGACCCGCGGCTTCGTCTCCGGCGGCGGCGGCACCCAAGCCGGCGACCCAGCGAAGGCGGCGGCGCTCATCCTCGCCGCCCTCGACGCCGAACAGACCCCGCTGCACCTGCCGCTGGGCGACGACGCGGTCGACGCCGTGCTCGGCCACCTCGACGAGGTACGCGGCGACATCGCGGCCTGGGAGAAGCGGACCCGCGCGACGGGGTTCGACGCCTGACGGAGGGCTGAGAAGCCGGGCCCGCTCCCGTTGTCAGTGCCGCGTGCCACGATGGGTGCGCAGGGAGACGAATGGGGAGCGGGGGGTGACATGGAGGGCGAGTTTCCGCGGGCCGGGCGGCGGGCCAGGGAGCTGTGTGCGCGGGGCACACGGTTGTACGACGTGGCGCGCGCCCTGCGGGACGACCACACCCGCGCGCTCGACGCCGTCCGCTCCGCACTGGAGCCGCTGCGGGCCGAACTCGTCGCCCAGGAGCTGGAGTCCATCCCGGTCGCCCGGCTGAAGGACGTCACCGAGGGGCGGCTGCGGCTCGGGGCCGTGGAGGCGGCGGGGCTGACCTCCGTGCGCGCGGTGCACGACGCGAGCCGGTACGAGCTGCGGCAGCTGCCCGGGGTGGGACAGCAGACCGCCGACCGGGCGCTCGCCGCGGCCCGGCAGATCGCGCGGGCCGTGGCGGACACCGTCTCCGTCCGCATCGACGTCGACCACCCCGAACCCCGCACCACCGCCCTGGTCATCGCCCTGCAGCGACTGGTCGAGGCAGGACCCGAGCTGCGCCGCGCCCTGGACGCGGCCACACGGCTCGACGAGCGGCTCGGCGCGCTGCTGCCCGTGGCCCGGCCCGCCAGCAGCAGGCTGCTGATGGCGCTCGCCGGTCGCCGACGCAGGGACGGCGCGCTCGCGGCGGTCGCCGAAGTCCGTCAACTGGTCGCCGACGCGACCGCAAAGGACGTACGACTGCTGATCGCGCAGGCCTCCACCGATCTGCTGCGCCCGCCGGTCTCCGACATCGAGGCCTGGGTCGACTTCGAACTGCGGTCCGCGGAGTACTACAGCCAGCTCGCCGAGGTCGACGGGCAGCAGCCGGACCTCGCGGCGAGCGAGGGCTTCCTGCCGTCGGAGCTTGCCGAGCGCGTGCACGCCCAGCCGCTGGACGACACCCACCGCCGGGTCTCGCTGCGCGGGTACCAGTCGTTCGGCGCCCGCTTCGCCCTCGCCCAGCGCCGGGTCGTCCTCGGGGACGAGATGGGACTCGGCAAGACCGTCCAGGCCATCGCCGTACTGGCCCATCTCGCGGCCGAGGGGCACAGCCACTTCCTGGTGGTCTGCCCGGCCAGTGTGCTGATCAACTGGACCCGCGAGATCGGCGCCCGCAGCACCCTGCGCGCCCTGCCCGTGCACGGCCCCGACCGGCACGACGCCTACGCGGAGTGGGGCGAGCGCGGCGGCGTCGCGATCACCACCTTCGACACGCTGCACACCTTGCCCGCGCCGGTCGACAGGACACCGAAGGGCAAGAAGAGGTCGAGGGCTGAGGCCCCGACCGGCCCCACCCCGGGCATGCTCGTCGTGGACGAAGCGCACTACGTGAAGAACCCGGACACCCGCCGCACCAAGTCCGTCGCCGTCTGGACCGAGCGCTGCGACCGCGTCCTGTTCCTGACCGGCACGCCCATGGAGAACCACGTCGACGAGTTCCGCACCCTCGTCCGCCACCTCCGCCCCGAACTGCTGCCGACCGTCCGCAACGGCACCGCGGCGGCCGGACCGCACGCCTTCCGCAAGTCCGTCGCCCCCGCCTATCTGCGCCGCAACCAGGAGGACGTGCTCACCGAACTGCCCGCCCTGGTCCAGGTCGACGAGTGGGTGGAGTTCGGTGTCGCCGACCGAGAGGCGTACGACCGCGCGGTCGGCGACGGGAACTTCATGGCGATGCGCCGGGCCGCCTACGTGGACGCCGAGAAGTCGGCGAAACTGCAACGCCTGCGGGAGCTGGTCGCCGAGGCCGCGGACAACGGCGTGAAGGTGGTGGTCTTCTCCTACTTCCGGGACGTGCTCACCACGGTCCGGGAGGCACTGGACGGGCCGGACGAGCGCGTGACCGGGACGATCTCCGGAAGCGTCCCGGCGGCCCGCCGACAGCAACTCGTCGACGACTTCACACGGACCCCCGGCCACGCCGTCCTCCTCTCCCAGATCGAGGCGGGCGGCGTCGGCCTCAACCTCCAGGCCGCCTCCCTGGTCATCCTCTGCGAACCCCAGGTCAAGCCGACGGTGGAGCACCAGGCCGTGGCCCGCGTCCACCGCATGGGCCAGATACGCACGGTCCAGGTGCACCGCATGCTCGCCACCGACAGCGTGGACGACCGGCTCCTGACCATCCTCAAGAACAAGGACCGCCTCTTCGACCGGTTCGCCCGGCGCAGCGCCCTGGCGGACGCCACCCCCGACGCGATCGACATCTCGGACGCCACGCTGGCGCGCCGCATCGTGGAGGAGGAACAGCAGCGACTGGCGGCGGAGGCCAACTGACCGTGCCCCGCCGCCAGTTCGGGCGACCGGCCGTTACGGGCGCACGTCGAGTTCGGCGAGAGCGGCACCCGCGCCGCCCTGCACGGTGACGCGGACGTACCGGGCAGGCGTCCCGTCCGGGGCGTGCCAGGCGTGCCCGTCCGCCGAGACCTCGACGGTGTACGACCCCGGCTGCTTCGTCCACGTGGGCCGTACCGTCCCGACCCGCACCGACCGGCCCAGGTCGACGGTGAGGGAGGCGCGGTCGGCGGCCGGGGACCAGGCGGTCGCGGGGCTGCCGTCCACCGCCGCCTCCGGGTAGAGACCGGACTCCGAGGAGGTCGCCGTCGCCGGCCGGCAGCGGGCCAGGTCGGTGGTGGGGGCGAGGTCCGGTCGCCGGGTCCTGAGGGTGACCGTGCCGGAGAGCGTGCGGCGGCCCTCGGGGGTCTCCAGCACGAACGGCGCCCCCGAGCGCAGCCGTACCGTCGTCGTCTTCGCACCGATGGCGATGTCGTACGTACGACCGTGCCAGCGCAGGCCCGACAGGCGTACACCGTCGCTGAGTTGGGGCGGCAGGCTCGGGTCGAGGTGGAGGGCGTCGGGGCGCAGCCGCAGGCCGGTCAGGCCGTGGGTGAAGACCTGGAGGAAGCCGCCCTTGCCGGTGAGGAAGTCCTGCGCGGGGGAGCCCGCGAGGGGGTCGGACGCGCCCGCCTTGTCGCCCCGGGACTCGGAGAACAGGGCGAACGGGCCGCGCGCGAAGGGCTGGTAGGCCCGCCGCAGAAAGGTGTAGGCGGCGCAGCCCGGCTCGCCGATCGCCGCCGCGTCGATCGCGTGGACGGCGTCGGTCATGGCGGGGCCGTCCGGGTCGGTGCGCTGCGCGTAGTAGTCGAGGGTGGCTGCCGCGGCACCGGCGGGCATCGGCCACTCCAGCGGGTAGATCAGCAGCACGGTGTCGGCCTGCTTGATCTGGGAGCCGTTGTAGCCGTCGTACTGGAGGAAGATCCTGCGCTCCGGGTCGTAGGGGATGCGCAGACGGTTCGCGATGGTGAGCCAGTCGGCGGGGGCGTCGGTGCCCAGGGCATGGGCCGCGTCGGTCGCGGCGCGCAGGGCGGTGGTGGCGACGGCGTTGGTGTAGACGGCGTCGTTGACACCGTTGCTGTACTCGTCGGGGCCGGCGACCTCCTTGACGGAGTACGAGCCGTCGGGGTTCTTCGTGACCCGTGAAGTCCAGTACTGGGCAAGGCCGTTGAGGAGGGGCCGGCCGCGGGTGCGGAGCCAGGTGCGGTCGCCGGTGGCGAGGTAGTACTGCCAGGCGGCGAGGGCGATGTCGCCCTGGAGGTGGTTCTGGGTGACGCAGTGCGGCGGCTGCCAGCTCTGGCACTCGTTCCACAGCAGGCCGTGGCTCGCGCTCGTCCAGGGGAAGAACAGGCCCTTCACCGAGGTCTTCGCCGCGTTCTCGGCGGCGGCCGTGCGGGTGCGGTAGCGGTATTCGAGGACCGGGCGGGCGAGGTCGGGGTGGGTGGCGAGCAGGGACGGGAACATCCAGGTCTCGGCGTCCCAGAAGATCATGCCCGCGTAGTTGTCGCTGGTCAGACCGGCGGGCGCGATGCTGTTGCGGGCGCCGGGGCGCAGCGCGGACAGCAGTCCGTACTGGGCCGAGCGGACCCAGAGTTGCAGGTCCGGATGGCCGGGAACCTCGATGTCGGCCGACCACAGCGCCCGCCACGCGGCGGTGTGCGAGGCGAGCAGCGCGTCCCATCCGCGCCGCGCGGCCCGCCCGGCGGCGTCCTGGGCGGCGGAACGGGGATCGTGGGAGGTGAGGGAGGTGTCGACGCCGACGTACTTGGTGGCGGTGTAGCTGCGGCCGGAACTGACGGCGAGGACGGTCGACTGGCCGGCGCTCAACTTGCCCTGTTCGCGGGCCTGTTGGACGCGCCCGGGTGCATCCAGTACGGACGCCACGGCCCCGTCGACACCCGTGCCGTCCGTGCGGAACGCCACGCCGATGGTGTGGTCGCCGACCCGGCCGCCGTCCGTCTGCGTGATCCGGCGGGCGCCGCGGCCGTCGAGGCGGTCGGTGAGGGTGAGTTCGCCGTCCCAGTGCGGGGTCACCCGCAGGTGCACGGCGCCGGTGTGCGGGGTGTCGCGAGCGGTGAGGAGGTCGTAGGTGAGGTCGGTGCGGCGGCCGTCCGTCGTGGTCCAGGTGAGGGACGTACGGACGTAGCCGCAGCGGAGGTTGAGGGTTTGTCGGTAGTGGGTGACCCGGCCGTGGCTGTCGCCGCCGTAGGTCTCGGAGCCCGCCGTGACGTCGAGGCCGGTCCAGGTCGGGAGTGCGGCGAGGGCCTCGCGTCCGGCGGTGTTCGCGGGGCCCCGGCCGTAGAGACCGGAGACGAACGCGCCGTCGTAGCGCGGGGTGTAGAGCGGCCAGCCGGTCTTCTCGCCGGACGCCGCGTAGCCCGCGCCGGAGGGCGGGACGCGGGTGCCGAGGTAGCCGTTGCCGACGTATGGGTGGTACGTGTCGGTCGGGTCGATCCGGGTGGCCGAGGGCGCCCAGCCGCGCACCGCGCAGTCGTCGAGAGGGCGTGGTGCGGCGGATGCCGGGGGCGGTGGGAGGAGGAGTGCGGCGGCGAGGAGTGGGAGCAGCAGACGGGTCGGCTTGGTCACCGTCCGACGATGCGGTGCGCCGCGGGGCGGGGGTGGGAAGCGCGCGGGCGGTTCCCACGGACGGAGCGCACGCGGCAGCCCCGCCGGCCCGAGCCCTCGCTACCTTCCGTACGGCGTCGGATCCGTGACCCAGCCCGCCGTGAGGATCAGCCGCGACTCCCGGTGCACGGCCAGGAAGCCGAACGGGCGGTCGAAGCGGGCGGTGACCACGGTGGTCGTGTGGCGGAGTTCGGGCCGGGCGGCGCCGTAGCCGGGCGCGACCGCGGTCACCGAGGCGGCACGGAAGCCGAGGGCGCCGAACTGGGCCGTCGTGGACTGTTGGGCCTGCCCGACGGCCAGCGCGGACGGGCTGATGCCGGGGAAGTGGCCGCGGCCGGTGTCCCTCGCCGTCGTGAGCCCGAACAGGGCGTGCAGGTCGAGGAGATCGTGCCGCGCCCGCATGTCGTACGCCACCGTGGTCACGGACAGCTGTGGCGGTTGCGGTGTGGCGCACCGCTGTTGCTCGACGCGCAGGCCCGGTCCCACGTCGCCGTACGGGAGTTGGCCGCTCGGGACGACGGGAAGACGGCGGGCCAGAATGTCGACTCCCGTGCCCAGTACCTGGCCCGGGGTCATGCGTTGCTCGCCGAGCAGGAGGTGGACGTCGATTCCGTTGTCGCCGGGGACCTTCAGTTCGGTGACGTAGCCGTGCGGGCCGGTCGTCACGCCGACCCGGTCGAGGCGGACGCCGGTGCGGTGCAGGCCCGCCAACTGCCGTCCCTGCCACGGTCCGGCGTCCGGGCGGAGCGTCAACTCGTCGAAGGGGCGCGGCCATTCCGTGCGGAGCGCGAGCGCGCTCGCCAGGACCATCAGCACGTCCTCGTCCAAGGTGACCGGCATCCGCTCGATGAGCCCGCCCGTCCGCTCGGCCGCCCACGCGTCCAACGCCTGCTGGGAGGCGCGCAGATCATCGGTGAGCACGCCGTGCGTGTCCGCCGGCAGCCCCGCCCGCCACTCCTCCCGTACGGTCAGTTCGCGCCTGGTCCACAGGCCGAGCGCGGAGTTCAGACCGGGCATCGACCCCAGCGCGGCCAGCAACTCCCGTGCGGCGGCGGCTGCTTGGTCGGCCGGCATGCCCAGCGCGTCCGCCAGCTCCGCCCGCGCGGCGCCCGAGGCCCCGTCGGCGAGGAACGCGAGCAGCGGCCAGACACCGGCCGCCGAGAACACCGTCCCACCGGTCGCCGTGTCCGCCCAGCGCGCCGTCAGCCGGTTGACCGCGTCGACCGTCCCCCCGACCGCCGCGCCCTGAACCGCCGTCCCCTGGACCGCTCCCAATTCCGCCCCCGTGAGTGCCGTGGCGCAAGATCGCGCACGGGAAGATTATCGTCGGCCGCCCGGCCTCCGACGATCAGCCCCGGTCGTGCCCGGGAACAGCTCCGGGTCCGTGACCCACCCCGCCGCCAGCACCAGCCGTGAGTGACGGTGCAGGGCGAGGAAGGCGAAGGGGCGGTCGAAGCGGGCGGTGACGGTGGTGGTCACGTAGCGGAGGTCGGGCGGGGCACCGCCGGGGGCGGCGGCCAAGGCCGTCGCAGCCGCCGCGCGGAAGCCGCGCGCGCCGAACCTCGCCGTCGTGGACTGCCCGGCCGACCCGATCGCCAGCGGGAACCCGCTGATCCCGGGGAAGTGACCCCGCGCGCTGTCCCGCGCCGTCGTGAGGCCGAACAGGCGGTGCAGGCGCAGGAGATCGTGCCGCGCGCTCATGTCGTACGCCACCGTCGTCACGTCGAGCGTCGGCGGCCGTGGGCTCGTGCGGTGTTCCTTCGCCACGTGCAGGCCGGGGCCAGGGGCGCCGTAGGGGAGTCGGTCTCCGGGTACTACGGGATGACGGCCGTCGAGGATCTCCACGCCCGCGCCCAGCACCTGTCCGGACGTCATTCCCTCCTCCCCGAGCAGCAGATGGACGTCGAGCGCCGCGTTGCCGAGGACCTTCAGTCGGGTGACATGGCCGTCCGGTGTGTCCGCCACGCCGATCCGGTCCAGGAGGACGGTCTCGCGGCGCAGGCCGAGCGGGACCCGGTCGCTCCAGTGCACGCTCTCCATCGGCACCTCGCGGAACGGCCGCAGCCACTCGGTGCGCAGGGCCAGCGCGCTCGCCAGCACCAGTTCGGTGGCGTCCGTCAGCGCCACCGGCATCCGTTCGATCAGCCCACCGGTCCGCTTCGCCGCCCACGCGTCCAGGGCGGCACGGTCGGCGCCGAGGTCGCCCGTGAGCACCCCGTGCGCCTCCGTCGGCAGTCCCGCCGACCACTCCTCCCGCAACGCCAGCGTCCGCTTGGTCCACAGCCCGAGGGCCGAATCCACTCCTCGCATCGCGGGCAGCCCGCCCAGCAACTCCCGTGCGGCGGCGGCTGCTTGGCCGGCCGGTATCCCCACCGCGTCCGCCAGCTCCGCCCGCGCCGCACCTCCGGCACCGTCCGCGAGGAAGGCAAGCAACGGCCACACCCCCGCCGCCGAGAACACCGTGCCCCCGTCGACGACCCCGGCCCATCGCGCGGTCAGCGCGTTCACCGCCCGGACCGTCGTCTCCGCAGCCCGCATTCCACCCCCGCTCACCTCGCGCTTACCATGCGCGAGTCGTACGTCAGTTCCGCATCTGAAGATCTTCAGCTCTCCAGGGCCCTCCGTCCGAAGGCCTCGCGCTGAAGATCCCCGCCTGAACCAGGAGCACGGTACCTGTGTCCATACCCCCGCCCCCCGGGCCGTTCCAGCCTCCGGAGCCCCAAGGGCCCCAGGACCAGGCGCCCTCCACCCCGTACAACCCCTACGCCCCGCCGTCACAGGACCCGTACACCCCGCCGCCCCCGGGCCCTTACGGCGCACAGCCCCAACCCCCGTACGCCCCGTACCCCCAGGGTCCCCCCTCCCCGTACGGCCCGCAGCCCTACCAGCCCTGGGCCCAGGGCTACACCCCGTACAACAACCCCGCGCCCCTCAACAGCATGTCCGTCGCCGCCCTCGTCCTCGGCATCCTGTGCTGCATACCGGGCGTCGGGCTGGTCCTCGGGCTGATCGCGCTGAGCCAGATCAAGAAGCGGGGCGAGCGCGGGCGGAGCATGGCGGCGGCCGGCATCGTGCTCTCGTCGTTCGGGCTGATGGTGTGGGTGCTCGGGGTGACCGGCGCCGCCACCGGCCTCTGGGACGACGTCAAGGAGAGCGCGCGGAACAACACGAGCGCCTCTCCCGTGAAGGGCGAGTGCTTCGACGCGCCCAGCGGTTCGCTGGAGGGCATGGCCTACGACTTCGACGTGGTGTCCTGCGCCGGTGAGCACGACGGGGAGGTGTTCGCCGTCGTGCGGATGAGCGGCGACTCCTACCCCGGCGAGAAGAAGGTCACCGCCACCGCCGACGACAGGTGCTACGCGCTCCAGGACTCCTACGCCATGGACGGCTGGGCCGTACCCGACGACGTGGACATCTACTACGTCACCCCGACCTCGCAGAGCTGGAGTCTCGGCGACCGCGAGATCACCTGCGCGTTCGGCAACACGGACGAGGAGGCGAGCCTGCCCGGTGGTTCGCTGCGCAACGACGCCACGACCCTCGACTCCGACCAGGTCGCGTATCTGAAGGCGGCCCACGTCCTCAACGCGGCGTTGGACTCGGCGCCCGACGCGCAGTACGTCGAGGACGACCTGCCGGGGCACAAGGCATGGGCGGGCCGGGTCTCGACCGCGCTGACCGAGCAGGCCGACCTGCTGGACGGCCACCAGTGGCCGGGCGCCTCCGACAAGCCGGTCGCGGCCCTGGTCAAGGACCTGCGGGCGGCGCAGAAGGAGTGGGCGCAGGCGGCCGAGGCCTCCGACGCCGACGAGTTCTACGCGCACTACGACAAGGGCGCCGAGCTCATCGACCCCAAGAAGTCGGTCACCGCCCGCAAGGCTCTGGGGCTCGCCACGACCCCTCCGTCGTACGACGAGAACAACGACGGCGGGGACAGCGGGGGAGGCGACACCGGCCTGGAGGTGTGACGGCTCCTATAGCGGGGAGAAAGTGCCTGGGTAAAGCCCACGCCGGGCACAAGTCATCACATCGAGTGATTCTCTGGCCTTTGCTTGCATGGCACAACCCACGGTTGCCAGGCTGTAGCTGTCTGTACAACCTGATGGGAGTGGCCAGTGACATTCGGTGAGCAGCCGGCGTATCTGCGCGTCGCGGGTGATCTCCGCAAGAAGATCGCCGACGGCCTGCTCCCCCCGCACACCCGGCTGCCTTCCCAGGCCAGGATCCGCGAGGAGTACGGCGTCTCCGACACGGTCGCCCTCGAAGCGCGCAAGGTGCTGATGGCCGAGGGGCTGGTCGAGGGCCGTTCCGGCTCGGGGACGTACGTGCGCGAGCGTCCCGTGCCGCGGCGCGTCTCCCGCTCCGGGTTCCGGCCGCCCGCCGGTGCGACACCCTTCCGCCAGGAGCAGGCCGAGGGGGAGGCGCGCGGCACCTGGGAGTCCAGCAGTGAGCAGGTCGAGGCCGGCGGCACGATCGCCGAGCGGCTCGCCCTCCAGCCCGGTGAGCGCGTGATGCGCACGAAGTACGTGTTCCGGGACGCCGGCGAGACGATGATGCTCTCCACGTCCTGGGAGCCCCTCGCGGTGACCGGCCGTACGCCCGTGATGCTGCCCGAGGAGGGCCCGCTCGGCGGCATGGGGGTCGTCGAGCGGATGCGCGCCATCGACGTCGTCGTGGACAACGTCACGGAGGAGGTCGGCGCCCGGCCGGGCCTCGCCGAGGAGCTGCTCGCCCTGGGGGGAGTCCCCGGGCATGTGGTCCTGGTCATCCAGCGCACGTACTACGCCTCGGGCCGCCCGGTGGAGACGGCCGACGTGGTCGTCCCGGCCGACCGCTACCGCATCGCGTACCACCTTCCGGTGAAGTAGCGCACGCCTCCCCGTACTTGGCGCCGGAACCGGTCAATCCGCCCTGTCCTGCCCGCCGTTGGATTCCGGCCCTTCTCGCAGGTCGTCCACGGCACCTGTGGCGCGCCTCCGACCGGATGCATCGAGGTGCGCCAACGGCGCGTTCGTCATCGTGCGCCCCCTGCGTCTTGGCTGGTTGCGTACCTCTTTGTGAAAAGCCGTATTCGCTGCGTGAAGGTTAGGCGTAGGCTCCGGCATATGCGGATTGCGGTTTCCTTATGGGGTGGGGCACGGCACGAACCGCGAGCGGGAAGCGGAGGGGCGCGATGAACGACAACACGATCACCCTGCCCTGGCTCGTGATACGGCAGGACGACAACGGCAATCGCTACCGCGTGGGCAGGTACGCGACCCGCGCCGAGGCTCAGAAGATCGCGGACAGCCTCGACGACCGCGGGCACAAGCAGCTCTACTGGGTCGAGCAGATCGGGCAGCACGGCGACGTCACCCGCAACTGACCCCACCCCGTAGGCTCCGGCGCATGACGGAACGGATCGTGGTGGTCGGAGCCGCCCTGTTCGACAACGGCAGACTGCTCGCCGCGCGCCGCACCGCTCCCCCCGAACTGGCCGGGCGCTGGGAACTGCCCGGCGGCAAGGTCGAGCCCGGCGAGCGCCCCGAGGCCGCGCTGGTGCGCGAGCTGCGCGAGGAACTCGGCGTCGACGCCGAGACCGTCGCGCGCGTCCCGGGGGAGTGGCCGCTGAAGCCGCCGTACGTCCTCCAGGTCTGGACGGCCCGGCTGCTCCCCGGTTCGGCCGCGCCGCGGCCCCTGGAGGACCACGACGAGCTGCGCTGGCTGGCCCCCGCGGACGTCTGGGCCGTCGACTGGCTCGACCAGGATGTGCCCGCCGTAAAGGAGACGCTCGTGCACCTCGATATCCGGGCGCGCTGAACCCGTCTTGCGTCGTGAGGGCGGAGCGCGTCGGGCTCGGCGTACGCCGTTCGTGCCACAGTGCGCCCTCGGAGACGGTACCGGGCCCTGAATATCGGGTATGTGCCCATTAACCCCATGAAATCGGACATGGGTGAGCTGGCTGGCCCGGGATGTGATCGGCTTGATCGACACCGAAGGCGACTGCGCCGAGTGGACCTTCCCCGCGGACCCCGGAGCCGTCCGCACCGCACGCTCCGCCGTCCGCGGACAGCTGCGCGACTGGGACCTCGACAGCCTCGCCGACATCGCGACGCTGCTGGTCAGCGAGCTGGTCACCAACGCGCTGCGGCACGCCACCGGCCCCATCGGCGTCCGGCTGGTCCGCCCCGTCGGCCCGCACGGCGTGCTGCTCGTCGAGGTCTCCGACCCGCTGCCCGACCCGCCACGCGAGCGCGTCGCCCGCCCCGAGGACGAGAGCGGCCGAGGCCTCCAGCTGGTCGCCGGCGCCTGCAGTCGCTGGGGCACCCGGCCCGGGGAGACGGGCAAGACGGTGTGGTTCGAACTCGCGGTGCCCCGGTGAACCGCGGCCGGCGCACAGTCGCATGTGCCTGTACGAACCGGACAGTGGTGTCCATCGATTGGTCAAGGCCTGTGACGGTTGTCGATCCGCGTGGTTCGACTGCGTGTCCGCTGGTTAGAAGACTGGAAGTGTTGTCGCGGGCAGGTCCGAAATGCATCGGGATTGTCCTGTGATCGTGAACACCGTGTTGTGGGGGGCCGTAGTGCTGGATACTGCGGGCAGCCGCCCCCGGTGACCGGTGCCGGACGCGGTGAGCTGGAGGGGACGGTTCGCGTGAGCGAGATACCAGCGAAGGCCACGGAGTCCGAGGACCCGTCGGGCGGCGCCAGGGCCGAGGCCGCGGGTTTCGTCGACGTGCCTTCGGGCGACGCCATGTCCGTCGGTGACGCCATGTGGCAGAGCAGCCCGCCCGGCTCGATCTACGACTACATCAAGGTCGCCTCCTTCTCCATCGGCCCCGACGGGCTCGTCGACCAGTGGAGTCTGCGGGCCGAGCAGCTCTTCGGCATCCCCACGGAGCACGCGGTCGGCATGGACCCCATCGAGGCGTTCGTCGACCCCGAGCTGCGTGAGCGGGGCCAGCGGAAGATGGCCGAGATCCTCGACGGCCGGGAGTGGACCGGAGTGGTCCCCTTCCGGGTGCCGCCGTCGGCGGACCGCGAACTGGGCGAGGAGGGTCTCGCCGAGGTCTATGTGATGCCGACCCGGACCGAGGAGGGCGAGCGGGCCGCCGTCTGCATCGTCGTCGACGTCCGCATCCTGCGTCGTATCGAGACCGACCTCGCCGCCTCGCAGTCGATATTCGGTCAATCTCCGTTCGGGTTCCTGCTGATCGACCCCGAGCTGCGGGTCCGGCGGGCCAACCAGCAGATCGCCAACACCTTCGGCGGCACCCCCGACGACCACCGCGGCAACGGCGTCCAGGACTACCTGCAGAGCCCCGAGGCCGAGCGGGTCACCGCGACGCTGCGCCGGGTCCTGGAGACCGGCAACTCCATCACGGACATGCACGTCACCGGCTTCGTGCCGGGCTCCGAAGAGCGCCGGCACTGGTCCATCAACCTCTACCGCGTGCACAGCGGCAGCGGACGCCCCATCGGCATCGCCTGGCTCGGGACCGACGTCACCGCCCGCCGCGCCGCCGCCCGCGAGGCCGCCTCCGCACGGCGCAATCTCGCCCTTCTGAACGAGGCCGGCGCCCGCATAGGCAACTCCCTCGACCTGGAGACCACGGCCCGCGAACTCCTCGACGTCGTCGTCCCCGGCTTCTGCGACCTCGCCACCGTCGACCTCTACCAGGGCCTCCTGGCCGGCGACGAGACCCCGCCGGGCCGCTCCGACGGCAGCGCCGAACTGCGCCGGGTCGCCTTCGCCAGCGCCGTCTCCGACGCCCCCTTCGCCGGCGGGGGCGCACCCGTCACGGTGGGCGCGGTGCACCACTACCCCTTCAACTCGCCCTGCGCGGACGCCCTGCGCACCGCCCGCCCGCAGTACGTCCCCGCCGAGGAGGGCGGCCCCGTCCAGTCCACGCTGGCCGTGCCGATGGTCGCCCACGACACCGTCGTAGGACTCGCGCAGTTCGCCCGGACGAAGGGCAGCGAGCCGTTCGGCGACCGGGACCGGGATCTCGCGGTGGAGCTGGCGGCGCGGGCCGCCGTCTGTATCGACAACGCCCGGCTGTACCGGCGCGAGCACGAACGCGCCCTGATACTCCAGCGATCCCTCCTCCCGCCCGGCGACCCGGAGGCCTCCGGCCTCGACATCGCCTGCCGCTACCTGCCCGGAAACGCGGCGACGGAGGTCGGCGGCGACTGGTTCGACGTCATCGAACTCCCCGGCCACCGCACGGCGTTGGTCGTCGGAGACGTCATGGGCCGCGGACTGCGCGCGGCGGTCGCGATGGGTGAACTCCGCACCGCGGTCCGCACCTTGGCCCTCCTCGACCTCGAACCGGCCGAAGTACTCTCCGCGTTGGACGAGATCGCCCGCGGCCTCGGCACCCCCGGCGGAGTCCAACAGGCCACCCGCGCCGCCCGCCGCCCCCGCGAGGCCGACCTCTCCGAGGTGTACCTCGCGACCTGCATCTACGCGGTCTACGACTCGGTGACCAGGCGCTGCACCTTCGCCAACGCGGGCCACCTCCCGCCGGTCCTGGTGGAACCCGGCGAAGCGGCGCTGATGCTCGACGTACCGCCCGGCATGCCGCTCGGCGTCGGCGGCGAGCCCTTCGAGGAGGTGGAGGTCGAACTGCCCGAAGGCGCACTGTTGGCGCTCTACACGGATGGACTGGTCGAATCCCGCGACCATCCCCTCGACGAGGGCCTCCAGGCATTCGTGGGCGCCCTCACCGACCCCGTCCACTCGTCACCCGCCGGTCACCCCTCGACGGCGGCACTGAACGCCGAGACCCACCGCGACCTGGAGGACGTCTGCGACCACGTCCTCAGTACCCTCGACACCCATCACGGCGAGGACGACATCGCGCTGCTCATGGCCCGCGTCCAGGGCCTGCCCGCCGACTCGGTCGGCGACTGGACCCTGCCGCGCGAGCCGCGCAGCGTGGGCCGCGCCCGTGAGTACGCGCGCGCCCAGCTGAAGTCCTGGGACCTCGAACCCCTCATCGACACCACCGAGTTGCTCGTCAGCGAGCTGGTGACGAACGCGCTGCGGTACGGCGAGGGCGAGATCAGGTTGAGGTTGTTGCTGGACCGCACCCTGGTGTGCGAGGTCTGGGACGCGGGCCTGGTCCAGCCGCGCCGCCGCCGCGCCCGCGACACGGACGAGGGCGGCCGGGGCCTGCAACTGGTCGGCCTCCTCTCGGCCGCGTGGGGCTCACGCCGGACACCTCGCGGCAAGACGGTGTGGTTCGAACTCCCGCTACCCGACGGCGAGACCGGGATGGTGGATCCGGCGGAGGCGTTGCTCAGCCTGTTCTGAGGGGGGCTTACTCGGGCTTACTCGGCCCGTACGGGAAGACCCCGACGTTTCCGGGTGTCGGGTCCGCCGAAGCCGAGGGGCGGGCCGCCGTCCGGGTCCTCCCCCAGGAGGACTCCGCCGAGGACGGCCCCGCCGACCCCGCCCACGTGCTCGGCGGCACCGGCGTACGGGTTCCCGTGCACACGTACGTCCTGCTCGGCCGCCTCCCGGGCCGCCAGCGCGGGCACGTCGGCCGCGCCGGGGTCCGTACCGAGCAGCCGCTCCGCCTCCGCCAGCGCCGTCCGCGCCCCGGCGCCCACGGCACCCCGGTGCGTGGCCACGAAGCCGCCCGCCGCAGCCACGTCACTCCGGCCGACGAGCCACGCGGCGGCACCGAGCACCCCGTCCCGCCCCACCCCCAGCGCCCGCACGGCCCGCACGACGCGACGCAGGGCGCCGAGGGGGTCGTACGGCCCGTCACCGGTCAGCTCTTCCCGTACGGCGGCGAGGTCGGAGTCGGCCTGAGCCAGCCGGGAGCGCGGCTCACCCTCCGTCGCCGCCCTCGCGATCTCCCACTCCGCGCCGGTGAGCGCGGCCGGGACGAGTTCGGCAGCCGCCGCGAGCGAGTCGGCGAGCCGGCCGACGTCCGTCAGGAAGACATCGGCCTGGCCTACGGCCCCCTCGGCGGCGCGGAGATCGCGTATCGCCCGGTCCGCGTGTCCCAAGTCGGCTGCCTGGCGGGACTGGTTGAGGTGGGTCGTCGCGAACACGAGCCGGTCCTTGGCCTGTTCGACGTATCCGGTGACCGCGGCGGTGGCCGCGGCCGGGTAGCGCGTGTCCAGGTCGGCGAGGGTGGCCTCCACGGCCCCGGTACGGCCCGCCAGTTCCCGGAACCGTCCTTCCGCGACACCGAGCGCCTCGCCCGTCTCCCGCTCCAGCGCCCGGAGTTGATCGAACGCGGGGGCTTCCGCGTCCAGCAGCCGTCCGGCTTCGGCACACCGCCCGACGATGCCGGCGAGCGCCTGACGCCGGGCCGCTTCCTCTTCCGGGACCCCCTGGTCGTAGCGCAGGCGTATCGCGAAGGCGGCGGAGAGTTCGCGCTCGGCCTCCCGCAGGACGCGGACGTACGGTCCGACGGCCGTCGCCCCGAACCGGGCCTCGGCGAAGGCGAGTTCGTCCCGGCTGGTGCGAATGCAGTCGTCGGCCAGGACGAGCGCCGCGGCGGCCTGCCGTTCCCGTACGGGGAGCGGGGCCTCGGGCGGCCGGTGCGAGACCACACCGGGAGTCGTACGGGTCCGGGCCCTACGGGTACGCCGTACGTACCCGTACCCCGCGAGTACCCCCACCCCGCCCACCGCGACGAGCGGCAGGACGAGGTCGGCCGCGGACGTCCCGTCGGCCTCCTGCTCGGCCGCGGCGGCGACGGGCCCGGCCCCGGTACCCGCAACCGGAACCTCCGCATTGATCGTCATCACCGGCAACACCAGCCACACGACCCCGGCCGCCCCACCCAGCACGGCATGCGCCACCCGCACGGATATGTGAGAGGCACCGCGCCGCGGCCTGCCTCGTATCAAGGATGACGTCACATTTCGGAGCGTATGAGCAGGAATGCGGGCGCGCGACCGGGGTGAGGCGGGGGTGGGAGGTGGGGGCGCGCGGGGGACGGGTGGGGTGCGGTGCGGTGCGGTGTGTACGGCTAGGGCTACGGGGAGGGGAGACGCGGGGATGGGGAACACAGGGGGCGCGGAGACCGGGGCAGGAACGGGCGTGGGCGTGAGCGTGGGGGAGGGGGCAGGGGAGGAGGAAGCGGCAGCGGGGCCGGAGGCCGGAGCTGAGCCGGTCGGACCGGAGACCGGGAAGCGGGGCGGGAGCGAAGCGGCCGGCGGGCCTGTGGCGGCCGGCGCGCCCGAGGCCGCCGATCCACCCGAGGCCGCCGATGGTGTCGTACCCCCGCAGGGGCCACCCGCACCCGGCGACGAAAGTAGTACGGGTGGTGCGGGTGGGAAAAGCAAGTGGGTCCGGTGGGCCCGCCGCAGCGTCCTGGGCCTTGTCCTCGCCGTGCTCCTCCCGACCCTCGCCGCCGAGATCGCCCTCCGGGTGAACTACACCGGTGACCCGTCCGACGGCACGTACACCAGGAACCGGGACGCGATCTGGCTCGGCCACGCGTGGGTGGACGGTCGTAAGACGGACGCGGACATGGCAGCCCTCGCCCGCAGCCTGCAAGGCACCGGCATCCGTGACCTGTACGTCCATTCAGGCCCCCTGGAGCACGACGGCACCCTCCCGGAGTCGGACTACCCCAGGGCCGCCTGGCTGATCGAGTCGGTCCACCGGGAACTGCCCGGCGTCCGCGTCCAGGCCTGGCTGGGCGACAAGCTCGCCACCGAGAGCCCGGACGGCCTGCGCCTGCAGAACGACGCGACCCGCGCCGCCGTCGTCGCCTCGACCCGCCAGATCCTCGCCGCCGGCTTCGAGGGCGCCCACTTCGACCTGGAACCCCTCCACTCCGGCGACACCGACTACCTCGACCTCCTCGACAGACTGCGCGCACTCACCCGCTCCCACCACGCCCTTCTCTCCGTCGCGGCCCACCAGATCGACCCGCTCCCCGCCTTCCACTCCTTCTGGGGCACCCTCACCGACCACCCCAAGTGGTGGTCGCAGGCGTACTTCGGCCAGGTCGCCCGCCGCGTCGACCAGATCGCCGTCATGTCGTACGACACGATGCAGCCCCTGCAGAGCCTCTACGGCGGCTACGTCGCCCAGCAGACCTCGCTCGCCCTGGAGGTCACCCCGGATTCCACCGACCTCCTCATGGGCCTGCCCTTCTTCCACGAGAACCGCTTCGGTCACCGCGGCGCCGCCGAGACGGTCCCCGCCGCCGTCCGGGGCGTACGCCTAGGCCTGTCCCGCACGGACGCGGACCGCACGAACTTCGGCGTCGCCCTGTACGTCGACTTCGCGGCGACGGAGGCGGACTGGACGGCGTACCGGGACGGCTGGGTGCACTGAACGGGCGCTCAAGTGCGGTGAAAACACTGTGCTGTTCACAGCTGTGGGTGAGATGATCTGCCCGGTCCGATGGGGGTGGGCGATGATGTGGACGGTGCTGGCCGCGGTGGCCTGGCTGCTCGTGGCGGTGATCGGAGTCGTCGCGGTGACGACCGGCTGGACGCCACCGACGGCGCGCGGCAGGGTCGTACGGCCGGACCTGTGGGGATACGGCGTGCTGATCTCGGCGCTGGGCATGGGGGCGGGGATGTCCCTGCACTGGTGGGCGGACTCCCTGGCCATGGACAACGCGGGCGCGGCGACGGCGCTCGCCCTGTTCGTCCTCGGCGGTGTACTCCAGTGGCGTGCGCAGCGCCCCGCGCTCCGGTGACCGTCACCCGCAGGCCCCTCACCCGCGACGACCTGGCACCGCTCGCACACGCCATCGGCCACACGCTGAAGGATGTGGCCCGTCTCCGGGGCGGCACGAAGAAGGGCGTCTACCGGCTCGCCTTCGAGGACGGCTCGACCGCCGTCGCCTACGTCTGGTCCCCCGAGGAGGACTTCTGGGACGCCGGCCCCGGCGACCCCCGCGACCCCTTCTCCCCCGCCTCGGGCCTCGGCCTGTTCACCGCGGCGGCCGACCGTCTCGCCGCGGTCGGCGTCCGCGCACCCCGGCTCCTGTACGCCGACCCCACCCACACCCACCTCCCGGCGGACACGGCGATCGTCGAGGACCTCCCCGGCGGCACCCTGGAGGACCTGCTGGACGGGGACCCGGCCGCCGCGCCGGAGGCCCTGGAGCGGATGGCGGCCCTCCTGGACACCCTGCACGCCTGTACGGGCCCGCGCTTCGGGAAGGTCGCGGTCGTCGACAACGGCGGCTCCTCGTACGGCGGTTCGTGCGAGGAGCTGGTCGTCACACGCGCCCTGAGCGACCTCGACGAACTGCCCGACCGCGATCCACGGGCCGCCGCGGCCCACCCCCAACTGGCCGACGCCGTAAGGACACTGGCCGCCCGGGTCCGCCCCCGCACCGATCCACCCGCCCTCATCCACGGCGAACTCGGCGGCGACCACGTCCTCGTGACCCCCGACGGCGACCTCGCGCTCATCGACATCGAAGGCCTGATGTACTTCGACGCCGAGTGGGAACACGTCTTCCTGCGCCAGCGCTTCGGCCGCCACTACGACGCCCTGCGCACCGAACACCTCGACGACGACCGCCTGCGCCTCTACCGCCTGGCGATGCACCTCTCCCTGGTGGCCGGCCCCCTGCGCCTCCTCGACGTCGGGGACTTCCACGACCCGGAGTTCATGCGCGGCATCGCGGAACACAGCCTCCAGCAGGCCCTGTGCCTCGCGGAGCGGACATGAGCAGCCCCGAACTGGCCGTGGCCGCGCTGGTCCTCGCGGCCGTGGGGTGCGTCGGTATCGGCGCGATCACGCTCGGCCGGACCCCTCTCGCCGGACGGAGAGGGATCGCGTGGCCCCGGCGGTGGGGGTACGGCCTGCTGGTCAGCGACGCGGGACTGGCCGGGTTCATCTACTTCGGCCCGTACCTGAGTCCGCACTCGCACCCGTACCTCGCCGTGGCGTGCATGGTCGTGGCGTTCGTCGGGATCTTCGTCCAGCAGGCCGCCGCCAGGCCCGGGAAGCCTACGAAGAACGCCTCCTGATCTTTGACCCCAGCCACACCAGCGGGTCGTACTTGCGGTCAACTGCCCGTTCCTTCAAGGGAATCAGCGCGTTGTCCGTGATGTGGATGCCCTCGGGGCAGACCTCGGTGCAGCACTTGGTGATGTTGCAGTAGCCGAGGCCATGTTCGTCCTGGGCGGTCTTCTTGCGGTCGAGGCCGCTCTCGGCCGCCGCGTCCAGGGGGTGCATGTCCAACTCCGCGACCCGCATGAGGAATCGGGGACCGGCGAACGCCGTCTTGTTCTCCTCATGGTCGCGGACGACGTGACAGGTGTCCTGGCACAGGAAGCACTCGATGCACTTGCGGAACTCCTGCGAGCGGTCGACGTCCTCCTGCATCATCCGGTACTCGCCGAGACCCACACCCTCCGGCGGCACGAACGCCGGAACCTCCCTGGCCTTCTGGTAGTTGAAGCCGACGTCCGTGACGAGGTCGCGGACGACGGGGAAGGCGCGCAGCGGGGTGACGGTGATCGTCTCCTCGCGGTTGAACGTCGACATGCGGGTCATGCACATCAGCCGGGGGCGCCCGTTGATCTCCGCCGAGCACGAACCGCACTTGCCCGCCTTGCAGTTCCAGCGCACGGCGAGGTCGGAGGCCTGGGTCGCCTGGATGCGGTGGATGATGTCCAGGATCACCTCGCCGTCGTTGACCTCGACCTCGAAGTCCTTCAGGTCGCCGCCCTTGACGTCCCCCCGCCACACCTTGAAGCGGGCCTCGTAGCTGCTCACTCGTAGAGCTCCTCTTCGGCGAGGTACTTGACCAGCTCTTCCTTCTCGAAGAGAGCGAGCAGGTCGGCGCGGATGGGGTCGGTGGTCTCGCGGGTCAGGCTGATCTGGCCGGACACCGGATCCGTGGCCGCCAACCCGCCGGTGGGGTCGGTCAGTTGGCAGATCAGGTTGATGCGGCGCCAGTCGCGGTTCATGCCGGGGTGGTCCTCGCGGGTGTGTCCGCCGCGCGACTCGGTGCGTTCCAGGGCGGCCCGGGCCACGCACTCGCTGACCAGCAGCATGTTCCGCAGGTCCAGGGCGAGATGCCAGCCGGGGTTGAACTGCCGGTGGCCCTCGACCCCGGCCCGGCGGGCCCGCACCCGCAGATCGGCCAGTTTCTCCAGCGCCTGCTCCATCTCGCCCTCGCGGCGGATGATGCCGACGAGGTCGTTCATGGTCTGCTGGAGTTCCTGGTGGAGGGTGTACGGGTTCTCCGGTGGACGCCCGTTCTCCTTGCCGGGTTCGGGGCCCTCGGCCGAGAAGGGGCGCAGTGCCTCCGCCGCCGCGAGGTCGACCTCGGTGTCGTCCACCAGCGGGCGGCTGTCCGCCAGGTCCGCCGCGTGGTCCGCCGCGTGCCAGCCCGCCCTACGGCCGAACACCAGCAGGTCGGACAGGGAGTTGCCGCCGAGCCGGTTCGAGCCGTGCATGCCGCCCGCCACCTCACCGGCCGCGAACAGCCCCTCAACCCCGCGCGCCGCCGCCGTGTCCGACTCGACCGCGATACCGCCCATCACGTAGTGACAGGTCGGCCCGACCTCCATCGCCTCCGCCGTGATGTCGACGTCGGCCAGTTCCTTGAACTGGTGGTACATGGACGGGAGTCGGCGCCGGATGACCTCCGCCGGCATACGCGTCGACACGTCCAGGAAGACCCCGCCGTGCGGTGAGCCGCGGCCCGCCTTCACCTCGGAGTTGATGGCGCGGGCGACCTCGTCGCGGGGGAGCAGCTCGGGGGGACGGCGGTTGTGGTCCGGGTCCTCGTACCAGCGGTCGCCCTCCGCCTCCGACTCGGCGTACTTCTCCTTGAAGACGTCGGGGATGTAGTCGAACATGAACCGCTTGTTCTCGGAGTTGCGCAGCACTCCGCCGTCGCCGCGCACCGACTCCGTGACGAGGATGCCCTTCACGGACGGCGGCCAGACCATGCCCGTGGGGTGGAACTGCACGAACTCCATGTTGAGGAGCGGCGCCCCGGCGAGCAGCGCGAGCGCGTGCCCGTCGCCCGTGTACTCCCACGAGTTGGACGTCACCTTGAAGGACTTGCCGATCCCGCCCGTCGCGATCACCACGGAGGGCGCTTCGAGGACCAGGAAGCGGCCGGTCTCGCGTTCGTAGGCGAAGACCCCGGAGACTCGGCTGCCGTCCTTCAACACCCTTGTGACGGTGCACTCCTGATAGACCTTCAGACGGGACTCGTAGTCGCCGGTCTCCTTGTGGTCCTCCTGCTGGAGCGACACGATCTTCTGCTGGAGCGTGCGGATCAGCTCAAGTCCCGTACGGTCGCCGACGTGTGCGAGGCGCGGGTACTCGTGGCCCCCGAAGTTGCGCTGGGAGATCTTGCCGTCCTTCGTACGGTCGAAGAGGGCGCCCCAGGTCTCCAACTCCCATACCCGGTCCGGGGCTTCCTTCGCGTGCAGCTCCGACATGCGCCACTGGTTGAGGAACTTGCCGCCGCGCAGGGTGTCGCGGAAGTGGACCTGCCAGTTGTCGTGCTCGTTGACGTTGGCCATCGCCGCCGCGATGCCGCCCTCGGCCATCACCGTGTGCGCCTTGCCGAACAGCGACTTGCAGATCACCGCCGTACGGGCACCGCGCTCGCGCGCCTCGATGGCGGCCCGCAGACCGGCGCCACCGGCACCGACCACGACGACGTCCCACTCCTGTCGCTCGACCACGGACATCAGAAGGCCCCATCCAATCTAAAAGAAGCGCGGATCATTGAAAGCTCCGGATGCGACCAGGTACACGTAGAAATCGGCAGCCGCCACGCTGATCAACGACGCCCAGGCGAGCTGCATATGACGGTTGTTCAGCTTCCCCACGAACTTCCACGTCTTGTAGCGCACGGGATGCTTGGAGAAGTGCTTGAGCTTGCCGCCGACGATGTGCCGGCAGGAGTGGCAGGAGAGGGTGTACGCCCAGATCAGCACGATGTTGGCCAGGAAGACGAGGGTGCCGAGGCCCATATGGCCCCAGTGGTAGTGCTCGTCGCGGAAGGTCAGCACGGTGTCGTACGTCAGCGTGCCCGCCACCAGGAGCGCCGCGTAGAAGAAGTACCGGTGGACGTTCTGCAGGATCAGCGGGAAGCGGGTCTCGCCGCTGTACTTCTTGTGCGGCTCGGCCACCGCGCAGGCCGGGGGCGAGGCCCAGAAGCCGCGGTAGTAGGCCTTGCGGTAGTAGTAGCAGGTCAGGCGGAAGCCGAGCGGGAAGATCAGGATGATGATGGCGGGGGAGATGCCCCACCAGCTCCCGAAGAGGTCGGCGTTCGGGCCCGCGTGCATGGTTCTGCACCGGTCGGCCAGACAGGGCGAGTAGAACGGCGAGACGTAGGGCGCCGAGTAGTAGTTCGAGTCCGCGAAGGCCCGCCACGTCGAGTAGACGACGAAGGCCAGCAGTCCGGCGGCGGTGACGGCCGGGGCCAGCCACCAGCGGTCGGTCCGCAGATGCGGGGCGTCGATCGCGGCGCGCGTACCGGTGTGTACGCCGCCGCTGTTCAGATGGGGTTCCGTACCAGTGGCCAACTTGAAGACTCCGGTCGGTTGCTGGGGACGCTCAGTGGCCGGGGCCGTGGTGGGCGCCGAGTCCCTCGTCGTCCGTGTCCGTCCACAGGCTCTTGTCGTACGGGGCGTCGGAGATGGGGACGAGATCGGGGCGCCGGGGGCGCTCGATCCCTGGTGCGGCGTCGCGCAGCAGCGCGACGCTCTCGCGCAGCCGGTCGGCGTCGGCCTTGACCCTGCGCATTTCCAGGCCGCCGCTGCCGAATTGGTTCTCCAGCCGTCCCACCGACCTGAACAGGTCGTCGAGACAGCGCTGGACTGACGTCAGTTCGTCGTGCACGGACATGACGTGACCTCACTTCCGCGGGCGTCGGCCCTGGACGGCAACGTTCATGCGCCTGCGAGTGTTGCGCGCCACACCTACCGGTGGGAAGCGGTGTGCACGGATTGGCCGGGGTGCGTTGGTGTGTACGGGGGCAGATTCGAACATTGCGCCGCACGGGTGGGCTTCCCGGCGTCCCCCGCCGTGTCGCCCCTCATGGCCGAACCGTTTCCTCTTCAGTGGCCGCAAAGA
The DNA here is from genome assembly GCF_040655155.1 of Streptomyces sp. NPDC050508. NCBI lineage: Bacteria > Bacillati > Actinomycetota > Actinomycetes > Kitasatosporales > Streptomycetaceae > Streptomyces > Streptomyces sp. NPDC050508. The sequence goes on from NZ_JBFAJJ010000025.1 coordinate 107,638, forward strand.
TCTGATCAGCACCATATACGGCCAAAAGTGATCAGAAGTCCCGCGGTCTACCGGAGGTAGCAGTGATGTCCCACGACGGCGTCAGACTGCGCGCGGTCATGCGCTCGGTCGCCTTCCTCACCGCGGGCGCGCTCGCGGTGCCCACCCTCGCGGCGTGCAGCTCCGAAGACGAGTCGGGCAAGCCGCTGGCCGGACAGGACATCGCGCCCGTCGGCCGTGACCTGGTCGCCGACGGCGGCACTCTCAACTGGGCCGTGGACGACGTACCGGAGACCCTCAACACGTTCCAGTCCGACGCCGACGACACCACCACCCGCGTCGCCCAGGCCGTCCTGCCCGCCATGTTCCGGCTCGACGCCCAGGGCCGCCCGCAGCGCGACGCCGACTACCTGGAGTCCGCGAAGGTCGTCGACACCGAGCCCAAGCAGGTCGTCCTCTACAAGCTCGACCAGCAGGCCGTGTGGAGCGACGGCCGCGAGATCGGCGCCGCCGACTTCGCAGCCCAGTGGCGCGCCCTGTCCGGCAAGGACTCCGCGTACTGGACCGCCCGCAACGCCGGCTACGACCGCATCGAGAAGATCGAGCGCGGCGCCAACAACCTTCAGGTCAAGGTCACCTTCAGCAGGCCGTACGCCGACTGGAAGTCCCTGTTCTCGCCGCTGTACCCCAAGGACGTCATGGGCACCCCGGACGCCTTCAACGACGGCGCGCGCCGCAAGCTGAAGGTCACCGCCGGCGCCTTCGCCGTGCAGAAGATCGACCGCAAGGACAAGGAGATCGTCCTCGGCCGCAACCCGCACTGGTGGGGCCGGCCCGCGAAGCTCTCCCAGATCGTGCTGCACGCCGTACCGCTCGACAAGCGGGCCGCCGCGCTCGCCGACGGCACGGTCGACCTGGCCGAGATCGACCCCGCCGACGCGAGCCGTATCGCGGTCGCGGGCCGCGCCAAGGGCACGAGCACCCCGCTCCAGGGCGCGAGCCCCACGAGCAAGGACGAGAGCAAGAACGAGAGCCGGCAGGAGAAGAAGCTCAGCAAGAAGCAGCGCAAGGCGCTCGCCACGTACGTCCGCGAGCAGGACGCGCTGCGCGCCTTCACCGTCCGCCGCTCCTTCGAGCCCGCCTACACCCAGCTCGCCCTCAACGGCTCCGAAGGCCCCCTCGCCGACGAACGCGTCCGGCGTGCCGTGGCCCGCGCGCTCGACCGCACCGAGCTGGCACAGGTCGTACTCAAGCCGCTCGGCCTGCCCGCCGTGCCGGTCGGCAGCCACCTCGCGCTCTCCGGGCAGGCCGCGTACGCCGACAACAGCGGCGCGCTCGGCGGCCAGGACACCATGGAGGCGCAGGCGCTCCTCGCCGACGCCGGATGGGTGCCCGGCGGACCCCTCAAGGACAAGGGCGAGAAGGCGGCCGGCGCCGAGGGCAAGAAGAGCAAGAAGGCCGACGACGAGTCCGAGGGCGGCTCCGACGGGCAGTACATCGTCGGCGAGGACAACAAGGACCCGCAGGACCACACCAAGAAGGACGAGAAGAGTTCCGGGCACGGCGGCGAGGAGGGCTCCAAGCACCTCGCCGACGGCAAGCAGTACGACGGCCGCAAGGTGAAGCAGGGTGGTGCGCCCGGCGCGTACGCCCCGAAGGGCACGGCCGCCCCCGCCGGCGCGAAGACCGGGCCGCTCGCCAAGGACGGCAAGCCGCTCACCCTTCGCTTCGTGCTCCCCTCCGGCACCGGCTCGGAGTCGCTGAACGCGGTCGCCGACAGCATCTCCCGGATGCTGGAGAGGGTCGGCATCCGCACGGAGATCACCAAGGTCTCCGACGACAGCTACTTCAAGGACCACATCGCGTCCGGCCAGTACGACCTCGCCCTCTACTCCTGGCCCGCGTCCGCCTTCCCCGCCACCGACGCCCGCCCGATCTTCGCCAAGCCGGTCCCGGCCGCGGACGGCTCCCTCAACGTCGAGCAGAACTACACCCGCGTCGGCACCGACCAGGTCGACCAGCTCTTCGACCAGGCCGCCTCCACCCTCGACGAGGACGAGTCCGCCGCCCTCGTCCGCAAGGCCGACGCCCGCATCTGGGCGACGGCCGGCTCGATCCCCCTCTACCAGCGCCCCCAGCTCACCGCCGCCCGCAGGACGATCGTCAACGCCGGCTCCTTCGGCTTCCAGACCCCGGTCTACGAGGACATGGGCTTCCTGAAGAAGGGCGCCCACCCCTCGGCGAGCCCGACCAAGGACTGAGGGATTAGCATCACCCGCACGTGACGAGCACCGCCGCCGTCCCGCAGCGACTTGCGGGGCGGCGGTCGTCGTACGGGGGTGGGACATGCGGGGCTGGGGAGCGGCGCTGACCGTGGTGGTACTGGGGGCGGGTTCGGCGGGCTGTGGCGTCACGGCCGGCAGCAGCCGGCTTGCCGCCGACGCGGCCACGATCTGCGCGCACGGGACGTACCACTGGTCCGGTGTCCGGCAGTGGCAGCAGCTCACCGCGCTCGCCGACCCGGCCACCTTCCCCAAGGGGACCGAGCACTACGAGTCGACCCTCAAGCCCGTCGACGACACCGTCTACCGCGTCGTCGTCTCCCGTGTGCCCAAGGGGGTCGGCGCCGCCCGCGTGATCACGGCGCTGGGCGACCGGCTGAAGGTGGACGTGCCCCTGGCCGACCCGTCGGAGGTGATGCGGCCCGAGCAGTCGCAGTACTTCACCGACACCGGGGACCTGGAGGGCCCGTACTACGCCTGGGGGTCGATCAGCCTCGTTGAGGCCGACTTCACTTACACCTGCGGGTCCACCGCACCGGTGCGGGGCCATGTGCGGACCTGGGAGACGGTCGGCGTGGGGTTCCTGCCCTGCTCCGAGCCCCTGTACGACATCGCCGAGCAGGCCGCGCACGCCGCGGCCCTGCGGCTGTGCCCGGCCGGATCCCCGGCGACCGAGCCCTTCTGACCCGGTCCCGGCGTCGCCCGTAAGGCCCTGCGGAGGCCCCTTCCCCGTACGCCACGTACGATGGGGTAAGGCCGTGGCGTGTCCAGCCCGGCAGGGTCCGCGTAACACAGACGTACGCGCAGGCCTTCCTCACTCTCCGGGAGTTCGCCGCAATATGGCCACGCGCCACGACATCCGCAACGTCGCCATCGTCGCCCACGTCGACCACGGGAAGACGACCCTCGTCGACGCCATGCTGAAGCAGGCCGGTGCCTTCGCTGCGCACGCCGCCGAATCGCTCGACGACCGAATGATGGACTCGAACGATCTGGAGCGTGAGAAGGGCATCACGATCCTGGCCAAGAACACGGCCGTCAAGTACCACCCGAAGGATGGCGGCGACGTCATCACCATCAACATCATCGACACCCCGGGCCACGCCGACTTCGGTGGCGAGGTCGAGCGCGGTCTGTCGATGGTGGACGCGGTGGTGCTGCTCGTCGACGCGTCCGAGGGCCCGCTGCCCCAGACGCGCTTCGTGCTGCGCAAGGCGCTCCAGCAGCGCCTGCCCGTCATCCTGTGTATCAACAAGACGGACCGCCCGGACTCCCGGATCGACGAGGTCGTCAACGAGACGTACGACCTGTTCCTGGACCTGGACGCGGACGAGGAGCAGATCGAGTTCCCCATCGTCTACGCGTGCGCGCGCGACGGCGTGGCCTCGCTGACCAAGCCCGAGAACGGCACGGTCCCGCAGGACAGCGACAGCCTGGAGCCGTTCTTCACCACGATCCTGTCGCACGTCCCGGCCCCCGAGTTCGACGAGGCCGCCCCCCTCCAGGCGCACGTCACCAACCTGGACGCGGACAACTTCCTCGGCCGTATCGCGCTGCTCCGCGTCGAGCAGGGCGAGCTGCGCAAGGGCCAGACCGTCACGTGGATCAAGCGCGACGGCACGATGTCCAACGTGCGCATCACCGAGCTGCTGATGACCGAGGCGCTCACCCGCAAGCCGGCCGAGATGGCGGGCCCCGGTGACATCTGCGCCGTGGCCGGTATCCCGGACATCATGATCGGCGAGACCCTCGCCGACCCCGAGAACCCGATCGCGCTGCCGCTCATCACGGTCGACGAGCCGGCGATCTCCATGACCATCGGCACGAACACCTCGCCGCTGGTCGGCCGCGGCGGCACCGGCAAGGGCGCCTCCGCGAAGGCCGCGGTCAAGGACCGCAAGGTCACCGCCCGTCAGGTCAAGGACCGCCTGGACCGCGAGCTGATCGGTAACGTGTCGCTGCGCGTCCTCGACACCGAGCGCCCCGACGCCTGGGAGGTGCAGGGCCGCGGTGAGCTGGCGCTGGCCATCCTGGTCGAGCAGATGCGCCGCGAGGGCTTCGAGCTGACCATCGGCAAGCCGCAGGTCGTCACCCAGCAGGTCGAGGGCAAGACGTACGAGCCGGTCGAGCGCATGACGATCGACGTGCCCGAGGAGCACATGGGCGCGGTCACGCAGCTCATGGGTGTCCGCAAGGGCCGGATGGACAACATGTCCAACCACGGCTCGGGCTGGGTCCGGCTGGAGTTCGTCGTCCCGTCCCGCGGTCTCATCGGCTTCCGTACCGAGTTCCTGACCGGGACGCGCGGCACGGGCATCGCCCACTCCATCCACGAGGGCCACGAGCCGTGGTTCGGTGTGCTGACGACCCGGAACAACGGTTCGCTGGTCGCCGACCGCGCCGGCGCCGTCACCGCGTTCGCGATGACGAACCTCCAGGAGCGCGGTGTGCTGTTCACCGACCCCGGCACCGAGGTGTACGAGGGCATGATCGTCGGCGAGAACTCGCGCGCCGACGACATGGACGTGAACATCACCAAGGAGAAGAAGCTCACCAACATGCGCTCGGCCGCCGCCGACTCGTTCGAGGCGATCGTGCCGCCGCGCAAGCTCTCCCTGGAGCAGTCCCTGGAGTTCTGCCGCGACGACGAGTGCGTCGAGGTGACCCCGGAGTCCGTTCGCATCCGCAAGGTCGTCCTCGACCAGAAGGAGCGCGGTCGCTCCGCGAGCCGCGCCAAGCACGGCTGATGCAGGCGAGCCAAGCACGGCTGATGCATGCAATCCGAGGCGATCTGAAGCGCTGATTACCGGCCAACTGAGCCCGGGTGCCCCCATCTTGGGGGCGCCCGGGCTTTTTGCAACCGATTTAAGTCCCGTTCCCTGGAGCGGTCTGTCCGTAATGCGGAGATCCTCGCCCGATAGCCATGTAACAAGTCCGTTTCGTGGCCTTCTCTGCTCGAACAGTTTGTCCATGTTTTGGAAGATGTACGCGTGAGCTGTGACTGAATTGAGATTTAAAGACAGTGGTCGGCACCTGGCGCATGGCAGATAGTTAGCCGCGTAGCGCTCGGGTCAATGGGTCACCGCGCCGTGGGGACGGCGCCGACTCGCGAGCACCAGGGGGTGTCTGACCCTCCGTCAGGGGTGACGGGGGAAAGACGTGAACCCCCTCCTGTTGGTGAACACGTGGAGTCATGAGGAGGAGCCCCATGCGTGGTGTCACGAACGCCAGGTGGGACACGCCGTCCGTCAGTAGCAACCTCGCCCGCCCATACGGAGATTGGCTCTGAGGAGTCGGCCGGTGGCCTAGTGCCGCCGTTCAACTACGCGCGTCCGACTGCGGGATCTCCCGCCGTGCCGGACGCTCCGGACACCTCTCCTAGATCCGATCGGTGATCGCGCACACCCTGCGCCGGTCGCCCGCTCGGCACATCCACACCTGTGAAATGGGCGAACAGTGACAAGTCCTATCGACATTGAGGACGGCGGGACCTCGGTCGTCGTCGACGGCGAACCAGGGCCGCAGACCGAACCCGAGGTCAAGAAACTTGAGGGCCGGTCTCCCGGCCAGCTGATGTGGATCCGCTTCAGGCGCGACCGCACCGGCGTCGTCTCGGCATTCGTCGTGCTCTTCTTCTTCGTCATCGCGGCCGCGGCGCCACTGATCTCGAAGTTGTACGGTAAGGACCCCTACACCATCTACGCCGACGAGCGCCCGGAGCTCTTCGACAGCGCGGGTGTGCCGGTGCAGCCCAACGGCGGTATCAGCAGCGACTTCTGGTTCGGACTCGAACCGGGCAACGGCTACGACGTGTTCACCAAGCTGATCTACGGCATCCGCACCTCGCTGACGATCTCCGTGGCCGTCACCCTCTCGGTCGTCGTGACCGGCATCCTGCTCGGCATCACAGCGGGCTACCTCGGCGGCAAGACCGACTACGCCATCGGCCGGTTCATCGACTTCCTGCTCGCCTTCCCCTCGCAGCTGTTCTTCATCGCCAGCATGCCCGTCGTGGTCTCGCTGTTCGTCAGCCCCCGGGACGAGACGCCGACGTATGTGCGCGTGGTCGCACTGATCGTCGTGCAGTGGGCGCTCGGCTGGATGAGCCTCGCGCGCATCCTGCGCGGCACGACACTCGCCCTGCGCGAACGGGAGTTCATCGAGGCGGCGAGGGTCAGCGGCGCCTCGCCCTGGCGGATCATCCGCAAGGAGATCCTGCCGAACGTGGTGACACCGCTGCTGGTGCAGACCACGTACATGCTCCCCAGTTTCGTCACGATCGAGGCGGGCCTGTCGTTCCTCGGTGTCGGCATCGTCGAGCCCACGCCCGACTGGGGGCAGATGTTCTCCAAGGCGTCGACCGAACTCGTGCTCCAGAACGACATCACCTACATGTTCTTCCCCGGCGTCTCGATGGTCATCTTCGTCGTCGCGTTCAACCTGCTCGGGGACTCGGTCCGGGATGCCTTCGATCCAAAGACGGCTCGCTGACCGAGAGTTCGTGGGCGTCCTCGCCCGGATACGTACAGCCATTTCTTCGCATCAGGCGACACATAGATGGGTGGAGACTTCAGTGATGAGTAGGGGCGGACGCCGTACTTACGCCACATTGTCCGTGCTGGCGGCGGGGGCACTCGTGCTCTCCGGCTGCAGCAAGGGCGGCAGTAACGCCAGCGACAACCAGAAGAAGGACCAGCAGAACGCCAAGCGGCAGCAGGCATCCATCAAGTTCGGTGGCACGGCGGACTCCCAGGGGCCGGCCGCGGCAGTACCGGGCGCCAAGAAGGGCGGCACTCTCGAAGTGCTGCAGCGGGACTCGTACGCCCACCTCGATCCCGGGCAGATCTACGTCTCCGACGAGGGCTCACTCGCCACGCTGATCCACAGAGGCCTCACCGGCTACAAGGCGACCAGCAACGACGGCAGCAAGCACGAGGTCGTCGGCGACCTCGCCACCGACTCCGGTACCACCACGGACGGCGGCAAGACCTGGAAGTACACGCTCAAGGACGGCATCAAGTTCTCCGACGGCACGGCGATCACGTCCGCGGACTTCCGGCAGACCTTCGAGCGGCTCTTCGCGTCGTTCATCAACCAGGGCCCCACCTACATACAGCAGTGGATGGCCGACACCTCGGGCTCCGACTACCGCTCGCTGCTGCCCGACGGCCCCTACAAGGGCAAGCACCTGCCGAGCAGCGTTCTTGAGACGCCCGACGCCAAGACCATCATCTTCCACTTCAAGACGGCACACCCCGACCTGCCCTACGCGCTGGCCATGGCGGGCTACGACGCCGTCTCCGCCAAGGGCGACACCAAGGAGAAGTACGACAAGGCCCCGCTGACCACCGGCCCGTACAAGATCCAGTCGTTCAAGTCCGGCAAGTCGATGGTGCTGGTCAAGAACCCCGACTGGGACGCGAAGACGGACCCGATCCGCAGCCAGTACGTGGACCAGATGAACTTCTCGTTCAACGTCCAGTACGAGGACTCCACCAAGTCGCTCCTCGCCAACACCGGCGCAGACCAGACCGGCATCAGCTTCAACAACTCGGTGGACGCGGGCAACATCGCCGCGGTCCAGGGCGGCGACGCGGCCGTCAAGGCCCGCACGGTCGCCGGCTACCAGCCCTACGTCGGCCAGGTCAACATCAACCAGTCGCACGCGGCGCTGAAGGACAAGGCGGTCCGCGAGGCCATCGCCTACGCCCTGCCGATCACCCCCATGGTCCGCGCGTTCGGCGGCAGCTCCGCCGCGGAGGTCGCCGGCGGCTTCATCAGCCCGACCGTCAGCGGCTACGACGCCACCTTCGACCCGTGGGGCAAGAGGAAGAACCCCGGCGGTGACGCGGTCAAGGCCAAGGCACTGCTGAAGAAGGCCGGCAAGCTCGGCATGAAGCTGACCTACGGCTACATCAACACCCCCGAGGGCCAGCAGTACTCCGCCGCCATCGCCGCCGCGCTCGACAAGGCCGGCTTCAACGTCCAGCGCCAGGACATCCCGGCCGAGACGTTCTACGACCAGATCGGCAAGGTCAACAACAACTACGACATCTACCACTCCGCGTGGGGCGCCGACTGGCCGTCCGCCTCGACCGTGATCCCGCCGCTGTTCGACGGCCGCGCGGTCGCCGACGGCTCGCCCAACTACTCGCACGTCAACGACCCCAAGGTGAACGCGGACATCGACGCCGCCAACAAGATCACCGACCCGGTCAAGTCGGCGGCCGCGTGGGAGAAGATCGACCAGTACCTGGCCAAGGACGTCATCAACGCCGTCCCGACCATCTACTACAAGCAGGTCCAGATCGCCGGCTCCAAGGTCGGCGGCCTCGTCTACGACGACGTGATCGGCGGCATCGACCCGCGTCGCCTGTACCTCAAGTAACCCCACCTGTCCGACCGGTACCCGGTGCGTGAGCCCGCCGAAAGCGGCATCGCACCGGGTACCGCCCGGCCCGCCGACGTCAGAAAGCCCCTCGCATGCTGCGCTTCCTCGTCCGCCGGATCCTCGGTGCCATTGTCATCCTGTTCCTGCTGAGCATCGTGACGTTCCTGCTGTTCTTCGGAATGCCGCGTGACCCGGCGCTGCTGATGTGCGGCAAGACGTGCAACCCGCAGAGCCTCGCGAACATCCACCATGTGCTCGGCCTCGACAAGTCGATCCCCGAGCAGTACGGGATCTTCCTGCACAACCTGCTCTTCGGCAGCACCCAGTTCGCCCAAGGGCCCTGCCCGGCCCCCTGCTTCGGGTACTCGTACCACACCAACGACCAGGTCTGGGCCACGATGATGGACCGCCTGCCCACCACGCTCTCGCTGACCCTCGGCGCCGCGGTGGTCTTCCTGATCACCGGTCTGGGCACCGGCATGCTCGCCGCGTGGAAGCGCGGAACACTGCTGGACAAGACGGTCACCGCCGGATCGATGGTCATCAGTTCGCTGCAGATCTACTTCCTCGGACCGCTGGCCCTCGCCGCCCTCGTCTACCAGACGCACATCTTCGACAAGCCCGTCTACAACAACTTCACCGCGAATCCGGTCACTTGGTTCACCGGGCTGATCATCCCGTGGGTCGTGCTCTCCACGATCTTCGCCTCGCAGTACACCCGTATGGCGCGCTCATCGATGATCGAGCAACTCCAGGAGGAGCACGTACGGACCGCCCGCGCCAAGGGCATGTCCCGCAAGTACGTCTTCTTCCGCTACGCCTGGCGCGGTTCGCTCATCCCGATCGTCACCATCTTCGGCATCGACCTCGGCGCGCTGCTGGGCGGTGCCATCATCACGGAGTACACCTTCGGACTGCCCGGCCTCGGCCGACTCGCGGTCGAGTCCGTACAGTTCAGCGATCTGCCGCTGCTGCTGGGCGTGATGATCTTCTCCGCCTCCATGATCCTGCTGTGCAACATCGTCGTCGACGCCTGCTACGCCTTCATCGACCCGCGCGTGCGGTTGTCCTAGGCCGGGTAAGAGGAGCACTTTCGTGACCACAATGACCAAGGAAGCCGGCGACCCCGTGCCGGCCGACGCGGGCACCTTCCTCTCCGTACGGGACCTGCACGTCAGCTTCAAGACCGAGGACGGCATCGTGCGCGCCGTCGACGGTCTGTCCTTCGACGTCGAACGCGGCAAGACCCTGGGCATCGTGGGGGAGTCGGGCTCCGGCAAGTCGGTCACCAACCTGACGATCCTCGGCCTGCACAACCCGATGTTCACCACCGTCGAGGGCGAAATCCTGCTCGACGGCCAGGAGTTGACCACGGCCCGTGAATCGGACCTGGAGAAGATCCGCGGCAACAAAGCCGCCATGATCTTCCAGGACCCGCTGACCGCGCTCTCCCCGTACTACACGGTGGGCCGCCAGATCGCCGAGCCGTACATGAAGCACATGGGCGCCTCGAAGAAGGTCGCCTGGGCGCGCGCCGTGGAGATGCTCGGCAAGGTCGGCATCCCCAACCCCAAGGAACGGGCGAAGGACTACCCGCACCAGTTCTCCGGCGGTATGCGCCAGCGCGCGATGATCGCCATGGCCCTGGTCTGCGACCCGGACCTGCTGATCGCCGACGAGCCGACCACCGCCCTCGACGTCACCGTCCAGGCCCAGATCCTCGACCTCCTGAAGGACCTCCAGCAGGAGTTCGGCTCCGCGATCGTCTTCATCACACACGACCTCGGCGTCATCGCCGACATGGCCGACGACATCATGGTGATGTACGCGGGCAACGCAGTCGAACGCGGCACGACGAACGAGGTCCTCCGCTCACCTCAACACCCCTACACCTGGGGCCTGTTGAACTCGATGCCGCGCCTGGACTCAGACCTGGGAGAGCCCCTGGCCCCCATCCCCGGCGCCCCGCCCTCACTCCTCAACCCCCCGTCCGGCTGCCGCTTCCACCCCCGCTGCACCTTCCAGGACCGGGTCGGCGGCACCCGCTGCGTCACCGAACGCCCGCTGCTCGCCCCCGACCGCGCCTCGGCCTGCCACCTCACGGCGGACCAGAAGCGGACCATCTTCATCGAAGAGATCAAGCCCCGACTGGGCTAGGAGGAGACGTCATGACAGAGGACCTCGTCCTGCCCGCCCCACGTGACGCGGTACCGGAAGCCTCCGGAGACCCGTTGCTGGTGGTGGAGGGCCTGACCAAACACTTCCCGGTCAAGGGCGGCTTCCCGATCCGCCGCACGGTCGGCGCCGTCCAGGCCGTCGACGGCATCGACCTGACCGTGCATGTAGGGGAGAGCTTCGGCCTGGTCGGCGAGTCCGGCTGCGGCAAGTCGACGACGGGCCGGCTGATCACCCGCCTGCTGGAGCCGACGGCCGGCACGGTCACCTACCGCGGCCAGGACATCTCGCACGCCAACCGCAGGCAACTGGCGCCGATCAGGTCCGAGATCCAGATGATCTTCCAGGACCCTTACTCGTCGCTGAACCCCCGCCAGACGGTCGGCAAGATCATCTCCGGCCCGATGGAGATCAACGACATCCAGCCGGAGGGCGGCCGAGAGGCCCGGGTCCGCGAACTCCTGGAGATCGTTGGCCTGAACCCGGAACACTACAACCGCTTCCCGCACGAGTTCTCCGGCGGCCAGCGCCAACGCATCGGTGTCGCCCGTGCGTTGGCCCTGGAACCGAAGCTGATCGTCGCCGACGAACCGGTCTCCGCCCTGGACGTGTCGATCCAGGCGCAGGTGGTCAACCTGCTCCAGGAGGTCCAGAAGGAACTGGGCATCGCGTTCCTGTTCATCGCCCACGACCTGGCGATCGTCCGGCACTTCTCACACCGCGTGGCGGTGATGTACCTCGGCAAGATCATCGAGGTCGGAGACCGCGACTCCATCTACACCCGCCCCCGGCACCCGTACACCCACGCCCTGCTGTCCGCGGTACCCGAGGTGAACCTGAGCGGCGTCGAGACGGCCGGCCGGGAACGGATCCGCCTCGCGGGTGACGTGCCGTCCCCGATCAACCCGCCCTCCGGCTGCCGCTTCCGCACCCGGTGCTGGAAGGCCCAGGACAAGTGCGCGGCCGAGGAGCCGCCCTTGATCCAGATCGAGGGCAACCGTTCCGCCCACCTGACGGCCTGCCACTTCCCGGAGGAGCCGACGATCGAGGCCCGGGACGAGGACATCGTGCTGGACCCGGCGTTGGCTGCGTTGGAGGAGTCGTTGGAGGAGTAGGGGGTTGCTCTGGGCCTGAGTTGTGAAGTGGTCGTTGGGCCGCCCGCTTCTTTGTCAGTGTCGGGATTGCGTGAGCCGAGTAAAGGGCGCTCCCTGCGGTCGCGTCGGCTGCGCCGA
>NZ_JBFAJJ010000026.1:0-109295 GCF_040655155.1 Streptomyces sp. NPDC050508
TCGGCCACCGCACCTCCAGCGATCGGATCGGACGTCACCGCACATCCAACCGCCACGACCACCAACCCGGCCAACCGATGCGGTCACAGCACTAGACGGCACTGGTCGGCCCGCTGACCAGTATCAGCAGGTTCTCGACGCCTTGGCGCCACGCTGCACGGAGGACCGCCCGCGCCTGGCAGCCGTCGTCGGCTCCACGCTTGAGGGCCTGAAGAAGAACGGCGTCGACGACGAGGACGGATTCAGCGTCCTGCAGCACCTGGAGCAGTCCGTGCCCGCTGGGAACGCCCGGGTCAACTGCGCCTCAGCAGCGGCGACTTACTCCACCCAGCGCGAAGGAAGCTAGTACAGGCAACCGCGCGGGCAGGCGGTCGACGCGCGCGACAGGCTGCCCCGGAGCGGTACGCCGGTCGCGGCGGCGATCACCGGTCGGTATCCGGCGGACGGCGTTGCCGAATCCAACAGGGTCGTCCGTCCGCCCTACGGCCTCCCCAGCGACGAGACCGTGACCCACTGGGCTGAACTACCCACCCTGCCGGGCGAGATGACACACGCGGTCCTCGGGAGAGACGTGCGGACAGCTCTCCAGAACGCGTGGAACGCTCGTCCCGGCACCTGACTCACAGCCCGCCGGCGGACCGAGCCCGCCACAAGTCCCGCAACAGCGCGATCTCCGCCATGTGATGAATGAACTCCAGGTTCGCCCCCGCCAGCACGGCGGCATACGGGTCGTCCGGGTCGGAGCCGTACGGATACTGGGAGAAGCCGACCACATCGAGCTGGTCCTCCGTGACCGTGCCGACGGCCGCTCGCCAGCGGTCGATCACCGGCCAGAACTGCTCCAGGGTCAGGGCGGCTGACGGCGTGAAGTCGACCATCAGCTTGGGATCGTGACGCCGCTCACCGAACGTCCACTCCCACGCACCCGCGAACTCGAAGTGCAGATGCCCCAGCCGCCACGCGATGGTCGTGATCGGCGTCGTGTCGGGCTCCGGCTCGCCCGTGTGGGCGAGGACCTGCTCGACCCGTTCGACACTCACGCTCCAGTCGTCGGCGATCTTGGCGACGGTCATGCCGTCGGCGGCCTGGCGGGCGACCTCGGCGTACTCGCTCGCCGGGATGTCCGCGGCGCCCAGGTCTAGCACCCACTCCCCCGGCCCGAACGCCCTCGGTGTCACCGCCTCGCTCCGGCGTCGGAGCGACCAGCAGTCGGGCGCCGGTTCCCAGAGGTACTCCTCGTCGCCGAGTCCCGTCAGCCGTACCTGGGCCATCTCCCGGGCCTTGTCGAACTGCTCCAGCAGCAAGCCCAGTCGGTCGGTCCGTATGGTCTCTGTGGTCTCGGTACCCATGTCCGGTTCCCCTCGCCCGTGCCGTCTCGTGCCTGGCCGCTCACCGCGGTGCGGTGCGATCAGGCGGAAGGTAACCGGTCACCTCACGGGGCGCGACCGATTTCCTCGACAGATGGGGACGGAGACCGCGTACGCGTCAGAGCACCCCGCCCGCCTCGTCCTGGAACGCCTCCGTCCAGTAATGCGCATGCGGGTGGCTGTGGTGGTCGCGGTCGGCCGCCCGGGGGCTCGTGCCCGTCGGGTCCACCGTCGACAGGGTCTGGAGCATCGTCGTGGCCAACTGGTCGTACGCCTCTGCCGTCAGCTCGCCCGACAGGTCCGCGTCGATCGCCTTCTCGCGGTGGAGCAGCCAGAGGGTGAAAGCGAGGGTCGAGACGTCCGTGTTGAGGGGAGCCAGCGTCGCCTCCGGCTCGCTCCAGGTCAGGATCTCGCCCGTCGCGCCGTCCACCACCAGGCTGTTGTCCTCTATGAGATAGCCGAGGCGGATCAACTGGTCGGCGCGGGGCGGGAGTTCCTCGGCGGGCTCGTCCTCGTAGAACTCGGTGAGGGTGGGGAGCGGGACGTCCGTGTCCAGTTGGAAGAGGAGGGTGTCCTCGGGCAGGCCCGTCTCGCGCAGGAAACGGCGGGTCGGCTCGTGGGTGAGGGTGGCGGGGAAGTCGACCTCCTCGAAGCGGGCGACCGTGCCCTGCCCGAACTCCTGGTCCAGCAGGCGGGCCGGGATGTCGAGGGTCAGCCCCGATGTCGTGCCGGGGCCGGCGACCAGTGCCAGCGGGCGGATCAGCGCCGCCGCCTTCCAGAACGGGGGCACCTCGCCGTCCGTCCCCGACTCGAACACGGCGAGCAGTTGGCGGGATGCCTCCGCCACCGTCTTCGTGCCGTGACGGCCCTCGTAGGACGCGAACTGGCCGCGCAGGCCCGTCAGTTCGTCCGTCGTCGTCGTGAAGCGGGCCAGCGTTTCGATCGACGGGGCCAGCGGGCCGGTCTCCATCAGGTCCGGGCGGTCATGGAAGAAGTACGTCGTCGCGATCTCGCCCGTCTCGCCGTCGAGCAGGATCGACTCCGCCTCCCCGCCGTCGGGTCCCCAGAGCGCGCCTATCACCAGCTGGTCCCGGAGCTCCTCCGCCAGCGGGTCGGGGTCGCCCAGCGAGTCCGCCACCGTCCGCAGGCCCTCCCTGCGCAGCTCCTCGAACGTCAACAGGCCGCTGTCGCCCGGCAGTCCGGGGCCGGTCAGCCAGCGGCGCGTCGACGCGTGCGTGATGTACGGATCGAGGTCGTCCTCGGTCAATGTGATCATGGTCGCCGTGGAACCGGCGTCGGTCCTGCTCATTGTTCCCCCGTGCGTGAATCTTCCCCGTGTGGCACCGGTGTTCCGCTGTCGTCCCCACTGCCCAGAACACTACGCGGCACCACTGACAACGGCTCTGACCAGCGAAAACGCCTCACAGAGCCCCGGAGGACGCGAAACGTCCGAAACGTCCTCACCTCATCAGACGCTCAAACCACCCGCGAACGTTCCCGTCCCTCGACGATCGCGTCCACCGTCTCCCCCACCGTCAGCCCGGAGTTGTCCAGCCACAGGCCGATGCGCGGGGTCTCCGTCCGCAGCGCGCCGTCCAACTCCTCGACCGTCCACGCGCCGTACCCGGTCTTCGCCCGGCCCGCCTCCCGTGCCGTCACGGTCGCCGGGGTCGGTGCGAGGACGATCACATGCAGCGGGCGGGTGCGGAACAGGTCGACGTACGCCGGCAACTCCGCGCCCAGCACCACGTCCTGGACGACCGCCGTGAACCCCGCCTCCGCGTACGCGTCCGCCGTCGCCGCCGACAGCCGGTACCGCAACCGGAGTTGGGACTCCCCATCGCCGCCCGCACCGGGGACGTACTCCTCGCGCCCCGAGACGATCATCCGCCGGAAGACGTCACCCCGGACGTGCGCCGCCCTCGGCAACCTCTCCGCCAGCGCCTGCGCGACCGTCGACTTGCCGGCGGCCATCACGCCGGTGATGAGGACGACACCCTCCAGCAACGTCCGCCCGCCTACTGCCCGTAGGGACCACTGTTCGTCACCACAGCCGCCTGCGGGCGGATCGGCAGCCGGTTCACCGGACGGCCCGTTGCCGCACGCACGGCGGACGCGATCGCCGCCGGGGACGTGACCACTGGTACCGCGCTGACCGCCTTCGCCCCGAAGGGGGCGACCACGTCACGTTCCTCGACGAGTTTCACGATCCGGATGTCGGGGGTGTCCAGGGCGGTGGGCAGGGCGTAGCCGGTGAGGTCGGGGTGGCGGATCAACCCGCGCGCGGTGCGCAGGTTCTCGGTGAGTGCGATGCCTACGCCTTGGGTTACGCCGCCCTCGATACGGGCGACCAGCTGGGTCGGGTTCAGGATGCGGCCGACGTCCTGCGCGAGGGCCAACTCGACGACCCGGACCGAGCCCAACTCAATGTCCACGTCGACGACCGCGCGGATCGCGCAGAAGGCGAGCCCCACGAAGGCGTCGCCCTGGCCCGCCTCGTCCAGGGGCTCGGTCGGGTGCGGGCGGCACTGGGCGGTGGCCCAGAGTTCCTTGCCGTCCAGGGCCTCGGTGACGGTCGTCGAGAGGACGCCGTCGTACGAGGTGATCTTGCCGTCGGTGATCTGGAGGAGCTCGGTGGACATGCCGAACTTGTGCGCCAGGGGCTGGAGGAGCTGGGTGCGGACCATTTTCGCGGCCCGTTCGACCGCGCCGCCTGATACCCAGGTATGACGGCCTCGGCAACCAGGGCCCGCCGGCGGCTGATCGGTGTCTACGGGGGCGACGTGCACCTCGTCGATACCGAGGGTCTCCTGGACGATCTGCCGGGCGAGGGTGGTGAAGCCCTGACCCGTCTCTACGGCCGCGCAGAGCACGGTCGCGATGCCGTCGTGGACCTTCACGGTGGCCGTGGAGACCTCGTCGGCGCCCTCTGCGCCGAGCATGTGGACCATGCCGAGGCCGTAGCCGACGCCTCGGCGGACCGCGCCCGGTTCGCCCGCGCCCTCGGGGCCGCCGGGCAGCAGCCACTCGTCCTCGGGGGTGTCCTTGGGGAGCTGCGGCAGCGGGAAGTCCCGTACGGCCTGGAGGAGTTCGGCGACCGGCGCCGGGCAGGTCACCGTCTGGCCGGTGGGGAGGACGTCCCCGGTGGCCATGGCATTGCGCAGGCGCAGCTCGGCCGGGTCCATGGCGAGCTTCTTGGCGAGCTTGTCCATCTGCGCCTCGTAGGCGGCGCAGACCTGCATGGCGCCCTCGCCGCGCACGTGCCCGGAGGGCGGGTTGTTGGTGCGGACGGCCCAGCCCTCGATGAAGGCGTTCGGGACGACGTACGGGCCGCAGGCGAAGGAGACGGCGGCGGCCAGGGCCTCCGAGGAGGTGTCGGCGTAGGCGCCCGCGTCGAGCAGCACCTGGGCCTCGACCTTGACCAGCCTGCCGTCCTCGTCGGCGTGGTGGCGGTACCGGAGGAGCGTGGGGTGGCGGTGGGTGTGGCCGAGGAAGGACTCCTCGCGCGTGGCGGTCAGTTTGACCGGGCAGCCGGTCTTCAACGCGAGCAGTCCGAGCGGGAGTTGGAAGCCCTGGTCCTCGCGGTCGGCGGTGGCCCCGGGGACGCCGGTGACGACGACCTTCACGCGGTCGGGCTCCAGGCCGTAGCAGGCGGCGGCCGTGTCGCGGTCGTTGTGCGGGTCCGTGGAGGCGATGTACAGCTCGACGCCGCCGTCGGGGCGGGGCACGGCGAGACCGGCCTCGGCGCCGATGGGGGCGGGGTCCTGGCGGCCGATGCGGTACAGGCCCTCGACGACGATGTCGGCGGTCGCGTCCGGGTCGCCGTGGCGCAGCGGGATGTGCCGGATCAGGTTGCCGTCGGGGTGCAGCGGCTCGGCCTCGAAGGCCTGCTCGGGGTCGGTCACCGGGTCGAGTACCTCGTACTCGACCATGATGGCCGCGGCGGCCATCCGCGCGGTGTCGGGGTGGTCGGCGGCGACGGCGGCGATGGGCTCCCCGTGGTGGCGTACCACCTCGGAGGCGAACACCGGGCGGTCGGCCGTGCCCCGGCCGTAGCGGTCCCGGCCCGGCACGTCCTCGTGGGTGATGACGGCCCGGACACCGGGCATGTCGCGCGCGTGGGACGTGTCGACGGACACGATGCGCGCGTGCGGGTGCGGTGAGCGCAGGACGGCCGCCCAGAGCAGGCCCTCGGCCCACAGGTCGGCCGCGTACGGGAAGGTGCCCTCGGTCTTCGCGCGGGCGTCGGCGGCCGGGAGCGAGGCGCCCAGGCCGTGGCCCGGCAGCTCCGGGGCGGGCGCGGCCTCCGTGGTCGCGGTGGCGGCTTCGTTGCTCACGCCTGACCTCCGTCCTGGCCGTACACCTGGTCCTGCGTGCGCGGGGACTCGAACGCCGACTGGTGGACGCCACCGCCCCCGGGACCCGCCTGGTGGGGAATACGCGCCTCGTCGCCGTCCGACTCAGGTTCGGCGGCAGCGGCGTGCGCCTCGCGTTCGGCGACGACTTCCTGTACGGCGTCCAGGACGCCCCGGTAGCCGGAGCAGCGGCACAGGTTGCCGCACAGGGCCTGGCGCGCCTCCAGTTCGGTGGGCGCGGGGTTGCCCTCCAGGAGGTCGTGCACGGTCATCGCCATGCCGGGCACGCAGAAACCGCACTGCACGGCCCCGCACTTGGCGAGCGCCCGCTGCACGTCGGAGGGCTGCCCCTCGACGGCGAGGCCCTCGACCGTACGGACCTCGGAGCCGGCGGCGGTGACGGCGGGCACCAGGCAGGAGGCGACGAGCCGTCCGTCGACCTGGACGTTGCAGGCACCGCACTCGCCCTGCGAGCAGCCGTCCTTGGCGCCCGCGAGGCCGAGGCGTTCGCGCAGCACATAGAGCAGCGACTCGCCGATCCAGGCGTCGGTGACGGGCCGGTCGGCGCCGTTGACGCGCAACACGTAGGAGGCGAGCGGGTGTTCCTCGCCGGGGATCTTCGGGGCCGGTTCGGCGGTCTCGTCCGGCACATCGGACTCGACGGCCGTCACGGGCGCCTCAGCGGCCTCCGGGGCGGCTTCGACATCCTCGGCCGCATCGACCGCCGCGGACGGCTCAGCGGGCCCGTCAGGGACCTCTACGACCCCATCGGGATCGTCGGTCGCCCCGGCGTTCCCATGAGCTGACTGTGCGTCGGCCGCGGCGAGTTCGGCGGAGGCGTCGTCATGACGGTCGCCGCGGGCGTCGCCGTAGGGGTCGGTGGCCGCGTCGGTCCGGGTGTGCGCGTACGGGTCGCCGGGTTCCGCGTACGGCTGCCGGGTCGTCTCGGCGGGCGGGCGGGTAGCAGCCTGCGCCGACACCTCGCCGGTCGGGTACGGCGTACCTCGGCCGTCGGTGTGCTCGGCGGGGTGCGTGCCCGGCCGTTCCGCCACGTCGGCGCCGGACGCCTGCTGTGCCCAGGACTGGCCCGCGCCCTCCGTCGCCCAGGGCGCGGGCGCGCCGCCGGGCAGGGTGGCCGGAGGGGTGCCGCCCCACTGCTCGACCAGGGCCGACGTGGTGAACTCGCCCGATTCGTCCGGGAGATCACCACCGGCCACGGGGATCGACCACTCCCCGGTCACGTCGCGACCGGGCGCGGCGCCCGCGTCCGGGGCGTTGGTGTCCTGGAAGGTCCACTGGCCGGTGGCCCCGGGACGGTACGAGAACTGGTCGCCCCCGGCCGTCCCCTGCTGCGGTACGGCGTTCGGGTCGGGCCACTGGACGCCTTCGGCGGGCATGGCCCAGGACCCCGTCGACGACGGGTCGGCGTCCGGGGCGGCCTCTATGGGCGGCGGCACATAGCCGTGGCCCGGAGCGGCCAGGAGGGCGTCGATGCCCCCTTCGGGGAGTTTCACGAAGGCCGTGGCGCCGTCGTCGTAGTCACCCTGGGGCAGCGGGTCCCAGCGTCCGCTGCCCTGAGGGGTGCCCTCTCCGTGCTGGTCGTCGGTCACGACAGCGCCCTCCCGAGTGCTCGTCGGGCCAGTGCGGCGACGGTGCGCCGCAGGTGCAGTACCGCGGGCGGAAGCTGTTCCACGGAGCCGTCCTCGGCCGGTACCGGGTCGGGGATGCAGGCCGCGGCGACGTACTCCCCGAAGGCGCTCAGCGCCTCGGGGACGATCGTGCGACTGTTGTCCCAGTCGATCAGCCGGGCCACCCACTGCTCGGCGTCCAGGGGCCTCAGAGGCATCGGCGCTATGGCACCGACGGCGCACCTGACGCCGCGCCGGGCGGGGTCGAGGACGACCGCGACGGACGCGACCGAGCGCCCGGGGCCGGTCCGGCCGGTGGCCTTCAGGAAGACCTGCGGGGCGTGCAGCAGCGGCACGCGCACGAAGCCGATGAGTTCGCCGCCGCGCAGCATCTCCACGCCGGCCAGGAGGTGCGACACCGGGATCTCCCGGCGGGCTCCGTCCTGGCCCGCGATGATCAGCGTCGCCTCCAGGGCGGCCAGTACGGGCAGCGCGTCCCCGGTGGGCGCGGCCGAGGCGATGTTGCCGCCCAGGGTGCCCGCGTTGCGGATCTGCGGCGGGCCCGCAGCACGCGCGGAGGCGGCGAGCGCCGGGATGAGGGCGGCGAAGTCGGGACGGCCCATGCGGGCGTGCGTGAGGCCCGCGCCGAGCAGCGCGTGCCCGTCCTGGTACTGCCAGCCGCGGATCTCGCTGATCCGCCCGAGACCGACCAGCGCGCTGGGCCTGAGCTGCCCCGAGTTGACGGCGGCCATGAGGTCGGTGCCGCCGGCCACCGGGACGGCGGTGGGCAGGGCCGTGAGCGCCGCCACGGCCTCGTCCAGCGTTGTGGGCAGCGTGACGGACTGCCCCGCCTGCGGTGCGTGCGTGGTCAAACCGGCTGCCCCTTCCCGCTGCCCCACCTGGTCCCACCTGTTGCTGCCGTACGGTACGTGCTGACAGGGCGGACGTGGCAACTCTGGCACATCTTCGCAAGACCCGAACGCGGGGGTCCGCTAGGAGGCATTCGCCCGTCTCACCAGGGAGATGGTCCGTTTTGGTAGGGCATCACCGGTACGCGCGAATTGCCACTCATCGGTGACTCTTGGGGTCTTTTTCCCTTACGTGTTCTACGCGTTGCTACGCGTTCGGGGGCGGGCCGTCCTTGGGGCGTCCGAGCACTCCGGGGCGCTGCTGCCACGGCAGTGGTCCGGTGGGCGGACGGTAGGCGACACCCAGGGCGTCGAGCCGCGGATAGTGGGCGGCCATCCGTCGCT
This sequence comes from Streptomyces sp. NPDC050508, assembly GCF_040655155.1. Lineage (NCBI taxonomy): Bacteria > Bacillati > Actinomycetota > Actinomycetes > Kitasatosporales > Streptomycetaceae > Streptomyces > Streptomyces sp. NPDC050508. The sequence goes on from NZ_JBFAJJ010000026.1 coordinate 8,604, forward strand.
CGAAGTCGGCGAAGTCCCGTTCCGCGGGCGCCGGAAGCGCACTCCAGGCGACCTCGGCGAACGCCGCGAGCCGGGGGAACGTCTGGTAGTCCACGCGCCCTTGGTCCTCCATCACCTCGGTCCACACGTTGGCCTGCGCGCCCAGCACATGACGAGCCTCGGCCTCGCTGAGCTGCTCCGGAACCGGCTCGAAGCGGTAGACGTCCTCCAGGGTGCGCACATGGGCGATCGGCACCGGCTCGTCATCCCCGGGGGCCTGCCGCCAGTCCAAGTACACGTGCTGTTCAGGGCACATGACGACGTCGTGCCCCGCGCGGGCGGCGGTGATCCCGCCCTCGTACCCACGCCAGGACGACACGACCGCCCCGTCCGCGAGCCCGCCCTCCAGGATCTCGTCCCAGCCGACGAGCCTTCTCCCGCGCGCGGAGAGCCACTTGTCGAAGTGCCCGATGAACCACGACTGCAACTCGTCCTCGTCCGCGAGCCCGAGTTCCTTGATGCGCGCCTGCGCGGTCGGCGACTGCTTCCACTGGTCCTTGAGGCATTCGTCGCCGCCGACGTGAATGAACTCCGAGGGGAACAGGGCGAGGAGTTCCTCGAACACCCCCTCGTAGAAGCGCAGGGTGTTGTCAGTGGGGGCGAGTACGTTCGGGTTGATGCCCCAGGTGTCCCAGACCGAGAGGGAGTTGCCCCCCTCGATCGATGCAGTGATGACGTCGGTGTTGCCCAGTTCCGGATACGCGGCGATGGCGGCCTGCGAGTGTCCCGGTACGTCGATTTCCGGGACCACGGTGATATGCCGCTCGGCGGCGTAGGCGACGATCTCGCGGATGTCGTCCTGTGTGTAGTAGCCGCCGTGGGGCTTGTCGTCCCAGAGCGGTGAGGCACGGTGGCCGAATTTCGTACGGGCCCGCCAGGAGCCGATCTCGGTCAGCTTCGGGTACCGCTTGATCTGTACGCGCCAGCCCTGGTCGTCCGTCAAGTGGAAGTGGAAGACGTTGAGTTTGTGCGCCGCCATCAGATCCAGGTAGCGCAGGACGCCTTCCTTGGGCATGAAGTGCCGGGAGACGTCGAGCATGAGGCCGCGCCAGCGGAAGCGCGGGGAGTCCTGGACGTGGGTCAGGGGCAACCGCCATTCCCTGCCGGGCAGCGGGGCACGCCGAAAGGCGTCCGGGCCCAGCAGTTGACGTAGCGTCTGGGCGCCCCAGAAGAGACCCGCGGGGCCGCCGCCGACCACGTGGACGGTGTGGGACAGGACCATCAGACGGTAGCCCTCCGGGCCGAGATCCTTGGTCACCGTGGGGTGGATGTACAGCTGGATGGCGTCCTCGGGCGAGTCCCCCGGGGCCAGCGGAAATCCGGTGGCCGCGCCGAGCGCGCCGCGCAGCCAGCGCTCGCTCGCGCCGGCGCCCTCACCTGCCACCAGGCGTGTGTCGGGGCCGAGTTCGAAGTGCCCCCGGTAGGTGTGGGCGTACCGGGGCAGCGGAATCACATCGGTCACGTCAGTCCTTAACCGCTCCGCCCAGCCCCGAGACCAGACGTCGCTGTACGAGTACGAAGAACACCAGCACCGGAATCGTCATCACCGTGGAGGCCGCCATGACCCCGCCCCAGTCAGGGTCGTCGGGCTTGTAGAAGACCAACAGGGCCATCGGCAGGGTCGACTGGGAAGTGTCGCTGATGATGAAGGACTTGGCGAAGAGGAAGTCGTTCCAGGCCGAGATGAAGGAAAACACGCTCGTGGCGACCAACCCCGGGAAGACGAGCGGGAAAAGGATCTGCCACAGGAATCGCGTCCGGCTCGCCCCGTCGATGTACGCGGCCTCCTCCAGCGCGTCCGGTACGGCTTTCACGAACCCCCGCAGCATCCAGATCGCGAACGGCAGCGAGAACGCGATCTGGGGCAGGATCAGCGACCCCAGGGTGTTCAGCAGCCCGAGCCCCCGCATGGTGAAGAAGAGGGGGATCGTCAGCGCTTCCACGGGCACCATCTGGGCCACCAGGAACATGATCAGGAGGGTGGTCCGGAAGCGGAACCGGAATCGTGTCACCGCCGTCGCGGCGAGAAAGGCGATCAGTGCCGAGACGATGACCACCGAGCCCGCCACGACAAGGCTGTTGACGAAGTAACGGCCGAATTCCTGCTGCCCGAACACCCTCCGGAACGAGTCCAGAGAGGGCGCCAGGGTCCACGGCCGAGGCTCGCTCGACTCGATCTCCCCGGCCGGTTTGAAGGCGCTGAGCACCATCCAATAGAGGGGGAAGGCGACGACGACCGCGATCAGCAGCGCCGAGGCCTCCGCAGCGAGCCGCCAGGGCCGTCGTACAAGACCGCGAAGCAGACTCACAGCTCCTCCCCCTGCCTGCGCAGCAGGCGCAGATAGACCAGCGTGACGGCGAGCAGCATCAGCAGCATGACGACGCCGATCGCCGAGCCGAGGCTGTACTTCGAGGCCGCGAACGCCTGTTGGTAGGCGTACACGTTCAGGACGAGGTTCTGGCCCGCGATGCCGCCGCCGTTGGTCATGACGTAGATCTGGGTGAACACCTTGAAGTCCCAGATGACGGACTGAATGGTCACGACGGTCAGGATCGGCCGCAGCATGGGCGTCAGCACGGACCGCCAGATCCGCCACTGCGAGGCCCCGTCCAGGGCGGCGGCCTCCAGCACCTCGGAGGGCACGGCGCGGATCCCGGCGTAGACCGTCACCATCACGAACGGGAAGGAACACCACACCACTTCGAGCAGCACGAGAAAGAACGCGCTCAGCCGCCCGTACGTCCAGGAGTGGTCCCCGAGCCCGAGGATGCGGTTCACCGGCCCGAAGTCCGGGTCGAAGAGCAGCAGCCAGACCGTCGACCCGGTGACGGCAGGCGTAGCCCAGGCCCCGAGCGCGGCCAGCATCAACACCAGCCGAGGCAAGGCCCGCACCCGCGTGAGCAACACCGCAAGCGCACACCCGACGGCGAGTGTCGACACCACACACGCCCCCGCAAACAACACGGTCGACAGCAGCACCTGCCAGAACTGACTGTCGGAGAACAACTCCGAGTAGTTCCCGAACCCCTTGAAGGTCGTCGGTTCCCCACCACTGACCTGCGCCTGCGTGTACTGGAAGAAGGAGATCAACCCAAGCTGATAAATCGGGTAGACCAGCAGCCCACCAAGGACGACCAGAGCGGGGGCCAGATACAACCAAGGCACACCCGAACTCCCCCAGGGGCGCGGGGAACTGCGCGACAAGCCACGACGAACCCGCACCCGCGAACGCTCCACACTCACCGAGCTATTAGGCGCCACCGCTCAACCCGCGGAGCTAAACGCGTCGTTCATCTTCTTCGCCGCGTCCTTCGAAGCCGCCGCCACGTCCTTCTTGCCGCTGATGACCTCCTGCAGCATCGTCGGCAGCACCAGCGAAGAGTCGATCTCCGACCAACCCGGCGACGCGGGAACGAACTTCGTCCCCGCGGCCAACGTCTCCACGAACGGCTTCTCGAACGGCACCTTCGCCGCAGCCGCGTCACGAACATCAGTGAATGTAGGCAGGAACCCCATCGCGTCGAACATGGACGCCTGCGTCGCCTTCGAGGTGAGCTGCTCCATGAGATCGACCGCCAGTGTGCGGTGCGAAGTGCTCTTCAGAACCCCGATGTTGTTGCCCCCGGCGAACGCGGGAGCGACGGACCCGGACGCGACCCCCGGCAACGGCACGACCGCGTACTTGCCCTTGACCTTGCCCGCCTCGACAGCCGTGTGGCTGAAGTCGCCGCCGATCGCCATGCCCGCCTTGCCGGCCGCGAACGCGGTGATCGTGTCGTTGCCGCCCATCACCGCGCACTTGGCGGCGGGACAGTTGTCGCTCGTGAAGAGCGAGGTGTAGGCCTTGATGCCCTTCTGCGCGGCGGCGCTGTCGATCCCGGAGGTGTACGAACTCCCCTTGGCCGTGGCGAGTTCGCCGCCGTTGGCCCAGACGAAGGGCATCGCGCCGTACGTGTAGGCGCCGCCGACGACGAGGCCGTAGAGGTCGGACTTCGCCTTGTGGATCTTGCGGGCGGTCGATGCCAACTCGGCCATGGTCTTGGGGGGTTGCAGGCCCAGGTCCTTGAAGACGTCGGTGCGGTAGTACAGGGCGCGGACGCCGACGTAGAACGGGGAGCCGTACATCTTGCCGTCGACCGTGACGGACTGCTTCGCGGTCGGGTCGGTGTCCTTGGCCTCGCTCCAGGCGCCGAAGTCCTTGGTGACGTCGAGGAGTCCGCCGTCGTGGACGTAGCCGGCCGTGTCGGTGTTGCCGTACTCCATGACGTCGGGCGCGGACTTCGGGTCGTTGAAGGCGGCCTTGACGCGCTGGGCGCGGGTGTCGATCGGGATGTACTCGACGTCCACCTTGGTGCCCTTGTGGGCCTTCTCGAAGGCGGTGACCACGGAGTCGACGACCTTCGCCTTCGGGTCGTTGCCGACCTCCTGGAAGAGCCACACCCGCAGGGTGCCGCTCTGGTCGTCCTTGTCAGAGGACGAGTTGTCGGAGGTCTGGGGCGCGCAGCCGGCGACGACAGCGGCGGCCGCGACGAGTACGGCGAATCTGGGGGCGAGCTTCATGGAGCGTTCCTCCGGGAATCCGGGCGTGCGTTGCAACATATGCAATGGGCGTTTCGCTCTGCACAACACCACGGAGATTAAGGAGTAGATGAACGCGGCCACAAGAGGTCTCAACCACTTCGTGACACACAAAAGGCCCTCAGGGCGCACAAAAGCGCGCCCTGAGGGCCTTCAAACAGCCAGACGGAGCCGACCGGCTACTTGCCGTCGCCGCCCTTGCCCTTGTCGCCGTCCCCGCCCGAGCCCATGGACTCGTAGATCTCCTTGCACATGGGACACACCGGGTACTTCTTCGGGTCGCGGCCCGGCACCCAGACCTTGCCGCACAACGCCACCACAGGAGTGCCGTCGAGGGCGCTCGCCATGATCTTGTCCTTCTGGACGTAATGGGCGAAGCGCTCATGGTCCCCGTCGCCGTGCGACACCTGGGGCGTCGGCTCTACGAGGGTCCCCGTACCAGTCCCGCGCTCGGGCTCAAGAGTGCTCATACGGCCAAGGGTACTGAAGCTCACCGGCATCAGTTCCGCGAAGGGTCCCTCAGTTCAGGGATCAGTTCAGCGAAGGGTCGTCCGGATACGTCGCCACCATCGCCAGTTCGCTGCGCTGGCGGCGCAGCACCTCGCGCCAGAGTCTCTCCGGGGACGGCGAGGAGACGTCACCGGGCTCCGACTCAACGACGTACCAGGCGCCCTCGACCAGTTCGTCCTCCAGCTGCCCGGGCCCCCAGCCCGCGTAGCCCGCGAAGATTCTGAGCGAGCCGAGCGCCGAGGCCAGCAGCTCCGGCGGGGCCTCCAGGTCGACGAGGCCGATCGCGCCGTGCACCCGCCGCCAGCCGAGCGGGGCGCGCTCGGCGGACGACGCGCCGCCCGGGATGACGGCGACGCCGAGGGCCGAGTCCAGCGAGACCGGGCCGCCCTGGAAGACGACTCCCGGCTCGCCGGCGAGATCCGCCCAGCCCTCCAGGATGTCCCCGACGTCCACGGGGGTGGGGCGGTTGAGGACGACACCGAGGGAGCCCTCCTCGTCGTGGTCGAGAAGGAGCACCACCGCGCGGTCGAAGTTCGGGTCCGCCAGGGCGGGTGTTGCCACGAGCAACCGCCCTGTGAGCGAGGACACCTCGGTCATGCCAGACATGATCCCGCATCTTCCCGCGGATGGGGGAGGCAATGCGGGTTCGGCAGTGAATGCAGCTCAGGGCGGAAGGGAGCGCCGAGGGCGCACATACCGCCCCGTGACCCCATGTGCCCGATTGCGAACGGTTCGTGTTGTGACACAGCTATGACGTGCCTAGGTGCTCCTTGGGCTTACTGGAGGGGGGTGGGCGGCCATTACGCTTACGTCTTCGGCCCCTGCCCAACTCCACGGAACGCGAGATTCATGACCGTCAACGGCTCAGACGACGTACTGCTTGTCCACGGCGGAACCCCGCTTGAGGGCGAGATCCGTGTCCGTGGTGCGAAGAACCTCGTACCGAAGGCCATGGTCGCCGCCCTGCTGGGCAGTGAGCCAAGTCGACTGCGCAACGTTCCGGACATCCGTGACGTTCGGGTCGTACGCGGACTGCTGCAACTGCACGGGGTGACGGTCCGTCCGGGTGAGGAGCCGGGCGAGTTGGTACTCGACCCCTCGCACGTCGAGAGCGCCAACGTCGCCGACATCGATGCCCACGCGGGCTCGTCGCGCATCCCGATCCTGTTCTGCGGCCCGCTGTTGCACCGGCTCGGGCACGCGTTCATTCCGGGGCTCGGCGGCTGTGACATCGGCGGCCGGCCGATCGACTTCCACTTCGAGGTGCTGCGGCAGTTCGGCGCGAAGATCGAGAAGCGGGCGGACGGCCAGTACCTGGAGGCCCCACAGCGGCTGCGCGGTACGAAGATCCAGCTGCCGTACCCGTCCGTGGGCGCGACCGAGCAGGTGCTGCTGACTGCGGTGTTGGCGGAGGGCGTCACCGAACTCGCCAACGCGGCCGTGGAACCGGAGATCGAGGACCTCATCTGCGTACTGCAGAAGATGGGCGCGATCATCGCCATGGACACCGACCGCACGATCCGCATCACCGGTGTGGACTCGCTCGGCGGCTACAACCACGCGGCCCTCCCGGACCGTCTGGAGGCCGCGTCCTGGGCGTCCGCGGCGCTGGCGACCGAGGGCAACATCTACGTCCGGGGCGCGCAGCAGCGCTCGATGATGACGTTCCTGAACACCTACCGGAAGGTGGGCGGTGCCTTCGCGATCGACGACGAGGGCATCCGCTTCTGGCACCCCGGCGGGCAGTTGAAGTCCATCGCGCTCGAAACGGACGTGCACCCGGGCTTCCAGACGGACTGGCAGCAGCCGCTGGTCGTTGCCCTGACGCAGGCGACCGGCCTCTCCATCGTCCACGAGACGGTCTACGAGTCCCGCCTGGGCTTCACCTCCGCGCTCAACCAGATGGGTGCTCACATCCAGCTGTACCGCGAGTGCCTGGGCGGCTCGAACTGCCGCTTCGGCCAGCGCAACTTCCTCCACTCGGCGGTCGTCTCGGGCCCGACCCGCCTCCAGGGCGCCGACCTGGTCATCCCCGACCTCCGCGGCGGCTTCTCGTACCTCATCGCGGCGCTGGCGGCCCAGGGCACGTCCCGCGTCCACGGCATCGACCTCATCAACCGCGGCTACGAGAACTTCATGGAGAAGCTCGTGGAGCTGGGCGCGAAGGTCGAACTCCCGGGCAAGGCGCTCGGATAAGCAGTCGTAGGAACAACGGCTGAGCAGTCGTACGTACGACGATGGGGCGGCCACCCTGACCGGGTGGCCGCCCCATTCGCGTTACTTGATCCTCGTACGCAATCCCGTCGCGTACGCGAAGGACTACTTACCCTTGGCGGCTTCCTTGAGCTTGCTGCCCGCGGACACCTTGACGCTGTAACCCGCGGGGATGTTGATCGGGTCGCCGGTCTGCGGGTTGCGCGCGGTGCGAGCGGCACGGTGGGTGCGCTCGAAGGTCAGGAAGCCGGGGATGGTGACCTTCTCGTCACCCTTGGAGACGATCTCGCCGACGGTCTCGGCGAACGCGGCCAGAACGGCGTCGGCGTCCTTGCGGGTCACCTCGGCACGGTCGGCCAGCGCGGCCACCAGCTCACTGCGGTTCATGTTGTTACTCCCGTGTTCTTCTTGCCGTTGAGGCGTGCCACGCGGCGGAGCCGCATATCGGGCACGGTGAAGCCGATGCTGCCAGGGTCCTCGGTGAGTCCCCGGACCCGGGTCCGTCGTCCAGACCCTCGCGCCCGAAGACGCATCCTGCCCCTACCTGCGGCGGGAAAGCCAATCCGGCACCCGTAGGAGTCGCGAGAACACCCCTGGGGGTCACACGAAAAGCGCCACTGCATCAGTGTGGTGACGCTCCGTCGACTCCCGGCAGCGAGGACCGGGCCTGGACAGGCCCGAAGCCTGGCCGCCACGATAAACGGCCGCCGAAGGCCCCGGGTTCCGCGACGCGCCGGTGTGTCGGCGGCCGTGGCGATCCTCACAGCCACCGCACACACCGAGCCGGACGGCCTACGACGCGGAGGGCGCCGCGGCTGCCGCCGCCTTGGCCGCGTCGCGCACCGCGCCCGCGACCGCTCCGGCGACCTTGTCGTTGAAGACGCTCGGGATGATGTAGTTCGCGTTCAGCTCGTCCTCGGACACCACGTTCGCGAGTGCGCTCGCGGCGGCGAGCATCATCTCGGTGTTGACGGTGCGGGACTGCGCGTCCAGCAGACCGCGGAAGACACCCGGGAAGACCAGCACGTTGTTGATCTGGTTCGGGAAGTCCGAGCGGCCGGTGGCCACAACCGCGGCCGTCTGACGGGCGATTGTGGGGTCGACCTCAGGGTCGGGGTTCGCGAGCGCGAACACGATCGCGCCCTCGGCCATCGCGGCCACGTCGTCACCGTCGAGGACGTTCGGGGCCGAGACACCCACGAAGACGTCGGCGCCGCGCACGGCCTCCTTCAGGGTGCCCGTGAGGCCGTCCGGGTTGGTGTTGTCTGCGATCCAGCGCAGCGGCGAGTCGGGCTTGGCGTCGACCAGGTCCTCGCGGCCGGCGTGCACGACACCGTGGATGTCGGCGACGACCGCGTTCTTGACGCCGGCGGCGAGCAGCAGCTTGAGGATGGCCGTACCGGCCGCGCCCGCGCCGGACATGACGACGCGAATGTCACCGATGCCCTTGCCGGCGACCCGCAGGGCGTTCGTCAACGCGGCGAGCACCACGATGGCGGTGCCGTGCTGGTCGTCGTGGAAGACGGGGATGTCGAGGGCCTCGCGCAGCCGGGCCTCGATCTCGAAGCAGCGCGGCGCGGAGATGTCCTCCAGGTTGATGCCGGCGAAGCCCGGGGCGATGGCCTTGACGATCTCGACGATCGCGTCGGTGTCCTGGGTGTCCAGGCAGATCGGCCAGGCGTCGATACCGGCGAAGCGCTTGAAGAGCGCCGCCTTGCCCTCCATGACCGGGAGGGCGGCCATCGGGCCGATGTTGCCGAGCCCGAGAACGGCCGAGCCGTCCGTCACGACCGCGACGGAGTTGCGCTTGATGGTGAGGCGGCGCGCGTCCTCGGGGTTCTCCGCGATGGCCATGCACACGCGGGCGACACCCGGGGTGTAGATCATGGAGAGGTCGTCACGGTTGCGGATCGGATGCTTGGACTGCATCTCGATCTTGCCGCCGAGGTGCATGAGGAACGTACGGTCCGAGACCTTGCCCAGGGTGACGCCCTCGATGCCGCGCAGCTGCTGGACGATCTCGTCGGCGTGGGCCGTCGAGGACGCGGCGATGGTGACGTCGATGCGGAGCTTCTCGTGGCCGGAGGCGGTCACGTCGAGGCCGGTCACCGAGCCTCCGTGGGACTCCACGGCCGTGGTGATCTGGGAGACCGCGGTTCCGCTCGCGGGCACCTCCAGACGGACCGTGATCGAGTAGGAGACGCTGGGCGCCGTAGCCATGGCCGACTTCCTCTGCTTTCACCGTTGAGCTGAGTACGCGTTCCGATCGTCGCACCTACTGCCCGGTAGGCGTTAGCCGCCCCCTATTGCGAACGTTTTGTTCTCAACGGTTCACAACGAAAAGAGGTCCCCGTCACTTTTCCCGTGACGGGGACCTCTCTGACAAGCAATGACACCGACCCGCCATGCTCGCCTCGCGGCAAGTGGTCGCTCTAAGCGACGAAGGTTGGGCCCGGGGGCTTGGATCGGGCCGGTGTCACATCCAGGCTAACAAACAGATCCCGTAAGACCATTCCCATCCCGAGAGTTCATAGAAAGCACTCCTCGGTCGGTCCCCTCAGTCCCTCAGTCCCTGAGCAGATCCGGCACCCCGTTCGCGTCCGGCTCGTCCCGCTCGGCCGAGACCACCGTCAGTTGCTGGGTCGCGCGGGTGAGGGCGACGTACAGGACCCGCAGTCCGGCGGGCGACTCGTCGGCGATCTCCGCAGGCGAGACGACGACCGTCGCGTCGTATTCGAGCCCCTTGGCCTCCAGGCTGCCGAGGGCCACGACCCGGTCCCCGAGGCCGGTGAGCCAACGGCGGGCCTCCTCGCGGCGGTTCATGGCGACGACCACGCCGACGGTGCCGTCCACGCGGTCGAGCAGCCGGGCGGCCTCCGCGCGGACCGACTCCGACAACGAGTTCCGTACGACGGCGAAGTGCGGCTTCACTCCCGTCGAGCGGACCGCGGACGGGGACTCGGAGCCGGGCATCGCGAGGGCCAGGACCTTCGCCGCCAGATCCGCGATCTCGGCCGGGTTGCGGTAGTTGACCGTGAGGGTGAAGCGGCGGCGGGGGCGGGAGCCGAGGGCCTCGTCGCGGGCCTCGGCGGCCTCGTCGGGGTCGGACCAGGAGGACTGGGCCGGATCTCCTACGACCGTCCAGGTGGCGTGCCGGCCGCGGCGGCCGACCATGCGCCACTGCATCGGGGTGAGGTCCTGGGCCTCGTCCACGATGACGTGCGCGTACTCGACGCGCTCCTGGGCGAGCCGCTCGGCCCGTTCGCGCTGCGACTCCTCGCGCGTCGGCATCAGCTCCTCCAGACCGGTGAGCTGGTCCAGCGGGTCCAGGTCGCGCCGCTTGCGGGGGCGGGCCGGGGTGCCGAGGACCGCCTGGAGTTCGTCGAGGATCGCCACGTCGTGGACCGAGAGCCCGTCCCGCTTCAGTGCGCGGGCGACCCTGCGGACCTCGCCGGGGTTGAGGATGCGCCGGGCCCAGCGGCCGAGCTTGCGCTCGTCGGACATGGACTCCAGGACGGCGCGCGGGGTGAGTTCGGGCCACCAGGCGTCGAGGAACGCGATGAAGTCGTCCTCGCTCGCGATGTCCTCGTCGAAGGACGAGCGCAGTTCGGCGGCCAGTTCGGGATCAGTGTGCCGGCCGGCCGAACCGGAGCGCTCCCACAGGACGTCCAGGAGGAGCTTGCGGGCGCGCGGGCGCAGCATGTTGACGGGAGCCGTACCGCTGAGGGCGTTCTGCCGGACGCGCTCCAGGTCGACCGCCTCCAACTCCAGCCGACGCCCGAAGGCGACGACCCGCAGCCGGGACGGCGAATCGCTCAGCTCCAGGGCACCCCGCGCGGCCTTCCGCAGCACACGCAGCATGCGGTACGAGCCCTTGGCGCGGGCCACGGCCGGGGAGTCGTACAGGGTGGCCTCGGCGCCGTCGACGAGCGAGCCGATGGCCCGGATGGCGACCTGGCCCTCCTCGCCGAGGGACGGCAGGACGCCCTCGGTGTACGCCACCAGCAGCGGGGTCGGCGAGACGATGAGGATGCCGCCCGCGTACCGGCGCCGGTCCTGGTAGAGCAGGTAGGCGGCGCGGTGCAGCGCCACGGCCGTCTTGCCGGTCCCCGGGCCGCCCTCGACGTACGTCACCGAGGCGGCGGGGGCGCGGATCACCAGGTCCTGCTCGGCCTGGATCGACGCCACGATGTCGCGCATGGTGTGGCTGCGGGCCTGGCCGAGCGCGGCCATCAGGGCGCCGTCGCCGATGACGGCCAGCTGCTCGCCGTCGAGGAAGGCGGTCAGCTCGGGCCGCATCAGGTCGTCCTCGACCCCGAGCACCCGACGCCCCTTGGAGCGGATGACCCGGCGCCGTACGACCCGCCCCGGATCGACCGGCGTGGACCGGTAGAAGGGCGCCGCGGCGGGCGCCCTCCAGTCGATGACCAGCGGCGCGTACTCGGAGTCGAGGACCCCGATACGGCCGATGTGCAGGGTCTCGGCAATGTCGGCGGTGTTGTCGTCGTCCCGCACGGCGCCTTCGGCCGGTTCTACGGCGGTGTAGGCGCCGTCGGGCCCCTTCTTGCCGTCCTTGCCGAGCAGGAGGTCGATCCTGCCGAAGAGAAAGTCCTCGAACTCGTTGTTGAGCCGGTTGAGGTGGATACCGGCGCGGAACACCTGTGCGTCCCGTTCGGCGAGCGCGCCGGGCGTGCCGACCTGGCCGCGCTTGGCCGCGTCGTTCATGAGGAACTCCGCCTCGTGGATCTTCTCCTCAAGCCGCCGGTACACCCGGTCCAGGTGTGCCTGTTCGACGCTGATCTCCCGGTCCCGTAGCGAATCCTGGGCGGATTTGTCGGACACCGTGTCGAGCGCGGTCTCCTGTTGAGCCTGTGCGGCCACCGGGCCCCCTTCTGACGTGCTGGGCAGCCGTCAACCGTACGCGAAAGAAAGCCTCTGTAGCGAGGGGCGTGCCCGGTGGATCTTGACAAAGACGCGGGGCCCGGGACGCGCACCTGCCGCGTCCCGGACCCCACAGACCACATTGGCCAGTTGCATCGGCCAGTTGCTACCTGCTCACGCGTCCACTGCCACGAGCTTCTTGCCGTCGAAGGTCATGACCTCGAAGTGGTCGATCTCGTTCGGCTTGAAGGCCGCTCCGCCCTGGGCGTAGAGCGGGTTCTTGGCCTCCGTCTTCGTGGCGTTCGCGATGCCGTAACCCCAGGCCGGGACCGACCAGGAGCTCATGGTCTCGCGCTCGCCGTTCTTGCCGACGGCGATCAGGGAGCACTTCAGGGGGCCCTTGACGTTCTTGAGCTCCACGACCCCGAGGGTGCCCCAGTCCTTCTTGGACATCGCCACGGTCGCGGTCACCTTGGTGCTCGCGTCCGTCGCCGTGACCTTGTCGGACAGGTTTTCGAAGGTGGTCTTCGCGGTGCCCACGGCCACGGAGCCGGTCTGGCCCGAGCTGTCGCCGTTGTTGGCCGCGATGACGGCCAGCGGTCCCGCGATGATCAGGGCGGCCGCAGCGGCGATCATGTAGAAACTGCGCCGGCGCTTCTGGGCTCGACGGTCACCGACGTCGTCGACCAGCCGCTCCACCAGCCGTGGACTGGGCTTCGCGGACAGGGACTCGCCGATCGCGGGGGTGCCGGAGCCCGGCAGATCCGCGAGCGCCGCCAGCATCGGCTCCATCCCGGCCAGCTCGTCGAGCTGCTGGGCGCACCATTCACAGGTGGCGAGATGGGCCTCGAAAGCGGTTGCTTCGGCGTCGTCGAGAATCCCGAGGGCGTAGGCGCCGACGGTCTCGTGTTCGTTCGAGCCCTGAGATCCCTGCATGGAACCTGGACTACCCGTTCCGTATCCCCCGTAAATGCTCATGCCGTCACCCCCCGCTCCTCCAGAGCAAGTTTCATGGATCGAAGGGCGTAGAACACCCTTGAGCGCACCGTGCCACTGGGGATGCCAAGCGTCTCGGCCGCCTCATTGACGGTACGCCCCTTGAAGTACGTCTCGACGAGCACCTCCCGGTGGGCCGGGGTCAGGTCGTCCAGCGCGTCCGACAGTGTCATCAGCCACAACGCCTTGTCGATCTCGTCCTCCGCGGGGATGACCTCCAGCGGCGACGGGTCCACCTCCTGCGGCCGGGCCTGCCGGCTGCGGTGACCGTCGATGACGATGCGCCGTGCCACCGTCACAAGCCAGGGTCGTACCGATCCGGTCGCCCGGTTGAGCTGGCCGGCGTTCTTCCAGGCCCGGATGAGCGTCTCCTGCACCACGTCCTCGGCACGCTGCCGGTCCCCGGCGACGAGCCGCAACACATAGGCGAGCAAGGGTCCGGCGTGCTCTCGGTACAGGGCACGCATCAGCTCCTCATCAGGTTCCGAGGACTGGGACATGCGATGTCGGGCCCTCGGTGCGTGTTCATTGGCCACGACGGAATCCTTGCGCACGCCCACCTCCGGTGTCCGGGGGTTCCCCCGGTCGGTCGCTCATGGAGAGGTACGCGGGCGGGCGGCCGAGTGTTCAGAGGGGGGCGACATTTTTCTGTGTAGTGACGTGACGAGCGGGACATGAGTGCACATTCCCACCGTACGATCTTTACATTTCCACCACACCAGCAAGATCACGCGGGCTGCCCGTGCGACGGCGGAGTGAAACGCACTGTTGTCGAAATCACTTCGACAATTGACGTCCCGTCACTCCACAGAAGCCGCATATGGGATTCTCAGGCTCGGGCGAGGGCCGCGCGCCGCCGATGCCGGGCCACTCTTTCGCGGTTCCCGCAGACCTCACTGGAGCACCAGCGCCTCCTGCGCCCCCGGGACGTATCGAGATAAACGATCGGGCAGTTGTCCCCTTCGCACTCCCTCAACGAGGCCCGCGCGACCGGATCGGTGAGCAGCTCTACGGCGTCCCGCGCGACGACCGCGAGCAGCGCATCGCACCCCGGCGGCCCGTCCAACTGCCGCACCAGCGCGCCGTCTTCATCCCGTACGGCACGGGGTGCCGGGGGTGCGGCGCGGGCGAGGTCGTTGACGCGGGCGAGCGCGAGGTCGTAGGGCCGGGTGTCGGGACCGGTACTTCTGCGTACCAACTGGCTGATCTGCCCGCGTAGTTCACGGAACCCGACGAGCCAGGCGGAGTCGACGTGCGCGAGCGCGGTGGCCGCCGGGACGAGCCCCGAGCGGACGATCCACGCGCGCAACGGCTCCGGTGCGTCGAGCCGTTCCTCGGGATGGGTGGTCGCGAGGAGATCCAGGCAGATCCGCCCGGCGTCGAAGCGCAGCTCGTACGGGGCCATGGTCGTACCCAGTGCCATGTGCCTGTCACCGCCTAGGGATTACCCCGGTCGTCGGTCGTGGATGGTCGACTGCCGGGGGTCGGTGCGTTGCCAGTGAGGGGAGGAGGGAGTGAGCGGAGAAGGGAAGGGGAGGTGGGGGCGCGGGAAACCGTTCCCTCTACAGTGCCTGCCCGTTCGCGCGGCCGGAACCCCTCGGGCAGGGCGCGCGTGGACGGTCGCGTATGCGCTCGCGCGTCTCGGCGATGTCGGTGGCGGCGGCCCGTCCGTTGACTGGAGGGCATGACAGAGAAAACAGAGAAACAGGGCACGAGTGGCGCGGGTTGGGTACTGGGTGCGGCCACGATCGCGATGGGGTTGATCGCCGGGGTCTTCTACGTCTTCGCCTGCGCGATCATGCCGGCGCTGGCCCGCAGCGACGACCGGGTCTACGTCGAGGTGATGCGGAACATCAACGACGTGATCCAGAACCCCGTGTTCTTCCTGAGCTTCATGGGGGCGCTGCTCCTGACCGCGGCGTCGGCGTGGCAGGTGCGCGGAAGGCCGTACCGGGTGTGGGTGTGGGCGGGGCTGGGCGCGTATGCGCTGGCGTTCTTCGTCACGGTCGCCTTCAATATTCCGCTGAACGACGACCTGGCGAGCACGGCGGATGTAGCGGATGTAGGGGCGGCTCGGGAGCGGTTCGAGGACGCGTGGGTGGGGTGGAACGTGGTGCGGGCGGGGTTGTCGACGGTGGGGGTGGGGTGTTTGGTGCGGGCGTTGGTGTTGTGCGGGGCTGTGCAGCGCAGGGCTTCTTCATAGCGCAGGGTGGCGCCATCCAGCCCGTCCGGCGTTTGAGGACGAGGCCCCTTCAGGGCCGATCGGGGGGCTGGGGGCGGAGCCCCCAGGGACGCCCGCACCAACACCGGTTCAACCGTCGGAGTACTTCGTGTCGGCCGCCGGATCCAACGCCAGCCGATACCCCCGCTTCACCACCGTCTGGATCAGCTTCGGAGAACCAAGTGCCGTACGGAGGCGGGCCATTGCCGTTTCCACGGCGTGCTCGTCGCGGCCGGCGCCCGGGAGGGCGCGGAGGAGTTCGGCTCGGGCGACGACCCAGCCCGGGCGGCGGGACAGGGCCCGGAGCAACGACATACCGGCCGGCGGAACCGGCCGTAGCACGCCGTCGACCACGACCGCGTGGCCGCGGATCTCCACCCGGTGCCCCGCGACGGGCAGCGTGCGGGCGCGGCCGGGGAGTTCCTGGCAGAGGAGCTGGACCAGCGGGCCGAGCCGGAAGCGCTCGGGCTGGACCGTGCTGATGCCGTGGTTCTGGAGCGGGAGCGCGGTGACCGGGCCGACGCAGGCCGGGAGGACGTCGTGGTGCAGGGCGGCGAGGAGTTCGGGCAGCAGGCCCCGGGTCTCGGCGCGGGAGAGCAGCGACGCGGCGGCCGGTGCGCTGGTGAACGTCAGCGCGTCCAGGCCGCGGGAGACCGCGGCGTCCAGGAGCCGGTCCAGCGGGGCGATGTCCTCGGGCGGCATCCACCGGTACACGGGGACGACGACGACCTCCGCTCCCCCGGCCCGCAGCGACTCCACGAACCCGGGCAGCGGTTCGCCGTGCAGCTGGATGGCGACCCGGCGGTCCTCGACGCCCTCCTCCAGGAGCCGGTCGAGCACCTCCGCCATGGACTCGGACGACGGCGACCACTCCTCGGTGAGGCCGGCGGCCCGCACCGCGCCCTTCACCTTGGGCCCGCGGGCGAGCAGTTCCACCCCGCGCAACCGGTCGAGGAGCGCCTCCCCGAGCCCCCACCCGTCGGCGGCCTCGATCCACCCCCGGAACCCGATCGCCGTCGTGGCCACCACCACGTCCGGCGCCTGGTCGATCAACTCCTTGGTCGCGGCGAGCAGTTCGCTGTCGTCGGCGAGGGGCACGATGCGCAGCGCGGGCGCGTGCACGACCGTCGCACCGCGCCGCTGGAGCAGTGCCCCCAGCTCGTCGGCGCGGCGCGCGGCGGTGACACCCACGGTGAACCCGGAGAGGGGGCCGTGTGGCGCGCGATCCGGTCGCTGCTGTTCCTCGTGCATGTCTCTCGTCCCGAACGTCGTCGTACATGCGGTGGTCCATGCAGTGGTGCGATACCCGCATGCCGATACTTACGTGCCGAACGAGCCTGTCAACGGTGCGTGACAGGCTCGGTTCGACTTTATGTCGACGGTGTTACGTCACACCTCGGCATAGCTGAGCTGCGGCTTCGCCTCCGATGCGGAAGCCTTGGCCTGAGCCTGGGCGGTCGGGCGCCGAAGGTATACGGCCCAGGTGACCCCGAAGCAGAGGGCGTAGAAGGCGAGGAAGGCGACGAACGCGCCGGTCCCGGAGCCGTAGGAGAGGAACGACTGCCGGAAGGCGAGGTTGATGCCGACCCCGCCGAGCGCGCCGACGGCCCCGATGAGCCCCATGGAGGCCCCGGAGAGCCGACGCCCGTAGGCAGCCGCTTCGTCCCCCTCAAGCCCCTTCGCGACGGCCTTGGTCTGGAAGATGCCAGGGATCATCTTGTACGTCGAGCCGTTGCCGAGCCCGCTGAGCACGAACAGGACGATGAACACGGTGACGAACAGCGGCAACGACTTCTGCATGCTGGCGACGACGAGCACGGCGGTGGCGGCGGCCATGGCGACGAAGTTCCACAGGGTGATCTTCGCGCCGCCGTAGCGGTCGGCGAGCCAGCCACCCACCGGGCGGATCAGCGAGCCGAGCAGCGGGCCGATGAAGGTGAGGTACGCGGCCTGCAGCGGCGTACGGCCGAACTGGACCTGAAGCACCTGCCCGAACGCGAACGCGTACCCGATGAACGACCCGAACGTGCCGATGTACAGGAACGCCATGATCCAGGTGTGCCAGTCCCTCGCGGCGTCCTTGGCGGCGCCGGTGTCGTTCTTCACGGAGGTGAGGTTGTCCATGAAGAGGGCGGCGAGGATCGCGGCGACGAGGATGAGCGGGATGTAGATCCCGAGCAGCACGCGCGGCCCGCCACTGGCGCCGATGATCGCGAGGGCGACGAGCTGGATGACCGGGACGCCGATGTTGCCCCCACCGGCATTGAGCCCAAGCGCCCAACCCTTCTTCTTCAACGGGAAGAAGGCGTTGATGTTGGTCATGGAGGAGGCGAAGTTGCCGCCGCCGATGCCGGCCAGCAGGCCGATCCAGAGGAAGGTGTCGAAGGAGGTCCCCGGCTTCATCACCACGAACGCGGCGATGGTGGGGATGAGGAGGAGGCTCGCGGAGACGATCGTCCAGTTGCGTCCGCCGAAGACGGCGACCGCGAAGGTGTACGGCACCCGGACGACCGCGCCGACGAGGGTGACCATCGACGTCAGCAGGAACTTGTCGGCCGGGGTCAGTCCGTACTCGGGGCCCATGAAGAGCACCAGCACGGACCACAGGGTCCAGATCGAGAAGCCGATGTGCTCGGAGAGCACGGAGAAGACGAGGTTGCGACGGGCGACCTTCTCACCGGTCTCCCGCCAGAAGGTCTCGTCCTCCGGATCCCAGTGCTCGATCCACTTGCCAGTGGCTGTCATGACGCCTCCACGGTGCACTACGGGGTAACGAGCGGTGATGCATCCCGAAGGTAGGGAGGGCGGGTTTCCACGCTGTGGCTGTGAGTGACCGGAAGGGAACGTTGCTCTCACGGGCGGAGGGTGGGCGCGGTGAGGAAGACCGCGGTCGGCGCGGGACCCCCTGCGGGTAGGGTCGCGCGCGTGACGTCAGGGCTGTGGCAGGCGGGGTTGCGTGACTGGTACGGGCCCGGTACCTCGATCGTCCAGCGGGTACGGGGTTACCGGCCGAACCGGCGCGGAGAGATCAAGCTGGTGCGTTGGCTGCGTGTCGGCATCCTCAGGGGTCTGTCCTGCGGCGCCGTCGGTTTCGCCTTGTACGTCCAGTTGGACGCGGTGGGCCTCGCACGGGACCGTGCCGTGGTGGACGCCATGATGCTGGCAACGGCGTCGTTCCTGTGGCGGGGCTCGCTGATCAGGGTGGTGCTCCGGCCGGGCGAGATCGTGTGCTCCGGTATGTGGCGGCATGCGGTGGTGCCCTGCTCGGAGGTGAAGAGGCTGCACCGCGACACGTGGCGAGGCCACCTTGCCCTGGAGACCCACGGTGGGGAGAACATCGACTTCGCGTTGTTCGACGGTTCGTTCTGGGACCTGTACTACGACTTCTCCGGCGTCTGCGGCGATGCCATGCGGGCGCATGCGCGGGCCGAGTCGGAGGCCGGGTCGGTGCCGGGGCCGGGGCCGGGGCCGGGGCCGGCCGGACTTCGGCGGTACTTCAACTGGTCGGTCGTTGCTGACCCGTTGGCTGTCGGCGCCGTGTTCTGTGGCGGTATGGCCTTGTATCTGACGGTGCGTGGTTGACCTTCCCGGCACCCACCCTCCGGTCCTACTCCCCCACATAAGCCAACGTGTCGGTCCCCCCGTCGTCCCACGTGATATCCACACGGTCCCCCGACCGCGTCACCGTCGCCGAGATGTAGCCGTCCCCGCTCGAACTCTCCGTACTCATCGACTTCAGGACCATCCGGAACGAACCGTCACTCCGGTCCGTGCCCATGCCGGTGAGGATGCCCTTGCCCCCGGGGTCGATGTAGGAGAGCGGATAGTCGCCCACGTAGTCGCCCGACGTGTACTCCGTGCCGATGGTCAGGGTCTTGTCGGTGTCGTCCTGCCACTGGCCGACGACACCCGTCGCGGGCGGCGTGACCGTCCCGTCGCCGGTCTCGTCGCTGCTCGGATCGGCCGTGTCCTCCGTGCTCGCGGACTCGCTCGGCGGCGCGGACGTGCTCTTGTCCGCCAACGGCTTGGTGTCGTTGCCGGCGCTGTCGCCGTTGTTCGTGGCCAGGTAGACCCCGCCGCCGATCAACACCACGGCCGCGACCACGGAAGCCACGACGATCGCCGCCCTGTTCCTGCCGGGCGGGGCCGGCGGCGGAGGAGGGTAAGTACCGTACGGCGCGCCGTAGTTGGGCACCGGCGCCGCATACGGACCCGGATACTGCGGCGGCTGTTGCGGCGGAGGCGGGGGTCCGTAACCGCCCTGCGGCGGCCAGCCGGGAGGCTGTGTCATGTGGGGTCTTCACTCCTCGCTCTTCGGGTCACGTGCACCCAAATTCACTACTGCGCCACCGCCCCTCATCAGCCCCTTCGCCGAGACCCCCCACTACTCGCACCGTCCGGCCACAACCGCGGCCCCCTCTTCGCCGCGAGGTCCTCGATCCAGCCGAACGCGAGGATCGCCACCGCGATGAGCGGCCAGATCAGCAGGAACATCAGGAACGTGTCCGCCTTGTCGAGCCACGACGTCGCCGTGTCGCTCTCCATGAAGGGGAGGTTGTACAGCTGGTCGATGATCGGGACCGTGGCCATGATGAGGAGGTTGTGCCACAGGTAGATCGTGACCGCGCGGTTGTTGGACAGCGTCACCAGCCGATCCCACTTCGCCAGCCTGCCCGGCAGTTCCTGCCACGACGGCGAGTACTGGAGCAGGATCACCACGATGCCGAAGGACCAGGTCGCCTGTGCGAGCGGGATGTCGTTCAAGTCCCAGCCGTCCGGCCCCAGATGACCCGACGCCCACCACAGTCCGAAGCCCATGATCAGGGTCGCGCCAGACACCGCGAGATAGCGCGGGACCTTCTTCAGTACGCCCTCGTGGTGTGCGAAGCCCAGTACCCAACAGCCCCCGTACACCGCGAAGTCGGACACCGCGTTGCCCGTCTCACCGGGGATGGTCACAAGACCCGTGCCCACGACCGCCGTCAACGCCAGGGGCGCCAGCAGCGTCGCCCACGGAACCCTCCTGAACGCCCACAGCAGCAGCGGTGACGCGATCACGAACCACAGATACGCCCGCAGGTACCACAACGGCCCCGCCGCCTGGTCCGCCCACGTGCTCTCCAACAGGCCCGACTCCGAACCCAGATGCTCGGGATACGGCGGAGCGCCGACCGGCACGACGTAGTCGAGGACCTTCGCCGCGCCCCACCAAGTGCCGCCCAGGTCAGGGTCCTTGAGCGGGTTCCAGCCCATCCCGAACATCATCACCAGCACCACCGCGCTGAACGCCCAGAGCGGGGGCAGCAGTCGCCGTAGCCGACCCCTGATCACGCCCAGCGCCGGACGGTTCAGTGAGCGGGCCATCAGTGAACCCGCGAGCGCGAACATCACGCCCATCGACGGGAACAGCACCGACAGCCACGCCCAGCCGAAGAGGTGGTAGACGACCACCCGGACCAACGCGATCGAACGGAGGAGGTCGAGGTAGCGGTCCCGGCCGCCCGGTGCCTTCTTCGGTTCCGGTGCCAACTGCGGTTCCTGCCGCCGCTGTTGGGGAATCCCGTACGCCGGCGTCGACTCGGGATCCGGGTTCGTACCCGTCCCCGCCGTGTATCCGTGCGTCATGCCACCGGCCTCCGATCATTGGCACTGCCGCTGTCACTGCCACTGCGGCTTCGCTGGGTCGGCACCGGACCGCCGGGTGCCGCTTCCACGACGCCCGTGCGCCGCAGCTTCTGCCAGCGCAGGCGGCCTCCGGTGAGCGCGGTGATCCAGGACTGGAGCAGTACGACGTACATGAGTTGGCGGTAGAGGATCTGCTGCAGGGGCAGCGAGACGAGGTGCGTCATGCGTTCGCGGTCCAGGCGGAAGGCGTAGGCCGCGCAGATCGCCTGGATGGCGAGGACGCCCAGCCAGGCGAGGAACGTCTTCTCCGTCGGGCCGAACACCAGGCCGTAGAGCAGGAACACGTCGATCAGGGGGGCCAGGATCGGGGCGATCACCATGAACAGGGCCACCAGCGGGAGGCCGACGCGTCCGAAGCGGCCGGACGGGCCCTTGTCCAGCAGCGCGCCCCGGTGTTTCCAGATCGCCTGCATCGTGCCGTAGGACCAGCGGTAGCGCTGGGACCAGAGTTGCTGGACCGTCTCCGGCGCCTCGGTCCAGGCCCGCGCCTTCTCGGCGTAGACGACGCGCCAGCCGTCCCTGTGCATGGCCATCGTGATGTCGGTGTCCTCGGCGAGCGTGTCGTCGCTCATGCCGCCGACCCGCTCCAACGCGCTTCTCCTGAAGGCCCCCACGGCGCCCGGGATCGTCGGCATGCAGCGGAGGATGTCGTACATACGGCGGTCGAGGTTGAAGCCCATCACGTACTCGATGTGCTGCCAGGCGCCGATCATCGAATCCCGGTTGCCGACCTTCGCGTTGCCCGCCACCGCGCCCACGCGCGGGTCGCCGAAGGGCTGGACCAACTCCCGTACGGTGGCCGGTTCGAAGACCGTGTCGCCGTCCATCATGACGATGAGGTCGTGACTGGCGTTCGCCAGACCGCGGTTGAGGGCGGCCGGCTTGCCGGCGTTGAGCTGGCGTACGACCCGTACGTTCGGCAGGAACATCGCCTCCACGATTCTCGCCGTACCGTCCGCCGAGCCGTCGTCGACGACGATCACCTCGACGGGATGCTCGCTCGCCATCAGCGAACGGACCGTGTTCTCAATGCACTTGGCCTCGTTGTACGCCGGGACCAGGACCGTCACCGGTTCCGTCACCGGCGGGCCCCAGGCGAAGTCCTTGCGGCGCACCCGGTGGGCGTGGATGACGGAGAGCAGGAGCATCAGCGCGAAGCGGGCGATGACGAGGGAGCCGGTGATCGCGAGGCCGACCACCAGGACGTCCATGATGCTGTCCGAGGCCTGGACCAGGAAGATCCACGCCTTGCCCTTCCACAGGTTGAGGCCGGTCACCGGGGTGAGCGCGCTGCGGGCGCCGAGGGCCTCGGTGAGGTTGTCGAACCTGTAGCCCTTGGTCTGCATCTCCGGCAGGAACCTGTCCAGCGCCTGCACGGTCTGGTGGCGGTCGCCGCCCGAGTCGTGCATCAGGACGATCGCGCCCTTGCCGCCGCGCGGAGTGGCGTTGCTGATGATCTTCGCGACGCCGGGCTTCTGCCAGTCCTCGCTGTCCGTGTTGTTGACGGCGGTGAGGTAGCCCCGGGTGCCGATGTACTCGGTCACCGGCCAGGACAGGTTGTCCATCGCGTCGGCGGACGACGAGTACGGCGGCCGGAACAGTGACGTCCGGATGCCCGCCGCGCCGGTGATCGCCAGCTGGGTCTGGGACAGCTCCCAGTCGATGCGCTTCTTGGACTGGAAGGAGAGGTCGGGGTGGCTGAAGGTGTGCACGCCGACCTCGTTGCCCTCGTCCACGATGCGTTTGACCAGGCCCGGATAGCGCGAGGTCATGGTGCCGGTGACGAAGAAGACGGCGTGCGCGTGGTGCTTCTTGAGCACGTCCAGGACCTTGGGCGTCCAGGTCGGGTCGGGACCGTCGTCGAAGGTCAGCACGATGTCGTGGTCCGGGACGTCCAGGCTGGTCGTACGGCCGCTGCGGGTGTCGATGACCGGGCCGCCGTCGAGGATCTTGTCCGGCACCTTGTCGGTGGCGGCCTCGGGGCGGATGCGGTGGTCGGCGAGGATCTCGCTGTGCACGTAGCCACGCAGCATCAGCATCGCCAGCAGCGCGACGAGGAGCAGCATCGGCAGCAGGAACCGCATGGACAGCCGGCGTCGCCGGGGACCGCGCTGGGCGCGGGGCCCAACTCCGCTCAAGGCAGCCGGAGTTGCGCCGTGACGGCCGCCCGGGGCCGTGTTCGTGGCCCTGGGTCGGCGGTTGTGCGATGGCATCAGAGGATGTGCTCCGGGGTCTGGGACGGTGCCGGTGCCGACGCGGAGGCAGCCGGCTCCTGTGCCACGGGCGACGGGGTGCTCGGGGCGTCGGCCACCGTGCCGGTCCCCGTGCTCCCGGTCGGGGTCGGTGTCGGCGTCGGGTCGGCCGGAGGGCTCGTGCTGGTCGTCGGCGTCGGATCGGGCGAGGCAGAAGTCGGCTGCGAAGGCCGTACGACCGGGTTGCCCCCGCTCCCGCCGCTCGTCGCCGGGGCGCTCTTGCTCGCGGACGGCTTAGGAGACGCGGACGCACTCGCCTTGCCGCTGGGCCCCTTGGACGCGCCGGGCTTGCCGCTCGCACTCGCGCCGGGCGACGGCGTCGTACCGTTGCGCGCCGTCGGAATGTTCCCGGGCGCCACGCTGCCGCTGCCGCCGGACGCTCGGCCCGACTCGGCGGGCAGCGGCGAGGTGTCGACCTTGCCGGCCGGCGCGTCGTCCTTCTGGCCCGGCACCGGGAGCCAGGGCGCGTCGGAGCTGCCGGACAGCAGAGTGGCGACGATGACGACGGCGTAGACCGCGCAGGCGATACCGACGGCCATGCCGATCCGGCGATACCTACGGCTGCGGCGGCCGGACTCGTCGACGAACACGGGCCCGTCGGAGCCGTCGTGACCGGCGCCGGGACCGCTCTTGCCCCCGGCTTCCAGCTGCGATACCGGCCCGTCGAGCTGGACGGTCACCTCGTCGGGGTCGGCCCCCACGGACTTCCCCCAGGGATCGGCCAGGACTCCGGCACCGGCCCCCGCGCCCACCCCCGCACTCACACCAGGCGCGTTCTTTCCCGCGGGCCCCGCAGGCCCGGCGAGCTCGGAACCGGTCCGTATACGACCGCCATGGCGGCCACGTCTGCCGCCCTCCAGGATGTCTGGTCCTCCAGTTGCTCCGGTCGCCGGGAACGCCTGGGCCTCTCCGCCTACGACCGGTACTTCTCTGGTCGCGGATGCAGCTTGGGGCCATTCCGGTTGGGCGTCTTCTCGCCACTTTTCCATGCGCACGCACATCCCCCCACGGAACTGTTCCGGGCGCGCAGACGACCCCGAGCACACGCCGCCGAACCGGGCCCCCACCCGGTCCTCGCGCCCCCTTTACCACACCGTGCTCAGGCCCTGAAGGTAGCGCACAGGGACCTCACCATGTGGCGTGATGCGTCATTTTCCCCTTTTTAGCATGTCCACGTCGATGGCCGGAATCCATCCGTTCACCGGCCGACTCAGCCATCCCTCGGAGGTGCCGATCTCCACCGCAGCGCGACGAAGCGCATCAATTCCGGGGTGCACCAGCCCCTTTCGCCACACGAGCGACACGGCGGACAGCGGCACCGGGTCCACCAGTGGCCGCACCACCGTCCGGGGCATGGCCGGAAAGTCCACCACGGCGAGAATCGGGTTCCGCATCTTCGCCATGACCCGCTCGAACTCCTCTTCGCCCACGGCCATCGGTGCGGGCGCCGCAACCTCGATGTCACGCCCCTCGAACAAACGACGCGCGAGATCCGTCCACTCCGGAGTACGCGGATTCCCGGCCCCGGCGTACACGGACTCCCCCGCGAGCGCGTCCACCGGCACCGCGTCCAGCGACGCCAGCCGGTGGTCCTCGGGCAGCACGACCGCCATCGGCTCGTACCGCACCAGTTGATGGTCGAGCCCGGCCCGCAACACCGGCTCAAGACCGGCGAACCGCCCGAACGACACGTCGAGCCGCCCCGCCAGCAACTCCCCCGCGGCCCAGGCCAGTCCACTCTCGTAGCGGGCCATCAGCTCCTGCTCCGGGGCGAGTTCACGCGCCCGGTGCAGCACCCGGCGCCCGGTGACCAGGCCCGGCGAGTTGAGGTCCACGAGCAGCGGCCGGGCCTGCCGGAACGCGGCGAGCAGCTCGTCCTGCGCGGCGAGCACCCGGCGGGCGTACGGCAGCAGCCGCTCACCGTCCGGCGTCAGCGTCACCTGCCGGGTGGTCCGCAGGAACAGCTCGGCCCCCAACTCCCGCTCCAGCCGCCGCACATCACGACTGAGCGCCTGCTGCGCGACGTACAGACGGGCGGCGGCTCGGGTGAAGTGCAGTTCCTCGGCCACGACGAGAAAGGCGCGGAGGAGTCGGGGGTCCACATGGGCCGGTATCCGGGGCATCCGGTGAACTTACAACGCAGGTGCGTGAATCGGCGCGGAGCAGGTGTTGGACCCCTTGATCGACTCCGGGCGACGGTTGAACCATGCCGCAGACGACCACCGAACACCGGACCACCTACCGCCGGCTCTTCTCCCTCCCCGGCACCCGCGCCTTCACCACCGGGAACCTCATCGCCCGCCTCCCCGCAGGCATGTTCAGCGTGAGCGCGGTCGTGATGATCGCCGGTTCCCGGGGCTCGTACGCCCTCGCCGGCGCCGTCACCGCGACCGGCCTCGCGGCGTCCGCGGTCGCCGGCCCGTGGATCGCGCGCCTGATCGACCGCTACGGCCAGGCCCGAACAGCCGTACCGGCAACGGCAGTTGCGGTCCTCGGCTCCCTCGCCCTCCTCCTCTGCGTGCGCTACGGCACCCCCGACTGGACCCTGTTCGCCGCCTACACGGCCACCGCGACGACCCCCAACACCGGCGGCATGTCCCGCGCCCGCTGGGCCCATCTCCTCGACGGAGACACCGGGGCACTGCACACCGCGAACTCCTTCGAACAGGCCGCCGACGAGCTGTGCTTCATGCTGGGCCCGGCGCTGGCGGCCTTCCTGTGCGGGACGTTCTTCCCGGAGGCGGGCACGCTGACCGGGGCGGTACTGCTGATGACCGGCGTCCTGATCTTCACGGCCCAACGGTCGACGGAACCACCGCCGAGCCCGGCAGCGAAGGGCGGGCCACCTCTGCGCGTCCCCGGCATCCCACCCCTGCTCGCCGGTTTCGTCGCGACCGGTGCCGTGTTCGGTTCGCTGGAGGTCGTCACGCTCGCATACGCGGACGCGACGGGTCACCGTACGGCGGGCGGTGCGGTGTTGGCCCTCCAGGCAGCCGGTTCCTGCGCGGCAGGCCTGCTCTACGGCACGCTGAAACCGAGCGGCCCGGCGGAACGCCGCCTGCCGTGGTGCCTGCTGGCGATGACGACCCTGATGTCTCTGCCACTGCTGGCAGCCCGCACGTTCGGCTCCCTCCCAGCACTGGCGGTTGCCCTGCTGCTGGCAGGCATGGCAACCGCTCCCACGATGGTCACCGCGATGACCCTGATCCAACACCGCACGCCGGAGGGCCGGTTGAACGAGGGCATGAGCCTGGCGGTGACGGGCCTGCTGATGGGCATCGCATGCGGTTCAGCGCTGGGCGGCTGGACAGCGGACCACACGTCACCGACGGCGGGCTTCGCGATACCGATAGCGGCAGCAACAACCGCCCTTCTCATCGCAGTACCGAGCAGGGCAGTTCCTTAGGGGCGCGGGGAACTGCGCGACCAGCCCCCACACACCCGCACCCAACCCACAACCCATCGAACCGCTTGCCCCAATCCCTGCCGCACCCATTGACGCCCTCACAGCCCCTACATACCTTCCTCCATCGAAGCGCTTCGACGCTCCCCGTCGAATCGATTCGACACCCCATCCGACTCCCCTGGAGGCACTGGATGTCGACGGCACAACGGCGCGCAACGGCAGCCGCCCTGATCCTCACCGGATCCCTGCTCCTGTCCTCCTGCGGTGGCAGCTCGGACGGCGGCTCCTCGGACGGCAAGACCCTCAAGCTCTGGCACTACGAGGGCCCGGACAGCGCGATGGGCGTGGCCTGGAACGAGGCCATCAAGGAGTTCGAGGCCCAACACCCGGGCGTGAAGGTGAAGTTCGAGGAGAAGGGCTTCGAGCAGATCCAGAAAACGGCCCCGATGGTCCTCAACTCATCGGACGCCCCGGACATCATGGAGTACAACAAGGGCAACGCAACGGCAGGCCTGCTCTCCAAACAGGGCCTGCTGACCGACCTGACCGCCGAAGCGACGAAGCGCGGCTGGGACAAGAAGATCCCCGCGAGTGTGGGCACGACGGACGTCTACAACACCAACGGAGTGATGGGCTCCGGCAAGTGGTACGGCGTCACGGACTACG
Organism: Streptomyces sp. NPDC050508; assembly: GCF_040655155.1. NCBI lineage: Bacteria > Bacillati > Actinomycetota > Actinomycetes > Kitasatosporales > Streptomycetaceae > Streptomyces > Streptomyces sp. NPDC050508. Next base: position 36,053 of record NZ_JBFAJJ010000026.1, read on the forward strand.
GCGAGTACACGATGGTCTACTACAACAAGGCCCTCTTCAAGAAGTACAAGATCGCCGAGCCGAAGACATTCGACGAACTGACCGCGGCAATGGCCCAGTTCAAGGCAGCGGGCATCACCCCCCTGGCCAACGCGGGCGCGGAGTACGTGGCCCAGCAGTACCTCTACCAACTCGCCCTGTCGAAGGCCGACCGCGCCTGGGTCGACAAGTACGAGCTGTACAAGGGCAAGACGGACTTCCACGACCCGGCCTGGACGTACGCGGCCACGACCTTCGCCGACTGGGTGAAGAAGGGCTACATCGCCAAGACCTCCAGCTCCACCAAGGCCGAGGACGCCGGAGTCTCCTGGATCCAGGGCAAGGCACCGATCCTGTTCTCCGGCAGCTGGTGGTACGGCCGCTTCCAGACGGAGGCCAAGTTCGACTGGGACACGACGCTCTGGCCCGGCTCGAACCTCACCCTCGGCTCCGGCGGCAACATCTGGGTCGTCCCCAAGGGCGCCAAGAACAAGCAACTCGCCTACGACTTCATCGACATCACCCTGTCGAAGAAGATCCAGAACCTGATGGGCAACAAGGGCGGCATCCCGGTCGCGGCCGACACCTCCGCGATCACCGACCCCAAGTCCAAGGAACTCATCGCCAACTTCAACACCGTCTCCGCCCGCGACGGCCTCGCCTTCTACCCCGACTGGCCGGTACCCGGCTTCTACGACGTCCTCGTCTCCGAGACCCAGAAGCTGATCACGAACAGCGAGAAACCGGACGCCTACCTCAGCAACCTGCAGAAGGCGTACGACAAGGGCGTTCCGTCGACATGACGGTCACCGTCGAGAAGGACGGCCGGGTGCTCGACAAGCGTGACGCCATGAGGCACCCGGCCCGTCGCCCGCGCAACTCGTACGCCCTGTTCCTGCTCCCCGGCGCCCTGGCCGCTCTCGCCGTGATCGTCGTCCCCTTCCTGATGAACACGGCCGTGAGCTTCACGAGTTGGCAGGGCGTGGGCGACCCCAAGTGGACCGGGCTCGCCAACTACCGTGACCTGCTGGACGATTCGGAGTTCTGGGCGTCGTTCCGCCACAGCCTGTTCATGGTCGTGGCGATGGCGGCCGTACCCACGATCGTCGGACTCGTCCTGGCCGCCGCCCTGTTCGACTACATAGCCAAACACTTCGGCACCCGCATGGCCGCGATCCTCCGCGCCTGCTTCTACCTCCCCCAGGTACTCCCGATCGCGGTCGCCGGCATCGTCTGGAGCTGGATCCTCGCCCCCGACAACGGCTCCCTCAACGCCCTGCTGAAAGCAGTCGGGTTGGGCTCCTGGCAGCAGGACTGGCTCGGCGATCCCGACATCGCGCTCTACAGCGTCATGGGCGTCATGGTCTGGGTCCAACTCGGCTTCCCGCTCGTGGTGTTCATGGCCGGGCTGCAACGCGTCGACCCCCAGCTGTACGAGGCCGCCGAGTTGGACGGCGCCGGCTGGTGGCGCCGCTTCTGGCACATCACGCTGCAACAGATCCGCCCGGAGATCTACGTCGTCCTCACCTGGTGCACGATCGCCGCGCTCAAGGTGTTCGGCGCGGTGTACGTCCTGACGAAGGGCGGCCCGGGCGGCGCGACCGACGTCCCCTCCTACTTCTCCTTCACCACGTTCTTCGAGAAGACCCAGGTCGGCTACGGAGCCGCGATCTCCACGGTGTTGACCGTGATCATCCTGGTGCTCTCCCTCGCCTTCCTGAAACTCCAGACCCGCGCCGAGGACGCCGAGGAAGGGGCCCGCGCATGACGACCGCCCTGCGCCGCTACCCGGTACTGATCGCCCTGTGCATCGCGGCCCTGTTCATGGTGCTGCCGTTCCTGATCGTCGCCGTCAACGCGGTCAAGTCACCCACGGAGTACTCCCAGCACGGCCCGCTGAGCCTCCCCAAGGGCCTGTATCTGCACGGCGTCGAGGACTTCTGGCAACGCGTCGACTTCGGCCGCAAACTCCTCAACTCGGCCCTGATCAGCGGCTCGGTGGCCGTTCTCGCCGCCGCCCTCTCCATCCTCAACGCGTACGCGATCGGCATCGGCCGTATCCGGGGCCGCACTTGGGTCCTGGCCTTCTTCGTCCTCGCCAACATGCTGCCGCAGGAGGCGCTGGTCTACCCGATCTACTACCTCAGCAAGGAAGTCGGCCTCTACGACACGAGGTTGAGCGTCATCATCGTCTTCACGGTGATCCAGGCGGCGTTCGGCACGTATCTCCTCTCCTCCGTCCTCGGCCAGTTCCCCCGCGAGATCATCGAGGCGGCCCGGATCGACGGTGCCAACAAGTGGCAGGTGCTGTGGCGGATCGTGGTCCCCGTCAGCCGCCCCACCATCGGAGTCCTCCTGGTCTTCTTCTTCATCTGGACCTGGAACGAGTTCCTGCTCCCCCTGGTCATGCTGATCTCCAACGACAACCAGACCGTGTCGGTGGCCCTCGGCGTCCTCCAGGGCCAGCGCCTGATGGACGCCACGATGACCAACGCGGCTGCCCTGCTCGGTGTGTTGCCCGCCATCGTCTTCTTCCTCGTCTTCCAGCGGACCCTCACGCGCGGCATCGCCGTGGGTGCCGTCAAGTAGTAAGGGGACCCCCCACATGAAGTTCACCGACGGCTACTGGCTGCTGCGCGAGGGCGTCACCGCCGCCCACCCGGTCGAGGTCCTCGATGTCACCGCTCCGGACGGCGCGTTGGAAATTCACGCGCCGACGATGCCCATCCGCCACCGCGGCGACCTGCTGAAGGGACCGGTCGTGACGATCAGCGCCCACGCCCCGATGCCCGACGTCATCGGCGTCACCTTCACCCACTTCGAGGGCGAACAGCCGCGCGGCCCCCAATTCGACGTCCAGAAAGAGGAGTTCGGGGTCCACACCTCCTACGACGACGAGCACGCGACCCTCACCTCCGGCGCGCTCTCGGTGAAGGTGGCCCGCACCGGCCCCTGGCACGTCGACTTCCTCGCCCACGGCCGCGTCCTCACCGGCAGCGGCCCCAAGGGCATGGGCATCATGCGGGACGCGACCGGCGCCCACTACCTGCGCGAGCAACTCGGCCTGGGAGTCGGCACATCCGTGTACGGCCTCGGCGAGCGCTTCGGCCCGCTCGTCAAGAACGGCCAGGTCGTCGACATGTGGAACGCCGACGGCGGCACCGCCACCGAACAGGCCTACAAGAACATCCCCTTCTACCTCACCGACGCGGGCTACGGCGTCTTCGTCGACCACCCCGGCCGGGTCTCCTTCGAGGTCGGCTCAGAAGCCGTGTCCCGGGTCCAATTCAGCGTGGAGAGCCAACAGTTGACGTACTACGTCATCTACGGCCCCACCCCCAAGGACATCCTCCGCAAGTACTCCGCCCTCACCGGCCGCCCGGCCCTCCCGCCCGCCTGGTCGTTCGGCCTGTGGCTGTCGACGTCCTTCACCACCTCCTACGACGAGGAGACGGTGACCTCCTTCATCGACGGGATGCGGGAGCGCGAACTCCCGCTCTCCGTCTTCCACTTCGACTGCTTCTGGATGCGCGAGTTCAACTGGTGCGACTTCCAGTGGGACCCGAGAGTCTTCCCCGACCCGGAGGGCATGCTCGCCAGGCTGAAGGAACGCGGCCTGCACATCTCCGTCTGGATCAACCCGTACATCGCCCAGCGCTCCCCACTCTTCGCCGAGGGCAAGGCACTTGGGCATCTCCTCCGCCGACCGGACGGCAGCGTCTGGCAGTGGGACCTGTGGCAACCCGGCATGGCCCTGGTCGACTTCACCAGCCCGGCCGCCCGCGACTGGTACGCGGGCAAGCTGGAGGCACTGCTCGCGCAGGGCGTCGACTGCTTCAAGACCGACTTCGGCGAGCGCGTCCCCGTCGACGTCGCCTACGCGGACGGCGCCGACCCCGAGCGGATGCACAACTACTACACCTACCTCTACAACCGCACCGTCTTCGACGTCCTGCGCAAACACCGGGGCGAGGGCGAGGCCGTCGTCTTCGCCCGCTCGGCCACAACTGGCAGCCAGAAGTACCCCGTTCACTGGGGCGGCGACTGCGAGGCGACGTACGAGTCGATGGCCGAGTCCCTGCGCGGCGGCCTCTCGCTCGGCCTGTCCGGCTTCGGCTACTGGAGCCACGACATCGGCGGCTTCGAGGGCACCCCGACCCCGGCCCTCTTCAAACGCTGGCTGGCCTTCGGCCTGTTGTCCTCCCACAGCCGCCTGCATGGCAGCTCCTCGTACCGCGTCCCGTGGCTCTTCGACGAGGAATCCGTCGACGTACTACGGCAGTTCACCCGCCTGAAGCTGAGCCTCATGCCGTACCTCTACGAGACCGCGCGCACCGCCTCCGCCGAGGGCGTGCCGATGATGCGCGCGATGGTCCTGGAGTTCCCGGACGACCCGGGGTGCGCGCACCTGGAACGGCAGTACATGCTCGGCCCGGACTTGCTCGTCGCGCCCGTCTTCAGCGACGACGGTGACGTCTCGTACTACGTCCCCGAGGGCACCTGGACCCACTACCTCACCGGCCGCACGGTCACCGGACCGCGCTGGGTGCGCGAACAGCACGCCTTCGACAGCGTGCCCCTGCTGGTCCGCCCCGGCACGGTGATCCCGGTCGGCGCGGTGACCGACCGGCCGGACTACGACCACGCCGACGGCGTAACTCTGCGGGCGTACGCCCTGGAGCGGGGCGCGCAGGTGACGGTGCCGGTCGGCGAGGTGACCTTCACCGTCGTACGGGAGGGGGACACGCTCCGGGCGTCCTGCAGTGATCCGTCCGTGTCGTGGGCGCTGGCCGCCGGGGCGCGGTCCAAGTCGGGCAGCGGATTCCTCACCCTGGAGCTGGGCTGATGGTGAAGATCACGGACGTGGCCCGGCACGCCGGCGTCTCCCCCAGCACCGTGTCGTACGCGCTGAGCGGCAAGCGCCCGATCTCCGAGGAGACCCGGCAGCGCGTCGAGGCGTCCATCCGCGAGCTGGGCTACCGGCCGCACGCCGGCGCCCGCGCCCTGGCGAGCAGCCGGTCCAACGTGCTGGCCCTGGTCATCCCCTTACGGACCGGCATCCACGTCCCGGTCGTCATGCAGTTCGCGGTCTCCGTGGTGACCACCGCCCGCCGCTACGACCACGACGTCCTGCTGCTCACCCAGGAGGAGGGCGAGGAGGGACTGCGGCGGGTCGCGGACACGGCGCTCGTCGACGCGATGATCGTGATGGACGTCCAACTCGACGACCCCCGGCTGCCGTTGCTGCGTTCCCTGGAGCGGCCGTCCGTGATGATCGGCTTCCCCGCCGAGGCGGACGGACTGACCTGCATCGACCTCGACTTCAAGGCGGCCGGTGAGCTGTGCGTGGAACGGCTCGCGGGGCTCGGGCACCGGGTCGTCGCCCTCGTCGGGTCACCGCCCGAGGTGTACGTCCGCGGAACCGCCTTCGCCCAGCGGGTCGTTCAGGGTTTCACGGCCGCCGCCGACCGCAACAGGCTCGCCTCCTCCGTCCACCCCTGCGAGGCAGCACCGGCCGCCGCAGCCGCCGTAGCGGAACAACTGCTCCGCGAACAGCCCGCGTTGACCGGAGTCGTCGTCCACAACGAGCCCCTCCTGGAGCCACTGATCGACGCGTTCGAGCAGCTGGGCCTGCGCGTCCCCGGCGATCTGTCGATCACCGCGATCTGCCCCGACGAACTCGCCGAGTCCGTACGGGTTCCGGTGACGTCTGTCGCGCTGCCGACCGCTGAACTCGGCTCCGGAGCCGTCGAGTTGCTGATGAAGAAGCTGGGCGGCAAGACCGTGCCCGACGCGACGCTGCTGTCCCCCCGGCTGACGGAACGCGCGAGCACGGCACCGCGCAACGCGCCCTGACCTCACCACCGTTGGTGCAAGGCCCTACTTGAAGGAGCCGTGACGTGAGAGGCAAGAGAACAAGACAAGGCACGGGAAGAGGACACAGAACCACGCTCGTCGTGGCGTTCGCCCTGATCGTCGGCCTGGGAGCGACGGTCCCGGCGACGGCCGACACCCCGTACCCCTTCCGCGATCCGACCCTCCCGGTGAGCAAGCGCGTTGACGACCTGCTGGGCCGGCTGACCCTCGACGAGAAGATCTCCCTCCTCCACCAGTACGAGCCCGCGATCCCCCGCCTCGGCATCCAGTCCTTCCGCACCGGCACCGAGGCCCTCCACGGCGTCGCCTGGCTCGGCAAGGCCACCGTCTTCCCGCAGGCCATCGGACTTGCCTCGACCTGGGACCCGGCGCTGATGGAGCAGGTCGGCTCGGCGGTCGGCGACGAGGCCCGCGGCTTCCAGCAACAGCGCCCGGACGGCTGGGGGTTGAACCTCTGGGCCCCGGTGGTGAACCTCCTCCGCGACCCGCGCTGGGGCCGCAACGAAGAGGGCTACAGCGAGGACCCGGAGCTGACCGGCGCCCTCTCCACGGCGTACGGCGAGGGCCTGACCGGCGGTGACCCGGACCACCTCAAGACGGCCCCCACCCTGAAGCACTACCTCGCCTACAACAACGAGGCCGACCGCGCGACCACGTCCTCCGACCTGCGCCCACGGGTGGAGAAGGAGTACGACGAGGCCGCCTTCGAACCGGCGATCGCGGCAGACGCGGCCACGGGCGTGATGACCTCGTACAACCTGGTCAACGGCCGCCCCAGCACGGTGAATCCGGACCTGAACGGCGTCGTCCGGAAGTGGACCGACCAGGACCTGCTGAACGTCACCGACGCATTCGCCCCCGGCAACCTCGTCACACCCCAGCAGTACTACCCCACGATCACTGAGGGCGACGCGGCGGCGCTGAAGGCCGGCATCGACAGCTTCACGGACAACAGCGCCGACTCCGGCCCGACCACGACGGCCGTCAACTCGGCTCTCCAGCAAGGCCTGTTGAAGGTGTCGGACATCGATACGGCCGCCTCCCACATCCTCTCCGTCCGCGTCCGGCTCGGTGAATTCGACCCGGGCGGCGGCAAGTACGGCTCGATCGACGCGTCCGTCATCAACAGCCCGGCGCATCAGGAGTTGGCGCGCAAGGCGGCGGCCGAGGGGACAGTGCTGCTGAAGAACAACGGGGCGCTGCCACTGAGGAGTTCGGGCAAGGATGTCGCAGTGGTCGGCCCCCTGGCCGACACCCTCTACACCGACTGGTACTCGGGCACACTCCCCTACGCCGTCACCCCCGCGAAGGGCATCGCCTCGAAACTCGGCACCGGAGTGGCCACCAGCGAGGGCGTGGACCGCATCGCCCTACGCGACACGGCGACCGGCAAATACGTCACCGCAGGCGCGGGCGACACCGGCGCACCCTTGCAGGAGACCACGAACACCCCTACAACAGCGGCCCAGTTCGACGCCTTCGACTGGGGCTCCGGCATCGTGACCCTGCGCTCGGCCGCCAACGGAAAGTACGTCGGCTACAACTGGTCGAACTTCGTCAACGACCAGACGCAGCCCAATGGTTGGTACGTCCAGCAGCAGTTCAAGCTGGAACAGCAGGACGACGGCACGTACTTGCTGAAATACGCGGGCTACGAGACGTCGGAGTCCTGGTGGTCGAGTCCCCTCTACCTCGGCCCGACCGACGCGAACGGCACCCTGGGTCTGGTCCCCAAGGACCAGGCCGCGCGCTACACGAAGGACGTGGTCCGCAGCGGAGTCGCCGACGCGGTGGCGGCGGTCAAGGGCAAGGACGCGGCGGTCGTGGTCATCGGCTCCATGCCGTCCATCAACGGCCGCGAGGCCCACGACCGCACGGACATGGCCCTGGCCCCGACCCAGGAGGCCCTGGTCAAGGCGGTCCACCGGGCCAACCCCAAGACGGTGGTCGTGGTCGAGAACAGCTACCCGACCACCCTCGGCGCCCTCCAGAAGGAAGTCCCGGCCCTCCTCTGGACCTCCCACGCGGGCCAGGAAACGGGCAACGCCCTCGCCGACGTCCTCTACGGCGACGTCAACCCGTCCGGCCGCCTCACCCAGACCTGGTACCGGTCGGAGTCGGACCTCCCCTCGATCCTCGACTACGACATCATCAAGTCCGACCGCACGTACGAGTACTTCCAGGGCACCCCGCTCTACCCCTTCGGCTACGGCCTCTCGTACACGACGTTCCGCTACGGCACCCTGAAACCCGTCGCCGGCGGCTATGAGGTCCCGGTGACGAACACGGGCACGCGGACCGGCGACGAGGTCGTACAGCTCTACACCCATCAGCGCACCTCCCGGGACAAGGAGCCTTTGAAGCAGCTGAAAGCCTTCCAGCGGGTTTCCCTCAAACCCGGCGAGACGAAAACGGTCCGTCTGAAGCTCCAGCAGAAAGACCTCGCCCACTGGGATGTCACCCGCTCGAAATGGGTGGTGGAAAGCGGCACGTACGACGTCATGGCCGGAGCGTCGTCCGCCGACATCCGCGCCCGTACGACCTGGCAGGTCCACGGGGAGACCATTCCACCCCGGAACCTGTCGAAGACCACCCGTGCCGAGAACTTCGACGACTACTCCGGCATTCATTTCGTGGACGAGTCAAAGGCGAGCGGTACGGCGGTGGGTGCGGCTGCGGACGGCGCGTGGCTGAAGTTCGCGGACACGCAACTGGGCGCGGGCGCAACGAAGTTCACGGCTCGGGTGGCAGGCACCTCACCCGGCACGATCGAGGTCCGGCTCGGTTCCCCGACGGGCAGGCTGGCGGGGACGGTTCACACGGCGGCGACTCCGTCGTCGTACGACTACGAAACAGTGACCGCGGATCTCTCGGGTGCGGCGAAAGGCCGTACGGACGTGTATCTGGTCCTGAGCGACGGCCTACGAATCTCGACCTTCAGTATTCAGTGACAGGGAAAAGCCCCTCACCGCCGAAGCGGTGAGGGGCTTTTCCACTGTGCTCAATCACAAACATGGGATGAGTGGAGATGGCGGGAATCGAACCCGCGTCCACCGGTGCAGAATCAGGGCTTCTCCGTGTGCAGTTCGCTGTGATTTTCTCGGCCCCGGTGATCACGCGAACAAGTCGCCGACGGGCCCAGCCACTGTTTGATTTCCCATCGAACCCCGTGACCGGGCTCGATGGTTTAGTTCCCTAGATTATGCCAGGGTCCGGGTCGGGAACACCCCCGGGCTGACACCCTTTTAGGGTCCTTCAGTCGCTGTTATTAGGCAGCGAGGGCGAAGGACTGGGAATCGCTCTTGGAATTGGCGATTATTGGTTGCGACATATGGTTAACGAGATCATTGCCGCTTCCTCGACACGCTTCACCTGCTTCGACATCCGCTGTCGAAACCGATCATCCCCATGTTGTTTTTTCAAACCGCTACACACCCGCTGTGGGGTGCAGTAGCCATCGTACGTGAACAACGGGCGCCGATGCCACCGTATTCCTCGTGGCTACTCGCCGCGCTGCTTCCGCTTCGCCGCCGCGATCGCGCGGTCCGACTCCCGGCGGTCCTGCTTCTCGCGCAGGGTCTGCCGCTTGTCGTACTCCTTCTTGCCTCGGGCGAGGGCGATCTCCGCCTTTGCTCGGCCGTTGCTGAAGTACAGGGCGAGAGGCACGATCGTGTGACCCGTCTCCTGGGTCTTGGCCTCCAGCTTGTCGATCTCCTCGCGGTGCAGCAGCAGCTTGCGCTTGCGGCGCACCGAGTGGTTGGTCCAGGTGCCCTGGTGGTACTCGGGGATGTGGGCGTTGTGCAGCCACGCCTCGCCCCCGTCGATCTGGACGAAGCCGTCGGTCAGCGAGGTCCGGCCCTCACGCAGCGACTTGACCTCGGTACCGGAGAGGACGATCCCGGCCTCGTAGGTGTCGATGATCGCGTAGTCGTGGCGGGCCTTCTTGTTCTGGGCGACGATCTTGCGCTTGCCGCCCTTCTCGCCGTCCCTGGCCTTGCCGCCGGCGGCCCCACCGCCCTGCTTGGGCTGGGACTCCTTGGGTACGTACATTCCCTTGCTCATAGTGCTGCCCATTTTCGCACTACAAGGGGGTGTGAGGGAAAGGCGATTACGGACGGCGGTCAGGATCGCCTACGACGCGTCCCCGAGCCCGCTCAATACCGTCTCGGCCCGCTCCACGGCGGCCTGTCCCTGCGCGGTGACGTCGAGGTCGGGGGTGATGCCCCGGCCGTCGACGGTGTGGCCGGAGGGGGTGCGGTAGTGGCCGACGGTCAGTTCGGCGACGACGCCGTCGGGGAGCTTGCTCGGCATCTGGACCGAGCCCTTGCCGAAGGTCCTGGAGCCCACGACGACCGCGCGACCGCGGTCCTGGAGGGCGCCGGTGAGCATCTCGGCCGCGCTCATCGTGCCGCCGTCGACGAGCGCGACCAGGGGTCTGGTGGTGTCGCCGCCGGTGGCCGCGTGCAGGGCGCGCTCCTCGCCGTCGACGTCGTACGTGGCGACGAGGCCGCCGTCGAGGAAGGCGGAGGCGGTGGTGACGGCCTCGGTGACCAGGCCGCCGGAGTTGCCGCGCAGGTCGAGGATGAAAGCGGAGTCGGCCGGGGCCTGCCGTACGGCGGTGCGGACGAGGTCGCCGACGCCCTTGGTGAACGCGGCGATCTTGATGACGGTGACCTCACCGGCGAGCCTGCGGACGGTCACGGAGTCCGTGGAGAGGCGGGCGCGCCGCACGGTCTCGCTCCACGCGTGCGTGCCGCGCTCCAGGCCGAGGGTGACGGTGGTGCCAGCAGCCGCGTCCTGTGCGTCGCCGCGCAGTAACGACACGACCTCGGTGACGGGCTGCCCGTCGACGTTGTCGCCGTCGACGGTGCGCAGTCGGTCGCCCTTGCGGACCCCGGCGGTGGCAGCGGGCGACCCGGACTGCACACGGGTCACCTCGATCCGGCCGTCCCGCTCGCGGCGGGCCCAGAGCCCGACGCCGGTGTACTGGCCGTCGAGGGCCTCCTCGAACTCCTCGTACTCCCCTTGGGAGTACACGGCACCCCACCGGTCCCCGCTGCGGCTGACGGCGCGCTCGGCGGCCTCCATGGGCGACTTGCCGTCGGCCTTGGCCTCGGCGGCGGCCTTCGCCACGTCCTCGTGACGGCCGACGGACGCCGAACGGGCCGTACCGGACGCCGATTTCCGGTCCGGCCGCTCCGGTTCGTCGAACGACCCGGTCGCCGCACCGGCCACCAGCACACTCGCGAACACCAATGTCAGGGCGGCCCCGCGGCGGATGCGGCGGGGCTGACAGAGCGGGTCACGGCCTGACATGGCGGTGAGTCTAGGACAACGCGAAGGACCGCACGGGCGGTTGCCCGTACGGCCCTCTTGGCATGTGTCACACCTTCAGGTACTTGCGCAGCGCGAAGAACGCCGCAAGCGCAGGCATCAACAGGCTCGTCGCGAGGATGAGCGGGAGCTTCGTCAGGACGGCGTCCCAGCCGATGAAGTTGATCAGATTCAGCTTGTGGGACAGGTCCAGGCCGTGGTCGATGATGAAGTACCGGCCGACCACCAGGAATCCGCAGGCGACCGTGCCGCCGATGAGGCCGGCGACGGCGGCCTCCATGATGAACGGGGCCTGGATGTAGAAGCCGGACGCACCGACCAGCCGCATGATGCCGGTCTCACGGCGGCGGCTGAACGCCGAGACGCGCACGGTGTTGACGATCAGCATCAGGGCGACCACCAGCATCAACGCCATGACCGCGCGCGCCGCCCAGTTCATGCCGTTCAGGAGGCCGAAGAGGTTGTCCAGGATGCCCTTCTGGTCCTGCACCGACTGGACGCCGTCGCGGCCGTCGAAGGCCGTCGCGATGACCTGGTACTTCTCCGGGTCCTTGAGCTTGATGCGGTACGACTCCTGCATCTGGTCCGGGGTGAGGGAACTGGCCAGCGGGGAGTCGCCGAACTGCTCCTTGTAGTGCTTGTACGCCTCGTCCTGGGACTCGAACACGACCTTCTGGACGACCGACATCTTGCCGAGGTCGGAGACGATCGACTTCTTCTGGTCGTCGGTCACCGCGCCCTTGGCGCAGTTGGGGTCGGACTCGGCGTCGCTCTTGTTGCAGAGGAAGATCGAGACGTTGACCTTGTCGTACCAGTAGCCCTTCATCGTGGTCACCTGGTCGCTCATCAGGAGCGAGCCGCCGAAGAGGGCCAGGGACAGGGCTACGGAGACGACGACCGCGAAGGTCATCGTCAGGTTGCGGCGGAGACCGACACCGATCTCGGAGAGTACGAACTGGGCGCGCATGGCGGCTTCTTCAGGCCTTTCCGTGGACGGACATCAGACGGCGGTCGGTCGGCGGTCAGTGCTGGTAGCCGTAGACGCCACGTGCCTGGTCACGGACGAGGCGGCCACTCTCCAGCTCGATGACGCGCTTGCGCATCTGGTCCACGATGTTCTGGTCGTGCGTCGCCATCACCACGGTGGTGCCCGTCCGGTTGATCCGGTCGAGGAGCTTCATGATGCCGACGGAGGTCTGCGGGTCGAGGTTGCCGGTGGGCTCGTCGGCGATGAGGAGCTTGGGGCGGTTCACGAAGGCTCTCGCGATGGCCACGCGCTGCTGCTCACCACCGGACAGCTCGCCGGGCATCCGGTCCTCCTTGCCGCCGAGCCCGACGAGGTCGAGCACCTGAGGCACGGACTTGCGGATCTCGCCCTTGGACTTGCCGATGACCTCCTGCGCGAAGGCCACGTTCTCGGCGACCGTCTTGTTGGGCAGCAGGCGGAAGTCCTGGAAGACGGTCCCCAGCTGGCGGCGCATCTGCGGCACCTTCCAGTTGGAGATGCGGGCGAGGTCCTTGCCCAGCACGTGCACCTGGCCCTGGCTGCACCGCTCCTCGCGGAGGACCAGCCTCAGGAAGGTGGACTTTCCGGAGCCGGAGGACCCCACGAGGAACACGAACTCGCCCTTCTCCACTTCCAGGGAGACGTCCCTGAGGGCGGGGCGGGTCTGCTTGGGGTAGACCTTGGAGACACTGTCGAATCGGATCACGGATGCACCACGGGTAGCCGGGGGTAGGTGAGCGTGACCATACGCGAAGCGGGTGCGCGCGCGCAGTCGGCCTACGGGGTTGCGCGAGGCTTGCACGTTTTGTCGCGGATTTGAAGGGCTGGAACGCACAGAGTCGGGGCAGGATAAGGCGAGCCGCGCCGAATCCCGCGGAACCTGGCACAGTGGAGAGGGAACGTTCTAGTTTCCGGAGGCGTTGTGTCTGTGGAAGCCGGTGCAAGGAGGGCGAGCGCATGACGTACGACCGGTTGGTGTGCGCGAACTGCGCGGCGCCCGTGAACGAGGGCCGCTGTCCCGTCTGCCGTGCGAACCGTCAGCGGCTGCAGCAGGAGAATCCCTGGGGGAATCTCAACCCCATGGCGTTGATCGCCCTGCTCGCGGTACTGATCGCGGCGCTGGCGCTGGTGGCACACCAGACCGCCTGAGCCATACCAGGAGCACGCACGAAGGGCCCGGAGCGACACGCTCCGGGCCCTTCGTCGTACGACGTGCGTACGTTCCGTACGGGGACGGCTACCGTCAGGCGATCGTGCCGCCGCGGTTGCTCGCGAGGCGCGGGAGCACGCGGAAGGCGATGCCGCCGGCGATCATCGTCGCGGCGCCGATCAGCAGGAACGCGGTCTGGCCGGCACCGGTCTCGGCGAGCTGGTCGCCGTTGCCCTGGGCGGACGTGTCGGAGCCGGTGTCGGTGAGGGCGGAGGTGCCCGCCTCCTGGGCGGAGGAGCCGCCGTCGGGGTCGGTGTTGTTGCCGCCGGTGGAGCCCGAGCCGCTGGTGCTGGTGCTCGTGGGACTGGCCGTGGTCGGCTCGTCCGTCGGCTCGGTGGGGTTGCCGGTGGGCTCGGTCGGGTCGTCCGACGTGGGCGGCTGCGACGTCGGCGTGGCCGGCGGCGTGCTGTCCGGGACGGTCGGGACCGTCGAACCGGTCGGAGTCGCGGGCGGAGTCGACTCCGGCGGAAGCGTCGGGTCGTCGTCGGTGGTGACCGACACCTTGAGGCCGTCGTTGCCGCCGAGGCTCACGCCGATACCGACCGCCGAAGCGGCACCGGCGGCGGTCAGCGAGGCGCCGCCGGCGATGACAGCGGTGGCCGCTATTCGCGCGACACGGATCCGCGTCTTCTTGGTCATTAGGTTGCTACCCCCAGTAGCTCGTCGTCAGTGGTGCGTCGGTGTCCGGGGCCGTGATCGACAGGGGTAGCGGCTGGCGAAAGCTCGACTCCCCCGGTTCACATGCGCCCCAGAGACACGCATGCCACGCTTCACCCTTCCCATTTTTCACTGCAACGTCAAGGCCGTTGCGAGCGCAATGTCCAACTACGGGTTCTTTGCTGGGGGATGGAACCTGTGAGTGTGATGTAAAACCCAGACATCAGGGATCAAGAGGGGAACACAAAAGGCAACTGCCGCCCGATGGGCGGCAGTTGCCTTGTCGACAAACTTACTTCTCCTGCTGCTTGCGCCAGCGAATTCCGGCCTCCAGGAAGCCGTCGATCTCGCCGTTGAAGACAGCCTCCGGATTACCGACCTCGTACTCCGTGCGCAGGTCCTTGACCATCTGGTACGGGTGCAGGACGTACGAACGCATCTGGTTGCCCCAGGAGTTGCCGCCGTCGCCCTTGAGGGCGTCCATCCGGGCCTGCTCCTCCTGGCGGCGGCGCTCCAGCAGCTTGGCCTGGAGCACGTTCATCGCGCTGGCCTTGTTCTGGATCTGCGAGCGCTCGTTCTGGCAGGAGACGACGATGCCGGTGGGGAGGTGGGTCAGGCGCACCGCGGAGTCGGTGGTGTTGACGCCCTGGCCGCCGGGACCGGAGGACCGGTACACATCCACCCGCAGCTCGGACTCGTCGATCTCGATGTGGTCGGTCTGCTCGACCACCGGGAGGATCTCGACACCGGCGAAGGAGGTCTGGCGGCGCCCCTGGTTGTCGAAGGGCGAGATCCGCACGAGGCGGTGGGTGCCCTGCTCGACGGAGAGCGTGCCGTAGGCGTACGGGACGTGCACGGCGAAGGTGGTCGACTTGATGCCGGCCTCTTCGGCGTACGACGTCTCGTAGAGCTCCGTCTTGTAGCCGTGGCGCTCGGCCCAGCGCAGGTACATGCGCTGGAGCTTCTCGGTGAAGTCGGAGGCGTCGACGCCGCCGGCCTCGGCGCGGATGGTGACGACGGCCTCGCGGGAGTCGTACTCGCCGGAGAGGAGGGTGCGGACCTCCATCTCGTCCAGCGCCTTCTTGACGGCGGTGAGCTCGATCTCGGCCTCGGCGCGGGTGTCCGGGTCGTCCTCCTCCTCGGCCATCTCGAAGAGGATCGAGAGGTCGTCGATCCGGCCGCGCAGGGCCTCGGTCTTGCGGATCTCGGCCTGGAGGTGACTCAGCTTGCTGGTGACCTTCTGCGCCGCTTCCGGGTCGTCCCAGAGGGACGGCGCGGCGGCCTGCTCCTCAAGGACGACGACATCTGCCCTCAGCGTGTCCAGGTCCAGGACGGCCTCGATCGACTCCATGGTCGAGGAGAGGGACTTGAGCTCTTCGGATACATCGACGACTGCCACGCCTCCAGCGTAACGGCTCCGCCAAGCGGGGAGTGCCGGGCCTGAACCAGCACTCTGGTCACCCCGGTACTGGGGCGGGCGTCACCCGACTCGGTCCCTCAAGAGGTGCCCCACCCCCAGCCCGTCCGGCGTTTGAGGACGAGGCCGTTCAGGCCGAAGCGGGGGTCTGGGGGCGGCAGCCCCCAGGGACGGGACGGGTAGGGGCGGCGGGGGCGAAAACTCCTACGGCGAAGCCGGTGCCGAGTTCTTCGTGTCCGGGGTGTCCGTGCCGGAGTCGCCCGACGTGGCCGCCCACGTGCCGACCCCGACCACGGCGACCAGCACCACCCCCGCCGCCGCCAGCGTCAGCCGACGGCGTCGCGTGGCCGCCCGGTGCCGGGCCGAACCGGGGCGCGGTGCGCCCGCCGCACGCGGTGCCCGTGCCGTCCCGCGTGCCCCGCCCGCCAGCTCGTCCGGCGCGGGTACCCGCATCGAGGTGTGCGTGTCCCGGTTGGAGTCGGCGGGCTTGGCGCCCGGCACCAGCGGTACGGCACCTCGCCGTACCCGCTCGCTGCGCGCGGGCGCGGACACCGGGGCCTCCTCCTGCTCCGCCTCGTCCGCCTCCGTGTCCGGCTCGTCGACGTCCAGCGGGGGCATCCCGGCCAGCAGGGGGAGTTGTTCGCGCAGGCGGGCGGCGAGCTCGGAAGCGCGCAGCCGGGAGGCCGGGGCCTTCGCCAGGCACTGGACGAGCAGCGCCCACAGCTCTTCGGGGATCCCGGGCAGCGGTACGACGGTCTCGGTGACGTGCCGTCGCAGGACCGCGCCGGGGTGGCCGCCGCCGAACGGGGTGAACCCGGCAAGGAGTTCGTACAGGACGGTCGCCAGGGCGTAGATGTCGACGGCCGCGCGCGGGGGCAGGCCCTCGACGATCTCGGGGGCGAGGTAGTCGGGCGTGCCGATGATCTTCGTGGCCCGGGTGCGGCGCGGGGAGTCGATGAGTTTGGCGACTCCGAAGTCCGTCAGCAGGGCGGGGTGCGAGCCGCCGGGGCCGAGCGGCCCCTGCATGTCCAGGAGGACGTTCTCCGGCTTCACGTCCCGGTGGACGACGCCGGCCGCGTGTGCCGCCGCCAGTCCGTCCGCGATGTCGGCGACGATCGCGACCGCGGCTTCGGGGGCGAGGCGCCGCTCCCGGTCCAACCGGGTGCGCAGATCCGTCCCCCTGACCAGGTCCATGACGAGGGCGAGGTCGTTGCCGTCCACGACCAGGTCCCGTACGGACACGATGTTCGGGTGCTCCAGGCCGAGCAGGGCCGTGCGCTCCTGCACGAAGCGGCCGACGAGTTCCTGGTCGGACGCGAGGTCCTCGCGCAGCAGCTTGACGGCGACGGGCCCTTCCGGCCCCTCGCCCAGCCACACCGTGCCGGCGCTGCCCCGCCCCAGGATCTGGTTGGCGGTGTACCGGCTGCCGATCTTCCGTGCCAAGGCTGCTCCTACCAGACGCGTGTTGTCGCTAAAACTACGCGTCAGATCGGCCAACCTTCACCGCGGAGGCGGAAATCACCCACTGGGTGTCGACAAATCCCCAACCCAGCGTCCGACAAGGGCGATTCGAGGGTCAGTTGCCGGCCGCGTCGAGAGTCAGTTGCCGGTTGCGGAACTCAGACTCTTGACCCAGCCGCTCACCTGTCCGGCGACGTGGCTGATCTCCCGCCAGTAGCTCCGGCCGGTGCCGATCCAGTGCTGAAGCGGAGTCAGCTCCCAGACCAGCCAGCCCGCGACGAACAGCAGGACGATCGTGAACAGGCAGCCCTTCAGGCAGCCGAGTCCGGGGATCTTCATCGGGTTGGCGCTGCGCTGCCGCGGCTGGCGGGGCTCGCGCGCGGGCTCCGGGGGCCGCTGGGGCTGCTGCCGGCTCGGCGGGGCGTACTGCTGCGGCTGTTGCTGCTGCGGTTGGCCGTAGCCGCCCTGCTGTTGCGGTTGCCGGCTCTGTGCGGGGCGCTGCTGCGGGCGTTGCTGGGCGGACTGGCGGGGTTGCTGCGGGGGTTGCTGCGGGCGGGAGACCTGGCGCTGGGGGCGGCGGCGCAGTGGGTCCTCGCCCGGGTCGAGGTAGGGCTGGAACTGGGTCTGTTCGTTGCGGTCGCGGGCGGCGCGGAGCTGGTTCTGCCAGGGGTGCGGCTGCTCGGGGCCGGCGCCGGGTTGGCCCTGCCCGCCCTGCTGGCCGTACGGGTTCTGCGGCATGACCGTGGTCGGGTCGGCCGCGCCGCGGTTCGGCATCACGGTGGTCGGGTCGGCGGCGCCCACGGGGCCGTTGGTGTGCGGGAGGACGCTGGTCGCCGCGTTCGGGTCGTAGGCGCCCGCGCTGTGCGAGAGGACCTGCGTCGGGTCGGCGGCGCCGGGTACGCCCGGTACGGCGGCGGGTGCGGGGTCGGGGGCCAGCAGCATCGCGACGTTCTCGGCGGCGGCGATCTGCGCGGAGTTCGCGTGCACGCCGACGCCCTCGGCGACGACGCGCAGGCCGCGGGCGAGGTTCTCGGCGCTGGGGCGTTCGTCCGGGTTCTTGCGCAGGCAGCGCTCGATGACCGTCCACAGGGGGTCGGGGACCGTCGAGGGGCGGCGCGGTTCGGCGCTGAGGTGCTGGTGGAGGACTTCGAGGGCCGAGCCGCCGGAGAACGGCGGATGGCCGGTGACCAGCTCGTACATCAGGATGCCGGCGCCGTAGATGTCCACGGCGGAGGTCTGCGGGCGGCCCTCGGCGGACTCGGGCGCGATGTACGCGGGCGTGCCGACGAACTCCTGGGTGCGGGTCAGGCCCGGGGAGTCGGCGAGGCGGGCGATGCCGAAGTCGGTGAGCAGCGGGTACATCTGGCCGCCGCCCTGCTTGAGCAGGACGTTCGCCGGCTTCAGGTCGCGGTGCACGACGCCGTCGGCGTGGCTGGCGGCCAGCGCGTCGGCGATCTGCGCGGTGAGCAGCGCGGCGCCGACGGGGCTGAAGGGGCCGTTCTCGCGCAGGTAGTGGTGCAGGTCGGGGCCCTCGACGAGGTCCATGACGAGCGCCAGGAGATCGCCTTCCACGACGAGGTCGCGGACCCGGACGATGTTCGGGTGGGTCAGGCGCAGCAGCACCGACCGCTCGCGCAGGAACCGCATCACGATGTCGGGATCGTTCGCGAGCTCTTCTTTAAGGACCTTGATCGCGACGGTCTCGCCGGGCTGTCCCTGGACGGCTGCCTCGGCGCCTGCGGTCTCGCGCTGGCGGGCCCGCCAGACGGTGCCCGTGGCGCCGCGTCCGAGTGGCTCCTCCAGGAGGTACTTGCTGCCTACCGGCCGCACGTCTGCGCTCCCTGCTGCTTGCCTGTGTTCCGGTCCACTGTAGTGCCGCCCCTCTTGCGGCTACCTACGTAAGCATCGCCGTACATGTTCGAAGGAAAGACGCTCTCCCCGGTCTCCCGGTTGCCCCAATGGTCGCCGAAGGCGGACATGACCGGTCTCACTCGATCACCGGTGCGGCACTGGTCAGGCACTTTTGGGGACAGAGCTGACCAATCAAGATCACTTGCTGCCGGGCCCCGGGCGAGTTGTCAGTGGCAGGTGCGAGGATGCGTGCAGTACTGGCCGATGTGCTCGTGTTGGGGCGGGGAGAAATCCGTGCCCGGGCAGAAGGGACCGCTGACGGCGATGCAGATCCGGCTGACCGTCGTAGACCCGTTGGGGCCGCCCGCGCAGCCGCGGGGCCGCTCCGCGAGTTGCGATGTGCTGGTCACCGCGCCCGCCGGCACGGCCCTGGCCGCGGTGGCCTCGGCGCTGGCCTCGGCGGTCTCCGCCGACGCGGCGGCGTCCCAGCCCGAGCGGAGCCGCGAGTCCGGCGGCCCGATCGTGCTGTACGCGGGCGTGGAGCGCCTCGACATCCAGCGCTGCACGCTCGGCGAGCCGCCGTTGACGGACGGCGCGGTGCTGTCCCTGGGCGCCCCCGCCGAGCCCGAGGCGCATCCCGAGCTGGACGACGCCCCGACCCAGCTCCATGTGGTCGCCGGGCCGGACGCGGGCGGGGTGCACCTCCTTCATGGCGGCCAGATCCACATCGGCCGCTCCGCCGACGCCGACGTCCCGCTGGACGACCCGGACGTCTCCCGGCTGCACTGCGCGGTCACGGTCGACCCCTCGGGCCGCGTCTCGGTCGCCGACCTGGGCTCGACGAACGGCACGACGCTGGCGGGCACGCGCGTGGGCACCCGCCCGGTGCGCTTCGCCCCGGGCGCGCTGCTGCGCATCGGCGAGTCGGCCCTACGGCTGACTCCGTCCGGCGGCCCGGGAGCGCGGGCCGAGACGGCACCCGACGGCGAGGGCCACGTGCGCGTGTCCCCCGGCACCCCCGCCGACTCGGTGTCGGCACCCCGGAGCGAACCGCCCGTGGTGCCGGGCCAGGGCGCGGCACCGAGCATCGAGAGCCGCGTCCGCCTGGACGGGGACACCCACGCCGGCCGCTTCGGAGTGGGCACGTTCGGCGAGGTCCCTGGTGACGAGGGTGCCGAGGAGTCGTTCTCGGCGCGTACGACGACGTCCCGCATCCCCATCCGCGACGACGACGCCGGGGAGCACAGCGGACGCAAGGGCACCCCTCTGCGTGGCACCGACGTGCCGCAGGGCGTGCGCAGGCGCGGCGGGATCGGCAAGTGGGCGCGGCGCCTGGCGGGCGGACGCGGCGAGTCGACGGCCGAGGGCCCCGAGTCGGCGTACGACTCCGGCGACGACTCGTCCTACGACGAAGGGGGCGCCGACGAGAGCGTGCCGCCCCCGCCCGTCGTCCTCCAGCAGCCGGACACCTGGCCGGACCCGGCGGCCCTGTTGCTGACGGCTCTGGGCCCGGGACCGCGCCTGTGGGAGCGGGCCCCCGGTCACCCGGAGGCGCTCACGGTGCGGCTCGGCACGGCCGACCGGGCGACGCCGGACGGTTCGGCGCTGCTGCCCGCGGTGCCGGTGACCTCCGGGCTGCGTGAGGTCGGCGCGCTGGGCCTGGCCGGTCCGCGCACCCGGCTGGCGGGGCTGGCGCGCGCGGTGGTGGCCCAGCTCGCCGCGCTGCACTCCCCCGACGCCCTGGAGATCGTGCTGATCAGCACGGACCGCGCGCGTTCGGCGGCCGAGCGCACCGCCGAGTGGTCCTGGCTCGGCTGGCTGCCGCATCTGCGCCCGGGCCACGGCCAGGACTGCCGGCTGCTCCTGGCCTACGACCGCGAACAGGCCACGGCCCGCACCGACGAACTCCTGCGCCGCCTGGAGGACCACGCCGCGGACACGCACGGCACCGGCCGGCCGGCCGTCGCCCCCGGCACCTTCGGTGCGTCCGCCACCGCCGGTCGCCGCACTCCGGGCATCGGCGCGCAGCGCGGCTCGGCCCAGGGGCAGTCCCGCGCCGCTGTACACCCCGGCTCGCCCGAGAGCCGGTCGGGTGCCGCCGCACGGCACGGGGCCGACGACCGACACCAGCGCGGGGCGACGGGCCCGTCGGGCGCCCCCACCGCGTACAGCACCACCGACGACGCGCACCACCACCGCTCCGGCTCACCCGACCCGTCGGGCACCCCCGCACCGCACGCCTTCGACGACGCGGCCTCCGGCGCCACCCGGCCCCGTTCCTCCGACACCGACCCCTCCGACTCCCCCGACCCCGTCCGCGGCGCCGCTCACCGGCCCTCCTGGGCCCGCACCGACGACGGTGACGGCTCGGCGGACGGCTTCGTGGGGCCGTACACCGTGCTCGTGGTGGACGGTGACCCCGGTGGGGCCGATGTCCGCGAGGCGGTGGCGCGGCTGGCGCACGACGGGCCCCGGGCCGGCATCCATGTCGTGTGCCTCGCCGAGACGGAGCCGGCCTCGCCCTCGTCGCCGGTGACGGAGACGTACGAGGCGGCGTGCGCGGCGTCGCCGACGTTCCGGGAGTGCGGGGCGGTCGCGCTGCTCAGCGGTGACGTCGCGACGGCACTGCGGCTGCTGCGGGTCGCGCACGGCGGTACGGCGGCATCCCGGCCCGGCAAGGAGGCGACGCCCCCCGGCCCCGTCGGACAGGGCACCGTCGCCGCCGTGGACGCGGTCTCGCTCGCGTGGGCCGAGCGCTTCGCGCGGGCACTGGCACCGCTCCGGGCGGACGGTCCCGCAGGTGAGCGGCACACGCGCGTGTCGGCGCCGTTGCCCCCATCGGCGCGGCTGCTCGACGAGTTGGGGCTGGCCCGGGCCACCCCGGCGTCCCTGCTGACGCGTTGGGCGGACGCCGGCGACGACAAGGACGCGCTCGGCGGCCGGGCCTGGGCGGTGCTCGGCGCCGGTCCTCGCGGGCCGGTCAGCGCGGACCTCGCCGCCGACGGACCGCATCTGCTGATCGAGGGCCCGCCGGGCAGCGGCCGTACGGAGTTGCTGCGGGCGGTGGTGGCGTCCCTCGCCGCCGCCGAGCGCCCCGACCGGCTCGGCATCGTGCTGATGGACGGCCGGGACAGTGTCGGCGCTGGGGGTACCCCCTCTGGGGGAGGCGGTCACGGCGAGGGCCTGCGGGTCTGCACGGACGTACCGCATGTCACCACCCACCTGACCGCCAACGACCCTGTGCGCATGCGGGAGTTCGCGCAGTCCTTGAGCGCCGAGCTGAAGCGGCGGGCCGAGTTGCTGGGCATGATCGGCTTCGTCGAGTGGCACTCGCGGCACGAGGTGTCGGGGCGGATCATCGCCCAGCGCGGCACGTCCGGTGCCGGGGATCTGGAGTCCCCGACCAGTTCGACGATCCGGCTGCGCCCGTCGGCGGCGGCCCGTCAACAGACGGAGGCGGCACCGCCGTTGCCCCGGCTTGTCGTGGTGGTGGACGACCTGGACGCCCTGGTGAAACCCCCGCTGGGCTCCCCCGGGCGTCCCGCCGCCGGCTCGGTCATACGCGCGCTGGAGGCGGTGGCCCGCGAGGGTGAGCGGCTCGGCGTGCACCTGGTGGCAGCGGCGGCCGTAGAGGCCCGTACGTCCGAGACCGAACCCGCCCGGCACATCACCCTCCGCGTCACCCTCGACGCGACGACCCAGGGCCCGGACGAACCCGCTCCGGGGCGTGGCCGATTGACCTTGCCGGACGGCCGGGCGACCCCCTTCCAGGGTGGCCGTGTGACGGGCCGTATCCCGCGCACGGCGACGCTCCGCCCCACGGTCGTCCCCCTGGAGTGGCAGCGCATGGGCGACTCCCCGGCCCGCCGCCCGGTCCGCGAACTGGGCAACGGGCCAACGGACTTGGCGCTCCTGGCCAGCGCGCTGGAGCGGGCCACGCGCTCGGTGTCGGCGGCGGAGGTCCCGTCGCTCCTCTGATCGTTCACAGGTTGCCCACACAACCCCACGTCACGACACAATCACGATCCCGTACTTGACAGCGGACGCCATCTTGCCGCGTTCAAGTACCGGGCGTAGACCAGTGCGCACGGAAGCGTTCGAGCGTTCGACGAAGAACGAAGAACGGGGCAGTGATGCGCAGCACGAGCAGCACAAACCGGACACGTACCACCGTACGCACAGCGGCAGTTGTCGCCGCGGGGGCACTGGCGCTCTCGCTCACCGCCTGCGGCGGCAGCGGCAACAAGAGCGACAGCGGCAAATCCAGCACCCCCTCCGAGAGCACCGGCACGGTCACCCTCCCCAAGCTGAACGGCGCGAGCCTCGAAGTGGCCGCCGTGTGGACGGGTGCCGAGCAGAAGAACTTCAAGACGGTCCTCGCGGAGTTCGAGAAGCGCACGGGCGCCAAGGTCACCTTCGTGCCCGCCCAGGACCCGATCATCAACTTCCTCGGCTCGAAGATCGCGGGCGGCCAGCCGCCGGACGTGGCGCTGTTGCCGCAGCCCGGCGCCATCAAACAGGCCGTCGACAAGAAGTGGGCCAAGCCCCTCGGACCCGAAGCGATCGCGGAGTTGCAGAAGAACTACTCGCAGGGCTGGCAGGACATCGGCAAGGTCGGCGGCAAGCAGTACGGCGTGTACTACAAGGCCGCCAACAAGTCGCTGATCTGGTACAACGCCAAGGTCTTCGCGAACGCGGGCGCCAAGGAGCCCAAGACCTGGCAGGAGTTGCTGACGACCGCGCAGACGGTCTACGACTCCGGGGTCACCCCGTTCTCGATCGCGGGCGCGGACGGCTGGCCGCTCACCGACTGGTTCGAGAACGTCTACCTCTCGCAGGCGGGCCCGGAGAAGTACGACGCGCTCGCCCAGCACAAGATCAAGTGGACGGACCCCTCCGTGAAGGAGGCCCTCACCACGCTCGCCCAGATCTGGGGCAAGAAGGCGTACATCGCGGGCGGTCAGAACGGCGCCCTCCAGACCGAGTTCCCGGCGTCCGTGACGCAGACCTTCACCGGCGGCGACCAGCCGAAGTCCGCGATGGTCTACGAGGGCGACTTCGTGCAGGTCAACATCGGTGAGACGAAGGCGAAGGTGGGCACCGACGCGAAGGTGTTCCCGTTCCCGGCGGTGGGCTCCACCTCGCCCGTGGTCTCCGGCGGCGACGCGGCCGTCATCCTGAAGAACTCCAAGGCGGCCCAGGCGCTGGCGACGTTCCTCGCCTCACCGGACGCGGCGACGATCCAGGCGAAGCTCGGCGGCTATCTCTCCCCCAACAAGAACGTGCCGGACTCGGCGTACCCGAACGCGGTGCAGCGCACGATCGCCAAGTCGCTGATCGCGGCCGGTGACGACTTCCGCTTCGACATGTCCGACCAGGCCCCGCAGTCCTTCGGCGGTACACCGGGCAAGGGCGAGTGGAAGGACCTCCAGGACTTCCTGAAGAACCCGACCAACATCGCGGGTACGCAGGCGCAGTTGGAGAAGGACGCGGCGGCGGCGTACGCGAGCGGGAGCTGATCCCGAGATGGCATCGGCAGCGGCGGAGGCCCCCGGGGCCCCCGTCCCTCCCCGCAGTCGCAAGAGCGTGACCGGCACCCGCAGGACCGTGGCAGTGCTGTTCCTGCTGCCCGCCCTGGTGCTGCTCGGCGCGCTCGTGGTCTACCCGATCGGGTACTCGCTGGTCCGCAGCTTCGGCAACCAGGCCGGTGACGGTTTCGCCGGATTCGACAACTACAAGGCCCTGTTCACCGACGACGGCATCCGCACCGCCCTGAAGAACAACATCATCTGGGTGATCTTCGCGCCGACGGTCGCCACCGTCCTCGGTCTGATCTTCGCGGTACTGACCGAACGGGTGCGCTGGGGAACGGCGTTCAAGCTGGTCGTCTTCATGCCGATGGCCATCTCGATGCTGGCCGCCGGCATCATCTTCCGCCTCGTCTACGACCAGGACCCGCACAAGGGCGTCGCCAACGCGGTCTGGGTCGGCATCCACGACACGTTCACCTCGGCCTCGGCGTTCCCCAACGCCCACCCGGGCCGGCAGTCGCCGCTCAAGGCGGACCACGGCGGCTTCATCACCAGTACGACGGTCCACACGGGCCAGACCGTCACGCTCCCGCTGGTCGGCGTCGCCCCGGACCAGCTGCCCGGCAGCGCGAAGAAGGCCGTGGCCGCGAAGGCCGAACCGGGGAAGATCACCGGCACGACCTGGCAGGACTTCACCCGCGGCAAGGGCGTCGGCAGGCTCGGCGCGGTTGACCCGTCCGAACTCGGCTACGGCGGGATGAGGATCGAGGCCGTCAAGAACGGCAAGGTGGTGGCGTCGACGAAGGCCGCCGGCGACGGCACCTTCGCACTGCCCGCCAAGGCCGACGGGGCCCAACTCCGGCTCCCGGCAAGCAACTTCAAGGCGCCGTACAACGGCGTGGAGTGGCTCGGCCCGTCGCTCGTCACGCCCGCCATCATCGGGTCGTACGTGTGGATGTGGGCCGGGTTCGCGATGGTGCTGATCGCCGCCGGACTCGCGGGTGTGCCACGGGAGTTGCTGGAGGCGGCGCGGGTCGACGGCGCGAACGAGTGGCAGGTGTTCCGCCGGGTCACGGTGCCGTTGCTGGCGCCGGTGCTCGCGGTCGTCGTCGTCACGCTGATGATCAACGTGCTGAAGATCTTCGACCTGGTCTTCATCATCGCCCCGGGCTCCTCGCAGGACGACGCGAACGTGCTGGCCCTGGAGCTGTACCGGAAGGGCTTCTCGGAGGACCAGCCGGGGATCGCCAGCGCGATCTCGGTGTTCCTGCTGCTGCTGGTGATTCCGGTGATGCTCTTCAATGTGCGCAGGCTCAGGCGGGAGGTACGGCGATGACCACGGATGCCGGAAGTCTCGCGAAAACCGGGCCGGTTGAGGTCGTCAAGGCGCGGGAGTCGCTCGGTGGGCGGCTCGCGGCGGCGGCGAGCGGGGGTCTGGTCCGGGTGTTCCTGATCGTCGTCGGCCTGTTCTGGCTGGTGCCGACGCTCGGACTGCTGCTGTCCTCGCTGCGCAGCCCGGAGGACATGAGCGCGAGCGGCTGGTGGAAGGTCTTCAGCCAACCTTCCCAACTCACCTTCCACAGCTACAAGACGCTGCTGGAGAACAGCGACATCACCAACTCGTTGTGGAACACGGTCCTGATCACGGTTCCGGCGACGATCCTCGTCGTGGTGATCGGCTCGCTCGCGGGCTACGCCTTCGCGTGGATGGAGTTCCCGGGCCGCGACTGGTGGTTCCTGGGCGTGGTCAGCCTGTTGGTCGTGCCGGTGCAGGTGGCGCTGATCCCGATCGCCGAACTCTTCGGCAAACTCGGCCTGTTCGGCACGATCTTCGGGGTGATCCTGTTCCATGTGGGCTACGGACTGCCGTTCGCGGTGTTCCTGCTGCGGAACTTCTTCGCGGAGATCCCGCGTGAACTCCTGGAGGCGGCACGGCTGGACGGCGCCGGTGAGCTACGGCTGTTCGCCCGCGTCGTGATGCCGCTGGGCGGGCCCGCCATCGCGAGTCTGGGCATCTTCCAGTTCCTGTGGGTGTGGAACGACATGCTGGTCGCGCTGGTGTTCACGAAGTCCAGCACCCAGCCGATCACGGTCGCACTGCAGACGCAGGTACGCCAGTTCGGCAACAACATCGACGTACTGGCACCCGGTGCGTTCATCTCCATGGTGATCCCGCTGGCCGTGTTCTTCGCGTTCCAGCGGCAGTTCGTGACCGGTGTGATGGCAGGCGCGGTCAAATAGCCCTCAAACAGCAACGAACCAGGCATATTTCGGGAGGCGGGCCGTCACCGGTCCGCCTCTTCCCGTTCACCGGGGGTCCCCCGTATGCCGTACGCGGCGTAACCAAGTCACTCCATCGGCCGTTCCCGGGCAGAACGCCCGCGCCGACCGACCCATGGATGTCCCTTGCCCAGGTTCAGTGTCATTGTCCCCGCGTACAAGGTCCAGGCGTACCTGCACGAATGCCTGGAATCGGTGCTCTCCCAGTCGTATCCCGATCTGGAGTTGATCGCGGTCGACGACTGCTCGCCGGACGCCTGCGGCGCGATCATCGACGAGTTCGCGGCCCGCGACGCCCGTGTGCGCGCCGTCCATCTCCCCGAGAACCAGGGCCTCGGCCGTGCCCGCAACGCCGGTCTGGAACAGGCGACCGGCGACTACCTCGTCTTCCTCGACAGCGACGACACGCTCACGCCCGACGCGCTGCGCGCGATCGCCGACCGCATCAAGGAGACCGGCGACCCGGACGTCCTGGTCTTCGACTACGCGCGCACCTTCTGGTCGGGCGAGGCCCAACGCAACAAGGTCGCCGTCCAGTTGACCGAACAGGGCCCGGCGCCCTTCCGCCTGGAGGACCGCCCGGGCCTCCTCAGAGTCATCATGGTGGCCTGGAACAAGGCGTACCGGCGGGAGTTCGTCGAGCGCGAGGGCTTCGCCTTCCCGCCCGGCTACTACGAGGACACCCCGTGGACCTACCCGGTCCTGATGGCCGCCGAGACGATCGCGACCCTCGACCGGGTCTGCGTCCACTACCGCCAGCGCCGCCAGGGCAACATCCTCGGCACGACCAGCCGTAAGCACTTCGACGTCTTCGACCAGTACGACCGTGTCTTCGCGTTCGTCGACGCACGCCCCGAACTCGCCCAGTGGCGACCGGTGTTGTTCCGCCGCATGGTCGACCACCTGGCGACCGTGTTCACCAAGCCCGACCGCCTCCCGCGCGGCACCCGCGCCGAGTTCCTGCGCAAGGCCCGTGCCCACTACCGCCGTTACCGCATCCCCGGCACCACGGTCCCGGTACGCACCCGGATGCGCCACACGCTCGTCCACTTCGGCGTCCACCGCACGTTCCGGGCCGTGCAGCGGGCGATGAGCTGGCGCCGCAGCGCGGTCAAGCTCACCGCGAAGGCGCTCCGCACGCTCAAGGCGGCCGTCCTCCAGCTGCACTACCGCGTCCAACTCCGGCTCCCGCTAAGGAATCGCGCGGTGTTCGCCGCCTACTGGGGCCGCGGCCACAGCTGCAACCCGGGCGCACTGGAGACGGCGTTCCGCACCCACGCCCCGCACATCCGCACCGCGTGGATCGCCCGCCCCGAGCACCACCACACCATCCCGGCCGCAACCCGCAGGCTGCGCCCGAACACGGCTGCCTACTGGACGGCGTTGGCGCGCTCCAAGTACCTGGTGAACAACGTCAACTTCGACCGCCGCCTGGTCAAGCGCCCCGGCCAGGTCATGATCCAGACCCAACACGGCACGCCCCTCAAGCACATGGGCCTCGACCTCCAGGAACGCCCGGCAGCCGCACGGGACATGGACTTCGGCGAGCTCCTCAAGGGCGTCGACAAATGGGACCACGTCCTGTCCCCCAACCGCCACACCACCCTGACCTGGGAGCGGGTCTACCCCGGCAGCTACACCACGCTCGCCTACGGCTATCCCCGCAACGACGTGTTCCAGCAGGCGACTTCGGCCGACGTGCACCGCCTGCGCGAGTCCCTCGGCATCCCGCAGGACACGATCGCCCTCCTCTACGCCCCAACTCACCGCGATTACCGCCGCGTTCAGCGCGCCCACATCGACCTCGACCGCGTCCTGCGCCGCCTCGGCCCGCGCTTCGTCGTGCTGGCCCGCGCCCACTACTGGCACGAGGGCCCGCTCACCGCCCACACGTCCGGCCGCATCATCGACGTCACCGACCACCCGAGCGTCGAGTCCCTCTGCCTGGCCTCCGACGCGCTGGTCACCGACTACTCGTCCCTGATGTTCGACTACGCCAACCTCGACCGCCCGATCGTCATCCACGCCGACGACTGGGAGGCCTACGAGGCGGCCCGCGGCACCTACTTCGACCTGCGGGCCTTCCCGCCGGGCGCGGTCGCGCGCAGCGAGGACGAGCTGATCGACATCTTCGCGACCGACCACTGGCGCGGCTCCCGCTCGACCCAACTGCGCACCGCGTTCCGCGAGCGCTTCTGCCCCTACGACGACGGCCGCGCCGCCGAACGGGTCGTACGCCACGTGGTGTTGGGCGAGACCGACCTCCCGCCGGTCATCCCGCTCGCCGAGCGCCACCCGGTCCCGTCGGCCGCCGCGAGCCTCACGCGCTCCCCGCTCACCACCGTGCCGCAGCCCACGACGTCCCTGCCCGTCACCGACCGCCTCTGAACGCCGTTCCCACACCGGGGAGTTCGCATGCCATCAAGCCCCTCGCGGCCGACGCCGACCCGGCCGACCACCTGGCGTCCGATCGGGCGCCCCGGCCGCCGCGCGCACTGACCGGGAACCTCCCCTCCGGACCACTGGAGAAAGAACAGAATGCCCCGCTTCAGCATCATCGTCCCGTCCCACGGGGTCGCCGGCCGGCTGTCCCTGGCCCTGGACTCGGTCCTCGCGCAGTCCTACGGCGACTTCGAGCTGATCCCGGTCTGCGACGCCCCCGGCTCCCCGGCCGCCGACGTCGCCACCGGCCACGCCGGACGGGACTCGCGGGTGGCCCCGGTCAACTCACCGCCGTCCGCGGGCCTGAGCGGGGCCCGCAACACCGGCCTGCGGGCGGCGACCGGCGCCTACGTCCTGTTCCTGGACGGCGACGACACCCTCGCCCCGGGCGCACTGGCCGCGCTGGACGCCCGGCTGACCGAAACCGGTGACGTCGACGTCCTGTACTTCGAGCACGAGCGGACCCCGTGGTGGGAGGGCGAGCCCACCAACCCGGCGGCCCCGCTGCTGGCGAAGACCCCGGCGGGCGCCTTCTCCACCGCCCAGGCACCACAGTTGACCGGCGTACAGCTACCGGCGTGGAGCGCGGCCTACCGCCGCGCCTTCCTCACCACCCACCAACTCACCTTCCCTGAAGGCCGGTTCACGGACCTGGGCTGGGGCGGCCTGGTCACCGTCGCCGCCGAGCGGGTGGCGGTCCTGCGCTCGGTGGTCGTACGGCATCTGCTGCGCAGGCAGGGCAGCCGGCTCAACCTGCCGGGTGAGCACCACCACCAACTCCTCGACCAGGCAGGCCTGGTGCTCACCGCGGCGCAGGGTCTGGCTCCCGAGCGGTCGCACGCCCTGTTCGAGCAGCTTTTCGCCGTGGTGCTGAAGACCGCCTCCCGCCCCGAACGGCTTCCTTCCGGGCACCGCGCCTTCTTCCGCCGGGCCGGACGGCTCTACCGCACGCACCGGCCCGCCGGTTTCCGTGCGCCGGGCGGGAGTGTGGGCGTGCAGCACCGGCTGCTGGCGTCGGGGGCGTACACGGCGTTCCGGGCGCTGCGCGGTGCCAACCGGAAGGCGTCGGGGGCGGCCGAGCGGGTCCCGCGCCCCCGGATGCTGCGCACCCGCCTGCGCTACGCCCGCGACCTGCGCCGCCCGCTCGACCCCAACCTGGCTGTCTACAGCGCCTATTGGGGACGCGGCTACGCCTGCAGCCCGGCCACGATCCACGCCAAGGCGCGCGAACTCGCCCCGCACATCCGCTCGGTGTTCCTGGTCGAGCCGGACGCGGTGGACGCCGTACCGAAGGACGTCGAGCACGCCATCGTCGGCAGCAGGCGCTACTGGGAGGTGCTGGCGCGCGCCAAGTACCTGGTGAACAACGCCAACTTCGCGGAGGGCGTCGTCAAGCGGCGCGGCAGCGTGCATGTGCAGACGCAGCACGGGACCCCGCTGAAGAAGATGGGCGTCGACCAGTCGACGTACCCGGTGGTGGCCGCCGCGACCGGCAGCTTCGCCAAGTTGCTGGGCCGGGTGGACCGTTGGGACTACAACATCTCCTCCAACCGGCACTCCACCCAGATGTGGGAGCGCGCCTTCCCGGGCTCGTACGAGGCGTTGGAGTACGGCTATCCGCGCAACGACGTCTACTGCACGGCCACGGCGGACGAAGTAGCGCGTGTACGGCGGGAGTTGGGCGTCCCGGAGGGCAAGACGGCCGTCCTGTACGCGCCCACCCACCGCGACTACCAGACCGGCTTCGACACCGGCCTCGACCTGGAGGCGTTCTGCGCGGCGGCCGGCGATGACGTGGTCGTGCTGCTGCGCGCCCACTACTTCTACGACCAGGGCCGGGCGAAGAGCAGCGGCCGGATCATCGACGTGACCGGGCACCGCTCCTCGGAGGACGTGTGCCTGGCCGCCGACGCGCTGGTCACGGACTACTCGTCGATCATGTTCGACTACGCCAACCTCGACCGGCCGATCGTCGTGTACGCCGACGACTGGGACGTCTACCGGGAGACGCGGGGCGTCTACTTCGACCTCATGGAGGCGCCGCCGGGCCCGGTGACCAGCACGCCCGAGGAACTGGCCCAGGTGTTCCGCGACGGCTCGTACGCGAACAAGGCGTCCACCGCCCTGCGGGCCGAATTCCGGTCCCGTTTCTGCGAGTTCGACGACGGACTGGCCGCCGAGCGGGTCGTACGCCGGGTGTTCCTCGGCGAGCCGCCGGAGGCGATCCCGCCCGTGATCCCGCTCGCGGAGCGCGTCCCGGCCCCCGCCGCCACCCTCGTAAGGAGCTGAACCCGAAGTGCCCCGCTTCAGCGTCATCGTCCCCGTCTTCAAGGTGCAGGGCTTTCTGCGCGAGTGCCTCGACTCGGTTCTGGAGCAGTCCTACCAGGACATCGAAGTGATCGCCGTGAACGACTGCTCGCCGGACGGCTGCGGCGCGATCCTCGACGAGTACGCGGCCCGCGACCCGCGCGTACAGGTGCTGCACCTGCCGGAGAACGTCGGCCTCGGCCGTGCCCGCAACGCCGGAATGCCCCTGGCCACCGGCGACTTCCTGTTCTTCCTCGACAGCGACGACACCCTCACCCCGGGCGCGTTGCGCGCGATGGCCGACCGGCTCGACGCGAGCGGCGACCCGGACGTCCTGGTCTTCGACTACGCGCGCACCTACTGGTGGGGCGGCACCCGGCGCAACGTCCTCGCGCACGTCCTGACGGAGGTCGACGACACCTTCACGGTCGCCGAACACCCGGAGATCCTCGACCTGTTGATGGTCGTGTGGAACAAGGTGTACCGCCGGGAGTTCGTCCACAAGCACGGCTTCGAGTTCCCGCCGGGCTACTACGAGGACACGCCCTGGACGTTCCCGGTGCTGCTCAGCGCCGAGCGGATCGCGACCCTCGACCGGATCTGTCTGAACTACCGGCAGCGCCGTCAGGGCAACATCCTGTCCACCACCAGCCGCAAGCACTTCGACATCCACGACCAGTACGAGCGGGTCTTCGCGTTCGTCGACTCCCGCCCGGAGCTGGCGAGTTGGCGGCCGTACCTGCACCGCAAGATGGGCGAGCACTGTCTCGACATCCTCGGCAAGCCGGACCGGCTGCCCCCGTCCGACAAGGCCGAGTTCTTTCGCCGTACGGCCGAGCTGTTCGCCAAGCACAAGCCCGATGGTGCGTCGGTGGACGCCGAAGTCCGTGCTCTGGAAGGCAGTTACGCGCGGTACCGGGTGCGGCGACAGGCGGGCCGGGCCGCCCGGCAGCTCGAACGACGGGCGCTGCAAGCACGCAAGTCGGCGGCCCAACAGGTCAAGGGCGGCTGGGCCGCGCTGCACGCCCGCCGGTCGCTCGACCCCGACCTCGTTGTCTACTCGGCCTTTTCGCACCTCGGGGTCCTCGGCGACCCGGCCGCCGTGTACTACAAGGCGCGGGAGATCGCCCCGCACCTCCGGGGCGTGTGGGTCGTACAGGACGCGGAACAGGCCGCGTTGTTGCCGCCGGACGTCGAGCACGTCCTCCTCAACACCCCGCGCTACCACCAACTCACCGCGCGCGCCCAGTACTTCGTGAACAACGTCAACTGGCCCGGCACCCTCACCAAGCGCCCCGGCAGCGTCTACGTCCACACCCACCAGGGCACCCCGCTCAAGTACATGGCGGCGGACCTGCTGGACAAGCCCGGCGCCCGGTACGGCCTCGACATCCCGCAGATGCTGCGCCGCGCCGACCGCTGGGACTACAGCCTGGTCGCCAACCGCCACTCGGAACTGGTGTGGGAGCGGGCGTATCCGTGCCACTTCGCGTCGGTGCGGACGGGGAGTCCGCGCAATGATGTCCTCGTCGGCGCAACACCGGCAGCGGGGGCGGCAGTTCGGGAGCGGCTCGGTATCCCCGCCGAGCACACCGTCGTGCTGTACGCGCCGACCCGCCGCGAGTACATCCGGGGCGGGCATGTCGACCGGCTGGACCTGGCCCGGTTCGCCGAGGATCTCGGCCCTGACCACACCCTCGTCGTCCGCCTCCATCCCACCCTCGCGACCGGCCCCGCGCGCGGCATGGGCCTCGCGGACCTGCACCGGCGCGGAGTCCTGGTCGACGCGACCGACGAACCCTCGGTGGAAGACGTCATGTTGGCCTCCGACGCGCTCGTCACCGACTACTCGGCCCTGATGTTCGACTACGCCAACCTCGACCGGCCGATCGTGCTGCACGCCGACGACCGGGAGGCGTACGCGGCCAGCCGGGGCACCTACTTCGACGTGACCGCGGCACCACCGGGCCATGTGTCCGGCTCCTACCGGGAGTTGGCGTGGCTGTTCGCCTCGGGCGCCTGGCGGGACGAGGACTCGACGCGGCTGCGGTCCGAATTCCGGTCGCAGTACTGCGAGTTCGAGGACGGACGGGCCGCCGAGAGGGTCGTACGGACACTGCTTCTGGGTGAGGAGGACTGGCAGCCGCAGACCGAGTCCGGCGCGCGGGTCCCCTCCCCCGCCGGCGCGCACGACCAGTTGGCGTCCTCATGAGGCCGCGTACCTGGGTGCTGGTGCTGGCCGCCGTGTTCGCGGTGCTTCAACTCGCGAATGTCACCGGCCGGGCGACCCCCGACACCAAGAACTACCTGTCGTACGCGATGAGTCTGCGCGGTGCGAGCGAGCGCGAGGCCGCGACCGTCGCCATCGACTACTCCTGTGCGAGCCAGGGGGCGAACGCGCGGCGCGACCAGAGTGTGAACCCGCTGAACTTCCACGGCAAGGACCCGGCCGCGCGGGTCGCGAAGAAGTGCCGGGCGGCGGAGTGGCGGGGCGTGGACGCGCGGCTGCGGGCCGGGCAGACGGGCGGGTTCATCACGCCGTTCACGTCGGAACGGTTCATGCGGATCTTCGAAGTGCGGCCCGGATACCCGGTGTTCCTGGTGCCGTTCGTGACGCTGCTCGGTCCGGTCTGGGGGATGTGGTCGGCCAGTGTCGTCCTCACCGTCGCGGGCGGGATCCTCGTCTTCCTGATCCTGCGCACGCTGTCCGTGTCGGTGCCGCTCGCGCTGACCGGGCAGGCCCTCTACTACGTCCTGCCGTGCGGGACGACGTCGATGCGCCCGATGACCGAGGGGCTGATGACGGCCCTGACGCTGGCGGCGGTGTGGGGCTGCGCGCTGGTGCTGAAGGGGCGCCGGACGCGCGTCGGACTCGCCCTGGTGGGCGGTTCGTTGGTGCTCCTCTTCACCGTCAAGCACTCGCAGTCCCTGTTCCTCGGGCTGTGCCTGGCGGGTGCGGGCGCGCTGGTCGCCGTAGGACGGTGGCGGCGCGGGCGGGCTCCGGGGCGCGCGCTGGTGGCGGTCGCCGTGCTCGGGGCAACTGCCGTGCTCGGCACGCTGGTTCTGGCGAGCGCGCTGCACTATCCGTCCCAGACCGACAGTCTTCAGGACCTGCTCACGGATCACTACGCCCGCCCCGACCGCACCCGCCTGTGGCCCGAATTCCTGCACCTGGAAGCGAACTTCTGGCTGGAGTGGACGCGGCAGCAGCTGTGGCAGCCGATGCTCGCGGCTGCGCTGGGGGCGGGTGTGTGGGGTGCTTCGCGGCGGCCGGCGTTCGGGGTGTTCCTGACCGGGGCCGCGTTCACGGGGATTCTCACGCAGGCCGCGCATCCCGACATCAGCGTGTGGGGTGGGCGGTTGATCGTGCTGGTGTGGCTACTGCCGGTGGTGGGAGTGCCGTTGCTGCTGGAGACCGTGGTGCGGGGGAAGGCGGCGGTGGCTCTGCCGACGTCAACGCCCGTTCCGGGGCAGGGGGTTGGGGAACCGGCTCGCGCGGCGAGGTGACGCGGGGCAAGCCGTCGACCCCGGCGACGAGGTGATCAGCGCTCGTCGCCGGGGTCGTAGCAGCGTCGTAGTGACTACTCGATGACGAGGTCGACCTCGATGTTGCCGCGGGTGGCGTTCGAGTAGGGGCAGACCTGGTGGGCGGTCTCGACCAGCTTGCGGCCGGTCGCCTCGTCCACGGTGTCGGGGAGCTCGACGCGCAGGGTCACCTTGAGGCCGAAGCCCTCGCCCTGCTTGCCGATGCCGACCTCGGCGGTCACGGCCGCGTCGGTGACGTCGACCTTCGCCTGCCGGCCCACGAGGCCGAGGGCGCTGCCGAAACAGGCGGCGTAACCGGCGGCGAACAGCTGCTCGGGGTTGGTGCCCTGGCCGTTGCCGCCCATCTCGACCGGGATGCCGAGCTGAAGGTCGATCTTGCCGTCGTTGCTGACGGCACGGCCGTCACGGCCGTGGGTGGCGGTGGCTACGGCGGTGTAGATCGCGTCCATGGAAACCGTCCCTCTCAGAGGTCTTTGGTCTTTCAGAAGTCTTTACGGGGGTGGCCGGCCCGGGTGTCCGGACCGCCTCACGACGATAAGTAGAGCACACAATTCAATTGCACACAACTAAATGGCCCGCTAGCGCTATCCTGGAGGCATGACCACCACTCCCGCCGCCTCCCCCAGCACGGACTGGCTCCGCCTCGACCAGCAGATCTGCTTCTCCCTGAACGCCGCGTCACGCGCGTTCGGCGGCGTCTACCGCGTGATCCTCAAGGACCTCGGGCTCACGTACCCGCAGTACCTGGTGATGCTGGTGCTGTGGGAGCACGGCGAACTGCCCGTCAAGAAGCTCGGCGAACACCTGCGACTCGACTCCGGCACCCTGTCCCCGCTGCTCAAGCGGCTGGAGACGGCCGGTCTGGTACGGCGTGAGCGCAGCGCCCGCGACGAGCGCTCGGTGGAGGTACGGCTCACGGACGAGGGCGTCGCCCTGCGCGAGCGCGCCCTCAACGTGCCGCGCCGCATCCTCGGCGCGACCGGCTTCGACATCGACGAGATCCGCGCCCTGCGTGAGCGCCTCGACGAACTCACCGGCGCGCTGGACGCGGCGGCACTGTCGGAGGCGGCGACGCCGGAGCACCCGTGAGCACCGGCGGAGGCATACGGCGGACGTAGAGGCCGAGCTTCACGCGCCCGCGGACGTACTCCTGCCGACGCGCGAACTCCTCGTCCACGACGTCGAGTTTGACCTGATCGGTCGGGTCACCGGGAACCCAGCGGGAGGGCAGCAGATTCGACTGCGCCACAATCCAGACCCGGTCCACGGCGGCGAGCCGCTGCCGCAACTCCCCCGGCGCCACCTCCCGCCCGCTGAGCGTCCCCGACCCGGACCCCGACTCCCCCAACGCCATGTCCCGGGCACCGACAAACGGCCCCGGATACGCCAACGCCGTCACCCGCCAGAACGACGGCAGGAACAGCACCGGGTCACCGGGCCGCATCTCACGACCGGCGAGGGCGGAGACCGCGGCGAGGTTCTCGGGGCGGTGGGCCGGGGAGCGGTCGTTCCGGTAGGTCGGCAGGCCGTGGAGGAAGGCGACGGCGACCGTGAGGACACCGGCGAGGGCGACCGGCGGAGCGGGGCTCCTCAGGCGCAGCCGGCCCATGACCCCGACCAGTCGGTCCGCGCCCGCCGCCGCCAGCAAGGGCGCCCCCGCCAGCGCGTACAGCACGTACCGCTCGTGGAACAGCGGCCGGAACTGCGACACCGTCAGCAGCAGCACCGGCGGCACCACCAGCAACGGCAGGGCGACCGCCGCGAGCCGTCCCGCGCCGAGTCCCACCAGGATCAGCAGGACCGAGGTCCAGAACACGACTCCGGTCGGGGCGACGGCGAGGAACTCCCGGGCCAGCCGCTCCGTCGTGTCCCAGTCCGGTGTCCTCAGCCACGCCACCTGCCCCGACTGCCGCTGGGACACCCACGCCAAGGGCAGCAGGACACCCCCCGCCACACCCACGGCACGGCCCCAGCCGGCCCACACCGCCCTGGGCACCCGCGCCGCCGCCAGGGTCAGCGCGTGCGCGCAGAGCACCAGGACCGCGAACTCGTGCAGCACAAAGGTCACGGCGAGGACAGCGCCGTACGGCCACCAGGACCGCCCGCGCCCCGGCCGCTCGTCCAGTGCCCGCACCAGCAGCAGCGTCGCGCCGGCCACGCCCGCCGCGACGAGGGCGTAGGACCGGCCCTCCTGCGCGTAGTGGCCGGTCAGCGGGGTGATCGCGTAGAGCAGGCCGGCCCAGAGGCCGACCCGGGGGCGGGCCAGGCGTACGCCGAGGGCGGCGACCAGGCCCGCCGTCGCCGTCGCTCCGCACACGGACGGCAGGCGGAGGGCCACCTCGTCGGGGCGGACGGCGAGGACGACGTGCATGAACAGGTAGTACAGGCCGTGCACCGCGTCCACACCGTGCAGCAGCCGCCAGATCTGCGGCACCGTGCGCCGCCCCACCAGGAACGTGACGCCCTCGTCGCCCCACATTCCGCCGCGGTCGAGACCCCACAGCCCCAGCGCGAGCATGACGGCCGCGGGCACCACCACGGCCACGGCCTCCGCCCTCGTCCACCAGAGCCGCCGCTTGCACTCGTCCTCGTCCTGGCTGTCCACATGGCTGATTTTGTACTGTTAGCAAGCTCTTACCAACGATTGACGGCGTATTAGCACTCATGCGGTATTCACCCGGCTTACGATCCGCGATGATGAACGCCGTCCGCAGACACCGCCGCCTCGTCCTCGCCCTCGCCTGGCTCGCCACCCGCGCGGGGATGCTCCTTCTCCTCGCGTACAACAGCCTCCCCCTGCTCGGCCGCGGCGGGGTCGCACGGGAGGTGTGGCGCCTGTACCACCACTGGTACGGCGTCCTCTCGCACGGCGCGTTCCCGGCCCACGACCCCCTGTGGCAGTACCCGCCGGGCGCCGGCCCGGTCCTCCTGGCCCCCGCGCTGCTGCCGGACCTGACGTACTTCCAGGCGTTCGTCGCCCTCACCCTCGCCACCGACGCGCTGATCACCCTGACACTGGCCCGCGCGGGCACCCGCCCGGGCCACAGCCTGCGCGGCACCGCGTACTGGATCGTCGGCCTCCCCCTCCTCCTGCACATGCCGCTCGTCCGCTACGACGTGCAGGTCACGGCGTTCGCCGTCATCTCCCTGTTGACGTTGTCGCGCTCCACGCGTGCGTGCGGCGCGTTCGCGGCACTGGGCGCCCTGGTGAAGGTGTGGCCGGCGTTGGTGCTGCTGGGGATGCCGAGGGGGCGGACGACGCGGTCGGTGTGGACGTCGGCCGTGGTGACGGGGGCCTTGTCGCTCATGGGTCTCGTAGCCTTGTTCAACAATCCTTTCGCGTTCTTGCGCCAACAGGGGGGCAGGGGCGTACAGATCGAGTCACTCGGCGGCACGGCACTGGGCCTGGCGACCCACGCCGGCTGGCCGGGCCAGGTGCACTACAGGTACGGCGCGATGGAGTTCACGGGACCGTACGTCTCCGCCGTCGCCGACGCCTCCCTCGCGCTCACGGCGGTCGCCTTCGGGCTCCTGCTGCTGTGGCGGGTCCGGGCCCGCCGCTGGACCGACGCGACCCCGTTCGACGCCGCGCTGAGCGCCGTCCTGCTGTTCACCGTCACCAGCCGGGTCATCAGTCCCCAGTACATGATCTGGCTGCTCGGCCTGGCCGCCGTCTGCCTGACCGCCCGGCACACCACCCAGCGCCCGGTGGCCATGCTGATCCTGGCGGCGAGTGCGGTCAGCTCCGTCGAGTTCCCCGTCCTGTACGTCGACGTCATCCACTCCACCTGGACGGGCTGCGCCCTGATGGTCGTACGCAACGGTCTGCTGGCCGCCGCGGCCGTCCTCTCCTTCGTCCGCCTGTGGCGGTCGTCGCGGGCGGTCCCCGCGACGGCACACACGCGCGTGCTGCCCTCCGGCCCGCACGGGGAGTCCCAGCAGTTGACCGCGGCCCACTCCGGCGCCTGATTGACTGTGGCCGGCGCGTGAGGGACGCGCCACCACGGATCGAGTGACATGCAGTGACGGAGGGGACGGCCGCACATGACCTGGCTGATCACCGGCGGCGCCGGCTACATCGGAGCGCACGTCGTGAGGGCGATGACCCAGGCGGGCGAACAGGCCGTCGTCTACGACGACCTGTCCACCGGCATCGCCGCACGCGTGCCCGACGGCGTGCCCCTGGTGGTGGGTTCGACCCTGGACGCGGAACGGGTGGCGCGCACCCTCGCCGACCAGGACGTCACCGGAGTCGTCCATCTGGCGGCGAAGAAGCAGGTCGGCGAGTCGGTGGACCTGCCGCTGCACTACTACCGGGAGAACGTCGAGGGCCTGCGCGTCCTCCTGGAGGCGGTCACCACGGCCGGCGTCCCGTCCTTCGTGTTCTCGTCCTCGGCGGCCGTCTACGGCATGCCGGACGTGGACCTGGTCACCGAGGAGACGCCGTGCGTGCCGATGTCGCCGTACGGCGAGACGAAGCTCGCCGGTGAGTGGCTGGTCCGCGCGACGGGCAGGGCGACCGGCCTGTCGACGGCGTCCCTGCGCTACTTCAACGTGGCCGGAGCCGCGGCCCCCGAACTCGCCGACGTGGGTGTCTTCAACCTCGTCCCCATGGTCTTCGAGAAGCTCACCGAGAACGCGCCCCCGCGCATCTTCGGCGACGACTACGCCACCCCGGACGGCACCTGCGTCCGCGACTACATCCACGTCGTGGACCTCGCCGAGGCCCACGTCGCCGCGGCCCGCGCCCTCCAGGCCTCCCCCGGCCGCGCCCTCACCCTCAACATCGGCCGCGGGGAAGGCGTTTCGGTCCGCGAGATGATCGACCGCATCAACGCGGTCACCGGCTACGACCGCCCCCCGACCGTCCATCCCCGCCGCCCCGGCGACCCGGCCCGCGTCGTCGCCTCGGCCGACCGCATCGCCGCCGAACTGGACTGGAAGGCCAAGCTCGACGTCCAGGACATGATCACGTCGGCCTGGGAGGGCTGGGTGCGGTTGCATCCGGAGGCGGCACGGGCTTGATGAACTCCGGCCTGGTGGACGGCTGTTCCAGAGCCGAACGCGCCCTGGGCGCCGTCCTCGGCTCCGCCGTCGGTGACGCGCTCGGCGCGCCCTTCGAGTTCGGGCCCGAAGGCGCCTTCTCCGCCCGCTTTCCGGCAGCCGGTCACGGCGGCGAGATGTGCGGGGGCGGCGGCTGGGACCCAGGCGAGGCCACCGACGACACGCAGATGGCCGTACTCGTCGCCGAGTCGCTGCTGGAGTGCGGCGGGCTCCGACTCCCGGACATGTTCGGGCGGTTCAAGCGCTGGGCGAATGCCGACCCCAAGGACATCGGCCTGCAGACCGAGGCCGTACTGACCAGTGGCGACCCCTGGGACCTCGCCGCCGCAGTGCACTTCCGGACGAGCCAACGGGGCGCCGGGAACGGTGCGTTGATGCGCGCCGCCCCGTCGGCCGTCCACTTCTCGCGCGCGGGCCGCGACGCCACGATGGACGCCGCCCGCCGCATCGCCGCCCTCACCCACGGAGACCGCGCGGCCTGGGAAGGCACCGCCGTCTTCCACGAGTTGGCGCGCATCGCGCTGGACGGCGGCGACCCGCTCGACGCCGTCGCGGAGACACTCCGGTCCGTCCACCCCGACCACCGGGAGCGCTACGGCGCCGTCCTCGCCCCCGACTGGCACCCCGACCGCGCGACGGAGTTCAACGGCGCCGTCTGGCCCTGCCTGGGCTCCGCCGTCTGGGCCCTGCGGACCACGTCCTCCTACGAGGACGCCGTACGCGCCGCGATCGACCTCGGCGGCGACACGGACACCGTCGCCGCCGTGACGGGCGGACTCGCGGGGGCGGTGTACGGGAGCGCCGCGATCCCCGAGCGATGGACCGAGCTGCTCCACGTGCCGCTGCCGGGATTCGGTGGGCGGGTACTGCGCACGGCGGAACTCGGTGAACTGGCACGGCGGTTGGACCACCGGGAAGACTGATTCGCCGACCGGCCGGGGCTCACTGGCGCCATCGCCGTCAGCACCTCCACCACCGCCCACCGTCATCAGGGATACGGCGAAGCCCTACAGCGCCTTGAGCCCCTCCGTGGTCGCCCGGGCCAGCGCCCCCAGGTACCCCTTCGGCAGTTTCGGGCTGCGGATCACCACGGCACGCCAGTACAGGGGGCCGGAGATCAGGTCCAGGGCCAGGTCCTCGTCCATGCCGGGGCGGAGCTCACCGCGGTGTTCCGCCGCCGCCAGGATCTTGCTGGCCACACCTTCCTGGCCCTCGCGCAGCGCTTTCTGCATGGCGTCGGCGATCTCGGGGTTACGGGCCGCCTCGGCCTGGAGGTCCGGGATGATCTGCGAGGCGATCGGGTGACGCAGGGCCCGTGAGGTCACCTCGTACAACATCCGAAGGTCACCCTCCAGCGAACCGGTGTCCGGTGTCGGCAGCCCCATCACGGCAATCGCCGACACCACGTCGAGCACCAGGTGCAGCTTCGAACGCCAGCGGCGGTACACCGCCGTCTTGCCGACACCCGCGCGGCGCGCGATCCCCTCGATCGACATCCGGGCATACCCGACCGCCGCCAACTCCTCGAAGACCGCCGCCCGAATGGCTTCGGTCACATCCTCGCGGAGTACGGCCGCCCCCGCGGGGGTGCGGCGGCGCTGACGTGTCTGGGGCTCGTCGGCGTTCGTCGTCATAGGCCAAGCATAGGGGCGTTGCGACGAAACGGTTGCGTTCCGACGCGGGGCGCGTCACGACGAGACGGTTCCGTCCCCGCGACGGAGCCGACCCGTCCTCGCGACGCAACCGTCGCGTCCCGACGCCGAGACCGTACCGACTCAACTGACTCGTCCCGACCCAAAACCTAACGGCGCGATCACATCCGTCACGACGAAACGGTTGCGTTCCGACGCCGAATCGGCCTACGCTCACGTTGCGACGATACGGTCCCGTCCCGACGTAAGAGAACGTAAAGAGAAGCGTAAGGAAACGTCGGGCAACGGAACACGGCAGCCGGACGCACGCACCGCACCCCCTCCCCCCGAGCGAAAGCAGCGGATGTGAGCCAGGTCCTCCACACACCGCCCCATTCGCCGGCCCCGGCCGACGAAGACGACCTCGCGGCGCTCGCCGCCCGCCATGGCCTCACGGTCAGTGGCGCCCGCCCCTCCCTGCCCGAGTACGTACGGCAGTTGTGGGAGCGACGCCACTTCATCACCGCGTTCGCCACCGCCAAGCTGACCGCGCAGTACAGCCAGGCGAAGCTGGGTCAGGTCTGGCAGGTGATGACGCCGCTGTTGAACGCGGCGGTGTACTACTTCATCTTCGGTGTGCTGCTGGGCACCAAGAAGCACGTGCCGGACTACATCCCGTTCCTGGTGACGGGGGTGTTCATCTGGACGTTCACGCAGAGCTCGATCATGGCGGGCACCCGGGCGATCTCCGGCAACCTCGGCCTGGTCCGGGCGTTGCACTTCCCGCGGGCCGCACTGCCGATCTCGTTCGCGCTCCAGCAGCTCCAGCAGCTGCTGTTCTCGATGGCCGCGCTCTTCGTCATCCTGATCTGCTTCGGTGTGCCGGTCAGCGTCTCCTGGCTGCTCGTGATCCCCGCGCTGTTCCTGCAGTTCACGTTCAACGCCGGCGTCTCGATGATCATGGCGCGGATGGGTGCCAAGACCCCGGACATCGCCCAGCTGATGCCGTTCATCCTGCGCACCTGGATGTACCTGTCCGGTGTCATGTGGAGCATCTCCAAGCTGACCAAGGGTGACCACCTGCCGCGCGCGGTGACGATCGCCCTGGAGACCAATCCGGCGGCCGTCTACATCGACCTGATGCGCTACGCGCTGATCGACAGCTTCCACTCCAGCCAGCTCCCCCCGCACGTGTGGGCGGCGGCGACGGGCTGGGCGCTGTTCGCCGGAGTCGGCGGCTTCATCTACTTCTGGAAGGCTGAGGAGACGTACGGCCGTGGCTGAGCAGACCATCGAGTACCACACCGAGCGGACCCCCGTGGCCGCGGACAGCACGATCCCCACCGTCGTCTGCGACGGCGTCGACATCATCTACCGGGTCAACGGGACCGGCGCCGGACGCGGCTCCGCGACCGCCGCCCTGAACCGCATGCTGCGCCGCGAGAAGGCCGAGAAGGCGGCGGGCGTGCGCACGGTGCACGCGGTCAAGAAGGTGTCCTTCGTCGCCTACAAGGGCGAGGCGATCGGGCTCATCGGCACGAACGGTTCCGGCAAGTCCACGCTCCTCAAGGCGGTCGCGGGCCTGCTCCCGGTCGAGAACGGCCGTATCTTCACCCACGGCCAGCCCTCGCTCCTCGGCGTCAACGCGGCCCTGATGGGCGACCTGACCGGCGAGCGCAACGTCTATCTCGGCGGCCTGGCCATGGGCATGTCCCGGGAGCAGATCAAGGAGCGCTACGACAGCATCGTCGACTTCTCCGGGATCAACGAGAAGGGCGACTTCATCACCCTCCCGATGCGGACGTACTCCTCCGGCATGGGCGCCCGGCTGCGTTTCTCCATCGCCGCCGCCAAGGACCACGACGTCCTGCTGATCGACGAGGCACTGGCGACGGGCGACCGGTCGTTCCAGCGGCGTTCGGAGGAGCGGATCCGCGAGCTGCGGCAGCACGCGGGCACGGTCTTCCTCGTCAGCCACAACAACAAGTCGATCCGCGACACCTGCGACCGCGTGCTGTGGCTGGAGCGCGGTGAGCTGCGGATGGACGGGCCGACGGAGGAGGTCCTGGAGGCGTACGAGGCCTTCACGGGCGGCGCCGACAAGCCCAAGGAGAAGGCCGCCTAGAGTTCCTCCTCCTGGAACACCCAGGTGCGGTAGACCAGGAAGCGGAACGCGGAAGCGAGCACGATCGACAGGGCCTTCACGACATTCGCCTCAAGCGGACCGTGGAGGCCCAGTCCGTGGTAGCCGACGTAGAAGAGGCCGCTCTCCATAAGGA
The DNA here is from genome assembly GCF_040655155.1 of Streptomyces sp. NPDC050508. Lineage (NCBI taxonomy): Bacteria > Bacillati > Actinomycetota > Actinomycetes > Kitasatosporales > Streptomycetaceae > Streptomyces > Streptomyces sp. NPDC050508. Next base: position 79,964 of record NZ_JBFAJJ010000026.1, read on the forward strand.
CGCCGATGCCGCTGAAGACGAAGAACAGGGCGATCCGGCGGGCGCCGGGGGCGTCGCGGTCGCGGTAGGTGTAGTAGCGGAAGCCGAGGTAGTTGGCGCCCATCGCCACGCAGCTGGCCAGGACGGTCGCGAGCATCGCGGGCCACCGCAGACCGTGCAGCAGGACGTTGAAGACCGCGAAGTTGACCAGGACGCCGCTGCCGCCGACGATCCCGAATTTCACGACTTCCAGGACGACTTTTCGCACCGGGCGGACGGGTGCGGTCACGCGTTCCTCGGTGAGGTTCAGAGTCACGTGACCAGGCTTAGCGCGGCTGAGTAAGTCCTCCCCTCGATTACTCCTAAGGCACTCCGTGAAAAGGGCGCCCCGAGCCATTGCGGCCCGGGGCGCCCTCGTCGTCGTAGGAACTACGAATGGACCGTCGTGGGAACTACGAGTGCGTGCGCAGCAGCGTGCGCATCGTGCGCATCGCCACCGACAGGTTCGCCAGGTCGAACGTCTCCGAGCTCTGGATCTCATCCAGAGTCGTGCGTGCCCGGCCCAGGATCGCCGCGTTCTTCTCCTGCCAGGTGATGAAGCGCTGCTCGGGAGTCGAGGTGCCGTTGCCCGCCGCGAGGATGTCGGCGGTCAGGGCCGCGTGGGCCGCGTACAGGTCCTCGCGGATGGAGGCGCGGGCCATGGACTGCCAGCGGTCCGCGCGGGGCAACTCGATGATGCGGTCCATGAGTTGGGTGATGTGGAGGCGGTCGGCGAGGTCGTAGTAGACCTCGGCGACGTCCATCGGGTCCTTGCCGGTGCGGTCGGCCACGGACACGATGTCGAGCGCCGGGAAGGCGGAGGAGAAGCCGGCGACGCGGGTGGCGAGTTCGGCGGGGACGCCGGCGCCGGTCAGCTCGTCGTAGATCTCCTGGTACCACTCCAGGTCCGCGCCGCGCAGCAGCTTGGGCAGCTGGGACCAGACCTGCTCGACGCGCTCGCCGAAGAACTCGACGGTCTCGGCGAGCTGGAGCGGCTGCGGCCGGTTGTTGAGCAGCCAGCGGGTGCCGCGCTCGCACAGGCGGCGCGAGTGCAGGCGGATGCGGGTCTGGACGGGCGCCTCGACGGTGTTGTCGAGGGCCTCCACGCCGTCCCACACCTCGGCGGCGTCGAAGATCGCGCGGGCCGCGGTCTGCGCCCGGACGATCTCCTCCAGGGAGGCCCCGGTCTCCTCGCGGAGGCGGTGCAGGAAGCTCGTACCGCCGGTGTTGACCGTGTCGTTGACGAGGACCGTGGTGACGATCTCGCGGTGCAGCGCGTGGGTGTCGATCTGCTCGGCGAACTTCTCGCGCAGCGCGGTCGGGAAGTAGGCGTGCAGCAGGGTGCGCAGATACGGGTCGTCGGGCAGCGTGGTGCGCAGCAGCTCGTCGGCGACCGTGATCTTCGTGTACGCCAGCAGGACGGCCGTCTCGGGGCTGGTCAACCCCTGTCCCTGGGCGAGCCGTTCGCGGATCTGGCGGTCGGTGGGCAGGAACTCCAGGGCCCGGTCGAGGTGGCCCTCGCGGACCAGGGTGCGCAGGAAGCGCTGCTGGGCGTGGAGCATGTCCTTGGACTGGGCGAGCGCGTTGGCGATCGCGGTGTTCTGCGCGTAGTTGTTGCGCAGGACGAGCGCGCCGACCTCGTCGGTCATCTCGGCGAGGATCCTGTTGCGCTGCTTGACGGTCATGTCGCCGTCGGTGACCAGGCCGTTGAGCAGGATCTTGATGTTCACCTCGTGGTCGGAGGTGTCCACGCCCGCGCTGTTGTCGATCGCGTCCGTGTTGATCTTGCCGCCCTGCTGGGCGAACTCGATCCGGCCGAGCTGGGTCAGGCCCAGGTTGCCGCCCTCGCCGACGACCTTGACGCGCAGGTCGGCGCCGTCGACGCGGATGGCGTCGTTGGCCTTGTCGCCGACGTCCGCGTGGGACTCGGTGCTGGCCTTGACGTAGGTGCCGATGCCGCCGTTCCACAAGAGGTCGACCTGCGACTTGAGGATCGCCTTCATCAGGTCGGCCGGCGTCATCTTGGAGACCTTGCCCTCGATACCGAGGGCCTCACGGATGTGTCCGTTGACCGGGATCGCCTTGGCCGTACGCGGGAAGACCCCGCCGCCCGTCGACAGCAGGTCGGTGTTGTAGTCGGCCCAACTGGAGCGCGGCAGCTCGAACATGCGGCGGCGCTCGGCGTACGAGGTGGCCGCGTCCGGGGTCGGGTCGAGGAAGATGTGCCGGTGGTCGAAGGCGGCGACCAGGCGGATGTGCTCGCTGAGCAGCATGCCGTTGCCGAACACGTCACCGGACATGTCGCCGACGCCGACGACCGTGAAGTCCTCGGTCTGCGTGTCGACGCCCAGCTCCCGGAAGTGCCGCTTGACGGACTCCCAGGCGCCGCGCGCGGTGATGCCCATCTTCTTGTGGTCGTAGCCGGCCGAACCGCCGGAGGCGAAGGCGTCGCCGAGCCAGAAGTTGTAGCTCTCGGCGACTCCGTTGGCGATGTCCGAGAAGGTCGCGGTGCCCTTGTCGGCGGCGACCACCAGGTAGGTGTCGTCCTCGTCGTGCCGGACGACGTCCGCCGGGGGGACGACCTCGCCGGCCACCAGGTTGTCGGTGATGTCGAGCAGGGCCGAGATGAACATCTTGTAGCTGGCGATGCCCTCGGCGAGCCACGCGTCCCGGTCCACGCTCGGGTCCGGCAGCTGCTTGGCGACGAAGCCGCCCTTGGCGCCGACCGGCACGATGACGGTGTTCTTCACCATCTGCGCCTTGACCAGGCCGAGGATCTCCGTACGGAAGTCCTCCCGCCGGTCCGACCAGCGCAGGCCACCGCGCGCGACCTTGCCGAAGCGCAGGTGCACACCCTCGACGCGCGGGGAGTACACCCAGATCTCGTAGGCCGGGCGCGGCGCCGGCAGGTCCGGGATGGCCTGCGGGTCGAACTTCATCGACACGTACGCGTGCGCGTGCCCGCCGAGCGCCTCCTGGAAGAAGTTGGTGCGCAGGGTCGCCTTGATGACGGTCAGGAAGGACCGCAGGATGCGGTCCTCGTCGAGGCTCGCGACCTGGTCGAGGGCCGCGTCGACCTCTTCGAGGAGGGCGTCCACGATCTCGCGCCCGGCGCGCTGCCGGTCCGGCGACATCCGCGCCTCGAACAGGGAGACGAGCAGCCGGGTGGTGTGGACGTTGTTGCGGAGGGTGTCCTCCATGTAGTCCTGGCTGAAGGTCGAACCGGCCTGCCGCAGGTACTTGGCGTACGCCCGCAGCACCATCGCCTGACGCCAGTTCAGCCCCGCGCTCAGCACCAGCGCGTTGAAGCCGTCGTTCTCCGCCTGCCCGGTCCAGGTGGCGGCGAAGGCCTCCTGGAACCGCTCGCGGCCGTCGTCACCGAGGTAGTCCCCGTTGCCGTTCTGCGACTTGGGCATGCGCAGCCCGAAGTCGTAGATCCACGCCGTCGTACGGTTCGAGCAGCGCAGTTCGTACGGCCGCTCGTCCACGACCTCGACGCCGAGGCGGCTGAGGACCGGCAGGACGGCGGACAGGGAGACCGAGGCGCCCTTGCGGTAGATCTTGAAGCGGCGCTCGTCGGGGGCGGCGCCCACCGGCTCGTAGAGGCTGAGCGCGAAGGCCTGCTCCTCGGTGAGCTGTTCGAGGTGGACCAGGTCGGCGACGGCGGCGCGGGGGGTGTGGTCCGCCTTGTAGCCCTCGGGGAAGGCGTTGCCGTAGCTGCGCAGCAGTTCGGCGGCGCGCTCCTCGCCGCACTCGGCGTTCAGCGCCTCGCCGAAGCCGTCGGCCCAGGAGCGGGCGGCCTCCACCAGGCGGGCCTCGATGCGGTCCTTGTCGGCGTCGGACAGCTCCGGCAGTTCGGTGCCCTGCGGGACGCGGACCACGAAGTGCAGCCGGGAGAGGATCGACTCGGTGTTCCAGGCGGTGAAGTCGACGCTGGTGCCGTCGAGCTCTTCTTTAAGGATGTCGATGATCCGCAGGCGGACGCCCGTGGTGTAGCGGTCGCGCGGGAGGTAGACGAGGGCCGAGTAGTAGCGGCCGTACTCGTCCTGGCGCAGGTAGAGGCGCAGCCGCCGGCGCTCCTGGAGGTAGAGCACGGACGTGACGATGGAGCGGAGTTCGTCGACCGGGGTCTGGAACAGCTCGTCGCGCGGGTACGTCTCCAGGATCTGGAGCAGGTCGCGCCCGTCATGGCTGTTGGGCGAGAACCCGGCGCCTTCGAGCACCTCGTCGACCGTGCGCCGGATCACGGGAACCCGGCGGACGGACTCGGTGTAGGCGGCCGAGGAGAACAGGCCCAGGAAGCGGCGCTCGCCGACGACCTCGCCGTTCTCGTCGAACTTCTTCACGCCCACGTAGTCGAGGTACGACGGCCGGTGCACCGTGGAACGGCTGTTGGCCTTCGTCAGGATGAGCAGCTTGTGCTCGCGGGCCTTGGCCCGGGCGTCGGCGGGGAGCCGCTCGAAGGACGGGCTCACCGGATGGCTGTCCTCGCCGGCGTGCTGCGGGTCGGAGCGCAGGATGCCGAGGCCGGTGCCGGGGACCGCGGCGAGGGAGTCGTCCTCGCGCAGCTGGTACTCGCGGTAGCCGAGGAAGGTGAAGTGGTCGGCGGCCAGCCAGCGCAGCAGCTCGCGGGCCTCCTCGACCTCGTTGGAGGACAGGTCGGAGGCGGTCGGCTCGGTGGGCAGCTCGTCGGCCATCCGCAGGGCCGAGTCCCGCATCTTCTCCCAGTCCTCGACGGCCTCACGGACGTCGGACAGGACGCGCAGCAGGTCGGCGGTGATCTGCTTCAGATCGGCGCGGTCGGTCTCCCGGTCGATCTCTACGTGGATCCAGGACTCGATGTGCGCGTCGTGCGGCAGCTCGCCGGTGGGCGGGGCGGTGAGCACCTCGATGAGCTTGCCGGTGAGGTCGCGGCGGACGACGACCTGGGGGTGGATGACGACGTGGATGCCGCGTCCCTGCCGCGTCAGCTCACTGGTCACCGAGTCGACGAGGAAGGGCATGTCGTCGGTGACCACGTCGACGACCGAGTGGCTGCCGCTCCAGCCGTTCTCCTCGACGGTCGGGGTGTGCACCCGGACGTTGGCGGTGCCCTGGGGTCGGGTCTCGGCCAGCCGGTAGTGGGAGAAGGCGGCGCCGAAGACATCGACCGGGTCGCGGTCGGCGAGGTCCTCCGGGGCGGTGTGCAGGTAGTAGCGCTGGAGGAACGCGAGCACGGTGTCCCGGTCCGGGGTGCCCTCGTCCGTCGTCCCGGTCGGTAGGTGCCCCCCGACCGGGCTGTTCTCAGCTACCCGAGCAGCCCTCTCAAGCAACTCGGCCTTTGCTTCGTCCAGCTTGGTCTGCATTGTCCTCTGGCTCCTGTCGCGCGCCGTTGCGTGACGTAGAAGGAAGTACGGTGTCTTCCCCTGCGGCTCGACGCCACGGCCCGGGTTCTCCGGTCTGCTCCGACGCTATGCCGCAAGGTGAGATGAGCGGTGGGTTATCAGCCATTTTCGGCACGCCCGAAGGGTGTGACGCTGCTCTCTGCCGCGCCGGTACCGGGGGTGTGCACGGCGTCCTGGGAGCCCTTGGAGCTCCGTCCCGCCCGCGAGGGCCTGCCGTACAGGCCCGGGGACCAGCGACCGCCGCCCGGTCACGGATGTGGTCCGTGGTCGCCGGGCGCAGAGCAGGGGCGACGATGCCCCCGCGAAATATCGCGCTGATCACGCCACAAGGCTATCGCTCCTCACCGGGGGCTCGTCATGAGCCGCTTGTGTACAAAACAGAGGGTGGAACTTTGACGTTATGCACAGGGGCGCACAGCATGAAATCGTCGTATTCAAGGGCAGTCGGGATGGTGACGGTGTCCGCGCGGCGCGACCCCTTGGCAAGCACCCCGGCGCGAGGCACGTTGCCCGAGAGCCCATGACGCCCGACTGCCCATGAGCTCATGACGCCCGACGCAGACGCATGCCACGGCCACAGAGGAGCGCACCGACATGACAGCGAAGATCCTCATCGTCACCGGCGACGCAGCGGAGTCACTGGAAGTCCTCTACCCCTACCAGCGCCTGCGCGAGGAGGGCTACGAGGTCCACATCGCCGCCCCCGAGCGCAAGAAGCTCCAGTTCGTCGTCCATGACTTCGAACCCGGCTTCGACACCTACACCGAGAAGCCCGGCTACACCTGGCCCGCCGATCTCGCCTTCTCCGAGGTCGATCCCGGCCAGTACGCGGCCCTCGTCATCCCCGGCGGGCGGGCCCCCGAGTACCTCCGCAACGATCCCGAACTCCGCAAGATCCTCAAGTCCTTCTTCGACACGGACAAGCCCGTGGCCCAGATCTGCCACGGCCCCCTGCTCACCGCCGCGATCGACGGCCTGCGCGGCCGGCGCGTCACGGCCTACCCGGCGCTCGAACTCGACATGCAGTCCGCCGGCGCGACCTTCCAGGACGCCGAGACGGTCGTCGACGGCACGCTGGTCTCCGCCCGCGCGTGGCCGGATCACTCCAGCTGGATGCGGGAGTTCCTCACGGTCCTGCGAGCGAAGGCGCCGGTGACATGACCTCGGCGGTCGGCATGACGTGACGGGAGTGCGCGGCGTCTCTTGAGCACGGCTCTTCGTGAGCCGTGCTCTTGAGGTGCCGCGGCCCGCCAGCCGCTCGTCCCGCAGCGCGTCACGCCGCCAGCCGCTCCGCCTCCGCGACGGCCTCCGCGAGTGAGTCCACCACCGGTACGCCGACCACTTCGAGGCTGGCCCGGCTGTGCGAACCCCCGGTGTAGAGCACGGCCCGCGCGCCCACGTGCAGGGCGGCCACCGCGTCGTCGGCGGCGTCCCCGATCACCACGGTGCGCACGGGGTCCACTCCGGACAGCGCCCCGAGGTGCCGCACCATGTGCTCGGCCTTGCTGCCACCGGAGGGCCCGGTGCGCCCGTCGACCCGTATGAAGTGCGGTTCTATCCCGAACTCCCGCACCAGCGGGACGAGTTCGTCATGGCCGTACATGCTGAGGATCGACTGGCTGCGCCCCGCGGTCCGCCACCCCGCGAGCAGCTCCGCCGCGCCCTCGGTGAGCCCGCAGACGACGCGATGCTCGGCGTAGTACCGATGGAAGGTCTCGTCCATGACCTCCCACTCGGCGTCGGTGGGCAGCCTCCCCAGCAACCGCTCGTAGAACTTCGGCACCGGCACGCAGTACAGCGCCCGGTACTCCTCCATCGTGATCGGCGTCAGCCCCAACTCGGCGAACGCCGCGTTCGTCGCTCCGATGATCGCGTCATTGTCGTGGAACAGCGTGCCGTTCCAGTCCCAGACGATGTGCGCGCTTCCTTGCATCCCCATGCCAAAAACGTACCCGCCGCCACTGACAATCAAGAGAATCGCAGGTCAGCGGGCACATACGGCAATCCCACCGCCGCCGAACAGGCTCAGTCGGCCAGTCCGACGAGGTTCGGGATCTCCTGCGTCGCATACCAGAGCAGCTCGTGGTCCTCGGCCCCGTCCACGACGAACTGCGCGTCGTCGTCCCCGCGGTCGGCCGCCGGGAGCGCGTCGGCGGCAGCGCTCACATCGCCCTCCGCATCGCCGAGATCCACGTGTACGGCCGCGGCCTTGGCCAGCGTCACCGTTCCGCCGACCCGCACCTCGCCGAGCGCTACCGGGTCGAGTCCGCGGTCGGGGTCGGCGTGCGCGGTGCCGTCGGGTACGTCGACGGCGACCACAACCCGGCGCCGCGGCGCTTCGGGGTCGGCCGCCAGCAGCCGCAGCGAGGCCAGCGCGGCCCGGTTGAGCGCCGCGTACTCCAACTCCTCGATGTCGTCGGAGAGGTACCACTCACGCAGCGCGGGTGTGACGGCGTACGCGACGAAGGGTCCCGTCCCCAGCTCGCCCGTCTTGTACGCCTCGGCGAGACCGGAGAGGGTCAGGGGGACGTAGACGCGCATGGCTGGCCGCTTTCGTAGTCGGAGAGTGCCTCGGGGAGGACGGTTCCACGGACGGTGCCGTGCCTCCGGGAGGGCCTCCAGGATACGTGCGCGGGTCCCCCATCGAGTCCCCACCCGCACCTCTGAGGGCGTCCACCCCACGCCGGTGATTCACCCGGCACGCTCTTGCGGCGACGGGCTTCCGGCCCTCCCGATCACTCGGATAAGTGAACATTCCGGCCCCTCCGACCCACCCCGCCACGTCCTTGCTACCGGCCCCCATGGCCCCGTACAAGATCCCCAACCAGCAAGTTACTTCCCGGTACATCCCGGGCCGAACCAACGGGGACCCCCATGCACAAGGTCATGACCAGGACCGCCCAGCACACCCCGACCCGCCCTCCGACCCGCCGTGACCCCCGCCGCCCCGGCACGGGTTCGCCTCGCGGACAGGGCGGGGGAACGTCGCGTACGGCGCCTGTGGCGGAGAGCGCGGCTCCGGCTCCCGTCCGGGGCGCAGCCCGTACAGCGTCCACGCGGACGGCCGGCCAGAGCTCAGCCCTTACCACGTCGACTCCCGCAGCGGGCCGAGCGGCTCCCCACACCCCGCTTCACGCCGAACCCCACAGCGTGCCCGCCCAGGCCGCCCGCAGCCGCGTCCCACAGCCGCGCCCCACCGACCTCTTCGCCGACCGTCTCCTCGCCGTACTGAGCGGTCAGCGGCCCGTCCACTGGATGCTCCGGCACACTGCCGGCCGCGCCTACGACGAACTGGCCCGCCTCGCGGAACACGGCCCCCTGCGCGCCACCCGCGGCACCCGCCCGGTGGTTCGCGACATCGGCTACTACGTCGCCCGCGAGGGCGCCGTGGAGGCCTTCGCACGTATCGGCGCCGGTGATCAGGTACGGGCGATGGCCTTCCGGCTGGAACGGGGCGCGGACCTCCGCTGGCGCTGCACGGCTGTGGAACTGGGCGGCTCCCGCGCCCCGCACCCGGACGACGACTGACGGCGGCGCCTGGCCCCGGGCCTCTGGGCAGGCACGCCGAAGGGCCGGGCACCTTCACGATGCCCGGCCCTTCACAGCCTCTTCGCGGGAGCGGCCGACAGGCTCAGCCCCTCACTCAGGGGCACCCGTCACGCTCGTGGAGCGACCGTCACTTCTTGCGGCGGCTGCCCCGGCGTCCCTGCTTGCGGCGCTCCGCGCGCGTGAGGCCGTCGGCCTCGGAGCGCACGGGCTCGTCGTCGCTGGTGAAGTCGCCCTCGACGATGCCGCCCTCGCCGTCCACGCTCGGCGCGGAGAAGTGCAGCCGGTCCGGCCGCTGCGGGGCGTCGAGCCCCTTGGCACGGATCTCGGGACGGCCGCTCGCCTGCGCGGGCACCGTGTCCTCCTTGTCGAGCGACGGCTTCTCGTCCTCGACGGGAACCTCCTCGACCTGCTGCTCGACCTGGACCTCCAGGTTGAACAGGTAGCCGACGGACTCCTCCTTGATGCCGTCCATCATGGCGGTGAACATGTCGAAGCCCTCGCGCTGGTACTCGACCAGGGGGTCCTTCTGGGCCATCGCGCGCAGGCCGATGCCCTCCTGGAGGTAGTCCATCTCGTAGAGGTGCTCGCGCCACTTGCGGTCCAGGACCGACAGCACGACCCGGCGCTCCAGCTCACGCATGATCTCGGAGCCGAGCTGCTCCTCACGCCCCGTGTACTGCTCGTGGATGTCGTCCTTGATGGACTCGGAGATGAACTCGGCGGTCAGACCGGCCCGGTCCCCGGCCGCCTCCTCCAGCTCCTCCACGGTGACCTTCACCGGGTAGAGCTGCTTGAACGCGCCCCAGAGGCGGTCGAGGTCCCAGTCCTCCGGGAAGCCCTCGGTGGTCTCCGCGGTGATGTACGCGTCGATCGTGTCGTCCATGAAGTGCACGACCTGGTCCTGCAGGTCCTCGCCCTCCAGGACGCGGCGGCGCTCGCCGTAGATGACCTCACGCTGCCGGTTGAGGACCTCGTCGTACTTGAGGACGTTCTTACGGGTCTCGAAGTTCTGCTGCTCGACCTGCGACTGGGCGGACGCGATCGCGCGCGTGACCATCTTGTTCTCGATCGGCACGTCGTCCGGGACGTTCGCCATCGACATGACGCGCTCGACCATCTGGGCCTTGAAGAGCCGCATCAGGTCGTCCCCGAGGGAGAGGTAGAAGCGGGACTCGCCCGGGTCGCCCTGACGGCCGCTGCGACCACGCAGCTGGTTGTCGATACGACGCGACTCGTGCCGCTCGGTACCGAGGACGTAGAGGCCGCCGAGGTCCTTGACCTCTTCGAACTCGTCCTTGACCGCCTGCTCGGCGTTCTCCATGGCGGCGGGCAGGGCCTGCGCCCACTCCTCGATGTGCTCCTCGGGGTCGAGGCCGCGCTGGCGCAGCTCCGCCTCGGCGAGGTCGTCGGGGTTGCCGCCGAGCTTGATGTCCGTACCGCGGCCGGCCATGTTGGTCGCGACGGTCACGGCGCCCTTGCGGCCGGCCTGGGCGATGATCGGCGCCTCACGGTCGTGCTGCTTGGCGTTCAGCACTTCGTGCTGGATGCCGCGCTTGGCGAGCTGCTGCGAGAGGTACTCGGACTTCTCGACCGACGTCGTACCGACGAGGATCGGCTGGCCCTTCTCGTGCTTCTCGGCGATGTCGTCGACGACCGCCTCGAACTTCGCGACCTCGGTGCGGTAGATCAGGTCGGACTGGTCCTTGCGGACCATCGGCCGATTGGTCGGGATCGGGACGACGCCGAGCTTGTAGATCTGGTGGAACTCGGCGGCCTCGGTCATCGCCGTACCGGTCATGCCGGAGAGCTTGCTGTAGAGGCGGAAGAAGTTCTGCAGGGTGATCGTGGCGAGGGTCTGGTTCTCGTCCTTGATGTCCACCCCTTCCTTCGCCTCGATCGCCTGGTGCATGCCCTCGTTGTAGCGGCGGCCGGCGAGGATACGGCCGGTGTGCTCGTCGACGATCATGACCTCGCCGTCGATGACGACGTAGTCCTTGTCCTTCTTGAAGAGCTCCTTGGCCTTGATGGCGTTGTTCAGGTAGCCCACCAGCGGGGTGTTCACCGACTCGTAGAGGTTGTCGATGCCCAGCCAGTCCTCGACCTTGCTGACACCGCCCTCGTGGATGGCCACCGTGCGCTTCTTCTCGTCGACGTCGTAGTCGCCGGTCTCCTCCAGGCCCTTGAGCGGGTTGCCGACCTCGCCCTTCTTCAGGCGGGTGACCAGCTTGGCGAAGTCGCCGTACCACTTGGTGGCCTGGTCGGCCGGGCCGGAGATGATCAGCGGTGTACGGGCCTCGTCGATGAGGATCGAGTCGACCTCGTCGACGACCGCGAAGTTGTGGCCGCGCTGCACCAGTTCGTCCTGCGACCACGCCATGTTGTCGCGCAGGTAGTCGAAGCCGAACTCGTTGTTCGTGCCGTAGGTGATGTCGCACGCGTACTGCTCGCGGCGCTGGGCCGGGGTCATGTTGGCGAGGATGCAGCCGACCTCAAGGCCCAGGAACCTGTGGATGCGGCCCATCATCTCGGAGTCGCGCTCGGCCAGGTAGTCGTTGACCGTGATGATGTGGACGCCGTCTCCGGAGAGGGCGTTCAGATACGCGGGCAGGGTGCCGACCAGGGTCTTGCCCTCACCGGTCTTCATCTCGGCGACGTAGCCGAGGTGCAGCGCTGCGCCGCCCATCATCTGCACGTCGTAGTGACGCTGGCCGAGGACGCGCTTGGCGGCCTCGCGGACGGTGGCGAACGCTTCGGGCAGCAGGTCGTCCAGGGTCTCACCGTCGGCGTAGCGCTGCTTGTACTCCTCGGTGAGGGCCTTCAGCTCGGCGTCGGAGAGGTCGATGAAGTCCTCTTCGATGGACTTGACCTGGTCCGCGATGCGGTGCAGCTTGCGCAGGATCTTGCCTTCGCCTGCACGCATAATCTTCGAGAGGACGGACACGGGGGTTGGTCTCCTTGCCGGTCGGGCCTGGGACGGTCGGTTTCCAATGACATAACTGAGCAACGGCCATCGTATGCGAGGACCCCACCACGCCGGGAGCCTGCCGGGGACGCCGACCGTCCACTACTTCACATCTGCTTCAAAGGGGACAACGGCCGGGGGTCACCGATGGTGCCGCGCCCCTCCGAGGAATTGCACGAAATGTGATCACTGGCTCACACAGCGCAAAGGGATGGCGTCTTTGTGCACCCCCGAGCAGAATCGGCCGATGGAACCCGTCACGCTCACGACCGACCGTCTCCTCCTGCGCAGCGTCGGCCCGCAGGACACCGACGTCGTGTACTCCGCGGCCCAGGACCCCGAGATCCAGCGCTGGACGACGATCCCCTCGCCCTACCTCCTGGAGCACGCACAGAGCTTCACCGAGCAACTGGCGCCCGAGGGCTGGCAGAACGGTTCGATGTTCACCTTCGGTGTCTTCCTCCCCGAAGGGGAGTTGGTGGGCATGCTCGGCATCACGATGCGCTCGCTGGGCGTCGGCGAGGTCGGCTTCTGGGCCACGAAGCAGCACCGCGGCAACGGCTACATCACCGAGGCCACCGTCGCCGCCTCCCGCTGGGCCTTCACCCATGTGTCGATCGACCGCGTGGAGTGGCGCGCGGAGGTCGGCAACAAGGGCTCCCGCGCGGTCGCGGAACACGCCGGATTCACCATCGAGGGCACGCTCCGCTCCGCGATCAACAACAAGGGCGTACGACGGGACTGCTGGGTGGGCTCCCTGCTTCCGTCCGACCTGGGCCTGCCGTCGACGGCGCCGTACCTGCCCGCCCAGCCGTAACGCGACAAATCCCCAGCTCAGCCCGCGTTGTCAGTGCCACCCTCTATCGTGCGGAGACATGACGAGTGCCCCGCGCCCCACGACCGACCTGTCGGCAGACGACGCCCGCCGCATCGCCCTGCGCGCACAGGGTTTCCTCGGTGTCCCCGACCGCCGCGCGGGCGTGCGCGGCGTGCTCCGCCATCTCGGCGCGGTCCAGCTCGACACCATCTCGGTCCTCGCCCGCTCCCACGAACTCATCCCGTACGCCCGCCTCGGCGCCGTGCCCCGCAGGACGGTCGAGGACGCGTACTGGACCCAGACACACGCCTTCGAGTACTGGTCCCACGCCGCCTGCATCCTCCCCGTGGAGGAGTGGCCCCACTTCGCCTTCCGCCGCCGCGCCTACCGCAGCCGCCCGCACTGGAACCACGACCTCCCGGACGGCACCTACGACCAGGTCATCAAGCAGCTCCGCGCAGAAGGCCCGCTCACATCAACGGAGTTGGGCGGCGCGAAGCGCACCAGCGAGTGGTGGGACTGGTCCGGCGCCAAGGTCGCCGTGGAGCGGGCGCTCATGTACGGCGAGGTGGTGTGCGTGGAGCGCCGCGGCTGGAAGCGGGTGTACGACCTCGCCGAGCGCGCGATCCCGGAGCCACTGCTGCACGACGAGCTGGATGACACGGAGTGCCTCCGCCGCCTGGTCGACCTGGCGGGCCGATCACTGGGCGTCGGTACGCGCGCGGACATCGCCGACTACCACCGCCTCAAGGGGGAGCAGGTCGACGCGGTCATCGCCGACTCGGGCCTGGTCCCGGTCACGGTCGAGGGCTGGGGCAAGCCCGCCTGGGCCGACCCGGCAGCCCTGGAGACACCCCCGCGCGGCCGCCACCGCACCACACTCCTGTCCCCGTTCGACTCCCTGATCTGGGAGCGGGCACGCACAGAGCGAATCTTCGGCTTCACCCACCGCCTGGAGGCCTACGTCCCCAAGCCGAAGCGGATCTACGGCTACTTCGCGATGCCGGTGCTCGCAGGGGGCCGGCTGGTGGGTCGCGTCGACCCCGCGCGCGAGGGCCGCACCCTGGTGGCCAAGCAGGTCACCCTGGACGGCCCCAAGGCCGTTGCGTCCGTGGCCCAGGCCCTGGTCGAGGCCGCGAGCTGGGTGGACTGCACGGACGTACGTGTGGAGCGGGTCGACGCCCCCGAGCTGCGCGCACCCCTCACCAGGGAACTCGTCCGCCTGCTGGCGTGAGCGTCACCGGATTTCGAGGATCTTCTCCCGCATCGCGTAGACCACCGCCTCCATCCTGGAGTGCAGTTGCAGCTTCTCCAGGATGTTGCGCACGTGGTTCTTCACGGTGTTCTCGGAGATGAACAACTGCTTGGCGATATCGCGGTTGTTCATGCCGGTGGCGACGAGTTTGAGAACCTCCAGCTCACGGTCGGTGAGCCGCGGCGCGGGCACCAGTCGGCGCTCGTCGGTGCGCTGGATCATCGACTTGAACTCGGTGAGCAGTTTCGACGCCATGGAGGGGCTGATCTGCGACTGGCCATCAGCCACGGCACGAATGGCGGTGGCCACTTCGTCCGTCGAGATCTCCTTGAGGAGATATCCCGTCGCGCCCGCCTTGATCGCGTCGTAGAGATCGGCCTCTTCATCGCTGATCGTGAGCATGATGATTTTCGCGCTGGGCGCCACCTCCTTGATGGAGGTGCACGCCTCGATCCCGCCCCGCTTCGGCATCCGTACGTCCATCAGGACGATGTCCGGCAGCAGATCAGCGGCCTTGTCCACGGCCTCGGCGCCGTCCCCCGCCTCACCGACGACCTGGATGTCCTCCTCGGCCGCGAGCACGATCTCCAGGCCTCGGCGGAAGAGGGCGTGGTCGTCCACGACAAGGACTCTGATCGGCTCCTTGCGTGTCGAGCCCGCTTCCGGGCCCATGGCGACGACGCCGCCGTCGGCATCCTCGACCTGCATCGGTCCGAAGCTGTCCGCCATCGTTCCTCCCCCTGAAGGCTGTGGCCTGTGGTCCTGCGCCATCGCCAACCCAAGGCAGCGGCCCACCGGTTGGGCCCTGTGCGGCCATGATTCCATGCCCGGACGACAGTGCGGTCACGGAGCGGGGCGCGAAGTGGTCGCACACCGGTGCCCCTGGGGGCGCACACGCACTCCAGGGGCACCGGCTCAGCTGTCGGCCGGGTGGGTCAGCCGCCCAACGTGCCGCCCGCCGAGGGCGGTTGTGCCTGCGTGACCATCGGGTCCGTGCTGAGGTGGATGACGCCGTAGTCGTAGGCGTGCCGTCGGTAGACGACACTCGGTTCCTTGGTCTCGGAGTCGACGAACAGGTAGAAGTCGTGTCCGACCAGTTCCATCTCGTAGAGGGCCTGGTCGAGGGACATCGGAGAGGCGACGTGGGTCTTCTCGCGGACGACGAGCGGGCCTTCGCCCTTCACTTCCAGCGAGCCGATCTTCTTGGTGGGCACACCGTCCGACTGCTCGTCCGGAACGGCGTGGCCGTTGCCGTTGAGCGTCGCCGCGCCCGGGACGTGGTCGGGGACCTCGGCTGCCGTGAGCCGGCGGGCACCACGGCGCGTGTGACGCTTGTCGTGCTGCTTGCGCAGCCGGGCATCCAGCTTCTCCGCCGCGAGGTCGAGCGCCGCGTACGGATCGTTGGCCGATGCTTCCGCCCGGATCACCGGACCGCGGGAGCGGAGCGTGATCTCCACTCGGTCACAGCGGTCGGCCTGTCGGGGGTTCGGCTCCTTGGACACCTCCACGTCGAGGCTGATCACCTTGCCGTCGAGCTTCTGGATCTTCTCCAGCTTCAGCTTCTCGGCCACGTGCTTGCGGAACCGCTCGGGCACCTCGGTCTTGCGGCCCTTGACGACGATGTCCACGCAGAACTCCGTTCCCGGATCGCTCCGCTTCGCTGCGGAGCGTCTCCCTTTTGCACCAGGCTCCGGTCACCCCGGAACCTCGGACTCGGTGACTTCCACCTCCTCCTCCCCCATGGGCAAGATCTCCACCCCATGGCCGCGGGTGATTGCAGAAAACCCACGGCACGGCATTCGGATAGGAGAGGTGCGGCCTGCGCCTTTCTCTCACAACCGAACATATCTCGCCCGGACGGATGTCGTCACCCTCTACCGCGGCGTACCTCCGTTCAGGTGAATTGCCTCTGTCGTTACCTGCAACGACGCAAGTTCGCAGTCAGTTCCGGTTTATTTCGAAGGAATCTGGCGACGCCGCGATCACTGCCGCACAGATCAGGTCACCGGTGCCGTTCACACCCACGATTCCCGGTGCACTGAGTGCCATGTGACTCGCCTTCTCCTTTGATCCATCCATGTGTTCCCCTCTGCCTTCCCGGCACACACCCGCATACACAGCCGAAGCCGCTCCGACTGTTCCGCCTGTTCGGCCGTACGCGTTCGCCTCCTCGGTGACCGCCGCACGCACGGCACGCGCCGCCTCCCGCAAAGAGGCCCCGGTCGTCATCAGGTCGTCGACGAGCACCACCGGACCGTCGGCGAGCAACCGGGCACCACCCGCGACCACCTCCAGAGCACCGGCGAGATTGTCCAGCCGCTGCCGGGAGTTGAGCCCCGACTGGTCGGCCACCCACCGCCGCTGCCGCAGCACGGCGACCACCCGGGCCGGCGTCCCGGTCCGCCGCAACTCCCCCGCCGCCGCGAGCGCGATCCGCCGCGCCGGATCATGCCCGCGAGCCCGCACCGCCCCACGCGCAGAGGGCACGGGGACGAGCAACACCGTCACCCCACCACCACTCGGGGACCGGGCATGGCCGACCTGCACGTGTTGCCCTGCCTGTACCTGCCGCACCTGTACCGACCGTCCGTGAGCCTGCCGTACCCGCGTCTGTCCGGCTCGTGCCTGTGCCTGTGTCTGCCTAGCCTGCGCCTGTTCTGCCCCTGCCGCCTGATCCACCCGGGACCAACCACCCTGCACCGCACCAAGCCCGGCGCCAGCCGACTGTCCCGCCTGATCCGCGCCGGCCCCGCCCGCAGCTGACCCCATGGCCCGCACAGCATCGGCCCCCGGAACCGGAGACTGCACGGCCCACCCCGAGTCGGCCCCGGCAACCGCCGACAACCCGGCCCGCACCGCATCAGACCCCGAAACCGTCAACCACCCGGCCTCCCCCGCATCACACCCAGGAACAGCCAACCTCTCACCCCCTGCCGCATCGAACTCCGCAGCCGCCGGCAGCACGGCCAGCCCACCATCGGACTCAGCGGCCCCTGATCGCAGAACCGGCCCGCCTTCGGGCCCGGCAATCTCCGCACCGCGTCCCGACCCCGCTGTCACACCTCCAGCCCCGTCGCCCCACTCGCCCTCGTCGTTCTCCTCCCCCAGCTCATCAAGTCCCGGCACCCATCCCTCGTCGAGCCCCGCCAAGCCCTCATCCGGCCCCGTCACGGCCTCGTAGCCCCGGTCCCGGCACTCCCGGAGCCCTGCCCTCACAGCGCCCGCCAGAGCCGCGCCCAGTGGCCCTGCGAGGGCCAGTGCGCCTCGTTCCTTGTGGGCGAGGAGCACCGCGCGCACCTCGTCCGCATAAGGAGCCGCCGCATACGTAGCCGGCAGCCCGGACGGCTCGGGCATCGGTCGTACCCGGCTCGGTACGGCCCCGTTCAGGGCGGCACTGCACTCAGGACAGAGCACCGTGCGAGGCCTCCCGCAGCCTCCGCACTCGGCCGGCAGCACCAGATCCGTGAGGTCCCGCCACCACCCCCGCATGACCACCACTGTGCCAACGCCCTCGCCGACCGGCCACCCCTGTGGACAACTGCCTGTGGACAACTCCACGCAAGCGCCGGCAGCCGTCCCCCACACGAGTGCGGAGCCACCCCGCAACACGCGAGCGGCCGTCTCCGCCGAGCCTCAGCCCGGCCGGAGACGGCCGCTTCTCAGTACCTCACTCACCCCAGATGGACCGGCGAATGTCTCACCCCGGATAGACCGGCGCCGACCCCGCCTTGACCACCTTCTGCCACTGGGCCCCGGTCGGCAGCCGTACGATCCCGTCCTCCGAGTAGGCCACCAGCGGCAGCTTGTCGTCCTCGGACGCGGCGATCTCCTTCACCCCGGTCAGAGCCGCGGGTGCCGGGCCCTCCGGGGTGGAGCCGTCGACCTGGACGTACCGCATCTGCAGCACGCCTCCCTGCGCGCGCCCCACCACCACGAGCCGGCTGTCCCCGGCCCACGACATGGCCGTGATCTCCTCCAGGTCCGGGGTCGCGGACCGCAGTTCGAGGACCGAGACCACCGGCGGCTCCCCGGTCGCCCCGCTCCGCTGGATCCGCCCGATGAGCAGCGACCGTTTGCCGTTCTTCTCCACGACGAGTGCGATCCGCACCCCGTCCGCGGCCACCCGCACCGACTCGATACGGCCGTCCAGCCCCGGCGTCTCCACCGCGATCGGCTGACCCGCGCCCTTCTGCAGCATGAGCAGCCGGGGGTTCTTCGGGTCCCGGTCGGCCACCCAGAGGTCGCCCTGCGCGTCCCAGCTGGGCGCCGTCAGCCGGTCCGCCTCCGTCTTGCCCTGGCTGGTCAGCACGGGGTCCCCGAGCGAGGCGCCCGACACCATCGACCCGACGTAGAGCGACTTCCCGTCGAGGCCGACGCCGGCCGCGGTCTCCTCGTCACGCGACACCGCCACCGATCGCAGCTGCTTGTCGCCCTCGCCCAGCGCGCCCGGCACCGGGACGACACTCGTGCCATGGCTGCCGCTGGGTATCCGCACCAGCCGGTGCTTGTCGTCGAGGAGGTACAGGTACTCGGGGCGCTTTATGGGGCCGTGTGCCGCGAAGCCCTTCGCGCTGTTCTCGGCGAACACGCACAACTGCGCGCCGTTGGCGGCCTGCAGCTCGACCTCGTCCACCGTGGGCGTCATCGTCTGGAGCGTGTAGAGGATCTGCGTCGCCATCTCGTTGCACCGGGTCAGCCCCACCCGCGAGGCCTTCTGGTTCAACGGGACCGTCAGCTTGTTCTGGTCGTCGGGGGTCAACGAGGTGACCCCCTTTCGCAACGCCGTCCCGGTGGGGAAGCTCGACCTGACCACCGGCCCGAGCCAACTGGTCGGCCCGTTCAGGAGCGAACGCACCATCTGCGTCATGGGGTCCACCCGCCGCCGTACGAACACGGGGTCCGCCACAGCGATCGGCTGTGAGGTCGTCCCGGCCGACGTGTTCGACGCGAAGTAGTACTTGTTGACCGACATGTAGTTGCGCTGGAAGTCCGAGTTGCCCATGACGACGCCCTGCGGCAGCCCGTCGATGCGCCACTGCCCGCTCTTCGCATCCTTCGTCAGGTGTACGGCCTTGCTGTACTTCCCGTCCGCCGGCGCGTACGCCTGCTGCGAGTCCACCGTGGCGACGCGGTCGCCGGTCAGTGTGTACGTGAAGGTGCCGGTGTCCTCCCGGCCGCCGGGAGGCCGCAGGACCTCCGTGCTCGGGCCGTCGGCGAGCACCGTGGTGGACAGTTCCGGCTGCCAGTTCCGCGCCGCCTTGGCGGTCAGGTACATGCGTGCCGTCTTGTAGTGCGGATCGTCGCTGGTCAGCGCCTCCAGGAAGCCCTGCACGATCTCCCCCTGCGACGCGTCCTCCTGGGGTGGCATCGCGAAAACCCGCACCTGGGTGTCCTGCCGCGGCGTCGACTCGACACCCCGGAGGTCCCCGCTGTCGGGCATCGAGGCACATCCCGCCAGCACTACGACGCCACATGCGACGTACGCCGCCGCGCGTGCCGGCTTCCGCCGAGCGCCTCCCTCGCGGTCAGCGCCCACGAGATGCCTCCCCCTGCTTGTTCGAGTCCTCCGGCGCGGCGGCCGGGTCCGTGCTGCGCGCGCTGTCGCTCCGAAGAGTGTCCGCGGGCGACCGCTCCTCCTGCCGCCGGGTACCGCCGGTCGGCCGGGGCACCACGCGCGCGCCGTTGCCGGGCAGCGCCGTCGGGTCCGCGGTGGGAGTGGTGAGCCTCGGGTTGATCGGGGCCCGCGAGGGTATCGGCGGCACCTGGTCGCCCATGGGCTGCACCGGCACCGTCGCGCGCTTGTCCCCGCCCCCGCTCGGCAGACCGGCGTCGCTGAGTCCGCGGTTACGGCGTGAGTCCTTGGGCTCCAGGGGTATCGGCGAGCCCCGTAGCGGTTCGTCCGCGGTCCGCGGCAGCGTCAGCCGGAACTGCGAGCCGCCGCCCGGCTCACCCCACGCCTGCAGCCAGCCGCCGTGCAACCGCGCGTCCTCCAGGGCGATGGACAGCCCCAGACCCGTACCACCGGTCGTACGCGCGCGTGCCGGGTCCGCCCGCCAGAAGCGGCTGAACACCCGGGTCGCCTCACCGGGCTTGAGCCCGACTCCGTAGTCGCGCACCGCGATGGCGACGGCCCCGCCCGCGGTGGCGAGCTTGACTATGACGTCCTTGCCGTCGCCGTGTTCGACGGCGTTGACGACGAGATTGCGCAGCACCCGCTCCACCCGGCGGGCATCGGCCTCGGCGACGACGGGCTGCTGATCGCCGACGACCCGGATCTGCGTGCCCTTGCGCTCGGCGAGCGGCTCGGCGCCGCTGAGGACCCGCCGTACGACCTCCCTGAGGTCTATCGGCTCGGCCTCCAGGGCCGCCGCGCCCGCGTCGAAGCGGCTGATCTCCAGCAGGTCCGCGAGCAGCGTCTCGAAGCGGTCCAGTTGGTCGGCCAGCAGCTCGGCGGACCGCGCGGTCATCGGATCGAAGTCCACGCGCGCGTCATGGATGACATCGGCCGCCATCCGTACGGTCGTCAGCGGCGTCCGCAGCTCGTGCGACACGTCGGACACGAACCGCCGCTGCATCCGCGACAGGTCCTCCAACTGCTGGATCTTCAGCTGGAGGTTCTGCGCCATCTTGTTGAAGGCCTCGCCGAGCCGCGCGATGTCGTCCTCGCCGGTGACCTTCATCCGCTCCTGCAGCCGCCCGGCGGACAGCCGTTCGGCGATCCCGGCGGCCATCCGCACCGGGGTGACGACCTGCCGCACCACGAGCCAGGCGATGGCCCCGAGGAGTACGACGACGAAGAGCCCGGCCGTGGCAAGGGTTCCCTTGACCAGGCTGAGCGACTTCTCCTCCTGGGTGAGCGGGAAGAGGTAGTACAGCTGGTACGGATCGCTGTTCGGGTCGTTGACCTGCTTGCCCACGACCAGCGCCGGTTGGGACTCCTTGCCGTTGCTGTAGATGATGCGGGTGTAGCTCTGGGCCGCCGTCGTACTGTCGTTGACCCGCTCACGCAGGTCTTCGGGCACGCTCGCGGACGGGTCGACGTACCCGGAGCCGCGCGGGCTGCGTCCGCCGCCGCTGTCCACGCCCGCGGGCAGCGTGACCACGTCGAAGGCGCCCTGACCGCCGCTGGACAGCGACGACACGAGGTCGCTCATCCACTGGATGACGTTCTGCGAGGAGCTGCCGTCGGTCGCGGAACCGTCGTCGGCAGTGCCGCTGGCCGCCTCGTCGGCCCTCTGCTTGGCCACGGCGAACCCGCCCGTGGCCTGGCTCTGCGAGGCCTTCACCTTGGCGTCCAGCAGGCCGTTGCGCACCTGGCCGATGACGACGAAGCCCAGCAGCAGGACGACGCCCAACGACATCAACAGGGTGGTGGCGACGACCTTGAGCTGGATGTTGCGCCGCCACAACCGCATGACCGGCAGCAGCGGCCGGCGCACCCAGCGCATGAACAGGCGGAGGACCGGGCTGCCCTGGACACCGCCCTGCAGCAGCCCGCCCTCCAACAGGCGTCCCCAGCGGGAGCCCGCCGCCGTCCGGCCGACAGGCCGCCCCGCGCGGGCCCCGGATCCCCCGGACACCGAAGCGGCACTGTCCCTGGACATGTCAGCTCGGTCCCGCCTTGTAACCGACCCCACGGACGGTCACCACGATCTCCGGCCGCTCCGGGTCCTTCTCGACCTTGGAGCGCAGCCGCTGGACATGCACGTTGACCAGCCGGGTGTCCGCCGCGTGCCGGTAGCCCCAGACCTGCTCCAGGAGCACCTCACGCGTGAACACCTGCCAGGGCTTACGGGCCAGCGCGACCAGCAGGTCGAACTCCAGCGGCGTCAGCGCGATCGACTGCCCGTCCCGCTTCACGGAGTGACCGGCCACGTCGATGACCAGATCGCCTATGGCGAGCTGCTCGGGCGCCGGCTCCTCCGACCTCCGCAGCCGCGCCCGGATCCGGGCGACCAGCTCCTTCGGCTTGAACGGCTTCACGATGTAGTCGTCGGCGCCCGACTCCAGGCCCACCACGACATCGACGGTGTCGCTCTTCGCCGTGAGCATCACGATCGGCACCCCGGACTCCGCCCTGATCAGGCGGCACACCTCGATACCGTCCCGTCCGGGCAGCATCAGGTCCAGGAGCACCAGGTCGGGCTTGCTCTCACGGAAAGCGGCCAGCGCCTTGTCGCCGTCGGCTACGAAAGACGGCTCAAAACCTTCACCACGCAACACAATGCCGAGCATCTCGGCCAGTGCGGTGTCGTCATCGACGACAAGGACTCGTCCCTTCATAAACGACATCATCCCATTAACTAAATCGTTACCTGTCGTGACCTGTCACACAGCTCTGCAAGCGCCTCTGCCGTCACGGGCGAAACGGCACCTTCTTCGGTGACGATCGCCGTCACCAGCTCGGGAGGCGTCACGTCGAACGCCGGGTTGTACGCCTGGGTCCCCAGGGGTGCCACCGGAATTCCCCCTCCCGGTCCCGACATCGTCACTTGGGGTGACGTGATCTCCGTCACCTCAAAGCCGGGGCGCTGTTCCACCTCGATGGACGCCCCGTCCGGCGTGTCCGGATCCACCGTCGTCACCGGCGCCACCACGATGAACGGCACATGGTGATACCTGGCGAGCACGGCGAGCGGATAGCTCCCCACCTTGTTCGCCACCGAACCGTCGGCGGCGATCCGGTCCGCCCCGATCAGCACCGCATCCACCTCCCCGGCCGCGAACAAAGAGCCCGCCGCGTTGTCCGTGAGCAAGGTGTACGCCATACCGTTGCGCGCCGCCTCATATGCCGTCAGGCGAGCACCTTGCAGCAACGGGCGCGTTTCGTCCACCCAGAGCCGCCTCAGCCGCCCGTCCCGGTGCGCCGCGAGCGCGACCGCGAAGGCCGTGCCCTCACCCCCCGACACCAGCGCCCCGGTGTTGCAGTGCGTCAGAATCCGGTGCCCACCGCCGGGCAGCAACTCGTCCAGCAGTGCCAGCCCGTGCGCGGCCATCCGTGCGCTGGCCTCGGCATCCTCCCGGTGCAACCGCCGCGCCGCCGCCAACGCTGCCCCGGCCGCCTGCTCCGGGCCACCTCCCTTGGCCACCGCTTCGCGGTGCGCGGCCTGGGCCCTGCGCACGCCGACGGAGAGGTTCACCGCGGTCGGCCGGGCGCCCGCCAACGCGATCGCGGCCTCGTCCACGTCGAAGCCCCGCGCGGCGGCGAGCGCGACGCCGTACGCCCCCGCGATGCCGAGCAGCGGCGCCCCGCGCACCGCCAGCGAGCGGATCGCGTCCACCAGCGCGGACGCGTCCGTGCACACGAGCTCGACCTCCTCGGCCGGCAGTCTCGTCTGGTCGAGGAGGACCAGCACAGGACCCTCGGGAGGCTCGTCCCAGCGGATCGCGGGTATCTCGGTCGGCCGGCCGCCCTCGCCGGATTGCGCGTACTGATCAGCCATGCGGTCAGTCTGCCCCGTATCCGGCGGACAATTGAAGGTGTGCAGCCCATACCGCGGCCGGTCACGGGTCGGCCACCCCATGGCACGATGGCTGCCAACCTGCCGCCGCGCCCGCGGACGGGCACCGTGAAGGAGCGACGATGAACGACACTCCGGGCTGGGCCTCGCCCGGATCCGCCCCGCCCGACGGGCCCGAGCCCGGCGCGTCCGGTCCCGCTGACGGCCCCGGCCCCGCACAAACCGCGGACCAGCCGGGCACGGACCCGTCGGGCCACGGCCCGCAGTGGTCCAAGGAGCAGCCGCCCCCCGCCCAGTGGTCCGCGCCCACCGGCGCCCCGGGCCAGGGCCAGGCACCACCGCCCCCACCGCCGGGCCCGGGCTGGGGCGGCGGCCACCCCGGCGGCCCGGCCGGCCCCGGAGGCCCCGGGGGATACGGCGGCCCTGGCGGCTACGGCGCTCCCGGCGGCTGGGGAGCCGGCTGGGGCGGTCCCCCGCCCGCGGCCAAGCCCGGTGTGATCCCGCTCCGCCCGCTCGGTGTGGGCGAGATCCTCGACGGCGCCGTCTCCACCATGCGCACCTACTGGCGCACGGTCCTGGGCGTCTCGCTCAGCGTCGCGGTCGTCATGCAGACCATCGTCGTCCTCGTCCAGGGCTTCGCCTTCAGCGACCTCACCAGCACCAACGCCCTGGACGACCCGAACGCCAGCGCCTCCGAAGTGACCCGCGGCATGAGCGAGGCCTTCCTCAGCACCGGCGTCGTCTACCTGGTCGTCCTCATCGGCACGGTCGTCGCCACCGCCCTGCTCACGACCGTCACCAGCCGCGCCGTGCTCGGCAAGCCGGTGACCGCCGGAGAAGCCTGGCGCGACGCCCGCCCCCAGGTGGTCAAGCTGTTCGGCCTGATCATCCTGCTGATCCTCATGGCCATCGCCCTGATCGGCGTCCCCACCGTGCCCGGCATCGTCGTGGCGGTCACCGGGTCGCAGGACGCGGGCATCGCGCTCGCCGTCATCGGTGGCCTCGTCGGCTGCGTCCTCACCCTCTGGCTGGCGATCCGCTTCTCCCTGGCCTCGCCCGCACTGATGCTGGAGAAGCAGGGCATCGTGAAGTCGATGAGCCGCTCCGCCAAGCTGGTGCGCGGCTCCTGGTGGCGGATCTTCGGCATCCAGCTGCTCGCCCAGATCATCGCGAGCATCCTGTCTTCCATCCTCGTGATCCCGTTCGCCCTCATCGCCGGACTGCTGAGCGGCGACGGCCTCAGCGGCCTCGTCAACGGCACCGGCGACCTCGGCTGGACGTTCCTCATCATCAGCGGCGTCGGCTCGGTGATCGGCCGCATGATCTCGTTCCCGATCACGGCGGGCGTCACCGTGCTCCTGTACATCGACCAGCGCATCCGCCGCGAGGCCCTCGACCTCGACCTGGCCCGCGCCTCCGGCGTCCAGGACTACGGCACCGCCGCCCACGGCCCTACTCCCGGGAGTTGATGCGGTGAGCCTGGCGGGGGGAGTTCTCACAGCGGTACCCGCGGCGCTGCCGCACGCCGTCGAATCGACCGCGGGAGCGCTGCTGCGCGCCCACGGCACAGTCATACGGGCGTCGGCCCTCTCAGGCGACGAACCGCCGGTGACGATCCCGCGCGACCCCGCGCGGGAAGCGGCCCGGCGTGAACTGTCCAAGCAGATGTACCACGAGAACGACCCCAGCCTGGTGCAGCGGGCCATCAACGCCGTCTGGGACTGGGTCGACAAGCTGTTCGGCAGGGCGTCGGCGGCGACACCCGGCGGAACGGTCGGCCTGATCGTCGTCATCCTGGTCGTCCTCGCAGTCGGCGCCGCCCTGTGGTGGCGCCTCGGCACCCCGCACCGCCAACCCACCTCCGCCGCTGCCCTGTTCGACGACCGCCCCCGAAGCGCCGCCGAACACCGCTCGGCCGCCGAGGCACACGCCGCCCAGGGACACTGGAACCCCGCCGTACAGGAACGCATGCGTGCCATCGTCCGCTCCCTGGAGGAACGGGCCCTGCTCGATGTCCGCCCCGGCCGAACAGCCGACGAGGCAGTCGCGGAAGCAAGCCGTGCACTGCCGACGCACACGGACGAACTGCGCGCCGCCGCCGGACACTTCGACGACGTGACATACGGCGGACGCGGCGCGAGCGAACAGTCGTACCGTCGCATCGCCGACCTCGACCGCGACCTGGAGCGGACCAGGCCCGTCCTCACGAGCAGCGCCCACAGCACGGCCCACCACACCAGCCAGGGGGCCGCCGAATGACCACGGAGGCCGCGCTCCCCGCCACCTCGGCCTCGCCGACCGCCCGCCAGGTGTGGACCCGCGCGCGGGGCATCGTCCTCGCGCTCGTGATCCTCCTGGCCGCCGCCGTGGCGATAGCCGCGATCCGCTCCGACGCCCGACACGGCAGCCTCGACCCGCGCTCCGCCGATCCCTACGGCAGCCGCGCCGTCGCCGAACTCCTCGGCGACCGGGGCGTGTCCACCCGCGTGGTCACCACCCTCGCCCAGGCCCGCGCCGCGGCCGGCCCGGACACCACCCTCCTGGTCGCCGTCCCCGACCTGCTGACCAACCATCAACAGTCCGGCCTGCACTCGGCGTTCGCGAACTCCGGGAGCCGTACGGTCCTCGTCGCCCCCGGAGCCCCGTCCCTGGACCGGCTCGCCCCCGAGGTCACCACGGACTCCGGCCCCGGTCTCATGCCGCCGCTCTCCCCCGACTGCTCCCTGCCCGCCGCCCAGCGCGCGGGCGACGCGGAAACCGGCGGCTACCGGTACACGACCAGCGCCACCGGCGCCGACGAGTGCTACCCCAGCGACGGCATGCCGACCCTGCTCCGGCTCCCGGACGCATCCGGGGGCGGCGACACCGTCGTCATCGGCTCGCCCGACATCCTCCTCAACAACCGCCTCGACAAGCAGGGCAACGCCTCGCTCGCCCTCCAACTCCTCGGCTCCCGCCCCCATCTGGTCTGGTACCTCCCCTCGCTGTCCGACACCACGGCCACCGACTCCGGCAGCCAGAGCTTCTTCGACCTGCTCCCCTCGGGCTGGCTCTGGGGCACCTTGCAACTGTTCATCGCAGCAGGCGTAGCCGCCCTGTGGCGGGCACGCCGACTCGGCCCCCTGGTGCCCGAAAGACTCCCCGTGGCGATCCGCGCCTCCGAAACCGTCGAAGGCCGCGCCCGCCTCTACCGCAAGGCCAACGCCCGCGACCGCGCGGCCAACGCCCTGCGCTCCACCACCCGCACTCGCCTCGCCCCCCTCGTAGGCGTCCCCGTCTCCCAAGCGCACGCGCCCGAAGCCCTGCTCCCCGCGCTCTCCGCCCACCTCCACGGCGACGGACAGACCCTGCACGCCCTCCTCTTCGGCCCGCCGCCCAGCGACGACGCGGCCCTCATCGCACTTGCCGACCAACTCGACGCCCTCGAAAGAGAGGTACGCCGTTCATGATGGACCCGACCACTGACAACGCCGGGTACACAGGGGATGCGGGCACCGCCCGAGCCTCCCTCGAATCCCTGCGAGCCGAGATCGCCAAAGCCGTGGTCGGCCAGGACCCCGCCGTGACCGGCCTCGTCGTCGCCCTCCTCTGCCGCGGACACGTTCTCCTAGAAGGAGTCCCTGGAGTCGCCAAAACGTTGCTCGTGCGCGCCCTCGCATCCGCGCTCGAACTCGAAACCAAGCGCATCCAGTTCACTCCGGACCTGATGCCCAGCGACGTCACCGGCTCCCTGGTCTACGACACCCGCTCCGCCGAGTTCCGCTTCCAGCCCGGCCCGGTCTTCACCAACCTCCTCCTCGCGGACGAGATCAACCGCACCCCTCCGAAGACCCAGTCGTCCCTCCTCGAAGCGATGGAGGAACGTCAGGTCACGGTCGACGGCACCCCGCGCCCGCTCCCCGACCCGTTCCTGGTCGCGGCGACGCAGAACCCCGTCGAGTACGAGGGCACGTACCCCCTCCCCGAGGCCCAACTCGACCGCTTCCTCCTCAAACTGACGATCCCTCTCCCCTCCCGCCAGGACGAGATCGACGTCCTCACCCGCCACTCCGAGGGCTTCAACCCACGCGACCTCCACGCCGCCGGCCTGCGCCCCGTGGCCGGCCCCGCCGACCTCGAAGCGGCCCGCACGGCCGTCGCCAAGACGACGATCTCCCCCGAGATCACCGCCTACGTGGTCGACATCTGCCGCGCCACCCGCGAATCGCCGTCCCTCACCCTCGGCGTGTCCCCCCGCGGTGCCACCGCCCTCCTGGCCACCTCGCGCGCGTGGGCCTGGCTCACCGGCCGCGACTACGTCATCCCGGACGACGTGAAGGCCCTCGCCCTCCCCACCCTCCGCCACCGCGTACAGCTGCGCCCCGAGGCCGAGATGGAGGGCGTGACAGCGGACTCCGTCATCAACGCGATCCTCGCCCACGTCCCGGTCCCCCGCTGATGGCACTCACCGGACGCGCCGCCCTCCTCGCAGCCCTGGGCTCCCTCCCCGTAGGCATCTGGGAGCCCAGCTGGACGGGCATCCTGGCCGTCAACGTCCCCCTGGCGGTGGCCTGCGCCTGCGACTTCGCCCTGGCCGCCCCGGTACGCCGTCTGAGCCTGACCCGCTCGGGCGACACCTCCGTACGCCTGGGCGAATCCGCCGACGTCACCCTGACGCTCACCAACCCGTCCCGCCGCCCGCTCCGGGCCCGCATCCGCGACGCCTGGCCCCCCAGCAGCTGGCTCCCCGGCACAGAATTCGCAGCATCCCGCCACCACCTGACGGTCCCGCCCGGCGAACGCCGCCGCCTCACCACCCGCCTACGCCCCACCCGCCGAGGCGACCGCCACGCAGACCGAGTGACCATCCGCTCCTACGGCCCTCTCGGCCTCCTCACCCGCCAGGGCACCCACGCGGTCCCCTGGGCGGTACGCGTCCTGCCCCCGTTCACCAGCCGCAAGCACCTCCCGTCGAAGCTCGCCCGCCTGCGCGAACTCGACGGCCGCACCAGCGTGCTGACCCGCGGCGAGGGCACGGAATTCGACAGCCTGCGCGAATACGTCCCCGGCGACGACACCCGCTCCATCGACTGGCGCGCCACCGCCCGCCAGACCACGGTCGCGGTACGCACCTGGCGCCCCGAACGCGACCGCCACATCCTCCTCGTCCTCGACACCGGCCGCACATCGGCGGGCCGCGTCGGTGACGCCCCCCGCCTCGACTCCTCCATGGACGCAGCCCTGCTCCTGGCAGCCCTGGCATCCCGCGCCGGCGACCGCGTGGACCTCCTCGCCTACGACCGCCGGGTCCGCGCCCTCGTCCAGGGCCGCACGGCACGCGACGTACTCCCGTCCCTGGTCAACGCCATGGCAACACTCGAACCGGAACTCGTCGAAACAGACGCCCGAGGCCTGGCAGCCACCGCGATCCGCACAGCACCCCGCCGCTCCCTGATCGTCCTGCTGACAAGCCTCGACACGGCTCCGGTCGAAGAGGGCCTGCTCCCTGTGCTCTCCCAACTCACCCAGCGCCATACGGTTCTGGTGGCATCCGTGGCAGACCCGCATATCGCCCGCATGGCTACGGCCCGTGGAAACACGGAGGCGGTCTACGAGGCGGCGGCTGCGGCACGCGCCCAGACCGAACGCGACCGCACCGCGGAAAAACTCCGCCGGGCCGGCGTCACCATCGTCGACGCGACACCGGACGATCTCGCGCCGGCATTGGCGGACGCGTATCTGGCTCTCAAGAGTGCGGGACGCCTGTAATAAGAGGGCCTGCTTGAAAAGCAGAGCCTTTTACAGGACCCTTAAACGCAGAAAACCCCCGTACCGAATAAACGGTACAGGGGTTTTCGCAATATTTGTTCGGCGGCGTCCTACTCTCCCACAGGGTCCCCCCTGCAG
>NZ_JBFAJJ010000027.1:0-106142 GCF_040655155.1 Streptomyces sp. NPDC050508
GCCCCAACGAATACGAACGCCGACACCACACCGCTAAACTCACGCTCGCCGCGTGATCAATAACCGCGTGCCCACCTTCACGGGGGAAGGCCCGTCGACCTCGACGTCGATGGTTGTCAACCCGACTTCCGAGGTCACATGCCATGTGATGGCTTCTAGCAAGTAAGGCACAGGGCGAGCAGGCACTGGCGCGCGAGTAGCCGTTGGGGAACTGCGGCCGTCTGGGGCGGCCGCGGCCAAGGATGAATGTCGAGCGGTACTGGCCGGATCCCCATGACGTGTAAGAGATTTCAAGTGCCAGGGGGTAGATCAGCCGGGCTGGAGGTATCGACGCCACTGGGTGCATGAAGATCGCTTTGGGTGGGTTGACGGATGACGGCGTACAACTCGTCGAGCGACAGCCCTAGTTCGACGGCCAGGGCGGCGACAGTGAAGAATTCTGGCGTGAACGTGCGGCCCTTTTCGATGCTGCGCACGGTCTCGACGGAGATCCCCGCGCTGCGGGCAACGGCCTCGGCTGAGCGCCCGGAGGTGCGACGGGCCTGCGTAAGGCGGGAGGCGAGTTCCCGCCCGCGGAGTTGGGCGGCGGGATCGAGCCTCCTTCGTGTCATGGGTGTAAGTATACCTGTATAGTTACACCCATGACGGTGACCGCAGTGGCCCCTTCCCCCAGTCGGCCCGAAGATGTACTCCGGCTGAATGCCGTCTGCCCGTACTACACGATGTTTCCGCTGGACTTCCCACTCCAGCAGCTTGCCGCCCGTCCCGATGCCACTCGTGTGCTGGACCCGTTCTGCGGGCGGGGAACAACCCTGTATGCCGCGCGTCTGGCTGGGCTGCCCTCGGTAGGCATCGACATCAACCCAGTGGCCGCAGCCATCGCCCAGGCCAAGCTCGTCCAGGTCACACCCGGTGCGGTGGTTCGTCTCGCGCGGCAGATCCTCGACGGCAGGACGCACGAAGAGGTGCCCGAGGGGGAGTTCTGGCAGTGGTGCTTCGAGCGCGAGACGCTTCGCGAGCTGGTGGCGCTACGTGAGGCCCTCCTGGGGATGACCACGCCGACGGCAGCCATGCTGCGCGCTGTTCTGCTGGGCATCCTGCACGGCCCGCGTAACAAGAACCTTCCGTCGTACCTGTCGAACCAGATGCCGCGCACGTACGCCTCCAAGCCGGCATACGCGGTCAAGTTCTGGAAGAAGCGTGACATGGAGCCGGTGCGTGTCCCGGCTCTGGAGGTCATAGAGCGCCGGGCCAAGCGACTGTTGGACGCGGCCCCGCTCGCCCACGGTGGCAGGGTCTACCTCGGCGACTCCGTCGAGACCCTTGGCAGCCTGCGGCAGAAGTTCGACCTGGTTGTCACCTCGCCTCCGTACTACGCCATGCGCACCTACGTGGCCGACCAGTGGTTGCGCTCGTGGTTCCTCGGAGGACCCCCCGAGGTTCCCTACGGAACGCACGGACAGATCGCCCGCCAGCCGAACCAGGAGGCCTTCATCCAGGCCCTGGCCGAGGTGTGGTCCGCAACCGCCAGCCGCTGCCATCGGGGCGCCCGTCTCGCGATCCGCTTTGGCGCCCTGCCCTCGGCCCGCACCGACCCGGAGCAAATGCTGCTGGCCTCCGTGAGGGAGGCGAAGGCCGGGTGGGCCGTTAAGGAAGTCCGACACGCCGGCACACCCCCGAAGGGCAACCGGCAGGCCGAGCAGTTCGGCAAGGCGGGCTCCGCGATTGACGAGATCGACCTCATCGCCGAGCTGACCGGACTGCCCCACTGATCGGGTAACGAGGTTGCTTCCCACAACTTCATGACGGATTGTCAGCGTCCCGTGCCATGCTGTGTAGACCAGGCGAGTGAATCACTCGCCTGTGCCAGCGCACGCGCGGTGTGGGGAGATGCATGTTCGACGCGGACCAGATCAAGCAGCTCAAGCAGTTGATCGGCGATCAGGTTGAAGCCGGTCGCGAAGAGCTGGACAAGCTGGTCGAGCAGGCCCAGGCCATCCGCTCTCAGGTCAAGGTGATCAGGCCGCGGTCGGCGACATCGGTCGCGTTGATGGCCTCCGACGGCGGCAACAACAAAGTCGCCTTCAACCCCTTCTACCTTCAGGTCGTCCGCGTCGTGGACTCCAACGGCAAGGAACTGTGCATGGAGGTGGTCTCCCCGATCGCCGACATCGACGGCCTGAGCACCCGCCAGTTCAACGAAGACGGCCGTCCGTGCACCGCGCTGGGCAGGCTGATGCATGGGTTGGGTGTCGAAAGGCTCCAGGACCTGTCGCCGATGATGTCCGGCAAGTCGCCCAGTTGGGTGCAGGTTTTCCGGGATCTGTGCGAGTGGGCGACGCTGTACGACCTGATTTGTCACCGTGACTACGCAGTCGACACCCTGATTGTCCGTGACGGCCTGCTGCGCAGCAAGATCTTCCAGGGCGAGTTGTTCGTGAAGATGGGCGAGCAGATCTACGAGGCCATCGAGCGGATCTGGCGCCAGGACCGTCGCAAAGTGTGGCTGGTGGGACTGGCAAAGAAGACCCAAGTCCTGGAGTACTACAGGCTGGCGATCTCGCTCTCGGGCGTGTTCGACAACGGCGCCGCGTGCTTCGCCAAGGTGCCCGCCGAGATGCTGGAAAAGGCATACCTGTGGGACGAATACACCCGCGACGTCAGGGACGACTCCCCGGGCGAGAAGCCAAAGTTCAACATCGGCTCCATGTACTTCGTCCGTTTCGGCCCGTACTCCGGTGACCCCATCTGGACCGTGGACATCATGTCCCGCCAGGACAGGGAAGCCCAGGCGATCTTCGGCTACCTGCAGGCCGACGCAGTGGCCGGCTTCCCTATCCCCCTCTACCCCAACTGCATTCAACAGGCCGACAGTTACTCCCGCGTCGCCGACCTGGACATGGACATCATCGAAGACCAACTCGTCGACGCCGTCCGCGACCAGGTCGGCGATGACAAGGCCCACATCATCGATGCCCTGCGGTTGGCCTCCGACGTGGCCGCCAACCGCTACGAGTAGCACCCCTCACTGTCCGCACCGCATCCTGTGGAGCAAGAACCGTCATGAGCCTGTTCGAGCGTGACAAAGTCGTCGGCACCTTCCGCGGTTTCTCCGAGGGTGGCATGGAGTTCCACGCCGACCTCGTGCTACCGCACCACGACGGCTTCCAGACCATGGCCATGCACGGCCAGTTCGTCCTTGTGCAGCTCGAACACGAACGGGAGGCTATCCTCGGGCGGATCACCACCATCGCCTCCCAGGGGCGCCTGGTATCTCCCATCGGTGAGGACTACGCCACTCGCGCGGTGCGCGACCAGCGGCCCATTCCCGATGAGCTGCGCGAGCGCTACCTGAAGTACAAGGTCGATATCCGCATCCTCGGCGTCCTTCGCGTGGAGGGCGACAAGCACATCTTCGTCCCCAGCCACCGGCGCCTCCCGCATGTCGGCGCGCAGGTCGCGCTCTTGGGTGACGACCTGCTCGCCGAGGTCGTCAACGCCAAGGACACTGACGATGGCGCGGTGCCCATCGGCTACCTCGCCTTCGGTGAATTCGTTTACGCCGGAACCGACAAGCGCGTGGGCGACACATCCTGGATGCAGCTCCAGGAGCCCGCGATCATGCCGACCTTCCAGATTGACAAGCTCGTGGCTCGCCGCAGCTTCGTCTTCGCCCGCGCCGGATTCGGTAAATCGAACCTGGTCAAGCTGCTCTTCTCCGCCCTGTACGAAGGCCAGCCCACTGTCCCGCGCCGCTCCGGCGAAGCCCCCGTCGGAACAATCATCTTCGACCCGGACGGCGAGTATTTCTGGCCCGACTTCAAGGGCCGCCCCGCCCTTTGCGACGTACCGCACCTGCGCGACAAGCTGGTCGTCTTCACCAACCGCAAGGGCCCCAGTGAGTTCTACCAGTCCTTCGTCATCAACGGCGTCAAGCTGAACATCAAGGAACTACAGGCATCACGCGTTCTGGGTATCGCGCTGCCACCGGAGAAGCAGGACCAGCAGAACGTCGTAAAGCTCAAGTCCCTCGACGGACCCCGGTGGAATCGGCTTGTCGACCTGATCCACCGGGACAAGTACGGCGCCGACCGCTCACAGGTCCAGGAGATTCTGAACCTCGATGCCGGCCAGGAGGCCGAGACTAACGCTGCGGTCAGCAATATGACCCGCGTTGTCAACGCACTGCACGACCCAGACAGCCAGCTCCTCAGCAGCCTGAAGGACTGTCTTTCCCAAGGCAAGCTCTGTGTGGTGGACATCTCGCAAATGCGTGGCTCCCAGGGGCTCCAGCTCGCTGGCGTGATCCTCGGCGACATTTTCGAGCACAACCAGAACCAGTTCACCGAGGCCGACCCGAAATCCATCCCTACCATCGCTGTCATCGAAGAGGCACAGTCCGTACTCGGTGGCTCCAGCCAGAGGGAAGACGGCCCCTTCATTTCTTGGGTGAAGGAAGGCCGCAAATACGATCTCGGTGCCCTGCTGATCACCCAGCAGCCAGGCAGCCTTCCGCAGGAACTCCTCAGTCAGGGCGACAACTTCTTCGTCTTCCACCTGCTCTCCCAAGGCGACCTGATGTCCCTGAAGAAAGCCAACGCCCACTTCTCCGAAGACCTGCTGGCCACCCTGCTCAACGAGCCACTCGTGGGTAACGGCATTTACTGGTCCAGCGCCCCCGGCACGGACCGCCACGCCCGCCCCTACCCCATCTCCGTGCGCGTCCTCAGCTTCGAGGACTCCTACAAGATGGCCGACCCGGACTACTCCCTCCCCGCCCCCAACAACTTCGCCACCCAGTCCCGGGCTTTCGTCGAGGAACGACGCACCGAAGCCCGGGCTGCTTCCGCCAGCCTCGCGGCTAACAACCCCCAAGGTGCCGCCACCGCGCCCGACGGGGAAGACGTCTCGGTGGACGACAGTGCGATCGCGATCGTCCACCTTCGGGACAACAAACCCGAGTTCCACAAGCTGATCAACAGCAGCCGCGGCATCAAGTGGGGACACATCGCCCACATGCTGGGCGAGAGGGCTCCCGAGTACGCGAAGCGCTCCGACGCCGCCTTCGACTGGGGCCGAAATCTGGTCAAGCAGGCACTCGACGAGCTGTATCCGGGAAAGTGGACCACCGAAACCCGCGAGGACGACAAGAACCCGGGCAAGTTCCCTAGGTACGTCATGCTCAAGGAGCACGCGTCAAAGGAGAAGCCGGACGCTGGAGAAAACACGAGCGGTGCATTGTTCGACACTGTACAGATCGAAGAGAAGCCTCCCTTCTAGGCCCGTGCCACCCCCGCCGCACGTCGCCGCGAGTGACACCCGTCGTTTGTGGCTGGTGACGATCCTGCTGGCTTATTCCGTGCTTAGTGGGGCCCATCGCCCGGACCGTATCTGCGGTAGCCAGCTTGCCTGCCCCGGCTTTTCTCGCACTGTGTGAGTGGATAAGCCAGCAGGATCGTCACCAGCCGCAAACGGCAGCATTCCTACGACGTGCTCGGCGGTACGTGTCCGCTCCGCTCAACCGACACGGCCGGTTGCCAGGGAGATGTCGGTGTGCCGTCCGGGTCTAGGCCGTGCGGCCACCACCTGTTGAAATTCGACGTCGCGAACGGGCGGTACGGGACGTCGGTGCCGCCGCGATCGGCGGCCTGACGGGCCAGAGTCTCGGCGCCTTCCCGGTCCCCGGCCTCCTCCCGCAATGTGGCCAGGAGGTACAGGGCGTCGGTATCGCCACGGGCGGCGGCCTGACGGTAGAGGTCCTCGGCGCCTTCCCGGTCCCCGGCCCTCTCCCGCATCCTGGCCAGAAGGGCCAGGGCGTCGGTATCGCCACGGGCGGCGGCCTGACGGTAGAGGTCCTCGGCGCCTTCCCGGTCCCCGGCCCTCTCCCGCGTCCTGGCCAGAAGGGCCAGGGCGTCGGTGTCGCCGCAGTCGGCGGCCCGACGGGCCAGAGTCTCGGCGCCGACCCGGTCCCCGGCCTCCTCCCGCATCCCGGCCACAAGGAACAGCCCGTTGATGTCGGCGGCCTGAAGGACGAGAGTCTCGGCGCCGACCCGGTCCCCGGCTTCCTCCCGCAACCGGGCCACAACGAACAGGGCGTTGGTGTCGCCGAGGGCGGCGGCCTGCCGGACCAGAGTCTCGGCGCCGACCCGGTCCCCGGCCTCCTCCCGCAACGTGGCCAGAAGGGCCAGGGCGTCGGTATCGCCACGGGCGGCGGCCTGACGGGCCAGAGTCTCGGCGCCTTCCCGGTCCCCGGCCTCCTCCCGCAACGTGGCCAGGAGGTACAGGGCGTCGGTGTCGCCACGGGCGGCGGCCTGACGGTAGAGGTCCTCGGCGCCTTCCCGGTCCCCGGCCCTCTCCCGCATCCTGGCCAGAAGGGCCAGGGCGTCGGTGTCGCCGCAGTCGGCGACCTGACGGGCCAGAGTCTCGGCGCCGACCCGGTCCCCGGCCTCCTCCCGCAACCGGGCCAGAAGGGCCAGGGCGTCGGTGTCGCCGCAGTCGGCGGCCCGACGGGCCAGAGTCTCGGCGCCGACCCGGTCCCCGGCCTCCTCCCGCAACCGGGCCAGAAGGGCCAGGGCGTCGGTGTCGCCGCAGTCGGCGACCTGACGGGCCAGAGTCTCGGCGCCGACCCGGTCCCCGGCCTCCTCCCGCAACCGGGCCACAACGAACAGGGCGTTGGTGTCGCCGAGGGCGGCCGCCTGACGGGCCAGACTCTCGGCGCCGACCCGGTCCCCGGCCTCCTCCCGCAACACGACCAGGCGGCGCAGGGCGTGGGCGTTGCCGTGGGCTGCGGCGCGTTGAAGGAGGTGGTGGCCCCATTGCAGGCGGTGCCGGGTTTCGGCCGCCTCGGCGAGGTTTTTGAGGTCGTCGGGGTGAGTGAGGTGAGTGTGCGCGGCGTGCCAGAAGGATGCGGGCGGGCACAGGTGACGGCGGGTGGTGCGGCCGTGTTGTTCGAGGTAGTCGGCGAGCTGGAACACCGAGCTCTTGGGTGGCGGCATGGTGGTGCTGGCTTCGGTGGTGGGGGTGGGTGGGCGTCGTGGGGTCCTGGGGGTGGTGCGGCGCAGGGGCGCTTGCTTGCCGTGGACCTGTTCGGCGAGTTCGGCGTAGGCCTGTTCGGCCCAGTCGTCGCTGAGCTGGTCGTAGTCGTCATCGCTGAGGTAGTCGGGGGCGGCGTCGGTCAGGAAGGCCTGGGGAAGGTGGAGGCCTACGCCCAGTCGGCGGGCGTCCATCGCCGCTTCCAGCAGTGCGCGGGCGGCGGCCTGGCGGGGCTGTTCGTAGCGGCGCAGGAGTTCGGGAGCTCCGGCCAGGTCCTGGGTGATGCGGCCGCCGCCCTGGTTGCGGGTGAGTGCGTCTGCCAGCAGAGCGTCGCCCTCCTCGGCCAGGGCCGTCGCGGCGGCCAGAGCTGCGGTGTCGAACGCGTCGGGGACGCTCGCCGTGTGGCCGGCCAGCAGTTCCCGCACCCGGCTGTACGGATCATCCGCGCCCGGTTCGGGCAGGGCGGTGTAGTCGTGGGCGTACTCGGGCCACAGCGTGCCCAGTACCAGGACCGGGCTGCGCTTCTCGTCGATCAGCAACTGGTGCACGGCCGCCGCGATCCGCTCGCCGAACTTAGGGTCGCCGAGGTAGTGCTGTGCCTCGTTGAGCCACACCACCGTCCGCGGCCCGACCTGGTGCAGGTCCTCCAGTGCGGCTTCGGCGCGGGTCGGGTCGAAAGGATGCCACAGCCGCCATGCCTTCTCAGCGAGCGGCTGCACGGCCTGCCAGCATGCCCGGGTCTTGCCCGTCGAGGAGGTCCCCACCAGGACCATGACCCCACTGCGGCCCGATGCGGCCGCCACTACCGCGTCGGCCAGCACCTGGTCATGCCCGCGTCGCACGTACCCAGGCAGTGCCCGCACGCCGTCGGCGCCCGACGCGCTCTGGCCTGGGCCGGCGGGGTGGACTTCCAGTTCGTGCGGCTCCCACTGCCCGATCGGCCGACCCGGCCCCGGCACGTCGACCAGCGCCGCGCCTGTCTCCTCGGCCGCGGTCCGCCTCAACTCCAGCAGCTCGCCCACCGGCAGCTTCAACGCACGGGCCAGCAGGGTCAACGTGTCCACAGACGGCACGCCCCCGCGGGGTGAGAGCGCTTTCGACACCGTCCCGCGCCCCACACCGGCGCTCCTGGCGAGCTGCGTCTGATCCAGGCGGGCACGAGCCCGTCCCTCATCGAGTCTCCTGCGTAGTTCGGCCAGTGCGGGACAGCGGCGGTCCGGCTCGTCGTGCATGTGATGGTCCCCCGGGGTGGTGTGTGCGCCCGTGTCCATCCTCGTCCCTGTGAACCATGACGCACAGCAATTCCGCGAGCTTCGTCCCTGTCAACGCCCCACCGTTTCCAGGGAGTTTGCCGTGACCCTCGCCATTGTCCTTATCGCCGTCGCTGTCGTTCTCGTCGTCGCGCTGCTGACCGCCGTCGGCGCCGGCATGCTAGCCCGAATCGACGGCGCTACCTGGCCGACAGCCTTGACCCGCGCGGCCGGCGCCTTCGCTGCTGTCCTCGCCCTCGCCGCCGCCGTCACCGCGGCCCTCTCCCCTTTCCTCACCTGACGAACAGCGCTCCTCAACCTCCGAAGACCCACCGTTTGCGGGTGGTGACGATCCTGCTGGCTTATCCACTCACGCGGCGAGGGAGATGCCGAGGCGGGCACGCTGGCTAACGCAGATGCAGTCGAGGGGATGAGCCCCGCCGGGCACGGAATAAGCCAGCAGGATCGGTGACGTGGCAGCGTTCTCACCGGCACCCCGTCCTGGACCGGGTGACGAGGCTCTCGTCAAGAGCTTCGCGAAGCTGAAAGGCGGCCGGGATGAAGGGCAAGTACCTTACCGACCGCACCCTTCATCCGAGCGCTATTGTGCTGTCCGCTCTACTGATCACCCGTCTGTGACCGGCGGCCTTTGGTGAGGAAGACCCAGGTCAATGGTCCCGCTTCGCTGGAAGCGCTGGGCTTGCGCGCGTTTTGCGCGCAGGAAGGTGAAAGTGAGGTCGATGCCCTCGATCTCACCCTGCCAGCCCTCGGCGACCGCCCGTTTGCGGCGCTCGACCAGGTCCTGCTCCAGCTCGTCCAGTCGCAGCAGCATCTTGGGGTCGATGCTCAGCATCGGGCAGCGGATGCAGGCGTGTTCGTGCGCACAGGGAGTCCCGTAAGGTCGGCCGCAGGAGCCCAGCTCGACTCGGCGTTTGTCGAAGTGCTGCTGGAAGTCGTTCCACTCTTCGGCGCTCGGCTCGCTGTACTCGTCTGTGGGCCGCTCCGCCCGGCGCCGGGCGAGGAACTGTTGATACTGGCTGATCACATCCTCGTCGAACACCGCGACATATCCGCGGGTGGTTCGGATGTCGAGGTGACCGAGCAGGGCAGCACCGATGTGGATGGGCAAGCCGTTGTTTACGAGTTCGGTAGCGAACAGCCTTCTGAAGTCGTGAGGTGCGAACCTCACACCCTTGAACTGCGGGTGCGTGACGGCCAGTGCGTCACAGGCCCGTTTGATCATGCGCCAGATAGTGGTAGTGGACATACCTCGCTGGATGCCGCCGTGGAAGGTCTGAAACAGGTAGGGCAATTCCTCGCTCCAGATCCTTTCGTGCAGGTCGTAGCGGGCACAGACCGGGACGGTGCCGTGCTGGTTACGGTGGCGCCGGATGATCTGAGCAATCACGTGGAATAGTTCAGCCGACATGGGGATGACCCGTTCCCGGTCGCTCTTGGACGGGGAGACGACCAACAGGGCCACGACTTCACCGCTGGACCGCTGGTATTGCCGGACGCTGAGATGGGTCAGCTCGGTCAGTTCCTCGGCCCGCAGGCCTGCAAGCCGGAGTGTTTCGACCACGGCCCACTGCCAGAAGACGGTGTTCTCGTCCCTGGAGAGGTGGACGAGTTCACCGGTTGTGCGGTTCACAGCCCGGATCGGCGGGCGGTTGTGCCGCTGGTCCTTGGTCGAGACCCGCAGCCAGGTAGTCCCATCCACGACGAAGTCTTCGCCGTTCTCGACCTGCTGAGCGGCTTCGAGCATGGTCCGCAGACGGTGCCATGTGTCATTGACGTACTTGGACAGGACCGGCAGGAGCGGCTGGCGGTCGCGGGTGCGGTTGGCCATGCGTTCTTGCAGCCGTCGCCGTCGCAAATGGAACCAGCGCAGGTCAGCGTCACTGACGGGGCAGGGGGCGGACCAATTCGCCCAGCGTTCCGGTTCGGCGACGGCCCAGGTCTGGAGGTCCAAGTAGAGGGAGCGGACGGCCATCAGCGGCCCGTCGAGGTCCAACCGCGGGCTGCCGTTCGGCAGGACCATCAGCCACTCCTTCCAACGGGTGAAGGTCTCTTCCGACAGTCGCAGGTCCTTCTGGTCCGGGTTGATCTCCTCGATCTGCTTCCAGAACACTCTGACCAGGAGGTTGGTCAGCTGTCGCAGCGTGGAGTAGTCCAGTCCAGCGGACCGCCGACGAATGTACTCGACCAGAACATTACGGACATCCCGATTGCGCAGGTGGTGCCGGTCGACGGCCTCCTCGACGGGGATCTGGCCGCGAGTCACCGCCGCCCGGAAACTGCGGGGCGCGGAAGCGGGAAACTGGCCCATATCATGCAGGATCGGCCAAGCCAGGGTCCCTGCGTAGGAGCCCGATTCCGAACTCTCGCCGGACAGATTGTGGGCGCGAGACTCCACGGCGTAGTGCAGGAACGCCTCAGGCGTCAGGTCTGCCAGGTCGATGCCGAAGACGGTCAACGCGCAGCAGACGTCGAACTTGGTTCTGGTGCGGCGGGCCTGGGCCATCGGCATCTGATCAGCCCGCCCGCAGAACTCCTCGAGCCACGGGTCGTTTGCGACGCCGCGGAACCAGGGAGCGTAATGAAAGAAGCGGTTGCAGCGGAAGCCCAGCAGGGTTGGGCGGACCAGACGCATGGCGAAGGAGTAACCGACGGCGCGGTTCAGCCGCTTGCGCAGATACTTATCGTCGCCAGCCACGTCCCCGACCGGCCGTCCTTCGTCGTGCCCGGACGCTTCCCATCGCTCCTGCCAGGTAGCCCCAGGGAACGTCGCGAGGTGATTGAGAAAGTCCCGCATGGCACCGCGCTGCTGCCATTTCTCCTGGCCGCTCTGGGAGAAGTGCTTGGCAGTGACCTGGATGATCTCCTTGGCCGGTGCGGTGCTGTAGTCGCCCAGCGACCGGGGAGGCCGGGCCGGGGGTGGCGGCGGCGCTGGGGTGATCGCACTTGAGGTGAAGTTGCCGCTCTCGACACTGCTGTCGAATTCATGGCGTTGAACCCGGTTGGTCGTCGGGCCCTTCAGCCGCAGGCTGTTGCCAACGTTACTGCCCGCCACCGAACACCGCCTCGATATCGTCTGCGCCGTACTGGGTCGGCCAGGAAGTCTGCTGAACGGGCCGGGAGTAGTGGACCGCGAGCTTGTCCACCAGGTCGTCCAGACCGACGACCGTGTAGAGCTCGGTGGTACTGATGTGGGCGTGTCGCAAGATCGTCTGCACTTCCACGAGCGTTAGC
The DNA here is from genome assembly GCF_040655155.1 of Streptomyces sp. NPDC050508. Taxonomy (NCBI): domain Bacteria; kingdom Bacillati; phylum Actinomycetota; class Actinomycetes; order Kitasatosporales; family Streptomycetaceae; genus Streptomyces; species Streptomyces sp. NPDC050508. Next base: position 11,535 of record NZ_JBFAJJ010000027.1, read on the forward strand.
TCTGGGTCGCGAGCCATCCGTGTGGCAGCGGTGTGCCGCAGGTCATGCAGGGTCCAGTTCGAGTCGACCCTCTCGACCGCCCGTTGAATGATCCGGCGGGCCGCCCAGTAGGTCAGCGGCCGGGGTTCACCTCGGCGGGTCCGCCAGATCGGGACCCCGTCCGTTGGAAGACCGGTCTCGTCCAGATAAGCGGCGAGATGGGCCAGGGCCTCCGGAGAGGCCGGGACGGGCTGTCGGGCCCGGGTGCCCTTAGTGATCACCCAGAACTGGCCCTTGGTCCAGTCGATGTCGCCCAGTTCGACGTTCAGCAGTTCCGAAGCGCGGGCACCGGAGGAGACGTAGCAGGACAGCAGGGCCCGGTCCCGGGTGCATCCCATCTGCCCGAACAGCTCTGACCATTGCTGATCGGACATGGCCCTCGGCTGCCGGGGCTTCAGCTTCGGCCGCAGCCGGCCCCGACGGTGCTCAGCCCGGGTCTCCAGCGGCGACCGGTGGGCCAGTGCAGCCCGGCGAGCGCGGTTTTCGGGGACAGGGTTCAGTACAGGTCCGCGGCCGAAGTGCATATGGAAGGCGTAGAAGCCATGGACCACGGTCACGTTGTGAGCGATCGTTGCGGGTGCGTATCCGGCCCGCAGCCTGGGTTTACCGGTCTTCGGGTTCACCGATCCCGCCTGGAGGCTGCCAGGGCGCTGCCGCTGAGGATTCTGGGCGTGCCGGAGCCAGCCAACCAAAGCGACGGTTTCCGCCTCGGTGACCTGTTCCCATCCCACGTCCAGTGCCCACAGGACTCGGAACCACCGCAGCAGGTCGTACGCGTAGCTGCGACAAGTCTCGGGGCTGGCGTCGCCCAGCATCCGGTCCCGCAGATACCTGCTGACCGGTTCGACCTCTCGGTCGGCGGCATCCATCACGAACCACGGCAGCGACGGCGTTGCACCCACGGCAACCGTACCCACCCGCGGCAACCGTACCCGCCCGTCAATCAGATCGCGATGAAGCGAAGGAGTCTCGTGCATCCCCGAATAATCACGAATCACGGCCCCCTGGGCGAGCAGTTCAACCCGATAGTGCAGTTAACAGACCAGGCGACCCAACCGGCGAGCGTGAGAGGAGCCGCCGCGTGTTCGCCGTACGGCCCGACACAGCGACGGGCCACCGCGCGCCAGAGGCGCAGGGCCGGAACTGCCTCCTCGCCCTCCATCCATTCGGCCGCGCGGTCGCGGGTCGTGCGGTCCTGAAGGCCGAGGATCAGCGTGGCGGCTTCGTCGTGGGCGAGCAGTTCGTCGTCCCGCAGGTCCGAATGGAGCGCACCGGACAAGGGCGGCGCCGCGGCGAAGCGGCTCAGGATTCGTTGGGCGAGTTCCAGCGTCTCCTGCGCCACGTCCGCTCGGCTGGTGTCGTCGAGAATCCTGGGGACGATGGCCATACCGGCGGTGTCCAGGGCGATTTCCTGCTCCAGCGCGGCAGCCGTCTCCCAGGGCAGCAGCCTGGTCCGCAACTCGCGCAGTGTGCCCCGCACTTGGAGTCCGGCATAGGTCGCCGCCGCGGCGAGTACGGAAGTGCCGGGCAGGCCCATCGGAGCTCCGTCGACCGGGCAACATCCCTCGCTCGGGCAGCAGTACGACCAGAAGCGGCCGTCCGAGATGCAGAGCGCTTCGATCACGGTCACGTCGAGGCGGCCGCACTCGGTGCGCAGCTTCTGCACGAGCGGGCGCAGGCGTTCCATGACCTGACGCCCCGACTCTCCCGGCGCCGGTTCCTGACAGACGTAGGCGATCATCTGCTCGGGCCGGGTGCCTCGGCGCTCGCTGCCGGTCACCAGGCCGTGGGCCAACTGCCGCGCCACGGAGGCCCAGTCGTCCGCGCCGGCGGGAATGCCGAGCCGGGCTCGTCCGCCGAACCGGCCCCGGCCGCCCCGATCGTGCAGGGCGACGAGGACGATGCTGTCCTCGGGACGGTAACCGAGCAGGTAGGGCAGGGCGTCGGCGAGTTCGGCCGGGGTGCGCAGGGTGACCTGGTGCTCGGCGCCGTGCCGGTCGTACGCGGTGGGTTCGATGTCGCCGTTTTCGGAGGATCCAGTCGTTTCGCTGTGATTCGTCATGCGTCGACGATCTCGCGGATCGCAGCATTCCGCTTGGGCCTGTGGATAAGTCAGGTCAGGGGCACGTCATATGGCGTTCGGTACGACCAAGTCGGCCTATCTGGAGGGGACATCCAAGGACCGGAACTCCAGGTTCAGTTCCGGAGCTCTGGGCACAGCACCCACAACCGAAGCGCGCCCCGAAACCGGCCGGCATCACGCCGACCGCAGGCCGACAGGACAGACGCCGACGGGGAATCTCAGCCCGCCGCCGCGAGGACCAAGGGGAGAACCTGTTCGCTGCCCGCCCGGCGGAGCAGGCGGGCGGCGACTGCGAGGGTCCAGCCGGAGTCGGTGTAGTCGTCCACGAGCAGGACGGGGCCGGGAGAGGCGGCCAGGGCACCTGCCAGTTCGTCGGAGACGGTGAAGGCGTCGGACAGTGCCCTGAGTCGTTGGGCGGAGTTGCTGCGGCGTGCCGCGTGCGTACCGTCCGGTCCGGTGTACGTCAGGGTGCCCAGGAGAGGGAGACGGCCGATGGTCGCAATGCCCTGAGCGAGGGAACCGACCAGTTGCGGGCGGGTCAGGGACGGTACGGCAACGACCCCCACAGGTCGAGCGGAGGCGTCGGTGACATTGGGTGCCCAACCGCTCGGGGAGCGCGCCCAGTCGGCGAGGACCGCCACCGCGGCCCGCAGGACGTCGTCGGGGACCGGAGCGTCGGGCGCGTTCTCGGCCAGCAGCGGGCGCAGCCGGTTGCCCCAGCCGATGTCCGAGAGCCGCCCCAGCGCACGCCCCGTGGAGCACTGGTCCTTGGCCGGGATACGCCCCTTGAGGTCGATGCCCAGCGCGGCCATCCCGGTCGGCCACATCCGGCGCGGCTCGACTTCCACTCCCGGGCGGTCCAGTTCCTTGGTCGCGCCCGTCAACGTCTCCGCCGAAACAGAGGAATCGACCCACGCGCCCGCGCAGTTGTCGCAACGGCCGCACGGGACCGCCCCCTCGTCGTCCAACTGTTGGCGCAGGAACTCCATCCGGCACTGTGACGTACTCACGTAGTCACGCATGGCCTGCTGCTCGGCGGCCCGCTGCTTGGCCACCCACGCGTACCGCTCGGCGTCGTACGCCCACTCGGCTCCCGTGGCGGCCCAGCCGCCCTTCACGCGCTTGACCGCTCCGTCGACGTCCAGGACCTTCAGCATCGTCTCCAAGCGGCTGCGGCGGAGTTCCACCGCCGTCTCCAGGGCCGGCACGGACAACGGTCGCCCCGCGTCGGTGAGGGCCGCGAGGGTCTGCCGAACCTGCGTCTCGGGCGGGAAGGCCGTATCGGCGAAGTAGCGCCAGATGGCCTCGTCCTCCTTGCCCGGCAGGAGCAGCACGTCGGCGTGGGCCACACCTCGCCCCGCACGCCCCACCTGCTGGTAGTAGGCGATCGGCGAGGAGGGCGAGCCGAGGTGGACCACGAAGCCCAGGTCCGGTTTGTCGTAGCCCATGCCGAGCGCCGACGTGGCGACCAGTGCCTTGACCCGGTTCTCCTGGAGGTCGACCTCGGCCTGCAGCCGGTCGGCGTTCTCCGTCTTCCCGGTGTACGAGGCCACCTTGAAGCCGCGTTGGCGCAGGAAGGCGGTGGCCTCCTCGGCGGCGGCCACGGTGAGCGTGTAGATGATCCCGGAGCCGGGCAGCTCGTCCAGGTGCTCGGCGAGCCAGGCCAAGCGGTGCGCGGCGTCCGGGAGTTGGACCACTCCCAGCCGCAGGCTCTCGCGCTCCAGCGGACCGCGCAGCACCAGGGCCTCACCGGCGCCCGTGCCCAACTGTTCGGCCACATCGGCGGTCACGCGCGCGTTGGCGGTCGCGGTGGTGGCCAGCACCGGTACGCCGGCGGGCAGTTCGGCCAGCATTGCCCGCAGTCGACGGTAGTCGGGGCGGAAGTCGTGTCCCCAGTCGGAGATGCAGTGCGCCTCGTCGACGACCAGCAGGCCGGTCGTGGCGGCGAGCTTGGGCAGCACCTGGTCGCGGAAATCCACGGAATTGAGTCGCTCCGGACTGACAAGAAGAACGTCGGTCTCGCCTCGCTCGACCTCCCCGTAGATGGTGTCCCATTCCTCCGGGTTGGCCGAGTTGATGGTGTGCGCCCTGATGCCGGCCCGCGCCGCCGACTCGACCTGGTTGCGCATCAGCGCCAGCAGCGGCGAGATGATCACCGTGGGCCCGGAGCCACGCCGGCGCAGCAGAGCGGTCGCGACGAAGTACACCGCCGACTTGCCCCAGCCCGTGCGCTGCACCACCAGCGCGCGTCGACGCTCCTCCACCAGGGCCGCCACCGCCTGCCACTGGTCCTCGCGCAGCCGCGCCGTGCCGCCCGCATCACCGACCAGCTCGGCGAGGATGGCGTCGGCTTCGGCACGCAGCTCCTGGTTGCTCATACCCCCATGCAACCTCACGGCACTGACAACGGCCCAATCCCCGCCGTGGCGAAGCTCGCGGAGACCCTGTCCCGCGCCCGGGCCGACCGACGCCCTATGGACCTCCCGCACGTCAATGGCGTACGAAAGTGTCGTGCTCGAACGTCCCAGGCGTCGCTGGGCGACGCATTGGGTAGGGATATAAGCCACAGACCATCAGATAAGGGGCTGTGGCCCCATTTGCTCGTTGCCGCATCCAAGTTCGACAGGAAGAATTGGAGTCCGCTCCCCGCACGGCTCGTCCGTGGTCCGGTAGGGCTCTGCTGCGGTGTGCGCTCCCCCGAATCCGACCTCGCCCTCAGTGTGGGCGCGTAGCCGAAGGGAGGACCGTGACCTTCGGATTCGCTCCGTCCTCCGCGGCATCCACGTCGACGTCAGCCGACCTGTCCGCCGCTTCCGCCAACCCTCTGGCGCGCATGCTCGAACCCTCCGAGTGGGCCGCCGCCGGAATCCCGCTGCTGCGCAATCCCCGCGAAGTCGTCAGCGGGCTGCACTCCCGGCACCGCCCCAAACCGGCGACCGCGATCGTGGCCGTCCTCGACCCGGACGAGCGACTGCTCGCGAGCGCCTCGTTCGTCCGACGGTCCGCGCCGGCCGACGGCTGGATGTTTCGCAACGCTCTGCTCGCGCAGCTGCGCCGGGTCATCCCGCACGACCTGCGCCGCCGTACGCCGGTGCGCACCGCCGTGCTGCTCTACTGCCGTGAGGGCGACGCACGTTGGACGGAGGAGGACGGCGCGTGGATGTGGGGGCTGCGTGACGCCTGCACCCTGCACGGGCTGCGCTGCGGGGCCTACATCACGCTGACCCGTGACGGCTGGCAGGTGCTCGGCGAGGGGCGTGGCGGCCGACGCCCCAGCGCGGACTCGGCGCCGGAACCTTTCGCCATGTCCGAGGTGCCACCCCTGCTGCCACGCACCGGCGGCGCCGCCTCGGAGGTCCTCCGCCGCGCCGCGGCCCGCTGACATCCGGTCCGGGCTCCGCGCCCGGACCGCACGAGGATCCCGTACGGCACAGGGCGCATCCACGGAGTCCGTACGGCGCCCTCGACCACCCACCCGTGCGACGAGCCGCCGGTCGCGCACGCGGGAACGGAGCCGAGCCGCCCCGGGCGGAGAACTCCGGACGCCCTGAACTCACCCGCACCTCGTGCGAGACATCAGCACGCCCACGGAAGGATCACGGAAGTACCCCTGCGGCGGGCGCACTTCACCGACCGCACCTCGCGGACGGTACTCACTTCGCCCACCACACCGGTCACCGGACCATTGATCCGTGCACGCTGAAGGCCCCACCGTGCACAGAGCGCCACGACGGCACTTTCGTGACCGCCGTCGCCCTCCGAAAGATCCGGAGACGGCTCAGACGCCCGCGCCCAGCACCGAGTTGATCTGCTGCGGGTCACCGCAGACGATCAGCAGGGCACCGGCCCGGCCGAGGGCCAGGGGCAGGGCGGTGGCAACGACGTCGGGGCCTCCGTTGACGGCGACCACAACGACGGGACGGGACGCTGCCCGGCCCGCGACGGCGGCGTCCGTGTAGAAGACGTCGTCGCGCGCGTCGTGCTGGGCCCAGTAGGGGGCTTCGCCGAAGGACAGTTCGTGGGCGGCCCACGGGTGCGGTTCGCCGGTGGTGATCACCAGCACGTCACCAGGGGTGCGGCCCGACTCCAGGAGCAGGTCGACGGCTTCCTCGGCAGCGTCCAGCGCGCCTTCGGCCGAGGCCGGGACCAGCTGGATCTGCGGGGTCGCCACAGCGGTTTCGGAGGTGGAGGGGGCAGCCGGACCCGAGGGTCCGGGCTTGGCCACGGCCACGTCACGCGGTGTGCGTTGCGCCGGCGCCGTGGGCCGCAGGGGGCCGGGACGACCGGGACGCGACGGAGCCGCGGGGCGGGGGCCGGGTACGGGGCGGGGGGTCGGCGCGACGCGGCCACTGGCCGGAGTTGCGCGGGGACCCTGGGCACTCTCGTGAATCTGAGGCTCCTCGGGAATGAGAGGCATGAGCTGATTTTTATCAAACGATGGTGCGGCTCGCGTCGGCGGGTGGCACATGAGTGCGAGCGGAACGGTCAGAAGTCGAATCCGAGTTGGCCTTCGATCTTCGGAACGGTTCCCTCCGCCCAACTGCGGGCCTTCTTGAGGTGCCGCCACTGGGGCAGCGCATCAAGATACGCCCACGACAACCGGTGGTACGGGGTGGGGCCCCGCTCCTCCAGCGCGGCCTTGTGCACGGGTGACGGATACCCGGCGTTGGCCGCAAAAGCGAAGTCTGCATGGTCGATGCCCAGTTCGGCCATCATTTTGTCGCGCTGAACCTTGGCGATCACCGAAGCGGCCGCGACCGCGACACACGACTGGTCGCCCTTGATCACCGTACGGACCCGCCAGGGGTCCCCGAGGTAATCGTGCTTCCCGTCGAGAATGACCGCGTCGGGGCGAACCGGCAAGGCCTCCAGGGCACGCACTGCGGCGAGCCGTAGTGCGGCTGTCATCCCCAGGTCGTCGATCTCCTCCGGGGAGGAGTGTCCCAGGGCGTACGCCGTGACCCACTTGCGTAGTTCTTCGGCGAGTTCGGTGCGTCGTCTGACCGCGATGAGCTTGGAGTCGGTGAGGCCTTCGGGGGGTCGGCGCAGTCCGGTGACCGCCGCGCAGACGGTGACGGGGCCGGCCCACGCGCCGCGCCCCACCTCGTCGACGCCGGCAACGACCTTGGCTCCGGTCGTGGCGCGGAGTGAACGCTCGACGGCGTGAGTGGGTGCTTCGTACGGCATGGCGCCCTTAGAGTACGCCGCCCGGAACCCCCTGCGACACTCAGGTTTCCCCGAGCCCCCTCAGGCCCGCCCCGTCCCGGTTTCAGGCACCGCCGGGCCGGAGCAGCGGAAGCATCAACTGGTCGATCATCTCCTCGATGTCACGGTCGTTCCATTCACTGCCGCACATCTTCGATCGGTACATCATCATCGCCGGGATGGCATCGAAGACATAGGAGTTGGACGCGTCGGCGCGGACTTCACCTCGCTCTATTCCACGGTCGACAGCCTGGCGGAGCAGTCGGATCGTCGGTTCCACGACCCCTTCGAAGATCACGCCGTGGAAGCGCTCCGCCTGCACGGTGTCGCATTCGTGAATCACCGCACGCAGGGCGAATCCGGGGCGGGAGAACATCGCGTCGCGCGCCTGCGTGCACAGCGCCAGCAGATCCTCGCGCACGTTCCCGAGGTCGGGCGCCTCGTCCAGACGCGGCAGTCCGGCCTGCAACGCGTCCGCGACGAGGTCCTCCTTCGAGGACCAGCGCCGGTAGACCGCGGCCTTGCCCGTCTGGGCGCCGGCTGCGACGCCCTCCATCGTGAGGGCGTTCCATCCGACCGTACTGAGCTGTTCCAGCGCGGCGTCCAGGATCGCGCGTTCGAGCACGGCGCCACGGCGTCGGAGGGAGGCCGTCTGAGCGGGGGCGGCCGTCCAGCCCGAAGTAACCATCTGAGTGTCTCCAGCGAGCAGTGGAAGCGGGGATTCCGGGGATTGGGGATGCGTCACGCGGCAGCGACGGGGGACGCGCCACACGAAGGCGAGTTAAGTGAACGCTTGCGTTCACTGTTGGGGACTCACTACCGTTGACGTGACAGTGAACGCGAGCGTTCACTAACGCACTTGTGGGGGACCCATAGTGACAACCTCTCAGTTGATTCAGGACCCAAAGCCCGGAGCAGCCCGCCGGGAGGGGCATCCCGGCATCGCGCTCGCAGTCATCGCGGCCTGCCAACTCATGGTGGTACTCGACGCGACGATTGTGAACATCGCCCTCCCGCACATTCAAGCCGCGCTCAGTTTCAGCACCACCGACCTCACGTGGGTCGTCAGCGCCTACACGCTCACCTTCGGCGGCCTGCTGCTTCTCGGCGGCCGGGCGGGCGACATCCTCGGCCGGCGCCGGGTGTTCACGACCGGCATCCTGCTCTTCACCTTCGCCTCGCTGCTCGGCGGTCTCGCCCAGGAACCCTGGCAGTTGCTGGCCGCACGCGTCCTGCAGGGCGTGGGTGGCGCGATCGCGTCGCCCACCTCGCTGGCACTCATCACCACCACGTTCCCCGAAGGCCCGGAGCGGAACAGGGCGTTCGGAGTCTTCGCCGCGGTCTCGGCGGGCGGCGGTGCGATCGGTCTGCTCGCGGGCGGCATGCTCACCGAATGGCTCGACTGGCGCTGGGTGTTCTTCGTCAACCTGCCGATCGGCATACTGATCGCCGCGCTCACGCCGCTGTACATCAACGAGTCGGAACGGCACACCGGCCGCTTCGACATCGCGGGCGCGCTGACCTCGACGGCGGGTATGGCGTCCCTCGTCTACGGCTTCATCCGGGCGGCGGACAAGGGGTGGCGCGACGGTCTGACCATAGGCTCCTTCGCCGCGGCGATCGTCCTGCTGCTGGCCTTCGTGATCACCGAGTCCCGGGCCAAGGAGCCGATCACTCCGCTCAGGATGTTCGCCGACCGCAATCGCTCGGGCACCTACGTGATCATGCTGAGCCTGGCCGCCGCGATGTTCGGCATGTTCTTCTACATCGTGCTCTTCGTGCAGAACGTGCTGGGGTACACCCCGATCCAGGCGGGTCTGGCCTTCCTGCCGGTGACGGTCGTGATCGCGGCCGGCGCGGGCCTGTCCCAGCGGTTCCTGCCGGTGCTCGGGCCACGGCCCTTCATGCTCATGGGCTCGGCGCTCGCGGTGATCGGGTTGACCTGGCAGACCCTGATCAGCTCGGACAGTTCGTACGTCGGCGGAGTGCTCGGCCCGATGCTCGTGTTCGGCTTCGGGATGGGCCTGAACTTCGTGACGCTGACGGTGACCGCCGTCTCCGGTGTCGCCCAGCACGAGGCGGGCGCGGCCTCCGCGCTGCTCAACGCCATGCAGCAGGTGGGCGGTTCGCTCGGGCTGTCCATCCTGACCACGGTGTTCGGCTCGGCCGGCAAGGACGAGGCGAAGAAGCAACTGCCGAAGTTCCTTGCCGACGGATCGGCCGAGCAGAAGGCGGCGTTCTCCAAGACGCACCAGCTGCCCGCGCCGTGGGGGCACGAGGTGCTCGCGCACGGCATCTCGACGGCTTTCATCCCGGCCGCCTCGATGGCCGTACTCGCCCTGGTCACCGCCTGGTTGGTGATCCGGGTCCGCAAGAGCGACCTCGATGCCCTCGCGGGCACGGCGGGTCCGGGGATCGGCTGACCGGTCGGGCCCGGTGAGGGCCCGGCCGACCAGCACCGACGAAAACCTCATGACCACCCCCTGCAGTCGTCGCGTCCTGTCCCCCTGTGTGGACTCATGTGTCACACAGCGGCTGCCAGGACAACGGCCGGGCCGTCACGGACAGTTCCCGACAGGCACAGAGAGTTTCGGTCGCACGCGGACGGCGCTGCCCGGCCAGGAGTCGAAGGCGTCAGACGGACGTCGGCACCCAGCCCGGCAGCGCCTCCGTCCGCTCCACCCACTCGGCGGGCGGTGCTCCCGCCTTCCCGCCGGCGATCACGCCGCCCACGATGGCGCAGGTGGTGTCCACGTCCCCGCCGACCTGGGAGGTGGCCCAGAACGCCTGCTCGTAGTCGCCGAGCCCGCGGGCGGCCGACCAGAGCGCGAAGGGGACCGTGTCGTGCGCTGTCGTACGACGTCCGCAGCCCAGTACGGCCGCGACGGTGCCGGCATCGGCGTAGTCGAGCATGTCCCGGGCGCGCCGCAGGCCCGCGCCGACGGCGCTCTTCGGTACGAGTGCGATCACGCCGTCGAGGAGCGCACCGGCGCTGGGCGGGCCGCCGGGGGCGGCGGCCAGCGCGGCGGCCGCGGCGACGGCCATGGCGCCGACCACGGCCTCACGGTGCTGGTGCGTGGGGTACGCCGAGATCTCCGCCTGGTGCGTCGCCTGCTCGGGGTCGTCCGCGTACCAGGCACCCAGGGGCGCGATCCGCATCGCCGCGCCATTGCCCCATGACCCCTGTCCGTTGAAGAGCGCGGCGGACAGTTCGCGCCAGTCGCCGCCCTCGCGGACGAGGCGCAACAGCCGGTTGACCGCGGGGCCGTAGCCGCGGTCGAAATCGTGGTGCTCGGCGAAGGAACAGGCCAGGGCGTCCTGGTCGACGCGGTGATGGGCGGCCAGCACCGCGACCACGGAACAGGCCATCTCGGTGTCGTCCGTCCACTGCCAGGGAGCCGCGGGCAGCTCACGGCCCTTGAGCAGCGGGTAGTTCGCGGGCACGAAGAACTGTGAGCCCAGCGCGTCCCCCACCGCCAGTCCCCGCAGGCTGGCCAGGGCGCGGCCCAGGCGCCCGTCGGAAGAGGCGTCAGCGATCATCACTCACCCCTTCATCCGGTGATCCCGTACGGTTCCGGATCCCGCCAGCTGGCGAACGGCCGGTCAAGCGCGTACCTGCCGTCGTCTCCCAGAACGAGCATCCGCATCTCGGCGTTCCCCGGGTTCGACAGCGACTCGAACTCCGCGACCGTCCAGTGGAACCAGCGCATGCAGAACAGCCGCATCGCCAGGCCATGCGTCACCAGGAGCACGTTTGTCGGGTGGTCCGGGGCCTCGAAGCTGCGGTACAGGCTCTCCAGGAACCCGCCGACACGGTCGTAGACGTCGGCGCCGGACTCGCCCTGGGCGAAGCGGTAGAAGAAGTGCCCGTAGGCGTCCCGGTACGCCTTCTGGAGGCGTACGTCGTCCCGGTCCTGCCAGTTCCCCCAGTCCTGTTCGCGCAGCCGGGGTTCCTCGCGTACGCGGACGAGGTCGGGATCGAGGTGGAAGGCGCGGAAGGTCTCGTGTGTACGGCGGTACGGGGAGACGTACACGCTGATGCGCTCCCGGCCGAACACCTCCCGCAACCGCTTGCCGGTCTCCTCAGCCTGCCGCCAACCCTGGTCGGTCAGTGCCAGGGCATGGTCGGGTTCACGCTCGTAGACGGTGTCATCAACATTGCCCGTCGACTCGCCATGCCGGACAAGAACGATGCGCCGTGGTCGTGCCATGCCAAAACCCTAGATCGAGTGACGGCATATCGAGCAGTCGTACGGGCTCCATACGGCGTAGGTCACACGAATTCTGCCCGATGGGCCACATAGGGGCGCACGATTCACACACCGGGACGCCGACGGAGTCAGTCCGGATTTCAAACCGTCCAGGACGGTTCCAGCTGCACGATGTCTCCCGTGAGGGACGCGACGTCCGCCTCCGTCTGGGCCCGCAGTGCGAGCCGCTCCACGCGCTCGGTGCGGTACTTGCCGTGTTCCGCGGGCGAATGCCACATCGACAGCACCATGAACTCATGCCCCGGGGCCTCGCCGAACAGCCCTCGGAGCATGCCAGGGGAACCGGCCATCGCCGGATTCCAGACCTTCTCCTGCATCAGCGTGAAGTGCTCGGCACGCTCCTCGTGGACACGGCACAGGGCCACCCGCACCAGGTCGGCGTCGGTGAAGCGCGGTTCGAAGCCGGTCTTCACGTCGAAGCGATGGTCGAACAGCTTGACCTGCGCGTCCTTGAAGGTGCCCGCCTGAGCCGACGCCAGCCGATCGTGGGATCGGGCCATGAAGGAGTCGTAGAAGGCACGGCTTTCCCAGAACGCGAAAATGTGTGCCACCCCTGGCCGCGCTCTGCTCCAGCCTCCCCCCTGTCCCCGAAATCCCGGCTCCCCCAGAAGCCCCGCCCACTTTCGCTGCCCGCGCTCGAAGCCGCGGCGGTCCACCACGGTGCAGCGAATCCACTTGACCAGCACCGCGCCATCGTAAGGCCACGGAGCGTGGCGCCGGTCACGCTCCGGCTGAGATCGTCGGCGCATGCGCCCCCGCGCGCGTGGCACGATGGACAACGAACGCTGATCGCCCAGCAGTTGGGGCGCGCGATCGAGGCGAACGGGGAAGGGGAACTGTGGTGAACGGCCTCAACAAGGGGATCCGCAAGGCCGAAGTCGGGCTCCAGTGGGATCCGAGTCCCACCGGGCAGCCGCCCGTCGATCTGGACATCGTCGCCACCACCTATGCGACGGGCGACCTGTACGGCGCTCCCGCGTACGCGGTGCACTTCGACAGCCGATCCCCCGACGGCACCATCTATCTCAACCGGGACAGCAAGGACGGCAAGGGCTTCGGCTGGGACGAGGTCATGACCCTGGAGCTCGACCGGCTGTCCGAGCGGTACGCGCGCGTGGTGGTCGGTGTCGTCATCCAACAGCGTGTCGCCCACCGCACGTTCGTCAACGTCCTCAACCCGAAGCTGCGCATCCGCGAGGGCTACACCGTCCTCATCCAGCACGACTTCGGCGACGTCCTCGGTGCGACGGCAGCGACGGTCGGGGAGTTCGTCCGGGACGAGTCCGGAAGCTGGGACTTCCATCCCGGCATCCAGGGCTTCGAGGACGACCCCGCGACCTTCACCAGGACGATGGGCAGGGCGCAGCAGCCCTGAGCCCCTCGCGGACGGCTCGTCAGCCGGCGGTCCAGCCCGGGACCGTCGGCAGCACCTTTTCGGCGATACGGAACAGCGCCTCGTCGTCTGGCGCCACGTCGTCCTGGCGCCAGATGGATATCTCGAAGGAGTCGCCACCGTCCTTCGCACTCGTGGAGACCAGCAGGCTGCGGGCGACACCTCCGGGGCCCGTACTGGCCTTGCCACCGCCGAGGTTGAAGCTGATGGCGATGGTCCGGTCCGAGTAGAGGACGGCCGGGTGACCCAGGACCATCTTCACCTCTGAGGTCGAGTCCACGTAGCGGGCCGCCTCGGCGACGGGAATGTCGTCGTAGGACGCCGACAGCCGTACGGAATAGGTCGTCAGGTCTACGTCGGCCTCGGGGCTGGCGATCTTGGTGCCACCGGCGAGCGTCATCCAGCCCGCGCTGCCTCCGGCGGTCTCCGCGTGCTCGTCCGGGGTCCCCAGGAGCACCGGAAGGTCCGAGCGGTTCAGTGCCGTGCAGAGTTGCGCCGGCGATACGTACTTCGCCGGCAGTGTCTTGTCCGTGCTCGCCGTGCAGGTCGCCGGTTTGCTGTCTTCCTGTGACGTCTTCGGCAGGACTGCCCCAAGTCCCCACATACCGCCCACGACACCTCCGACCAGCACCACCGCCGCGACTGCCTGGGCCCCCGCACTCATGCGTCTTTCGGGTTCGACGGAATCGTCGACCATGCCCCCACCCTCCCCTGTGCGCACGCTATGTGCGTCGAGGGAGATTAACTGTTGATCGTTCCGCTGGGAAACCGGATTCGTTCCGGGCCCGGACATGCTGAGGGCGGTGGAGCTCGGATATCGGCTCCACCGCCCTGACCAGCTAGTTCACTTCAAGCAGGTGTCCTTGATCAGCTGCAGCCGCTGGTCGAGCCACACCCCTCGCAGATGTAGCAGGAACCGGCCCGCTGCATCTTCGTACCGCAGGAGAAGCACAGCGGAGCGTCGGCCTGGATGCCCAGTTGCATCTCCACCAGCTCGGCGCTGGTGTGCGCCTGCAGCGGAGCCGGCTTGACCGCCTCTGCCACGGCCTTCGGCGCGGCCACGGCCTTCAACTCCTGGGCGCGCGGCGCCGACTGGGCCAGGCCCTCTACGTCGACCTCGTCCTCCGTCGGCTCGTACGAACCGGTCTCCAGGTGCCGCTGACGCTCCTCGGCGGAGTGGATGCCGAGCGCGGAGCGCGTCTCGAAGGGCAGGAAGTCGAGCGCCAGGCGACGGAAGATGTAGTCGACGATCGACTGCGCCATCCGCACGTCCGGGTCGTCCGTCATGCCGGCCGGCTCGAAGCGCATGTTCGTGAACTTCGAGACGTACGTCTCCAGCGGGACGCCGTACTGCAGACCCACGGAGACGGCGATCGAGAAGGCGTCCATCATGCCGGCGAGAGTCGAGCCCTGCTTCGACATCTTCAGGAAGACCTCGCCGAGACCGTCGTCCGGGTAGGAGTTGGCCGTCATGTAACCCTCGGCACCGCCGACCGTGAAGGAGGTCGTGATGCCCGGGCGGCCCTTGGGGAGGCGCTTACGGACGGGGCGGTACTCGACGACCTTCTCGACCGCGGTGCGGATGGTGTCCTCGGCCTTGGCGGTGACCTCGACCTTCTCCTTCTCCTTGGTCTTCGCGGAGAGGGGCTGGCCGACCTTGCAGTTGTCGCGGTAGATCGCGAGCGCCTTGACGCCCATCTTCCACGCCTCGAAGTAGACCTCTTCGACGTCCTCGACGGTCGCCGTCTCCGGCAGGTTGACCGTCTTGGACAGCGCGCCGGAGATCCAGGGCTGGATGGCGGCCATCATGCGGACGTGGCCCATCGCGGAGATGGAGCGCTCGCCCATGGCGCAGTCGAACACCTCGTAGTGCTCGTGCTTGAGGCTCGGGGCGTCGATCACATTGCCGTTGTCGGCGATGTGGGCGACGATCGCCTCGATCTGCTCCTCCTGGTAGCCCAGGCGGCGCAGGGCCTGCGGAACGGTGCCGTTGACGATCTGCATCGAGCCGCCGCCGACCAGCTTCTTGAACTTGACCAGCGCGAGGTCGGGCTCAAGTCCGGTGGTGTCGCAGGACATCGCGAGACCGATGGTGCCGGTCGGGGCGATGACGGACGCCTGCGAGTTACGGAAACCGTTCTTCTCGCCGAGGCGCAGCACGTCCTGCCAGGACTCCGTGGCCGCGGCCCAGACGGGCGTGTCCAGGTCGTCCGCGCGCGGGGCCACGGCGTTGGCGTCGGCGTGCTGCTTCATGACACGCAGGTGCGGCTGCTCGTTGCGGGCGTAGCCGTCGTAAGGGCCGACGACCGCGGCGAGTTCGGCGGAACGCTTGTACGACGTGCCGGTCATCAGCGAGGTGATGGCACCCGCGAGGGCACGGCCGCCGTCGGAGTCGTACGCGTGGCCGGTCGCCATCAGCAGGGCGCCGAGGTTGGCGTAGCCGATGCCGAGCTGGCGGAACGCGCGCGTGTTCTCGCCGATCTTCTGCGTCGGGAAGTCCGCGAAGCAGATGGAGATGTCCATCGCGGTGATGACGAGCTCGACGACCTTGGCGAAGCGCTCGACCTCGAAGGACTGGTGGCCCTTGCCGTCGTCCTTCAGGAACTTCATCAGGTTCAGCGAGGCGAGGTTGCACGACGTGTTGTCCAGGTGCATGTACTCGCTGCACGGGTTCGAGCCGTTGATACGGCCGGACTCCGGGCACGTGTGCCACTGGTTGATGGTGTCGTCGTACTGGATGCCCGGGTCGGCGCAGGCCCAGGCGGCCTCGGCCATCTTGCGGAAGAGCTGCTTGGCGTCGACCTCCTCGATGACCTCGCCGGTCATGCGGGACGTCAGGCCGAACTTGTCGCCGTTCTCCACGGCCTTCATGAACGTGTCGTTCACGCGGACCGAGTTGTTGGCGTTCTGGTACTGCACCGACGTGATGTCGTCGCCGCCCAGGTCCATGTCGAAGCCCGCGTCACGAAGGGCGCGGATCTTCTCTTCTTCCTTGACCTTGGTCTGGATGAAGTCCTCGATGTCGGGGTGGTCGACGTCCAGGATGACCATCTTGGCCGCGCGGCGGGTGGCGCCACCGGACTTGATGGTGCCCGCGGAGGCGTCGGCGCCGCGCATGAAGGAGACCGGTCCGGAGGCGTTGCCACCGGAGGAGAGCAGCTCCTTGGAGGAGCGGATGCGGGACAGGTTCAGGCCGGCGCCGGAACCGCCCTTGAAGATCATGCCCTCTTCCTTGTACCAGTCGAGGATCGACTCCATGGAGTCGTCGACGGCCAGGATGAAGCAGGCCGAGACCTGCTGGGGCTGCGGGGTCCCGACGTTGAACCACACGGGGCTGTTGAAGCTGAAGACCTGGTGCAGGAGGGCGTACGCCAGCTCGTGCTCGAAGATCTCGGCGTCGGCGGGCGAGGCGAAGTACTTGTGGTCCTCGCCGGCCTTCCGATACGTCTTCACGATGCGGTCGATGAGCTGCTTGAGGCTCACCTCGCGCTGCGGGGTGCCCACGGCACCGCGAAAGTACTTGCTGGTGACGATGTTGACCGCGTTCACCGCCCAATCGGCGGGGAACTCGACGCCACGCTGCTCGAAATTGACCGAGCCGTCGCGCCAGTTGGTCATGACGACGTCACGACGCTCCCACTCCACCTCGTCGTACGGGTGTACGCCGGGGGTGGTGTGAATACGCTCGATGCGCAGTCCCTTGGTGGCCTTGGTCCCCTTCGCGCGGGAACCTCGTGCCGGACCGCTCGCCGTCTCTGTCATGCCGCCTCCCTCTACAGGCAAAAACGCCCGGAAATGCCACGATGTTCCCGTGGCAGAGTGTTTGTCTGATGTCGCGGGCGCCCACAGCTCATGGCCCCGCAACAAGTCCTGGTTCGCCGCCGCCCGGCCGGATCCGGGGTCTCCGCCCGGTTCCGGCCCGTCGGTCAGTCGGCGGAGTGGGCGGGCACGGGGACCTGAACAGTCCCCCCGGTCCCGCCGTCGTCTTCCTGGCTTCCCGAAACCGCGTCTTCGTCGTCCGCGGCGGGGCCTGGCGTCGCCTCCCGCAGTTCCACGATCGCGGCCTCGAAGTCCTCAAGGGAGTTGAACGCCCTGTAGACGGAGGCGAATCGCAGATAGGCGACGAGGTCGAGCTCCTGCAACGGGCCGAGTATGGCCAGCCCGACGTCATGGGTGGTCAGTTCGGCACTTCCCGTGGCCCGCACCGCCTCTTCGACCCGCTGGCCGAGCTGGGCGAGTGCGTCCTCGGTGACAGGCCGTCCCTGGCATGCCTTGCGCACACCGTTGATGACCTTGGTACGACTGAAAGGCTCGGTGACTCCGGACCGCTTGACCACCATGAGCGAGCACGTCTCCACGGTCGTGAAACGACGGGAGCAGTCAGGGCACTGGCGGCGCCGGCGGATCGACGTGCCGTCGTCGGTCGTACGGCTGTCGACGACACGGCTGTCGGGGTGCCTGCAGAAGGGGCAGTGCATGGTCTCCAACCCTCCCTCACAGCAGACTCAATAGCCTCGTGAGACCTCTTGGGCCTCTCGAAGCAGCCCCAAGCATAGGCGATGACCGGGACTCTGGAGACCCGGGGGACCACAACTTCTGGGCTGCTACCGCAATCCAACCACTAGATGTGGTGATTGGCTCACACAAACACGCCGTACGCGCGTGTCGCACCCGTATTGGCATGTGCCATACGACCGTCCCGCCACCCCGAACACGCGGGCGCACAGCCTTACCGCCAGGCCACTTGCGGAGATACCGTGAGCGCGGCACGGAGGAGGCGTGGGGCTCCCGCACAGAACGGGACCGGCTCCCGGCTGCCGGGACACCGGGTGGCAGACTGGGGCGGCAACCCACAAGGTCACCACCCAGGCAGTGAAGAGCACGACAAAGTGCCCCTTCGTCCGCCAGGTGCCGCGTTGGCCATACACCCAGACGCATGATCGCGACAGGCTATCTGCACTTTTTCACTCGAACGTGTGTTTGGCGCAACCTTTCGAAAGCAACTACCGTTGTCCAGCAGGGAGACCATCGAGAGGGGCCGACGTGACCACCACCGCAGACAGTGCCACCATCACTGCCCAGGATCGCTCCCAGGGCCGACTCGAGCCGGTGCATGCAATGAACGAAGCCGCGAATCCCGAGGGACACAAGCGCTCCCTGCCGGGCCGACCTCCCGGTATCAGGGCGGACAGCTCGGGGCTCACGGACCGGCAGCGCCGGGTGATCGAGGTCATCAGGGACTCGGTGCAACGACGGGGCTACCCGCCGTCGATGCGCGAGATCGGCCAGGCCGTGGGCCTGTCCAGCACGTCCTCGGTCGCACACCAGCTGATGGCACTGGAGCGCAAGGGCTTCCTGCGCCGCGACCCGCACCGCCCGCGCGCGTACGAGGTCCGCGGCTCCGACCAGTCCTCGTCGGTGCAGCCCACGGACACCGCGGGCAAGCCGGCCGCGTCGTACGTCCCGCTGGTGGGCCGTATCGCCGCCGGTGGCCCGATCCTGGCCGAGGAGTCGGTCGAGGACGTGTTCCCCCTTCCCCGCCAACTGGTGGGTGACGGTGAGCTGTTCGTCCTCAAGGTCGTCGGTGACTCGATGATCGAGGCAGCGATCTGTGACGGCGACTGGGTCACTGTGCGCCGCCAGCCGGTCGCCGAGAACGGTGACATCGTGGCCGCCATGCTCGACGGCGAGGCCACCGTCAAGCGCTTCAAGCGCGAGGACGGCCATGTGTGGCTCCTCCCGCACAACTCCGCGTACGAGCCGATCCCCGGCGACGACGCGACCATTCTCGGCAAGGTGGTGGCAGTGCTGCGGCGCGTGTGACGGCTGCGGCGGGCGGGCCCCATCGGCCTCGCCCCCTGACCGGACCCCGGGACCCCTGCGCCGGTTCCGGGGTCCTGTGCTGTGCGGGCACCGGCGGCAGCCGGAACCCGACTCGGTGTTGGCCCGACACTCCGGGCCAACACCGCACGGGATCACTCCTGTTCGGCTTCCCCCTGCTTCGCCTTCGCATCGATCGCGGCCAGCGACCTACGGACCTGGTTACGGTCCGTGGTGTACCAGAAGTCGGGCAGTGACGCCTTGAGATAGCTGCCGTAACGGGCGGTGGCCAGCCGTTGATCCAATACGGCGACCACTCCTCGGTCTCCTGACGCCCGTACGAGACGGCCGGCGCCCTGGGCCATGAGAAGCGCCGCATGCGTGGCGGCCACGGCCATGAAGCCGTTGCCTCCGGCGTCCTCAACCGCCTTCTGGCGGGCGCTCATGAGCGGATCGTCCGGGCGCGGGAACGGGATCTTGTCCATGACCACCAGCTGGCAGCTGGGTCCGGGGACATCGACGCCCTGCCAGAGCGACAGTGTGCCGAAGAGACAGGTCTTCGGATCCGCCGCGAAGTTCTTGATCAGCTCACCGAGCGTCTCCTCGCCCTGGAGCAGGATCGGGTACTCGGGGATGCGCGAGCGCAGTTCCTCGGCGGCGAGTTGGGCGCCCCGCATCGAGGAGAAGAGACCCAGAGTGCGACCGCCCGCCGCCTGGATCAGCTCCGTCAACTCGTCCATCATGTCGGCGCGATCGCCGTCCCGCGCGGGGCGCGACAGGTGCTTGGCGACGTAGAGGATGCCCTGCTTCGGGTAGTCGAAGGGCGAGCCCACGTCGACGCCCTTCCACTGCGGAAGATCGTCCCCCGCCGTACCTTCGGGGGCGAGGCCCAGGGATGCCCCCACGCCGTTGAAGTCGCCGCCCAGCTTCAGCGTCGCGGAGGTCAGGGTCACCGAGCGGTCCGCGAAGAGCTTCTCCCTCAGCAGGCCAGACACGGACATGGGGGCGACGCGCAAGGAGGCGCCGAAGCGGTCGTGGCGTTCGTACCAGACGACGTCCCACTCGGAGCCGTTGGTGACGCGCTCCGCCACGTCGTGCACGGCCTCCACGGAGGCCAACGCCTGCTTACGGACCGCGTCCTCGTCCTGCACGGACTTGTCGCGGGTGGCGCCGATCCCGGAGATGACCGTACGGCAGGCGTCGCGCAGCGCCATGAGGGCGTAACCGAGGTCCTCCGGGATCTCCTCCAGGCGGCCCGGCAGGGCCAGCTCCATCAGCCGCTCGAAGCCCTCGGCGGCGGTCTGGAGCTGATCGGCGGCCTTCTCGTTCACCAGCTTCGCGGCACGGCGCACCGCTCGGTTGACCTGGCCAGGAGTGAGCTCGCCGGTGGCCACTCCGGTGACCCGCGAGACCAGTTCGTGGGCCTCGTCGACGATCAACACCTCATGCGGCGGGAGGACGGGAGCGCCCTCGATGGCGTCGATCGCGAGCAGTGCGTGGTTCGTGACGACGACCTCGGCGAGCTTGGCGCGCTCGCGGGCCGCCTCTGCGAAACACTCCGCCCCGTAAGCACACTTCTGGGCGCCCAGGCACTCCCGGGAGGACACCGAAACCTGCGCCCAGGCGCGGTCGGAGACTCCGGGCGTGAGGTCGTCGCGGTCACCGTTCTCGGTCTCGTCCGTCCAGTCGCGCAGCCGCAGCAGGTCCTGGCCCAGCTTGCTGGTGGGCGCCGCCGCCTCGAACTGGTCGAAGAGGCCGTCCTCCTCGTCCTGCGGCATGCCTTCGTGGAGTCGGTGCAGGCACAGGTAGTTCGACCTGCCCTTGAGCATCGCGAACTGGGGGCGGCGGCGCAGCAGCGGATGCAGTGCCTCGACCGTGCGCGGCAGATCCCGCTCCGCCAGCTGGCGCTGGAGCGCGAGGGTGGCGGTCGCCACAACCACACGCTCCCCGTGCGCGAGCGCGGGCACGAGGTAGCCGAGCGACTTTCCGGTGCCGGTGCCGGCCTGGACCAGCAGATGGGAACCGTCGTCGATCGCCTCCGCGACGGCTTCGGCCATGGTCACCTGGCCGGGGCGCTCCGAACCGCCGACGGCAGTGACGGCAGCATGCAGGAGTTCGGGGAGTGAGGGCTTCGTCATAGCCCGACCACCCTACGGGGCGGGACTGACAACCGGGCGATCAAGGCTGGGAGGCGAGGGTGGATCGAGGTCGGGGGCTTTCGGACGGGGGCTGGTTCCGTGCGGATGGGGATCGGTTCGATTCGGTTTGGTTCAGTTCGGACAGAAGTTGGTTCGGTTCGAAGTGGGCTCAGTTTGGTTCAGGGAGTCTGGTCGGTTCGGGGCGGGGTCCGGACAGTTCGGTTGAGTTCGGTGGAGTTTGGTGGGTGGGTGCCCGTCCGGTCGGGAGCGGGGCCCGGTGGTGGGTGCGAAACCCGGTGATGGGTATGGGGCTTGCCGGTCGGGACACGGCGACGCGACTGAGGACCGGATCGACTCGATTGCGTTTCCGGCTTTCCGTGTTGGCCGCCCGTGCAGAGCAGTCGGCTCGGCCGGGTGGCCCGGTCGGTGGGGCAGATCGATCGGGATCGAGCAGATCGGCGTCGGTCGGAATCCGATTCGACGGAGTGGGAACCGGAACGGCCCGGGCGGTGTACCAAATGTGACGGCGCTGCCACGTGGCGCTACAGCAGATCGCGCAGGGAACGGTCTCGGACCATGAGGGCGGCCCGCTTGGCGGGCAGGTCGACCTCGGCGGAGAACCGGAAACCAGCGCCCAGGAAAGCAGCTACGGAGGGAGTGTTGCGAAGGTCGGGTTCCGCGACGATGCGAGCGCAGGCGGAGCGCTTGTCGAGTACGAGATCGGCGACGGCCCGGAGGAGGGTACTGCCCAGCCCTCGTCCTCGGTCGGCGACGTCACCGATGAGGAGGTGGATGCCTGTGTCGTGCGGTCGGGCGGGGTAATGACGGGCCAGTGTGTCGAGGTCCGCCCGGTAGATCTCCCAGTAGCTCATCGGGGTGCCGTCCAGCACGCCGAGACAGGGAACGCTGCGTCCGTCGCCGGCGAGTTGGGCAAGCAGGTGGTCCTCGGTCAGCGCCTGAGGCCCGGCCAGCTCCCAGAACGCTGCGACAGCAGGGTCGTTCATCCAGTGGCTGATCAGCGGAAGGTCGCGCTCGATCTGGACGGGGACGAGGTGGAAGGCGCCTGCCGGTGTGCGGGTCCACCCCCAGTCGCCGACACGGTCGAGGAGATTGTCACCGGTGGGGATGCGGGAGTCGGGCGGAGCCGTGATCTCCCGCGGGTTCCCTCGCCCGTTGGTGTCGGACGCGCGGGCGTCGGCTGCGTCGGAGCCAGCTGTGTCGGTGTCGGTCACGTCGTGGTCTGTCACGTCGTGGTCTGCCGCAACGTGGGCTACCGCGTCGGCGGCGTCCGCCTCGGCGCAGAGTGCGATGAACTCCTCGGGCAGGCGGAGGTCGAGGGTGTCCTCGGCGTCCGTGCCCGGACTCTGGCTTGCACTCGCGCTGGTGCCGAGATCGGAGGCGGGGACAGTCGCGATGTCGGCGCTCGCATGGGTGGGACGCACAGTGACGCTCCTCTCAGGAGATGGGGTGGGTCATGTTCCTCAGGGACGAAGGGAGTTGGGGGTTGGGAGTTGGGAGTTGACAGTCGGAGCGAAGGGAGCGAGTGACGCTCGGAGTCGGAAGCAGTCAGTGACGGTGGGAGCCGTAGCCGGTCGGTGGTGATCGGAGCCGGTGATGGTCAGGAATGAAGGGGGTTGGCGATGGTGACGTAGACGGACTGGGTGTCGACCGGGCCGATGAGTTCGTCGAGGCCGTGCAGCCGGGTCAGGAGGTTGGCCTTGCAGCGGAGGACGGGTGAGTCGAGCAGGCGGGCCGGCAGGGAGGTGCGCAGCCGGGCGGGACCGGAGGCCACGTCGCCGAGGAAGCGGCGGAAGGCGGAGAGCAACAGCCGCTCGTCGGCGAGGCGCTGCGAGCCGAACGCTCCGATGAGACCGAGCACGTTGTTGATCGCGAGGTAGTACGCGAAGCGTTCGTCAGTGACCTCGTCGGAGACGAAGGTGTCGCTGTGTTCACCGATGCCGGGCAGTCGGGCGTCGAGTTCCGCGCGCCGGGATGCACGGAAGTAGTAGCCCTGGTTGTCGCGGTAGCGGCCACCTGCGGGCCAACCTTCACCGTCCAGCAGGAGCAGCGTGTTCTGCTGGTGTGCCTCCAGGGCGATCCCCGCCTCGCTGTCCAGCCACAGCACGGGCCGGACGACCTGCTCCAGGTAGCGCAGGAACCACTCGGCGGCGACTGCCGCACGTGGCCGGCCGGTCCGCTGGGCAAGGCTCGTGACGACCTCGGCCAGACGGGATCGCATCAGAGGTGCACCGGACGCGGAGCGGCTGATGTGCGAAGTTGCCCCCGGTTCGGCGACGGTGGCGCTCCGCCTGGCGTACGGCCTTAGTGAAACGAGCCCGGCGATGCAGGAGACGTCGTCGGACACGCTGAACGGGTTGTGCCGGATCACCACGTCGATTCCGGCCAGGGGTGCGCGGGTACCCGGCTCGCTCGGACCGGCGCCACGCTCGCCTGCACCTGGGCTTGGGTTTGGGCTTGGGTTTGGGCTTTGGTCTGCTCCGCGCTCCCCCAAGTCGACACCGCACCAGTCCAGCGCGTCGACGGCCAGCCAGGCCGGGTCGCGGACGATGTCGAAGCCGGGGTGGGCGGCCAGCCACTCCTTGGACAGGCCGCTGCGGAGCAGGCGGTGCACTTCGACGCCGCGGTGGAGTTCTTTGCGGAGGTTCTCACGACGGGAGTTGGTGATGCGGAGGCCAAGAGACAGCTTGAGCATGGCGGGGGCGCCGGATTGGTGGACGGTTCGCACGGAGGAGGTGGGGTGCCACGGGGTGCCATGAGGGCCGAGGTCCTGGATCAGCCCGGCGTCGAGCAGGGCTGCGATGTCGGCACGGTGTCGGATCTCGCGCCACTGCCAGGGGTGCAGGGGAAGAGCAGCATGTCCGTCGGGGAGGGGCAGCTCGGTTCCGGCGAGTCGGGCCGTGAGTTGAGCGGCGGGGACAGGTCGGCCGCGTTCGGTCCAGGCCGAGTCGGTGGCGAGTACGGAAGGAGCGACAGCCAGCCAGTGGAGTGGGAAGGAGCCACGCAACTCCGGTGAGTACAGGCGGGCTTCAGCCTCGGAGAGGCCCTCGCGGCTCTTCGGGGTCGGGTGCAGCGGGTGTCCGAGCAGCAGTGCCTGTTCGGCGGAGAGGAAGAGATCGGTGTCGCCGGCCGGGTGTGCACGACGGTCGGCGATGAAGGTGACGGTACGGCGGACGGAGTCGGCCACGCGGGCCACCAGGTCGGTCGCGGTGCCGGGTGCCATTGCGGTTGCGGTTGCGGTTGCCGCACCCACTGCCGACGGCGACGCTACTGCCGACGTCGCTGCCGCTGCTTCTGTCCCTGCCTCTGCCTCTGCCTCTGCTTCCTCGGCAACAACCGGCGTGGTGCCGGAAGTTGCCACCCCCTCGGCGCCGCCGTGCGCAACCGTCTCCCTGGCAAGCAACGCAGCGACCGTCGCCGCGTCGGCCGGTGGTGCGCCGTGGGGAGCGTCGGACAGGTACGGAAGGCCGAAGCGGTGCCAGCCCGT
Organism: Streptomyces sp. NPDC050508; assembly: GCF_040655155.1. NCBI lineage: Bacteria > Bacillati > Actinomycetota > Actinomycetes > Kitasatosporales > Streptomycetaceae > Streptomyces > Streptomyces sp. NPDC050508. Next base: position 35,989 of record NZ_JBFAJJ010000027.1, read on the forward strand.
CGGGGACCAGTAGTGGACCTGGGCATGCAGGGCCGTGCCGCTGGTGGGGAGGGGGATGCGGAGGACGCCCTTGGCGGGGGCGGGGAGGTTCGTTTCGCGTACCCAGCAGCGCAGGAGGTTCTCGACAGCTGCCGCCTGGGCGGCGGTGTGGGGGTCTGGATGCTCCAGCAGGTCGGCGCTTGTGACACGGGGCGGGCCTACCTCCGGGCTGCGCGGCTGCTGCCGGGGAACGGACTCGGCCGACGCCGTCGCCAGGGTTTGCGTGTGTCGAGGGTTCGGCTCGTAGGAGTGGCCGTCAGGGGTGAACGTGGGGTTCAAGACTGTTCCTCGGGAGGTGTTTCGGAGTGGGAGTCGTGAGGCGACGGACCCGGTGGCTCTGGCAAGCGTTGGTCCTGGGCGTTCTGCAACTGGTGCTTCAGGGAAGGCGAGTTGGCATCCGATGGCGTTCCGTCCTCCGGAGCAGCCGCCTGGATGTACCGGTGTCGGCCGGTCAACGTGCCAGTGCCGACCGGTCGGTGCACCGGTACCAGCCGGTCGACGCACCGACCCACCGACGCACGGAGGACCGGTGGTCGACGGCGACGTACCGGCGCCCCGATGAGGTCGCCGTACGCGCATATCCGCTCTGCACGCGCGTGGGCGTCGGTCACATCGGTTGGCGCGGGCTGGCCGGACCGTTCGGAGCGGGCACTGTTCCGCTGGTGACGCGGGAGTGCCTGGTCGTGGTCGGAGCGGAGGCCGGTACCGTCGCTGCTGCCGGTCTGGCCGCGGGCCACGGGCTCCACCGCGTCGGCGAGGCGGTCAAGTACCGCTGTCGCCTGCTCGTCGGTGAGTGTGAGGGGTGGGAGGAGCCGTACGACGTTTGCGTGGCGGCCGGCGAGTTCGACGACGAGGTCACGACGCAGGCACTCCTGTTGGACCGCGGGGGCGAGTTCGGGAGAGGAGGGACGGGGATCGTCAGCGGGCCCACGTCCCCTGAACGCAGACTCGGCCACGGTTCTCCGTCCCTCCCGCTGTCCAAAGGCGAGTTGAGGTATCGCGTCGCCACGGGTTCAGGGGACCGCGTACCGACAGCAGGCCCCCATCGCTACCAACCCCGCACCGTCGACGGGGTTACGGGTTGCCTCAAGATCCTTGCCGTGACGGAACGGTTGTCGGTCCAACACGGCCTTAGGTGCGGGTGTTTGGCATCTCTTGGCTACATCGACTTGGCTGCACCGGCTTGGCTGCACCGGCTTGGCTGCACCGGTTTGGTTCCGTCAGCTTGCCGTTCAAGCTCTGCCGTCGAGCGGGCTCAAGCTTGTTCGGACGCGTGCGCCCGGAGCCGTTGGAAGCCGCTTGTGCTGAACCACACCTGCGGCAGTTGTTCCGACCGGGTCCAGGATCCAAGGTGCTGGCCGCGATCACTCTCGCGAACAGCACTCTGAACCCGGGGAGGGCTGGCATCGATTCTGTCCGGTCGGCTACGTTGTGCGGCGATGACTACCGGGACGGCATTGCGCCACGCACGGATTGGTGACCCGGCGCTCCTCTGAGCGCCGTACGGGCCGGTGTCGGCCCGCTGTTGGATCGGGGATCCGGCGCTGCTGCGCGGGCTCCGCCTCCTGTCGTGTTGATCAAAGCTCGACACGTCAACCACGACAGACGACAGGAGCAGGAGAACGCATGCCCGACAAGATGCTGCACATTGCCACTGCGGACGGTGAGGCCGACGCTTTCGCCGCCTTCCCCGACGGTGGTGAGCGGCACCCAGGGGTGCTGATGTACCCGGACGGCTTCGGCATCCGGCCCGTGTTGCGGGAGATGGCCCGCGAACTGGCCAGGCACGGGTACTACGTGCTCGTCCCGAACATCTTCTACCGGCACGGCCCGGCACCGGTGATCGAACTTCCCGAGTACATCGGAGAAGAGGTCCGGCCCGCGGTCTTCGCCCAGCTGATGCCCTTGATCGAGGCGCACACCGCCGAACGCGCCCTGAGCGACGCCGACGCCTACCTCAGGTTCCTCACCACCCGGCCCGAGGTCTGCACCGGACCGGTCGCGGTGACCGGCTACTGCATTGGCGGTCTGCTGGCGATGCGCACCGCCGTGGCCCACCCCTGCCAGGTGGCCGCCGTCGCCGGATTCCACGCTCCCGTGGGGGCCGACGGGCCCGACAGCCTCTCCAAGCTGACGGCCCAGGCCCACTTCGGTCATGCCGAAGGCGACCTGACGCCCGAGGCCCTCGGCGAGCTCAACCAGGCCCTGGACGCCGCGGGTGTCGACTACACGTCCGAGATCTACCCGGGCACCATCCACGGCTTCACCATGGCCGACACCGACGCCTTCAACCCCGCCGCGCTGCAGCGCCATTGGGACCGCCTGCTGCCCCTCCTCGACCGCGCGTTGGCCAACAGCTGAGGCTCCCGCTCGGAAACCAAGCCTGAGTACATCGCGCTCTGGAGTGCCGTCGATCAATGGCTCCCCAGCCGGTCGGATCGGCGGGCTGGTGACGGCGGTGGGGAGGGGCGGTACTGCGCCCCGGCATTGACCGCCGGGCAGCCTCAAGACCCGGCCGCGCCGGCGTCTTTCGCATCAAGCACGCGCCGCGCCTCGGCCGCGCGGGCCGAGCGCACGAAAGCGGTGACGGCCGGACGGGACGCCCCCTCCGGCCACGCCAGAGCAAGACGCGTGGGCCGCAGGTCCGACACCGGCACTGCGGCCACCTCGGAGGGGATCCGTTCGGCGGCCCCCGAACCCACGACGGTGATCAGGCGCCCGAGCACGACCCGGTCGATGATCTCGTCGAGCCCGACCGGCGGGCATTCGGGCGCGAAGTTCGCGTCCTGGCCGAGCTCGGCGACCGTCACGACGGTGCGCCGGGCCAGTGGATGGCCGCGCGGGACCAGCGCGAAGGGTGCCTCCTCCGTCAGGTCGGCGGTCCGCAGCCCGGTGAGGTCGTCGGTGCCGAGGCACAGCAGCGCTACGTCGGCCCTGCCGTCTCTGAGGGCGGCCGGGCGGTCATGTGTGAACACGACGTCGTGGCTGCCGACTTCGGAGGAGCGAACCAGGTCGGCGATCAGCCCGGACGCGGTGCCGGGACGTACCGCCATCACCAGCCGCCCGGGCTGCTGCACGCGCTGGGCTCGCCGCACGGCCGCGTCGAGCGAGTCGAGCAGCCGTCGGCTTTCGCCCAGGAACACGGCACCCGCGTCGGTGAGCGCGACCCGGCGGCTGCTGCGCTCCAGCAGCCGTACCCCCATGCGGCGCTCCAGACGGCTGATCGCGCGCGACAGCGGGGGCTGGGCCATGCCCAGGCGCTCCGCGGCCTTTCCGAAGTGCAGTTCCTCAGCGACCGCGACGAAGTAGGCGAGTTCGCGGGTCTCCAGACGATCCATACCTTCAGGGTATCGACCCTTGCCGGAACCCTCATGGCTCTCACCTTCCCCCGGTGTTCCACTCGATTCAGGAACAGGAACGGGACTCGTATCAAGTACGGGGCTCGTATCAAGAACACGAAGGGAACGTGCGAAACCATGAGCGACGAGCGCAAGGTCCAGGAGGTCCTGGCCCGCTATGTCCGCACCACCGACCGACGCGACGGCAAGAGCCACGGCGCCCTCTACACCGAAGACGCGACCGTGCATGTCTTCATCAAGACCGGCCACAAGTCCGGCCACGACGCCTATGAGGCGGTCGGCGAGCCGATCATCGGTGCCTCGGGCGTGGAGTACGCGATGGACAACTTCATGGCGCCGCACCCCGAGGGCGGCTCCAGTCACCACGTCACCTCGGACCACCTCATCGAGGTCGACGGCGACCAGGCGCACATGAACGCCCAGTTCGTGGTCTTCGAGGTCCGTGCCGCCTCCCGCCCGGCAGCCGGCTGGCCCGAGGACGCCTTCGGCATCCAGGGCACCGTCCGGCCCATCGAGTCCGGCTACTACGACACCGATCTGCGCCGCGTCGACGGCGAGTGGAAGATCGTCCGGCACCGCGTCCTGCACGACATGCCGTATGTGTTCCCGGGGGCCTGAGCGGATGAAGGCCGTCGTGTACCTCCGCCACGGCGGACCGGAGGTCCTTGAGCTCACCGAACTGCCCGGGCCGAAGACCCACGTGGACTCGGTGCTGATCCGGGTCAAGGCCGCCGGGCTGAACCGCGCGGGCGCCGCTGTCCAGGTCGGGGCCCTGGACAGCGCCGTGGAAACGTTCTTCCCGGTGGTGCCCGGCTGGGACATCGCCGGTGCGGTGGAGCACTCGGGGCCCGGAGCACGGGAGTTCGCGACGGGCGACGAGGTGATCGCGTACATCCGCGGCGACGTACAGCGGGCGCACGGCGGTTTCGCCGAACCGGTCTCCGCGGGTGTGCGCACCGTGGCACGCAAGCCGAGCGCCCTGTCCTTCACCGAAGCCGCGGGCCTGCCGCTGGCCGGCCCGCGCGCGCTCGGCGCCCAACCGGTCGCGTACAGCGGGGACTTGATCGACGAGGTGCTCAACCTGGTCCCGAAGGGCGTGGACACGGTGTTCGACACCGTCGGCGGGGGCCGTACGGTCCGGTGGCAGGGCGGCGTCCATTGCCGAGGCCGGCCTGCTCACCGTACGCGTCGGCGCGGTCTTCCCCCTGGAGAAGGCTGCCGAGGCACAACGCGCCTTCGCCACCGGGAACATCACCGGCAAGGTCGTCCTCGAAATCGGCTGAGCCATCGGTTTCCTGGACGCACTCGATGTCCCCGATACGGCCAATGTGGCAGCCCGGAACCCCAACGACCGGTGTCAACGCAAGCGCCGACACCGGTCGTTGGCATCAGTCGTTGACGTCAGTCATTGCCGTCCACACGAGCCGACAGTCCCGACGATTGCCTGGCCAGGCAGCCCGTAGCGAAACCGTTGCCGTTCCATGCGAAGTCCCCCACAGCGAGCGCATAGTGTGTGATGCCGTTCCCGAAGGCCATGAGTTCCGGCTGGGAGCACAGCCGTGGCGCACCATCCGTTCACCCAGGGGGAGTCAACACCATGCGATCGATACGGCCGTCCTTCACCGCCCGGCGTGGGAGGGGCGCGCGTCGCGGAACCTCCCCCGCGCTGGCCGCTGTTGCCCTCGCCTCGGTGCTCGCGCTCACCGCGACCGGCTGCAACTCCGGTGACACCAAGGCGGACGGCCAGTCCACCGCGTCGGCGACCAGCAGTGACACCGGCGACGGCAAGATCAAGATCCCGGACGACATCAAGAACAAGCTCAAAGAGCACGGGATCGACATCGACAAGTGGAAGCACGGCGCCTGGAAGAACTGGAACAGGGACGACTGGCTGCGCGAGGCCGACGACTACATCAACCCCATCATCAAGGGGTTGTGGAGTAACGGCCGGATGCGGGACGCCAACGACCCGGACAAGGGTGTCGACACCAACGACATCTCCGGTGACCAGGGCGTGACCGACCCGACGCCCGCGGTGGTGGACGCGAAGGCCGTGTCGCCTACGTACCACGCGAACGCGGCGACGGCGGGCAAGGTGTTCTTCGACTCCCCCGAGGGCACGATGGTCTGCTCGGCGACGGTCGTGGAGGACCCGGCGCACCCGGGCAAGTCCAACCTGGTGTGGACGGCGGGGCATTGCGTGCACGCGGGCAAGAAGGGCGGCTGGTACCGCAACATCGCGTTCGTGCCCTCGTACAACAACTCCGGTATGACGACTGCCCAGTTGGGGACCGCCACCCGGGACCAGGTCGCTCCGTACGGCGTCTGGTGGGGCGACTGGGCGCAGACCTCGCAGCAGTGGATCGACCAGGGCGGCGAGACGGGCGGGCAGGGTTCGTCGTACGACTACGCCGTGATCCATGTGACACCCGAGAAGGGCAACGACGGCAAGTCCCTTGAGGAGACGGTCGGTTCGGCGCTTCCGGTGAACTTCAGCGCACCGGCCGTACCGAAGGTTTCCAGCATCACGGCGACCGGCTACCCCGCGGCGAAGCCGTACGACGGTTCGACGCTGTACCGGTGCACGGACCAGCCGGGGCGGCTGTCGATCAACGCCTCGGACCCGACGATGTACCGCATCGGCTGCAGCATGACCGGCGGTTCCTCCGGTGGCGGCTGGGTCGAGACGGGCTCCGACGGCAGGCCTGCGCTGGTGTCCAACACCTCGATCGGCCCGGTGACTTCGGGCTGGCTGGCGGGTCCGCGGCTCGGTGATGTGGCCAAGGGCGTGTACGACTCGGTCAGCAAGAAGTTCGCCGGCCAGTAGGCGCGGCGGCAGGCACAGTCGGGGGACGGGCGGCGGCCGGGTGTCTCACAGGAACCTCACCGCCTCACCGGCGTTCGTCCCCAACTCCCCCGGCATAGTGGGGTGTCGCGGAACGACCAGCAGTACACGGTCAGTAGTGAGCGATCAGTAGTAGTCAGCAGTAGAAGACCAGCAGTTTCCACGGGGGTTATCGCACCATGCGTTCCACACGTACGCCCGCAGCGTCTCCGCGCGGGCGGCGCACCGGGCTGGCCGCCGCCGGTCTCGTCGCGGCCCTGTCGCTCACCGCGACAGCCTGCAACGGCGACGACTCCGCGAGCGACAAGCCCGCCGCCACCGCCACTCAGGCCTCCGACCAGGACAAGGTCCGGATTCCGTCGTCCGTCGCCGACAAGCTCAAGGAGCACGGCGTCGATGTCGACAAGTGGGCGGACGGCGGGTGGAAGAACTGGGACAAGGACAAGTGGCTCAGTGAGGCCAAGGACTTCGTCAACCCGGTGATCAAGGGGCTGTGGAAGCCGGAGCGGATGAAGTCCGCCAAGGAGGCCAACAAGACGGTCTCCACGAAGGCCGCCGCCGCCGACCAGGGCGTCAGCGACCCGGAGCCGGCAGCCGTCGAGGCCGCGGCCGAGAAGACGCCGTACCATGCGAACGCGGCCCCGGTCGGGAAGGTCTTCTTCGACTCCCCCGAGGGTTCGATGGTCTGCTCCGGCACGGTCGTCAAGGACGTCAACCACCCCGGCAAGTCCAACCTCGTGTGGACGGCGGGCCATTGTGTCCACGCGGGCAAGGGCGGCGGCTGGTACCGCAACATCGAGTTCGTGCCCTCGTACAACGACCTCGGCGAGTCCGCGTCCCGACTGAGCAACGCCTCGGCCACGGAGATCGCTCCCTACGGCCAGTGGTGGGCGGACTGGGCCTCGACCTCGAACCAGTGGATCCAGGACGGCTCGGAGACGGGCGGCGCGGGTGCCGCGTACGACTACGCCATCCTCCATGTGAAGCCGCAGTCCGGTTCCAAGTCCCTTGAGGAGACGGTCGGCGCCGCGCTCGACGTGGACTTCTCGGCGCCCTCCGCGACCGAGGTCGGCTCGATGGGCGCCTGGGGCTACCCGGCCGCGCCGCCGTACAGCGGTCTGAAGATGTTCAAGTGCCTCGACCGGCCCGGCCGGTTGTCGCTCAGCACGGCCCTGCCGACGATGTACCGCATCGGCTGCACCATGACCGGCGGTTCGTCCGGCGGCGGCTGGTTCCGCGTGGTGGACGGCAGGACAGAGCTGGTCTCCAACACCTCGATCGGCCCGTCCGACAACACCTGGCTCGCGGGCCCCCAACTCGGCGCCACCGCCGAGTCGCTCTACGAGAACATGAGCAGGACGTACGGCGGTCAGTGACCCGCGCGCACCCGTGCATGCCGAAGGCCCGCCCCCGGGAAGAGAGTTGGGGGCGGGCCTTCGGACCTACCGTGCTACGACCCGTCAGGCCAGCGGTGCCGGGACGTACGGCGCGAGATCCGCGGCCAGTTCCTCGTGCACCCGCACCTTGAGCAGCGTGCCCTCCGGGGTGTGTTCCTCGGAGATCACCTCGCCCTCGGAGTGGGCGCGGGCGACCAGCTTGCCGTGGGTGTACGGCACGAGCGCCTCGATCTCGACCGAGGGGCGCGGCAGTTCGTTGTCGATGAGCGCGAGCAGCTCGTCCATGCCCTGGCCGGTGCGGGCCGAGACCGCGATGGAACGCTTCTCGTTCCGCATCAGCCGCTGGAGCGTCAACGGGTCGGCCGCGTCCGCCTTGTTGATCACGACGATCTCGGGCACCTTGGTAGCGCCGACATCCCGGATCACCTCGCGTACGGCGGCCAGTTGCTCCTCCGGGGCCGGGTGCGAACCGTCCACCACGTGCAGGATCAGGTCGGCGTCACCGACCTCCTCCATCGTGGAACGGAAGGCCTCGACCAGGTGGTGCGGCAGGTGCCGGACGAAGCCGACCGTGTCGACCAGTGTGTACAGCCGTCCGCCCGGGGTCTCGGCCCGGCGCACGGTCGGGTCGAGGGTCGCGAACAGCGCGTTCTCGACCAGCACGCCCGCGCCGGTCAGCCGGTTCAGCAGCGACGACTTGCCGGCGTTGGTGTAACCGGCGATCGCGACCGAGGGCACCTTGTGGCGACGGCGCTCCTGGCGCTTGATGTCGCGGCCCGTCTTCATGGCCGCGATCTCCCGGCGCATCTTCGCCATCTTCTCGCGGATACGACGCCGGTCCGTCTCGATCTTGGTCTCACCGGGACCACGGGTGGCGAGGCCGCCGCCCGAGCCGCCGCCCATCTGACGGGACAGCGACTGACCCCAGCCGCGGAGCCTCGGCAGCATGTACTGCATCTGCGCGAGCGCCACCTGCGCCTTGCCCTCACGGGACTTGGCGTGCTGGGCGAAGATGTCGAGGATCAGGGCCGTACGGTCGATGACCTTGACCTTGACGACGTCTTCGAGGTGGATCAGCTGGCCCGGGCTGAGCTCACCGTCGCAGATGACGGTGTCGGCGCCGGTCTCCAGGACGATGTCCCGCAGTTCGTTGGCCTTGCCCGAGCCGATGTAGGTGGCCGCGTCCGGCTTGTCGCGGCGCTGGACGACACCGTCGAGGACGAGGGCGCCCGCGGTCTCCGCGAGGGCCGCCAGCTCGGCGAGCGAGTTGTCCGCGTCCTGGACCGTGCCCGTGGTCCAGACGCCGACGAGTACGACGCGCTCCAGGCGGAGCTGTCGGTACTCGACCTCGGTGACGTCCTCAAGCTCGGTGGAGAGGCCTGCCACGCGGCGCAGGGCCGCGCGCTCGGAGCGGTCGAGCTGGTCGCCGTCCCGGTCTCCGTCGATCTCGTGGCTCCAGGCGACGTCCTCTTCCATCAGGGCATCGGCCCGAAGACCTTCGGGGTAGGCGTGCGCGAAGCGCTCAGTGTCCTGGGAAGGGGAAGAAGAGGAGGTCATTGGGTCCTTACGTCGATGGGAGTCCTGCAAAGGTCATAACGTGCGAGTGCCTCCGGAGATTCCCGGTGGACCGCGCCGCCGACCTGACGATGGTCGCACGGCGCGGATCGCCCGTCACGGCCTTATTTCACGGGTGCCTCGGACTTCCAGTCCGGGTGACCCGGCATCGGCGGGGTCTTCTCGCCGTAGAGCCATGCCTTGAAGAAGCCGCTCAGGTCGCGGCCGGAGATCGCGGAGGCGAGGTCCTCGAAGTCCGCCGTGGTGGCCGTGCCGTCGCGGTGGACGTTCACCCAGGTGCGCTCCAGGCGCTCGAAGGCCGGGCGGCCGATCTCCTGGCGCAGGGCGTAGAGGGCCAGGGCGGCGCCGTCGTAGACGTTGGGGCGGAAGATGCTGATCTTCTGGCCGGGCGCGGGCGCCTTGGGCAGTGCGGGCGGTCCGCCGGCGGCGCGCCAGCCGTCGGAGGCACCGTAGGCCGCCTTCATGCGCGTCTCCATCGGCTTGTGCGCCTTCTCCTGGGCGTACAGCTCCTCGTACCAGGTGGCGTGCCCTTCGTTGAGCCACAGGTCGGACCAGGTGCGGGGGCTGACGCTGTCGCCGAACCACTGGTGGGACAGCTCGTGCACCATGATCGACTCGACGTACCACTTGGGGTAGGCGGGCTCGGTGAAGAGATCTCTCTCGAAGAGAGAGATCGTCTGGGTTTCGAGTTCGAAGCCGGTGGACGCGTCGGCCATGAGCAGCCCGTACGTCTCGAAGGGGTACCGGCCGACCTTGCTCTCCATCCAGGCGATCTGGTCGGGGGTCTTCTTGAGCCACGGTTCGAGCGCCGCGCGGTCCTTGGCGGGTACGACGTCACGCATGGGCAGTCCGTGCGGTCCGGTGCGGTGCAGCACGGCGGAGCGGCCGATGGACACCTGGGCGAGTTCGGTGGCCATGGGGTGCTGGGTGCGGTAGGTCCAGGTGGTGTTCCCGTCGACTTTGTCGACGCCGGTCGGCAGTCCGTTGGCGACGGCCGTGTAGGCGTTGGGCGCGGTGACCCGGATGGTGAACATCGCCTTGTCGGAGGGATGGTCGTTGCACGGGAACACCAGGTGCGCGGCGTCGGCCTGGTTGGCCATGGCGAGCCCGTCCTTGGTGCGCACCCAGCCGCCGTCCTGGCCCTTCGCGGACACGGGGTCGCTGGTGTGCCGCACGGTGATCCGGGTCCAACTGCCCTCGGCCAGCGGCTTCTCGGGCGTGACCACCAGGTCCTCGCCGGCACTGGCGAAGTCGGCGGGCCGCCCGTCGACCTCGACCGAGTCCACGGTGCCGTGCGCGAAGTCGAGGTTGATCCGGTCCAGCGCCTCGGTCGTCCACGCGTCGATGGTGGTGACGGCCCGGAGCGGCTTGCTGTTGGTGCCGGGATAGGTGAAGGCGAGGTCGTACGACGCCACGTCGTAGCCCGGGTTGCCCAGGGTCGGGAACAGGCGGTCACCGACGCCCAGGGGCGTGGGCGGTGCGCTCGCGGCGACGAGGCAGACGGACACGGCGGAGGCGAGCAGGGCCGCCTTCAGCCGTCGGGGAGCCCGGGCGCCGGGCCCGGGGGTGCGGAGGGTGAGCAGCATGCACCACCGCTACCAGCGCGCGCGTGCCGCACGGCGACGACTCGCGCCCGGCCCACTCGAACGGGGTCCTCCGAGGGTCTACGGGGCTCCCGGCGCGCCGGGGCGCGCAGGCCGGGGCGTGGCCCGGGGAACCGGGGCGCGTGGGCCTGCGCGTGTCTCAGAAGGCCGTCGTGTGATGCTGCGCCCGGCTCACGTCGTAGACGCCCGGCACATTGCGCATCGCCCGCATGAGGGCGGGGAGGTGGGCCGCGTCCGGGAGTTGGAGCGTGTAGGTGTGGCGGACGCGCTGCTGGCTCGGGGGTTCGACGGTGGCCGACACGATCTCGGCGCCCTCCAGGGCCATGGCCTCGGTGAGGTCGGCCAGCAGATGAGGGCGGCCGAACGATTCGGCTACCAATGTGACCCGGCATTCGGTGGTGTCGCCCCAGCGCACACCGACCTCCGCGCGCCCCACGCTCTTCATGTGCGCCACCGCGGTGCACTCCACGCGGTGGACGGTCACGACCCCGCCGCGCACCGAGAATCCGGTGACCTCGTCGGGCGGTACGGGAGTGCAGCAGCCCGCGAGCCGTACGGTCGCCCCGGGCTGGTCGACCACGGGCGTGGCGGGGCGGGCGGTGGAGGTGTCCAGGGTCTCTTCGGAGGCGGGGGGCGCCGATCGGACGCTCTGTGCTCCCTCGTCCGTCGCGGCGCCCTCCGCCTCGCCGCTCCCCGGATGGGCCGCCAGCCACCGCTGGATGGCGATCCGGGCGGCGGGCGTGTGCGCGTGCTCCAGCCACTCCCTGGAGGGCTCGGAGGCCGGGTCCTGGCCCATGAGGGGCTGGACGGTGTCGCCATCCCTCAGGACCGTGCTGAGGGTCGCCAGGCGGCCGTTGACGCGGGCGCCGATGCAGGCGTGGGCGTCCTCGCCGTACTGCGCGTACGCGGCGTCCACACAGGTCGCCCCCTCGGGCAGGCCCAGGGTGCCGCCGTCGGGCCGGAACACGGTGATCTCGCGGTCCTGGGCGAGGTCCTCGCGGAGCGTCGACCAGAAGGTGTCGGGGTCGGGCGCGCCCTCCTGCCAGTCGAGGAGGCGGGAGAGCCAGCCGGGCCGGGTGGGGTCGGCGCGCTCGCCGTCGTTCGCGGCCTGTTGCTCCTCCGAAGGAGGAGCGTAGGGATTGCCGAGCGCGATGACGCCGGCCTCGGCGACCTTGTGCATCTGGTGGGTGCGGATGAGGACTTCGACGACCTGGCCGTCCGTGTGGGCGACAGCCGTGTGCAGCGACTGGTACAGGTTGAACTTGGGGACGGCGATGAAGTCCTTGAACTCCGAGACGACGGGCTTGAGGCAGGTGTGCAGTTCGCCGAGGACGCCGTAACAGTCCGCGTCCTCGTTCACCAGCACCAGGAGGCGGCCGAAGTCGGCGCCGCGCAGCCGTCCGCGCTTGCGGGCGACGCGGTGCACGGAGACGAAGTGCCGCGGCCGGATGAGGACTTCGGCCTGGATGTCGGCGTCGCGCAGGACGGTGCGTACCTCGTCGGTGATCTCGGCGAGCGGGTCGTCCGTGCGGGAGGAGTTGTCGACGATCAACTCCCGTGTGTGGTCGTACTCCTCGGGGTGGAGGATCGCGAAGACCAGGTCTTCCAGTTCGGTCTTGAGCGCCTGGACGCCGAGTCGTTCGGCGAGCGGGATGAGGACGTCCCGGGTGACCTTGGCGATGCGGGCCTGCTTCTCGGGACGCATCACACCCAGGGTGCGCATGTTGTGCAGGCGGTCGGCGAGTTTGATCGACATCACGCGGACGTCGCTGCCGGTGGCGACGAGCATCTTGCGGAAGGTCTCCGGCTCGGCCGCGGCGCCGTAGTCGACCTTCTCCAACTTCGTTACGCCGTCGACGAGATAACGCACCTCCGCGCCGAACTCCTCGCCGACCTGATCGAGCGTCACTTCCGTGTCCTCGACGGTGTCGTGGAGCAGAGAGGCCGTCAACGTCGTGGTCTCCGCGCCGAGTTCGGCGAGGATCAGGGTCACCGCGAGGGGGTGTGTGATGTACGGCTCACCGCTCTTGCGCATCTGGCCGCGGTGCGAGGACTCGGCCAGCACCCAGGCGCGGCGCAGCGGTTCGAGATCGGCGTCGGGATAGTGGGCGCGATGCGCCTCGGCGACATGGCCGATGGCGTCGGGCAGCCGGTCGCGGGCGGCGGGGCCGAGCAGAGCGGCCCGGCCGAGCCGGCGCAGGTCGATCCGGGGGCGGGCCTTCCTGCGGGGCACTGTGTTGATCACAGGGCCTGGGCTCGCAGGGTTCGTGGCCTCCGCACTCATGGGCACCTCCGGCTGCTTGACCGGCGGACGGGTGCCCCATGGCGTACTCGGCTCAGGGGATCTTCGATCCCCCGTCCGGGCCGGTGCTTGATGCTACCGAGCCCACCACGTGCGACTGACCGCCTCTCGCCGAGCGTGAAACGGATCACCCATTCGAGCGAAGGTTGGGAGGTTTACGGTTTTGCGCCACGACATAGGAGATCAGCCGTGGTTTCGGGCAGTGCCGGACGCCGGAGACTTCGGATCAGGGCGTCCGGAGCGAACAGGACTGCGATTCACCCGTTCAGCGGATGGCGTTTTCCAGCCACTCCGCGTCGATCTCGCCCTCGGCAACGATCACCGCGGGACCGGTCATCTCGATCTGGCCGTCGGGCCGCTCGGTGATCACCAGCGTTCCACCGGGCACATCGACGGTGTACGTCACGTGCGTCCCGGTGACGGCCGGGTCGGCGCCGTCCCTGCGGGCGGCGGCCACGGCGACCGCGCACGCGCCCGTGCCGCACGAGCGGGTCTCGCCGGCGCCGCGCTCGTACACGCGCATGGCGACGTGCCCGGGGCCTCGGTCGACCACGAACTCCACGTTCACACCGTCCGGGTAGGCGGCGGCCGGGCTGAAGGGCGGCGGGGAGTGCAGGCCTCCCGCGTGCGCGAGGTCGTCGACGAAGGCGACCGCGTGCGGGTTGCCCATGTTCACGTTCCGTGCGGGCCAGCTGCGCCCGCCGATGCTCACCGTGACGTCCCCTTCGGGGAGGCGGGCCCTGCCCATGCCGGTGGTGACGTCACCGTCCTTGGCGATGTGCATGGCCTTCACACCCCCGCGCGTGGCGATCGCGAAGTCACCTTCGGCCACATATCCGGCGCGCTGGAGATAGCGGGCGAACACACGGGTGCCGTTTCCGCACATCTCCGCGATCGACCCGTCGCCGTTGCGGTAGTCCATGAACCACTCCGCCTCGGCCGCCATGTCCCGCGCCTCGGGGTGTGCGGCGGACCGCACCACATGCAGCAGTCCGTCACCGCCGATGCCCGCGCGGCGGTCGCACAGGGCGGCCACGGCGGCCGGGGACAGGTCGATGGCGTTCTCGGGGTCCGGGACGATCACGAAGTCGTTCTCGGTGCCGTGCCCCTTGAGGAAGGCGATCCGCGTGCTCATTCCTCGATCGTACGGGGTGGCTATGACATCCCGACGATCACAGTGACCGCGTCGACGCCTAGCGGAGCCTGGCCACGCGGTACACGGCGAGGACCGCGACCACGCCCACCACCAGGGCGTACGTGATGACGACCCGCCAGTCCGGGCGGCGACCGGAGCCGCGCTGCGGGAAGCCGGGCCAGGTGTAGCCGACCCGGCGGGCGGCCGTCGTGCCCCAGCCGGCCGCGCAGGAGCAGATGAGCAGGCCGAGCATGGCGACCACGGCCCCGCTGTCGCCGAAGTCGAAGGCGAGCGGGAAGGCGAACATCAGGGAGCCGACCGCGGCCAGGGCCACGATGGGGGCGAGCTGCCAGATCCGCAGACGGCGCTGCGGGCGGAGTTCGACCTCGACCTCGGGTCCGGCGAACATCTCGTCGGGTCCGGGACCGTCGGCGGTCACGCCGCCTTGGATCTCGTCCGGGCCGTCCGGGCTCAGCCGGCCGTCGCCCTCTTCCGGTTCACCACGGTCCGCGGTGACCTGCTCGATGCCTTCTGCGGTGTCGCGAGGGCCGGCCTCCATCGCCACGCGCCCTCCCAACTCGGACTCCACTTGGTCGATCGAAGCTCGATGATGGCACGCCCCCGGAGGCCGGAACGGCGGCCGGAGCGTCCCGATGCCATGACGTGATCAGGCTGTGACCGGTCGTTCGACCAACGCCAGTGCCAGGTGCGGAAGTTCTGTGAGATCCGCCGCAGCCCCACTCAACCAGTGCACCCGGGGATCGCGTCTGAACCACGAATCCTGGCGGCGCGCGAAGCGCTTGGTGGCACGCACGGTCTCCGTGCGCGCCTCCTCTTCCGTGCACTCCCCCGCGAGCGCCGCGAGCACCTGCTGATAGCCGAGCGCACGGGACGCCGTGACCCCCTCGCGCAGGCCGCGCGCCTCCAGCGCCCGCACCTCGTCCACGAGCCCCGCGTCCCACATCCGGTCGACCCGGCGCGCGATGCGCTCGTCGAGTTCGGGGCGTGCCACGTCGACGCCGATCTGGACGGTGTCGTAGACCGAGTCGTGGCCGGGGAGGTTGGCGGTGAAGGGCTTGCCGGTGATCTCGATGACCTCCAGGGCCCGGACGATACGGCGGCCGTTGCTGGGCAGGATCGCGTGCGCGGCCTCGGGGTCGGCGGCGGCCAGGCGGGCGTGCAGGGCGCCGGAGCCACGCAGGGCGAGCTCCTCCTCCAGGCGGGCCCGGACCTCGGGGTCGGTGCCGGGGAATTCCAGGTTGTCGACCGCCCCGCGCACGTACAGCCCGGAGCCGCCGACCAGGATCGGCCAGCGGCCCTCGGCGAGCAGGGCGTCGATGCGCTCGCGGGCGAGCCGCTGGTACTCGGCGACGGACGCCGTGACCGTCACGTCCCAGATGTCCAGGAGGTGGTGCGGGATGCCGCCCCGCTCCTCGGGCGTCAGCTTGGCGGTGCCGATGTCCATCCCTCGGTAGAGCTGCATGGAGTCGGCGTTGACGACCTCGCCACCTAGGCGCTGGGCCAGGAAGACGCCCAGATCGGACTTTCCGGCCGCGGTCGGTCCGACGACGGCGATGACTCGGGGGGTGGGGGGTGCGCTGCTCACGTTCCCAGTCTCGCAAACGTCGGACCCTCCCCTCGAACGAGTTACGTGACAGCACGCGCGCGGGGTCGTTGCCCGTTGCGAGATGTCCCGCCGCCGGTTTCCGGAGGCGGTGACCCGGGCGACGCAAACGGACGCACCGGGCTACGCGGGATTTCGCCCGCACGAGTAACGTATGGAGTGGATATGGGCGTTTTTGACCGGCTTCTTCGGAGGTCGAAGGCTACGGAGGAGGCGTCGACCGCCGAAGCGCAGGCCGACGCGCAGACGGCCGAGGCCCTGACGGCCGAAGCGGCGGACGAGGTGTCGGAGACCGAGGCGGGGGTCCAGGAAGCGGCGGAGACGACGGCGACGGAGGCCGTCGGGGCCGCGGACGGCGTCGACGGCGTCGAGATCCCCAAGCAGCAGTCCGCCGAAGAGGCCGCCGACAACGAGGCCGGTGAAAGCGCCCGCACGTAACCGCCCCGCATGGAAGGTGAACCATGGGTCTGATGGACAGTTTGAAGGCCAGACTCGCCCCGGCGAAGGACAAGGTCTCGGGCCTCGCGCAGCAGCACGGAGGCAAGATCGAGAACGGCCTGGACAAGGCCGCGAAAATGGTCGACGAGAAGACCAAGGGCAAGTACAGCGACAAGATCCAGTCAGGCACGGGCAAGGCCAAGGACGCCATGGACCGCCTCGCGCACAAGGACGACACGGGAAGCACCGGGACGGAGGGCGGCGGCACCACACCGCCGGACTCACCCCCGCCTGCCACCTGAACGGCACCTGCACATCGATCGGCGGACGGCCGCGGAGCACTTGGCTCCCGGCCGTCCGCCGTTTCGTCGAAGGGAGGCCCGGAGGAGCGCGTCCAGTTCGGGAGAGGGCTGTTCGTACGGTCCGCCGGACAGGTTGAAGGACGTTGACGGAGTCGGTGGGCGACGGCATGATGACCGACTGCGTGGCCTACGCCGAACCTCCCACGACCGTCCCCAGCACGGTCTCCCCCGGAGGCAAAGGGACCAGCGTCTCAGGTCGTTGTCGCAGCCCGATCGCCTCGGGCGAGGTTGCTGGGGAGCCGTCGTCCAAGGCGTGGAAGGCCGCGATGACAGCCCGCAGGAACTTCAAGCGCCAGGTGCGCGCACGCGCCGCCAAGACCGGCGAGTCCTACACGTCTGCCCTCCGGCACTTCCGCCCGACTCCATCAGGAGACGTCATGTCGGAAGCCAGGAACCCCAAGAGCGTGCGGATCGCCGTAGCGCAGACCCCCGTACGCGAAGACCCCCGAGACGTCGACGCGCTGCGCGAGAGCGGCCGTCAGGTCCGAGCTCTGATGCGTGAGGCCAGTGACCGGGGCGCGCGGATCGTGCACTTCCCGGAAGGCGCGATCTGCTTCCCGCACAAGCTCGTCATGTCCGTCGACGGCCCGGACGCGGTCGGCCCGGCGGACTGGGATCGATGCCAATGGCCGGTGCTCCGTTCGGAGTTGGCCGCCATCACCGAGTTGGCCCGCGAGCTGCGGCTGTGGACGGTGATCGCCTCGGTGCACCGCCTGACCGAGCCGAACCGCCCGCACAACAGCCTCTACGTCATCTCCGATCGCGGCGAGGTCGTCACACGCTACGACGAGCGTCTGCTGTCGAAGACGAAGGTCTCGTACATGTACTCGCCGGGCGTCTCACCGGTGACCTTCGACGTCGACGGTGTCCGCTTCGGCTGCCTGCTCGGCATGGAGGTCCACTACCCGGAGTTGTTCGCCGAATACGAGGAGCTGGACGTCGACTGCGTCCTGTTCTCCACAAGCGGCACCTCGGGCAACACCACCGCCCAAGCGCAGGGTCACGCCGCGGTCAACAGCTACTGGGTCAGCTTGTCGGTGCCCACACAGCACAGCGCCAAGGCACCGTCCGGAATCATCGCCCCCAACGGCGACTGGCTTGAGCGGTGCCCCGCGGACGACTCGCCGTCGGTGGCGGTCGTGAACCTCGACGACAGTTCCGAGGCCGCCGCCGAATCGGTGACCTACGGGCGTCCTTGGCGTCGTGAGGCGCGCGCGGGCGTCTACACCGAGCACCAGGTGACCGACCCGCGCAGCGAAGACCGGACAGCGGCCTTCTAGCGCGGCGGCAGAAACAGAATCCGAGGGGTTCGCGGGTACGGGAGGGCTCCCGCGCCGCGAGCCCCTCGGATGGCGAGCCGCTGGGGCAACCGGACCGTTGTCGGCGGCCGGGCCCCGGAGCTCCAAAGCCGGACGGGAACCGGGAGGACGACGCCTACGACCAGGTCGCGACCACGTACCCGACCCCGTACGGCGCGTCCTCGTACAGCAGCGCGCCGCCGAGGTCCGTGCCCTCCGCCGCGCCCGCGAGCACCTGCCAGGGGGCGCGGCCGGAGGCCTTCAGTTCGTACGCCAGCTCGGCGTCCAGCGCCTTGAGGGCCGGCACGTCCGCCGCCCCCAGCGCACGCGCGACCTCCGCGTCGAAGGGTGCCGCCCGCTCGTCGAGATAGCCCGGCGCCTTGAGCGTCCGGCACGCGCTGGCGTCGCCCATCACCAGCAGCGCGACCCGCTCGGCCTGCGCGACGATGTCCCTCCCGACTTCAATACACCGCTCAGCCGCGAGAGGTTCCCCCACACCGAGTCCCTCGATCGGGGCGTCGGACCACCCGGTCCGCTCCAGCAGCCATGCGGCGACGGCGAGGGAGGGCGGAAGTTCACGCTCCGACGCCGCGGCCCTGTCCCGGCCGAGCCGTACGTCGAGATCCACTCCGAAGCCGCGGAACGAACCCCGGGTGCCCTCGGGATGCGGCCCGCGCCCGCTCTGTTCGGCGGGTCCGACGACCACCAGCCGGTCGGGCCGGGCGGCAGCGAGCACCCCCAGTGCATCGGTGCACGCGGCACGCGCGGCGGCCAGCTCGGACGCGGCGCCGACGGCGACATCGGGGACGAGGAGCGGCGGACAGGGGCAGACGGCAGCGGCTACGAGCATGGCCGGAACACTAACAAGGCACACCGACAAGTCCGCCGACAATCCACATGGCCACGCGACCACATGGCCACACGGTGGACTCGACGTCACTCAGCAGATCGCAGCGCCTCAGTCGCAGCCACAGCCGCTCCCCGTGGCGACCGGCTGCGGCGCGGGCGCGCCGATCTTCGGCAGGCCCAGCATCACACCGGCCGGCTTGGCGGCCTCGGCCGCGTTCCGCTTCTCCCAGGCGTCACCCGCGCGCGTGGGACGCACGTTCAGGGTGGGGCCCTCGGCGAGGAGGTGGTGCGGGGCGGCGTAGGTGACCTCGACCGTCACCACGTCCCCGGGGCGGACGTCCTGGTCCGGCTTGGTGAAGTGGACGAGGCGGTTGTCGGGGGCGCGCCCGGAGAGGCGGTGGGTGGCGCCGTCCTTGCGGCCCTCGCCCTCGGCGACCATCAGCTCCAGGGTGCGGCCGACCTGCTTCTTGTTCTCGTCCCAGGAGATCTCCTCCTGGAGGGCGACGAGACGCATGTAGCGCTCCTGGACGACCTCCTTGGGGATCTGGTTCTCCATGGTCGCGGCCGGGGTGCCGGGTCGCTTGGAGTACTGGAACGTAAACGCTTGCGCGAAGCGGGCCTCCCGGACCGCGTGCATCGTCTGCTCGAAGTCCTCCTCGGTCTCGCCGGGGAAGCCCACGATGATGTCGGTGGTGATGGCGGCGTGCGGGATGGCCGCGCGGACCTTGTCGATGATCCCCAGGTAGCGCTCCTGGCGGTAGGACCGGCGCATCGCCTTCAGGATCGGGTCGGAGCCGGACTGCATCGGCATGTGCAGCTGCGGCATCACGTTCGGCGTCTCGGCCATCGCGGCGATGACGTCGTCGGTGAAGTCTCGCGGGTGCGGGGAGGTGAACCGGACCCGCTCCAGGCCCTCGATGGTCCCGCAGGCCCGCAGCAGCTTGCTGAAGGCCTCGCGGTCGCCGATGTCGGAGCCGTACGCGTTGACGTTCTGGCCGAGCAGCGTGATCTCGGAGACGCCCTCGCCGACCAGAGCCTCGATCTCGGCGAGGATGTCGCCGGTGCGGCGGTCCTTCTCCTTGCCGCGCAGCGCCGGGACGATGCAGAAGGTGCACGTGTTGTTGCAGCCGACGGAGATCGACACCCAGGCCGCGTAGGCGCTCTCGCGCCGGGTCGGCAGCGTCGAGGGGAAGGCCTCCAGGGACTCCGCGATCTCGACCTGCGCCTCTTCCTGCACGCGTGCGCGTTCCAGCAGGACCGGCAGCTTGCCGATGTTGTGCGTGCCGAAGACGACGTCCACCCAGGGCGCCTTCTTCACGATGGTGTCGCGGTCCTTCTGCGCGAGGCAGCCACCGACGGCGATCTGCATCCCGGGACGCTTGGTCTTCATCGGGGCGAGCCGGCCGAGGTTGCCGTAGAGCCGGTTGTCGGCGTTCTCGCGGACGGCGCAGGTGTTGAAGACGACGACGTCCGCGTCCCCGTCCGAACCCTCGGGCGCGCGCACATAACCGGCACCTTCCAGGAGACCGGAGAGCCGCTCGGAATCGTGAACGTTCATCTGGCACCCATAAGTGCGCACTTCGTACGTTTTGACGTCCACTGCCCCGCTCCGGTCACCGCTGCTCATGTGACAAGGGTAGGCGGTGCCGGGAGTGGCTCTTTCTGCGGCCGAAAACGCCGTGGCTCATGTCACTCGTCGCCCGCGCGCCACCCCTGCTCGCGCAGCACCCCGGACACGTCCGGCACCTCGTAGTGCTCCCCCTTGAGCACCTTGCCGTCGGTTCGGCGGGCAATCTGGCCGTCCGGGCCGATCTTGGTCATGTTCGAGCGGTGAACCTCGGCGATCACCGCGTCGAGGTCGATCCCGTGGACGAGGGCCGTGCCGTACGCGACGTAGACGACGTCGGCCAGCTCGTGCGCCAGCCGGTCGAGGGGGCCGATCACCGAGACCTCGGCGACCTCCGCGGCCTCTTCGGCGAGCAGTTCGCCTCGGTGGGCGGCCAGGTCGGGGGCGACCTCAGTGGGTGTCGTACGGGCGTCGAGACCGAAGGTCAGGTGGAATTCGCGGACCAGGTCGGCGGGCGAAGAACTCATGCCCCGACCCTAACGGCCGCCACTGACACCCCTGCCCGCGAGCCGGACCCTGGTCAGTACCGCGTAGGGGCTGGCAGGATCGCGCGCATGCTCAAGGTGTTCTCCCGTATCAGCAGGCGCCGGGCCCTGCAGGGCGCGGCGGCCGGCTTCGTCGCGTTCGGGCTGCTGCTGTGGTGGCTGCTGCCCCTGGGCGACGAACCGCCGACCGGGACGATCACCTTCAGCACCGGGACACGCCTCGGGGTCTACCAGGAGTACGGCAAGCTGCTGCGCACGGAGCTCGACAAGGACATGCCTGGTCTCAAGGTGAAGCTGGTGAACAGCGCCGGGTCGCAGGAGAACGTCGCGCGCGTGGCGACTGGCCACGCCGACTTCACCATCGCCGCGGCCGACGCGGTGGAGACGTACCGACTGGACGGCAAGCCCGGTGCCACCGGGCTGCGCGGGGTCGCGCGGTTGTACGACGACTACGTCCAGCTCATCGTGCCGCGTGACTCGGGCATCGACTCGGTCGCCGACCTGCGCGGCAAGCGGGTGGCCATAGGGGCGGCCCGCTCGGGTGTGCGGCTCATCGCGAACCGGGTGCTCACGGCGGCCGGTATCGACCCGAAGAAGGAGATCACGCCGGTGGCGGCCGGCATCGACACCGGACCGGACCTGCTCAAGCGGGGCAAGATCGACGCCTTCTTCTGGTCCGGCGGGCTGCCGACGGACGGCCTGAAGGATCTCGCCGCCCACTACTCGTTCAAGTTCGTGCCGATCGAGGCCTCCCTCGTCGCGAAGATGCACGAGCAGGGCGACGCCACCCGCTACTACCGCGCCACCAACATGCCGGAGTCGGCCTACCCCAGCATCCAGCGCGGGTTCACCGTGCCGACGATCGCCGTGTCCAACCTGCTGATGACCCGCAAGGACCTCAGCCCCAGGCTCACCGAGTGGATCACCAAGACCGTGATCAAGAGCCGGGACGGCATCGGCGCGCACGTGCACTCCGCGCAGCTCGTGGACCTGCGTACGGCGATCTACACCGACCCCCTGGTCCTGCACGAGGGCGCCCGGCGCTACTACCGCTCCGTGAAGCCGTAGGAGCGCTCAACCCGTGGGCCCGTGCGGGCCGTTGACGCCCCCTCAGGCCGTCGGCGCGCTCCTGGGTACCGACACGGTCACGCGCAGCCCGTGCGGCTCGTGGTGGTCGTACGTGAGGGAACCGCCGCCCGCGGCCAGCAGGACCTGGGAGATGGACAGGCCGAGGCCGGAGCCGTTGATGTTCTGGTGGCGGCCGCTGCGCCAGAAGCGGTCGCCGACGCGGGCGAGTTCCTCCTCGGTGAGGCCCGGGCCGCGGTCCGTGACGACGACGGTCGTGGTGTCGCCGTTCGACGCGAC
Organism: Streptomyces sp. NPDC050508; assembly: GCF_040655155.1. Lineage (NCBI taxonomy): Bacteria > Bacillati > Actinomycetota > Actinomycetes > Kitasatosporales > Streptomycetaceae > Streptomyces > Streptomyces sp. NPDC050508. The sequence continues at coordinate 58,293 of NZ_JBFAJJ010000027.1, forward strand.
CGTCACCTCGACGGACTCGTCCTCGGGCGTGAACTTCACCGCGTTGTCGATCACCGCGTCCAGGGCGCTGGACAGCGTGACCGGGTCGGCCCAGGCCGTGGTGGGCGGGCAACTGCCCACCAGGCGCACGCCCTTGGCCTCGGCGGTCGGTGACCAGGCCGCGACGCGCTCGGCGGTGAGCGCGCCGATGTCGGTGATCCTGAGGTCCGCGTCGGCGTGTTCGGCCAGTGCCAGGTCGAGCAGGTCGTCCAGGACCTGGGTCAGACGCTTGCCCTCGGTGCGGACCGAGGCGATCTCGTCATTGTCCTCCGGCAGTTCGAGCGCGAGCAGTTCGATGCGCAGCAGCAGCGCCGAGAGCGGGTTGCGCAACTGGTGCGAGGCGTCGGCGACGAAGGCGCGCTGCTGCTCCAGCACGTCCTCGACGTTGTCCGCCATCTCGTTGAACGAGCGGGCCAGGCGCTGAAGTTCCGGCGGTCCGCCGGCGGGTGCGACGCGGGACTTGAGGCGTCCGGTGGCGATGTCGTGGGTGGTGGCGTCGAGGATCCGTACGGGCCGCAGGACCCAGCCGGTCAGCCGTAGGGCCGCGCCGACGGCCAGCAGCATCGCGCCGATCTCACCGGCGCCGATCGTCAGCCAGCCGCGCAGGGTCCGTGAACGCATCGGACCGGTGGGCGAGTCGGTGACCACGACCGCGATGACGTCGCCGTCACGGATGACCGGGGAGGCGACCACCAGGCGGTGACGCTGCCAGGGCCAGACCTGCTCCGGGTCGTGGCTGCGGCGGCTGAGGAGCGCCTCGTCGAACGCGTCGCGCACCTCACCGGTCCTGGGCAGCAGGAAGTCGTCCGGCGCGTTCGCCATGGAGGTGTCGGTGCGGTAGAAGACGCCCGCGCGGATGCCGTAGACCTCGTAGTAGCTGGCGAGTTCACGGTCCAGGGTCTGCTGGCGCTCGTCCGGGACCGTGGTGGCGGGGCGCGACCCTGTGGGCGCGTCAGTGACGAACTGGGCGAGTGCCGCGAACCGCGCGGTGTCGTCGATACGGTCGACGATCACCTTCTGCTGCTGCGCCCTGGCGACGCTGATGGCGAGCGGGACGCCCAGCGCGAGCAGGACGGCCGCCATCAGGACGATGAGCAGCGGGAGGAGACGTGTACGCACCCGTGCCCGCTACGCGGCCGGGGCGACGAGCCGGTAGCCGACGCCTCGTACGGTCTCGATCAGCGCGGGCATCCGCAGCTTGGCGCGCAGGGACGCGACATGCACCTCAAGGGTGCGTCCCGTGCCCTCCCAACTGGTGCGCCACACCTCGCTGATGATCTGCTCCCGCCGGAAGACCACCCCCGGGCGCTGCGCCAGCAGCGCCAGCAGGTCGAACTCCTTGCGGGTCAGTTGGACGACCGAACCGTCCACGCTGACCTGGCGGGTGGGCAGTTCGATGCGCACCGGGCCGAGCAGCAGCGCGGTGTCGCCGTCGCCGCTCGCGTCCTCGTGCACGCTGCGCCGGCTGACGGCGTGGATGCGGGCCAGAAGCTCCCCGGTGTCGTACGGCTTCACCACGTAGTCGTCGGCTCCGAGGTTGAGGCCGTGGATGCGGGAGCGTACGTCGGAGCGGGCGGTGACCATGATCACCGGAGTGCTGGTGCGTTTGCGGATCTTGCCGCAGACCTCGTAGCCGTCCTGGTCGGGCAGGCCGAGGTCGAGGAGGACGACACCGAAGCCGTCGCTCTCGGGGACGAGTGCCTGGAGGGCCTCCTCGCCGCTGCGGGCATGGGTGACGTCGAAGCCGTGCCGCGCCAGAACCGCGGACAGAGCGGCGGCGACATGGTTGTCGTCCTCGACGAGGAGCAGTCTCATCCCGGCCCCCTCCGGTTCATCGTTCGTATGGTCTCGGGCTGTACGAAAGCACGTCTCACGCGCGCGTGCACCCAGGCAGTCACGCTGATGGACGAAGACGCCGTCAAGCGGGTTCCGGTTGCGTCCGGCTTCCGTTACCCACCCGGTACGCGCCCCACCCGGTACGCGTCCCGCGACAAGTGCTACGACACGTGTCCGATTGCTATCCGATCGTGATGCTCAGATCTCGCTCAGATGTGATGACGCTGGTCGTAGGGCCTCACTACTGTCCTCCGCAACCGAGGAGGACGGAGCCAGCAAGCGATGACCAAAGTATCGGTGGCCAAGGAAGACGTGGTCGCGACCGGCGAACTGGTCGTCCTGAAGAGCGTCAACAAGCACTTCGGCGCGTTGCACGTACTCCAGGACATCGACCTGACGATCGCCCGCGGCGAGGTCGTCGTGGTGATCGGACCTTCCGGATCCGGAAAGTCCACCCTGTGCCGCACCATCAACCGGCTGGAGACGACCGACTCCGGCACGATCGAGATCGACGGCAAGCCGCTGCCCCAGGAGGGCAAGGAGCTGGCCCGGCTGCGCGCCGACGTCGGGATGGTCTTCCAGTCCTTCAACCTCTTCGCGCACAAGACCGTGCTGGAGAACGTGATGCTGGGCCAGGTCAAGGTCCGCAAGGCCGACAAGAAGCAGGCCGAGGAGAAGGCCCGCGCCCTGCTCGACCGGGTCGGCGTGGCCACCCAGGCGGACAAGTACCCGGCCCAGTTGTCCGGCGGCCAGCAACAGCGCGTCGCCATCGCGCGGGCGCTGGCCATGGACCCCAAGGTGATGCTCTTCGACGAGCCGACCTCGGCCCTCGACCCGGAGATGATCAACGAGGTCCTGGAGGTCATGCAGCAGCTGGCCCGCGACGGGATGACGATGATCGTCGTCACCCACGAGATGGGCTTCGCCCGTTCGGCCGCCAACCGAGTGGTGTTCATGGCCGACGGCCGCATCGTCGAAGAGGCCGTGCCGGACCAGTTCTTCAGCAACCCGCGCAGCGACCGGGCCAAGGACTTCCTGTCGAAGATCCTGCACCACTGACGATCAGCGCCGACGACCACTGACGATCAGCCACGCACGCTGACACACCGCTACAGCCAGCCACTGGCGGCCCGCCGACGACGGGCGGCCGCCGACTGCCGCTGGGGGCCCCGCACGCCCTCAGGGCCCCTGTCACGCGCCCTGACGGGCCCTCATCTCCTCACCAGCCAAAGGATGTTCCTCATGAAGCTCCGCAAGGTCACTGTCTTCGCGACCACCGCGCTCGTCCTCTCGCTCGCCGCGACGGCCTGCGGGAGCAGCGACAGCAACGACTCCGGTTCGGGCTCCAGCGGCGGCGGCAAGATCAAGGTCGGCATCAAGTTCGACCAGCCGGGCCTCGGCCTGAAGCAGCCGGACGGGACGTACGCCGGCTTCGACGTGGACGTGGCGACCTATGTGGCCGGGCAGCTCGGCTACAAGCCCAGCCAGATCGAGTGGGTCGAGACCAAGAGCGCCGACCGTGAGAACGCGCTGGCGCGCGGCGACGTCAAGTTCATCGCGGCCACGTACTCGATCACCGACGAGCGCAAGCAGAAGGTCGACTTCGCCGGCCCCTACCTGCTGGCCCACCAGGACCTCCTTCTCAAGAAGGACTCCACGATCTCCAAGGGCACGGACCTCAACGGCAAGAAGCTGTGTTCCGTGACCGGCTCCACCTCGGCGCAGAACATCCAGAAGTCGATCGCCCCGAAGGCCAACCTCCGTGAGTACAGCGGCTATTCGGAGTGCATCGCCGGCCTGCAGAGCGGTGCCGTGGACGCGGTGACCACCGACGACTCGATCCTCGCGGGCTTCGCCGCGCAGGACAAGTACAAGGGCCAGTTCAAGCTCGCCGGCCTCAAGCTCAGCAACGAGAACTACGGCATCGGCGTCAAGAAGGGCGACTCCGCGACCGTCACCAAGATCAACACCGCGCTGGAGAAGATGGTCAGCAGCGGCGCCTGGCAGACGGCGGTCACCAAGAACCTCGGCCCGGCCGACTACAAGAACGAGGCCGCCCCGAAGATCGGCACCATCGTCAAGTAACCCGAGAAAACACCGGTAAGGCAGGCCCCATACCCGGAAGCGCGGGAGATCGTGTTCGACTTTCTTCAAGGTTATGACGTCCTCGGGGCGTTCTGGATGACGGTGAAACTGACCGCCCTCTCCGCCCTCGGCTCCCTGGTCTGGGGCACGCTGCTGGCCGGGATGCGGGTCAGCCCGGTCCCACTGATGCGTGGTTTCGCGACCTTCTATGTCAACACCGTCCGGAACATCCCCCTGACGGTCATCATCGTCTTCTCCTCGCTCGGTCTCGCCGACATCTTCGGCGTCACCATGGGCGCGTCCGACGACTTCAAGGTGCAGGGTTTCCGGCTGGCACTGCTCGGATTCGTGGCGTACCACGCGGCCTTCGTCTGTGAGGCGGTGCGCTCCGGCATCAACACGGTGCCCGTCGGACAGGCGGAGGCGGCCCGCGCCATCGGGCTGAGCTTCAGTCAGGTGCTGCGGATCATCATCCTTCCGCAGGCGTTCCGCGCGGTCATCACACCGCTGGCCAACGTACTGATCGCGCTGACCAAGAACACCACCGTGGCCGCCGCGATCGGTGTCGCCGAGGCGGCCGCCCTGATGAAGACGATGATCGAGAACGAGGCCCAGACGATCGCCATCGGCGCGGTCTTCGCATTCGGCTTCGTGGTACTGACCCTGCCCACCGGCCTCCTCCTCGGCTGGCTGGGCAAGCGACTGGCGGTGAAGCGATGACCTCCGTCCTCTACGACGCGCCCGGCCCCCGCGCCAAGCGGCGCAACGTGATCTTCTCGGTCGTGTTCTTCGTCCTGCTCGCCCTCTTCTTGTGGTGGATCTGGCAGACGATGCACGACAAGGGCCAGCTGAAGTGGGCCCTGTGGCAGCCGTTCACCACGTCGGACGCCTGGACGACGTATCTGCTGCCCGGCCTGGGCACCACCCTGAAGGCCGCCGCGCTCTCCATGCTGATCGCCCTCCCTCTGGGCGCGCTGTTCGGCATCGCCCGGATGTCCGACCATCGGTGGGTGCGCATCCCGGCCGGCGTGGTGGTCGAGTTCTTCCGGTCGATCCCGGTCCTGCTGATGATGCTGTTCGCGAACGAGTTCTATGTCCGCTCCACGAGCATCGGCAGCGAGGAACGGCCCCTGTACGCCGTCGTCACCGGCCTGGTGCTCTACAACGCCTCGGTGCTCGCCGAGATCGTACGGGCGGGCATCCTGTCCCTCCCCAAGGGGCAGACGGAGGCCGCGTACGCGGTCGGGCTGCGCAAGGGCCAGACGATGACGAGCATCCTGCTCCCGCAGTCCGTCACCGTCATGCTGCCGGCGATCGTCAGCCAGCTCGTGGTGATCGTGAAGGACACCGCTCTGGGCGGCGTGATGCTGGGCCTCACCGAGCTGCTCAACTCGCGCAGCACCCTCGCGGCCAACTACGCCAATGTGGTGGCGAGCTTCATCGTCGTCGGGATCATCTACATCCTCCTGAACCTCGTTCTCACCACCTTCGCGAGCTGGCTGGAGCGCAGGCTGCGGCGCAGCAAGAAGAGCACGGGCGCGACCGTCGCCCTCGAAGACGCCACCGGGCTCAACCCCGCGCAGGTGGGGGGCAGTTTCGGAACCGGCGCCGGCGGCACGATCTGATGATCGGTCAATTGGCGTGAACGACACGGAGGCAGTGGCATGATCGCCACTGCCTCCGTCACTTGACGCAAGCACCGGCAATGGGTTGCATACGTTCTGTGATCGTGCACCCTGCTCCAACTTCCTGTTCACATGCGTCCCTGAGGACACCGTCATGGGCAGGAGGCGCCGCACCGTGGACCCGGTGATCATCGTCGGAGCGGGGCCCGTGGGGCTCACGCTCGCCCTGGCGCTGGCGCGGCAGGAGGTGCCCTCCGTCGTCCTCGACGAGGGCCCGGGCAAGGACGAACCGCGCCCGGCGCGCACCATCGTCCTGCGCGAGGACACCGCGGCGCTGCTGGAGCGGCTGACCGGCGCGCCGCTCGCCGAGCTCGGATCGCACTGGGCCGGATGGCGGTCGATGCGGCGCAAGCAGGTGATGCGCGAGATCACGTTCGACGGGACCGAACCCGCTCCGCTGCACATCGCCCAGCACGTGCTCACCGGCGCCCTGCGTCATGCGCTCGCGGGCGAACGGCTCGTGAAGATCTCCGTGGACAACCGCCTCGACTCGGTCGAACAGGAGTCCTCGGGCGTCACCGCGCACACCCGCGGCCCCAAGGGCACCTGGTGGCGCGGCAGTTACCTGGTCGGCTGCGACGGCCCGCGCTCCACCGTCCGCAAGCTCCTGGACATCCGTTTCCCCGGCCGTACGGCGGTGGAGCGACACGCCGTGGCCGCGCTGCGCACGGAACTTCCGTGGCCCGACGAGGCGTTGTTGCATCGGGCGCCGCCGTGGCGGACGTCGGGACCCTCGGCCGGGGAGGTCACCGGACGCCCCCTCCCCGACGGCGTGTGGCGCCTGGACTGGCTGCTGCCCCCGGGCAAGGACCTGGTCACGCCCGAGCTGCTGCTCGCCCGCATCCGGGAGACCCTCGCAGGCTGGACCGACGGGTCGACACCGCCGTACGAACTGCTCGACACCGGAGTGCACACCGTGCACCACCGGCTGGCGCGCCGTTGGCGGGTGGGGCGGGTGTTTCTCGCCGGGGACGCGGCGCATCTGCTGGGGGCGCTCGGGACGCAGGGGCTGGACGAGGGGCTGCGGGACGCCGACAACCTCGCCTGGAAGCTGGCGTCGGCCTGGCACCACGGGCCGCACGAGGCGCTGCTCGACAGCTATCAGGCGGAGCGGCGGGCGGTCGTCGCGGCCCGGCTGCGCGCCGCCGACCAGGCGCTGCCGCTGGTGCGCGGCGGCGCCGGGCTGCGTGCGGTCGTACCCGGCTCGGCACGCGGCCACGACTCACTGCTCACGGACGGTCACTTGGGTCGCGGCCCACTCGGTGCGCCGGGGGCGTACGCCGACTCGCCGCTCGCGCCCCGGCACCTGGAGGGAGAGGTCCCCGTCGACACCCTGCCCGGTGCGCCGGTCGCCGATGTCCTGGTCACCGCGGAGGACGGCTCCTTCGTACGGCTGCGGGACCGCCTCGGGCGCGGTTCCCTGCTGGTCGTGCTGGTCGCGCCGGGCACGGGCGTGTGGGAGCGCAAGCACTGGGTGACCGCCGGGGTCATGCCACGTCTGGCCGCCGCGGTGACGGCGCTGCCGCACCCGGCCGAGCTGCTGGTCGCCGAGAGCTACCCGGGCGCCGCGGCCCACACCGTCCTGCTCGTCCGGCCCGACGGCCACCTGGTCACCGCGCTGAGCGGGGTGCGCCCGGCCGACCTGTACGCGGCGGCCGAGGCGGCCCTGGGCGGCCCGGCTAAGACGGAGGCCACGGCCGGCTCGCGCTGAGGCCTCCCTGTCCAAACTGTCCACATAGTGACGCTGAGTTGACCGGTACGCACCGCCGTGCTGTACTCCGGATCGTGACCAACACCTCTGTCCACCTGTGGCGGAAGGTCCATCTGGACCTCGTCCGCTATGTGGGCTGTGTGTGTCACATCTCCTGCTGAATTCGCATCTCTCTCACTCGCGCGCGCCGCTTCGTGCCTGCGCGCGCTCTTCGCGAACGCTCATCAGGACGGTTTACGACGTGTCTGTCTCCCCTTCTGTCTCCAGCCCTGCGCCCGTCCAGGCGCCCACGCAGGCCGACCTCCTCGACTTCGTCCGGCGTACGGCCGCCGACGCGGAGCTGATCGCCTCGCTCCCCCTCGACCCCGAAGGCCGCACCTGGGTCCGGCTCGAAGGGCCCGGCGGCAGCGAGGCCTGGCTGATCGGCTGGCCGCCCGGCAGCGGAACCGGCTGGCACGACCACGCCGAGTCGGTCGGCGCCTTCCTCACCGCCGCCGGTGAGCTCAAGGAGAACTCGCTCGCCGCCCGGCTCCCGAGCGACGGCTGGAAGACCCTCGAACTGGAGGAGGGCGTGGACCGCGAGCGCCGGCTGCCGACCGGCAAGGGCCGCGCCTTCGGCCGCCACCACGTCCACGAGGTGCTCAACGAGTCCACCGAGGAGCACGCGATCTCGGTCCACGCCTACTACCCGCCGCTGCCGCAGATCCGCCGCTACAGCCGTACGGGCCCGGTGCTGCGCCTGGAGCAGGTCGAGCGCCCGGCGGACTGGCAGTGAGTGCCGTACGCGAACAGCCCCTTGGCATAGACGAGTTGCTGGAGCGGGTACGCGAGCGCTACGAGCGGATCGAGCCGCAGGCCGCGTACGAGGCGGCCCGCGACGGCGAAGCACTCCTGGTCGACATCCGCTACGCGACCCTGCGCGACCGGGACGGCCTCATCCCCGGCGCCCTGGTCGTCGAGCGCAACGAACTGGAGTGGCGCCTCGACCCCCGCGGCAGCCACCGCGCCCCCGAAGCCACCGATCACGACCTGCGTGTCGTGGTGATCTGCAACGAGGGCTACGCGTCCACCCTGGCTGCCGCGTCCCTGCACCAACTGGGCCTGCACCGCGCGACGGACCTGGTCGGCGGCTTCCAGACCTGGAAGGCAGCGGGACTGCCTGTCGCGTCGTAAACACTGTGTCTACGACGTGACACACCGGCCCGCTCAGGTCCCGTCGGAGGGGCAGTAGAGCGGTGCGGTGTCCGCGTTGGCCCTGGTGATCAGGCGGGCCGGTGTGGTGGCGATCTTCTCCACCTTCTCCTTACGGAGAAGGCTGATGGCGTTGGTGACGGCCAGTTCGCCGGTGTCCTTGGCCGAGTTGGAGACGGTGGCTGCGAGACGGCCGTCCTTGAGGGCGGCGAGGGCCTCGTCGGTGCCGTTGACCGTCACGATCTTGACGTCCTTGCCGCCGCCTGCGTCGAACGCCTTGCGGGCGGCGAACGCCATCTCCTCGTTGGCGACGAAGGCGTAGTCCAGATCGGGATGCGCCTTGATCATGCCCGCGGCGACGGTCTTCGCCCTCGCGGCGACGAACATGGCGGGCTGGTTCGCGACCACCTTCACGTTCGCCGGCAGCCCCTTGGTGAAACCGCCGACGAGCAGGTCGGAGGCTGCGCCGGGCGCACCCGCGATGACGGCCACCTGCACCTCGCGCCCCGCCGCGTCGTCCTCGATCCAGTCGGCGTCCAGCTTGCCCACCGCCTTCAGGTCGACCACGACGGCCCCGAGAATGTCGGACGGATCAGGGCTCACCGAGGTCAGGAAGATCGGGATGTGTGCGCTCTTGGCCTTGGTGATGTCGCTCTTGAGCGCATCGGTGTCGACGGTCTGCACGATGATCGCGTCGACATGGCGCACGATCATGGCCTGGATGTTGGAGAGTTCCTGGGCTGCGTCCTGATGCGAGTCGGCCGTGACGAGCTTCGCGAAGTTGCTCCTGGCCGTGTTCGCGATCGACTCCTGCAGACAGGTGTGGAACTCGGTGCTGCCGCCGTTGACGAACCCGAGGGTGATCGGCCCGTCGTCGGCGGGCGTGGCGCCGGACTCCAGTCCGCAGCCACTCAACAAGAGACCGGTACCGACCAGGGAGGCCACCAGCGTTCTTCGGTGGCGGGCGGGCAGGGACAAGAACAAGGCCGGCCGCCTTTCAGGGCGTACGAGAACCGGTCGGCGAAGCGGCCGGAGGCACTCAGGCAGGCCTGGCTGCGGCTCAGCAGGCGGGGAGGGCCGAGGGACGGCAGCAGAAACTACTCCCGCCCCAAACACACGCACCCTTCACGGAACGCACACTAAGTCTGCGGAACGTGGATCCCTGGCCGGTTCCCGCGCCCACTCCCCTACTCCCTGGCGGTCGCCACGGTCACCGCCCGCACCCGGAGCGCCACCCGCCCCGGCAGTGCCGTGGCGACGAGCGCGAGCACCGCGGCCACCGCCACCACCGCGAGGTACACGAGAGGAGTGACCGATGGTGCGGCCCTGCCGGTCATGCCGACGCTGAACGCGGTCAGGACGGCGAGGGCGATACCGCTGCCGAGCGCCGTGGCGAGCAGCACCACCGACAGTGCCTCGGTGCGCAGCATCCGCAGCACCTGACGGCGGGTCGCCCCCGCGAGACGCAGCAGCGCGAACTCCCGCACCCGCTCGGCGACCGACATGGCGAGCGTGTTGACCACGGCGATGGCCGTGAAGGCCAGGACGAGGCCCATGGCCAGGTAGTTGACCTCCGCGTTCGCCTGCTGCCGCTGCGCCTGGAGCGAGTCGGCGGCGGCCGGCGCGAGGACACGGATGCCCGGGAACTCACGGAGGGTAGTCGCGAGTTGTGTCTGTGTACGGAGCGTGCTGACGAGGACGGAGGAGGCGAGCGGGTTGTCGACATGCCGGGCGACGAAATCGTGCGCAAGGGTGAGATCGCCGAAACCGAGACCCCTGGCGTAGACGGCGACGACGGCGAGCGTGGCGGGCGTGCCGTCGCCGAGCGTGAGCTTCAGGGTGCTGCCCGGCCTCAAGTGGAGCTGATCGGCGGCCAGTTCGCTTACGGCCGCGGTGTGCTGGGTGAGTCCGTCGAGCGATCCGGCGGTGACGTCGGGGTCCCAGGTGCGGGTGAGTCCGGCGGGGGTGACGCCTTCGGCCGCGTATTTGGCGAGGCCCACGCGCACGGTCGTACGGACGACTTCGGTGACGACGTCGTGCCGCGCGCGGAGTCGCCCTGCGGCCTCGGCCGGGACGCCCGGCCCCTGGGAGGCGACGACCCAGTCGGCGCGGACGCCTTCGCGGGCCTGGGCACGGGCGGCGTCACCGAGGGTGGGCTGAACGAACAGGACGGTGCAGGTCATGCCGATCAGAAGGGTGAGCGGGGTGACGACGGAGGCCATGCGGGTGGCGTTGCCTCGGAGGTTGGCGACGGCGAGCCGACCGCTCGGACCGGTGATCCGGAGCGGGCCGCGGAGGACGAGGACGGCCCCCTTGACGAGGAGCGGTCCGAGGAGGGCGACGGAGGTGGACAGGACGACAACGGCCAGGAAGGTCACGGGAGTTGAGGCAGGCTCGGTACGCAGCGCGCTGAGCACGGCGACCAGCACGACACCGCCGGCGAGGAGAACGATCCCGGCGAGGAGGCGGCCCCGCGTGAGTCGGGTGCGTGTGAGTCGGGTGCGCGTGGACCCGGGTTCGGCCCCCGGTTCGGCTCCGCCTCCGGCTTCGGCGAGTGCCTGGGCCGGGCGGATCCGGGAGATACGGCGGGACGCGACCCGGGCGGCGGCCCAGGCGCCGAACACGGTCGCGGCGAGGGCGGCCAGCGGCGGAACGACGCCGGTGGTGTGCTGGAGTGCGGCCGGGACGGCGCCCAGCGCGACGAACCTGTCGTAGAGCCAAGTGCCCAGCGGCAGCCCGAGCAGAGCGCCCGCGACACCGGCGGCCGCGCCGACGATCAGGGCCTCGCGGCCGAGGAGTCCGCGGATCTGGCCGGAGGTGGCGGCCACCGCGCGGAGCAGGGCGAGTTCGCGGTGGCGCTGTTGGACGGAGAGCACGAAGGTGCCGACGACCACGAGTACTGCTACGAGCAGCGAGGTGCCGCCCATCGCACCGCCGATGCTGACCAGCCGGGTCCTGGCCGTGGCGGCATCCAGGAACTCGACGGGGCCGCGTGCGTCGCCGGTGGTGACTTGAGCGGTGGTGCTGCGCATGGCGGTGGTGCCGGGGGCCGCTGTGGTTGCGTGCGGACCGGTGGTTCCCTGCGGACCGGTGGTTCCGTAGAGGGCTGTGGCGAGCGCCTGCCGCAGCCGGGCCACGCTCGTGCCCCTGTCCGGGAGCACTCCGAACGCGGTGACCTGGCCGGGGTGCGCGGCCAGGCGGCGGGCCTCGCCAGCGGAGAAGAAGAGCGACGTCTGATGGCGTACGGCTGTGGCGGGAGCGGCGATTCCGGTGATCCGGTAGCTGCGCGGGGCCTGTGTGGACTGGACGGTGAGCCGGTCGCCGGGCCGGAGCCGGGCCCGCTCGGCGAGGTCGCGGTCGATCACGAGATCGGTGGCGGCCCGTGGAGCGCTGCCGGTGACGAGCCGGTACGGCGTCAGCGCGGCGGAGTCCCAGGCGTGCCCGTAAGGGGTCCGGCCGCCTGTGCCGGTGGGTGTCAACGGCTGGGCGAGGAAGGTCAGTTCGGGGATGACCCGGGCGACACCCGGGGTCCGTGCGAGCGTGCTCTCCAGGCTCTCGGGGAGCCAGGCGCGCTCGGCGATCGGTTTCGCCTTGTGCTTGACCTTGGTCTTGCCCTTCTTGTGTTTGACGGTGGTCCGGTGGACGTTCTGGTCGGCGGAGACCACGACGGGGCTCGCCGCGTAGCGCTCGGTGCGGATGGTGCCGCGCAGGCCGGTGTCGAGGAGGGTGCCACAGGCCGTGATGAGGGCGGCCGCGCACATCAGGGCGAGAAAGGCGCCGAGGAAACCGGCCTTGCGGGCGCGGACGGTCCGGAGCGCGTAGCGCAGCATCATGAGGGCTCGGTCTCTTTCCTGTTGTGCGCCGGGTCGGCTTCGGCCAGCGGTGCCGGGTAGGCGAGGAACCTGGTGAGCACAATGCGGGCACCGGCCGGAGTATCGGCTTCGGGGCGCTTGTAGCGGTTGAGGAGGGCGATGTACTCCTCGAAGAAGGCCCCGAGTTCGGGCAGGGTCAGCCGGATGGTGCCGCGGGAGTACGGGAACGCGTCCGCCCACGGCCCGGTCTCGGCGGAGTCCCGCTGGAGCTGCTCGAAGAGCTCCAGGTCGGCGGCGTACGCATGGTGGTTGAGCTCGTCCATGACGTGCCGCATCTCGGCGCTCTGGCGGCTGCGCGGCGGGAAGCGGCGGTCGCCGGGAACGACCCGCCACCAGCGCTCGCGGCCATGCCCGGGTGTGCGCCCCGTCTCCCCTTCCAACCCCTCTTCCACCTCCGCCTCTGCCTCCGTCTCCTCGACGAAGCCGTAGCGGGCGAGTTCACGGAGGTGGTAGCTGGTGGAGCCGGTGTTCAGGCCCAGTGCGCGGGCGAGCGTGGCCGAGGTCGCGGGGCCGTGCAGGGTGAGGTGCTGGAGCACGCGTTGCCGGCGGGGCTGCGCGAGGGCCTTCAGCGCGGCGAGGTCGGAGAGTTCGACCGGTGCGGGTGTCGCCGGGGTCCGCTCGGCGGGCGTCTCCGCGCCCGGTGTGCCGGGTTCCTGTGCCATGCGTACACAGTTGTTTGTGCACAGGTGTCTGTGCACTGGGGCAATCCGGCGTCTTCAACCGGGGGTTGGCCCTACCTCGGGCACGGGCCCGGTGCTTGCCTGAACGCGGTCGGCGCCCCCGCGCGTCCACCGTGTTCAGGACGTTTGCACCATCGAGGGGTCAGAGCCGGATCAATTCCGGGTCAGTACCCCTCGTCCCCGAGGAACTCCGTGTCCTCGCCCTCTTCCTCCAGCGCCTGCCGGACCACTCTGAGGGCCATGCCCTGGGAGTAGCCCTTGCGGGCCAGCATGCCCGCGAGGCGGCGCAGCCTCTTGTCGCGGTCGAGGCCCCGGGTGGACCGCAGCTTGCGGTCGACCAGTTCGCGTGCCGTCGCCTCTTCCTGCTCGGAGTCGAGCTGGGAGACGGCCTCGTCGATCAGCGTCGGGTCGACGCCCTTGGTGCGCAGTTCCTGGGCGAGCGCGCGCCGCGCCAGTCCCCTGCCGTGGTGCCGGGACTCCACCCAGGCGTCCGCGAAGGCACCGTCGTTGATCAGTCCGACCTCCTCGAACCGCGACAGCACCTCGTCCGCCACCTCGTCCGGGATCTCCCGCTTGCGCAGGGCGTCCGCGAGTTGCTTGCGGGTGCGCGGGTTCCCGGTGAGCAGGCGCAGACAGATCCCCCGCGCCCGCTCAGCCGGGTCCGCCGACGGCTCCTCCTTCTCGGCCCTCGACGAGGAGAAGTCACCCCCGTCCTCTCCGGACGGCTCTCCGAAGCCGCGGCCACGGCGCCCACGCCTACCGCGTGCGCCGTCACCGCGCGTCATACCCCCGCGCGAGCCGCCCTGGTCACGTGCTCCACGGCTGCGGCGCGAGCCGCGGCCGGGTGCATCGTCGTCGGCGGACCCGCCGCGGGGCGAAGTGTCGCCAGGCGCCGAGCTTCTGAAAAGCCGACCGGTGTCCGCTGAAGCATCGCCGGACTCCGAGCCGCCGAAAGGCGGACCGGCCTCACCCGCGAAGCCACCGGCCGACCACTCGCCGTACGGCCCGTCCATGCCGTACGGCTCCTCGGACCCGCCGTCCGCGCCGTAGGCCAGGCCGTCGCCGCCTCCCCCGCGCCCCTGCGGGGCGCCGGGATCCGCGTACTCGGCCCAGTCCGTTCGTCGTGTCACGGGTCAGCTCTTGGCTGCCGTGGCCTTGGACTTGGTGACCTTGGCCGCAGCCGGAGCGGGCACCGCCTTGGCGGCGTCGTCCGTGGCGGTGGAGACCGCCGCGTCCACGACCGGTTCAGCGGTGGGCTGCTCCGGACGGACACCCACGCCCAGCTTCTCCAGGATCTTCTTCTCGATCTCGTTGGCCAGGTCGGGGTTGTCCTTCAGGAAGTTGCGCGCGTTCTCCTTGCCCTGGCCGAGCTGGTCGCCCTCGTACGTGTACCAGGCGCCCGCCTTGCGGACGAAGCCGTTCTCCACGCCCATGTCGATCAGGCCGCCCTCGCGGCTGATGCCGTGGCCGTAGAGGATGTCGAACTCGGCCTGCTTGAAGGGCGGGGCGACCTTGTTCTTGACGACCTTGACGCGGGTGCGGTTGCCGACCGCGTCCGTGCCGTCCTTGAGCGTCTCGATGCGACGGATGTCGAGTCGCACCGAGGCGTAGAACTTCAGCGCGCGGCCACCGGTCGTGGTCTCCGGGGAGCCGAACATCACGCCGATCTTCTCGCGGAGCTGGTTGATGAAGATCGCGGTGGTCCCGGACTGGTGGAGCGCGCCTGTGATCTTGCGGAGCGCCTGGCTCATCAGACGGGCCTGGAGACCGACGTGGCTGTCGCCCATCTCGCCCTCGATCTCCGCGCGCGGGACGAGTGCCGCGACGGAGTCGATGACGATGAGGTCGAGGGCGCCAGAGCGGACCAGCATGTCCACGATCTCCAGGGCCTGCTCGCCGTTGTCCGGCTGGGACAGGATCAGGTTGTCGATGTCGACGCCGAGCTTCTTCGCGTACTCGGGGTCGAGGGCGTGCTCCGCGTCCACGAACGCGACCTGGCCGCCGGCCCGCTGGGCGTTCGCCACCGCGTGCAGGGTCAGGGTCGTCTTGCCAGAGGACTCCGGGCCGTAGACCTCCACCACTCGGCCGCGCGGCAGGCCGCCGACGCCGAGGGCGACGTCCAGTGCGGTCGACCCGGTGGGGATGACCTCGATGGGCTCGTTCGGCCGCTCGCCGAGGCGCATCACCGCGCCCTTGCCGAATTGCCGTTCAATCTGTGCGAGTGCGGCGTCCAACGCCTTCTCGCGGTCGGTTCCTGCCATGGGTTCCACCCGGTTTGCTTGAGTCGATCGCTTCACGTCAAAGACGCTAACGCCTGCCACTGACAATGCGTCCCGACGCCCGCCCAGCCTGTGGATAACTCGGACACTTCACCATCAAAAGCCTGCCGAAATGCCCGTCATGGCCTCGCCGGAGCTTCCATGAGAATGGATGTTCGATTTTCGTGTCAAGCGCACCACGCGGCACTCGCGTCATCGATGTCCTGTGACGCCTCACGCCGTGGCGACGCTTCGAATGACATGGAAATCCTTCCCGTGCCGGGGGTCGGGCCCGTTGACTTGCGGCAGCCAACGACAACCGACGCAGGGAGAGTTCGATGAAGATGTGGAAGCGCGCGGGGATCGCGGCCGTGCTGGTCACGGCGACCGTCGGCATCATGAGTCCGGCGGCGTCGGCCGCTCCCATACCGTGGGAGACCAGCCTCGTGCACCGGCCCGCGCCGACACAGGGCACGGCGATCACCTCGGCCGGCGAGAGCGGCACCGTCACCGTCCGGTGCGGTCCTCCTTGCTACCAGTAGGAATCTCCGCGAGCTCCGCGCACCGCCGAACCGTCGGATTGCCCCGGCGTGCCCTCGAACCCCGGTGCCGCAGGACGATCACGTCCCGACCGGCCGACAGCGCACGTTCACCGCGGCCGCGTGGTCATGACCGTTCAGCAGCCTGAGCCGGACCGGGACGCCGCCGGGGTTGTCGAAGAGCCGGATGCCGTCACCGAGCAGCACCGGAACGATGTGCAGGTCGATCTCGTCGATCAGTCCTCGCTCCAGGAGTTGTCGGCCGATCGTGGGCGAGAGCACTTCGAGGTTCTTGCCGCCGGCGGCCTCCAGCCCGATCCGGACGGCCTCGGCCACGTCGCAGTTCAGGAAGGTCACTCCGGTGGCGGGCGGCGCGTCGTCGGGGTGGTGCGTGAGGACGAACACCGGCCCCTGCCACGCGCCGCCGTAGATGCCGCCGGCATCGGGGTACGCGTCGAAGCCGTCCCGGCCGCCCAGTACGGCACCGGTCGTAGCCGCGTACTCCTCGACGAGGCCGGCCCGGAACGAGAACCCCGTCATCCAGTCCATCGCGTGGTCCGGCCCGGCCACGAACCCGTCCAGCGACATCGTGAAGTGCCACAGCACCTTGCCTGCGGCGGTCTGCCGTTCGGTGTCCGCCAGCTGCGGGGCGGGCATGGGGTCGACGCCCTGGGGGGCCTTTGCGGTGGACATGATCGATCCTCGCTTCTGGGGTCACCGTTCCGCGGATTCCGGGCGGCTTTCACCTCCATGGACCTCGGGCGCCCCCGAAACTCATCGCCACGCCTCGGGGAGCCCTACTTCCGCCGGCGTACGGCGGGTGCATTCGGCCGTACGACGACTGCGCGGCGGGTTCCCGCGAGGCTCGGCCCATGAAGAGCCACGTACGTCCCGCGGAGCGTCTCTGCCATGCGACCGGTGCCTTGTTGATCCTCTCCGGCCTGGTGCATCTGGGGGTGTTCGCGGTCGACGGCGGCCCCTGGTACGGGCCCGTCTCCTGGCGCAAGCCCGTCACGTTCGGGCTCTCCTTCGGGGCGACGTTGATCGCGGTCACCTGGGTCACGTCGTATCTGCGCGTCGGGGCCCGGCTGCGTACCGTGCTGCTCGTCGTGTTCGCCGCCGACTGTGTCGTGGAGGTCGGCGGCATCACCCTCCAGGCGTGGCGCCGGGTGCCGTCGCATCTCGACATGGAGACGCCCTTCGACACGGCGGTCTCCATGACGCTCGCGGTGGGCGGCGGTGTCCTCGTGGTGCTGCTCACCGTGTTCGCGGTGGCGTCCTTCCGGCATCGACCGACGGGGCCCACGGGGATGGCGCTCGCGGTGCGTTCCGGGTTCGCGATCCTGCTCGTGGCGCTGGCCTCGGGCGCCGCGATGATCGCGCGCGGGGTGGTCCTCGCCCGGACCGGCCACCAGGAGGCGGCGTACCACTCGACGGCCCCGCTCAAGCCGCTGCACGGGGTGAGCCTGCATGCCGTCCTGGTCCTGCCGGCACTGGCCTGGCTGCTGTCCCGCACGTCCTGGAGTGAGGCGGTACGGCAGCGGATCGTGACGGTGGCGGTCGGCTGCTACGCCGCCGCGGTGGCCGGGGCCGGGGTGTGGGCGGTGCTCACGTACTGACCGCGACGCCCCGGTGTTCTGGCCGGATCATCCCTCAGGAGGAGCCGGAGGAGCCCTCTCCGGAGTCCTTCGGTTCGGAGTCGGTCGGTTCCGAGTCAGTCGGTTCCGGGTCGGTCGGCCGGGAGTCGGCTGTCCCAGAGTCGGTCGTAGCGACGGAGTTGTTCGTAGCGGTGGGGTCGACCGCTGTGGGCTCCCCCGTCCCCGGCCGTCGCTCCCACAGCCGTCGCGCGCGGGTCACCAGGCCGGGTCCGTCGGAGCCGCGGTTCCGGTGTCCGTGGACCCGGGGATCGTCCGTGACGGCGTAGCGCTTCACATACGCCCCGAGGAACGCCTGCAGCGTGGCGACGGCCGGGATGGAGATCAGCGCGCCGACCGCCCCGAGGAGCGCGGTGCCCGCGATGACCGAGCCGAAGGCGACCGCGGGGTGGATGTCGACGGTCTTCGCGGTCAGCTTGGGCTGCAGCATGTAGTTCTCGAACTGCTGGTAGACCACGACGAAGATCAGCACCCACAGCGCGTACCAGGGGTCCACGGTGAAGGCGATCAGCATGGGCAGGGCGCCCGCGAGATACGTGCCGATGGTCGGGATGAACTGGGACACCAGGCCCACCCAGACGGCGAGCACGGGCGCGTACGGGATGCCCAGCGCCTGCAGCAGGATGTAGTGCGCCACCCCGGAGACCAGCGCCATGAGGCCGCGTGAGTATATGTAGCCGCCGGTCTTGTCGACGGCGATCTCCCACGCGCGCAGCACCTCGGCCTGCCGGGCGGGCGGCAGTACGGAGCACAGCGCGCGCCGCAGCCGCGGCCCGTCGGCGGCGAAGTAGAACGAGAACAGACCGATCGTCAGCAGCTGGAAGAGGCCCCCGAGTACCTGGGTGGACACGTCCAGCACGCCGGTGGCGCTGTTCTGCACGTACTTGCGCAGCCAGTCGGAGTGGAGCAGCCCCTCCTGGATGTCGACCCGTCTCAGGTCGGTGTGGAAGTGCGTGTTGACCCAGTTGATGACGGAGTCGAGGTAGTTCGGGAAGTCCTCGATCATCTTGATGATCTGGCCCGCGAGCATCGACCCGAGGAGGGTGACGAACCCGGCGCTCACGATCAGCAGGCCGAGGAAGACCAGGAAGGTGGCCAGCCCCCGGCGCATCCCCCGGTCCGCCATCCGGCTCACCGCGGGCTCGATGGCGAGCGCCAGGAAGAACGCGATGAGGATGTTGATCAGCAGCCCGAGGAGCTGGTGGAAGGCCCAACTGCCCAGCTGGAACACGGCGACGAGGGCGAGCGCGAGCACCATGGCGCGTGGCAGCCAGCGCGGCATGCCGGTGCCCGGCGCGGCGCCGTCGGCCGGGGGCCGGATCGGCGGCGTCGTACCGAACGGGGATGCCTGCTGGGCGTCGTGCCCGGTCTCGTCAGTGGGTGCCACGGTGCAAGTCTCGCCTACGACACTGACAACGGATCACCGTCGGCGATCTTCGTGACCGATCAGCGACTTTGCTGCGGAACGTTCATGACGGCGCAGACCACGCGCCATACGTCTTTTGCCTCCCAGCCCGCGTCCAGCGCCTCGTGCACCGTCCGCCCGCCGAGTTCCGTCATCACGTGATCGCGCGCGAAGCTCTCGGCGTACCCCGCGCCGAAGTGCTCCGTCATCCGCTGCCAGAAGACCGTCAACCGCATGACACCAGTATCCCGCCCCTGAGAGTGGGCCCGAGCCGGGACCGCTCGCCGAGACCGCTTTCCGTCCTACGGTCTGACGCATGGCCGAAACAGGAGCTTCCCCACTCCCCCCGACGCCCCCGGCGCACTCCCCGCTCTTCCGCGCCGAGCACTTCGTCTGGCTCACCGCGCGCGTGCTGGAACAGCGCCTCTTCGCGTACCACTTCCTCAACGGCGAACCCGATCCGGTGGAGACCGCGCTGGACGCCTACCGCAACGAGGACGGCGGGTACGGGCACGCGCTGGAACCCGATCTGCGCGGCCCGGTCAGCCAGCCGCTGCACACCGGTCACGCACTGCGTGTCCTGGACTCCATCGGGCGCTGCGGCGGACAGCGGGTGGAACGCGTGTGCCGCTATCTGACCTCCGTCTCCACGGCCGACGGCGCGCTGCCCGCGATCGATCCCGGCCAGCGCGGCTATCCGACGGCTCCCTTCGTGCCGATCGTGGACGACCCGCCCAGCGAACTCCTCGCCACCGGGCCGGTGGTGGGCCTGCTGCACCGCAACGAGGTGTGGCACGCCTGGCTGTTCCGGGCCACCGACTTCTGCTGGCAGGCCGTCGACTCCCTGGAGAAGTCGCACCCCTACGAGATCGAGGCGGCCGTCGCCTTCCTGGACTCGGCACCCGACCGCCCGCGCGCGGAGGCCGCCGCCGACCGGCTCGGCCGCCTGGTGCGCGAGCACCGGCTCGCCGCCCTGGACCCGGAGCACCTGGACGCCTATCCGGTCGCCCCCGGCTACGCGCCGGGCGAGCACCACTTCCCCTACGACTACGCGAGGACCCCGGGCTCCCTCGCGCGCGCGTGGTTCACGGACGACGAGATGGCCCGCTCCCTGGACCACCTGGCGGGCGATCAGCGGGAGGACGGCGGTTGGCCGATCCGTTGGCGCCAGTGGGCGCCGGGCGTCGCCCTGGAGGCACGCCCCATGGTGACGATCCAGGCACTGCGCACCCTGAAGGCGTACGGCCGCTCCGTGGGCTGACTCGGGGCCGCCTCAGCCGCCGATGGCCCGCACGCCCGCCGTCACCAGCACGGCCGCCGCGACGACGAGCAGGAACGGGGCACGCAGCACCAGTGCCACGGCCGCTGCCGCGAGCCCAGCGGCCCGGGCATCGAGCACGAGCGTGTGCCCCTCGGCGAAGGTCTGCTGGGCCGTGAGCGCGGCAAGCAGGGCGACCGGCAGCAGGGCGGCGAGCCGCCTCACCAACGGCCGCTCAAGGGCGCCCGCGGGCACCAGCAGACCGGCGAGCTTGACGACGTAGCAGCCGAGGGCGGTGGCCGCGATCGCGATCCAGACGGTCAACGGTCTTCCTCCTGTGCGGCGTTGCGGTTTTCCTCTGGTGGGTGGTTACGTGTCCCGTTCTGCCGACGGCCCTCCACGTAGAGGGCGATCGGCGCCGCGAGAGCCGCCACCAGGACCGGCACACCGGCCGGCAGCACGGGCAGCAGTCCCAGTCCCAGAAGGACCGCGAGTGCGGCGACCGCGCGCTCCGTGGTGGTCGTGAGCATGGGCGCGAGCAGTGCCAGGAAGACGGCGGGACCGGCAGCGTCGAGACCCCACGCGTTGGTGTCCCCGATGGCCTTGGCGCCCAGCGCGCCGAGCAGCGTGGTGAGGTTCCACAGCAGGTACAGGGTGAGCCCGGTGACGGTGAACCCGATCCGCGCGGCACGCCGCGTGGGCTGCGCGAGGGTGACGGCCGTCGTCTCGTCGATGACCCACTGGGCGGCGAACGGCCGCACTGCGCGCGGGAGGGCCAGCAACTGCGACAGGCGCAGCCCGTAGAAGGTGTTGCGCACGCCCAGGAAGAAGGCTCCCGCCGCAGCGGTGAGCGGATTGCCGCCGGCCGCGAGTGCTCCCACGAGCGCGAACTGGGAGGCGCCGGTGAACACCAGGAGGCTGAGGGCGCAGGTCTGCAGCAGGGTGAGCCCGCCACCGGCCGAGGTCACCCCGAAGGCGAACCCGGACAGCCCTACGGCGACCCCGACTCCCAGGGCGTCCCGTACGACGGCGGAGTCCGGCTTTCCTCCGGCTTCGAGGGCTCGTTTCCCTTCTGCTCCGGCGCGTATGTCTTCTGAAGCGATCTGTTCTGCCACGTGTCGGACGGTAGGAGCAGCCGCCGTTCCGCGTCTTGTACGTTCTTGCGCTCCCGCTGGTACGCGCCCGGGGGCACGCCCACGATCCGGGCGAAGTGCCGGTTGAGGTGCGGTTGATCTGTGAACCCGACGGCGACGGCGGCCTCGGCGGGCGCCGTACCCGCGTCCAGGAGCCGGCGTGCCCGGCGCACACGGGCATCGGTCAGCCAGGCGTGGGGCGGCATCCCGTAGGCACCCCGGAACGCGCGCAGCAGCGCGAAAGGACTGGTTCCCAGATCCCCGGCGAGCTTCTCCAGCGTGGGCGGATCCGCCATCCGCTCCTCCAGCACGGCACGCGCGCGTGCGGCGACCCGACCGCCGGCCGTGGGCACGACGCGCTGCGGCAGCGGTCCGCCGTTCAGCCGGAGCAGTCTGGTGACGGCGACCCGCAGCAGGGTGTCGGCGGCGAGCGCGTTGCCCTCGTCGGCCGCGCGCAGGATCTGATGGACGAGTCCGACGGTGTAGGGGTCGTCCAGCACGGGCCTGATGAAACCGGGAGTACCGCGGATCGAGGTCGTCTCGGCGGCTATCGCGGCCACCACCTCGGGCGACGGGTACACCGCCCCGTACCGCCAGCCCTCGGGCACACCGGCCCGGCCGGTGTGCGGAGTGTCCGGATTGACCAGCGCGAGCGCTCCCGCCCCGGCGGACACATCACCCCCACCGTGGTGGAACACCTCGACACCGTCCGCGATGGCGGCGATCACGAAGTTCTCGTGCGTGTGCCGTACGAACGTCTTGCGGATGTACCGGGCCCGCAGCAGGTCGACACCGGGCAGCTCCGTGTACCGCCAATGCCTCGCCAGCTCGCCCGAACCTGCCATGCGACCATTCTCCGCCACGGCGACGGGAAGAAGCGGTCCTGCCCACGGCGGCAAGAAGGCACCGAAACGGTTCTGCGGGCCGACGCAGGAGAGTTCCCGCAGGTCAGACGCATTGTCAGTGGTCGGGTGCAGGATGGACGCATGGTCAGTTCCGCACACCGAGCCCTCGACGGCTTCTCCCCCGCGACCCGCGGCTGGTTCACGGGGGCCTTCTCCGCGCCCACCGCGGCCCAGGCGGGCGCGTGGCAGGCCATCGGCGAGGGCTCGGACGTGCTGGTGGTGGCCCCGACCGGCTCCGGCAAGACCCTGGCCGCCTTCCTCGCCGCCCTGGACCAGCTCGCCGCGACGCCTCCGCCCGCCGACCCGAGGAAGCGCTGCCGCGTCCTGTACGTGTCTCCGCTCAAGGCCCTCGCGGTCGACGTCGAGCGCAACCTCCGCTCCCCGCTCACCGGCATTCGCCAGGAGTCCGTCCGCCTGGGCCTGCCCGAGCCCGAGGTCAAGGTCGGCATCCGCTCCGGCGACACCCCGCCCGCCGAGCGCCGCGCCCTGTCCACACGCCCGCCGGACATCCTGATCACCACCCCGGAGTCCCTGTTCCTGATGCTGACGTCGGCCACGCGCGACGCGCTGACCGGCATCGAGACAGTGATCCTGGACGAGGTGCACGCGGTCGCGGGCACCAAGCGGGGCGCGCATCTCGCGCTGTCCCTGGAGCGGCTGGACGAGCTGCTGCCGAAGCCCGCCCGCCGTATCGGCCTCTCGGCGACGGTGCGCCCGGTCGACGAGGTCGCCCGCTATCTCTCCCCGCACCGCAAGGTGGAGATCGTCCAGCCCAAGTCCGGCAAGGAGTTCGACCTCTCCGTGGTCGTACCGGTCGAGGATCTGGGCGAGTTGGGCGGCTCCCCGGTGGCCGACGGCAAGGAGGGCGCGGAGAAGCCGTCGATCTGGCCGCATGTCGAGGAGCGCATCACCGACCTCGTCCAGTCGCACCGCTCGACGATCGTGTTCGCCAACTCCCGCCGCCTCGCCGAGCGGCTGTGCAACCGGCTCAACGAGATCGCCTACGAGCGCGCGACCGGCGAGCCTCTGGACGAACACCACGCCCCGGCCGAGCTGATGGGCGGTTCCGGCGCCGCCCAGGGCGCGCCCCCGGTCATCGCCCGCGCGCACCACGGCTCGGTCTCCAAGGAACAGCGTGCCCAGGTCGAGGAGGACCTCAAGGCGGGCCGACTTCCTGCCGTGGTGGCCACGTCCAGTCTGGAGCTGGGCATCGACATGGGCGCCGTAGATCTCGTCATCCAGGTGGAGTCCCCGCCCTCCGTGGCCTCCGGCCTCCAGCGCGTCGGCCGCGCGGGACACCAGGTCGGCGCGGTCTCCACGGGTGTGGTCTTCCCGAAGTACCGGGGCGACCTCGTCCAGGCCGCCGTGGTCACCGAGCGCATGCGCACCGGCTCCATCGAGTCCCTGAAGGTCCCCGCCAACCCCCTGGACGTCCTCGCCCAGCAGCTCGTCGCGATGACGGCCCTGGACACCTGGCAGGTCGACGACCTGCTCGCCACGGTCCGCCGTGCCGCCCCCTTCGCCTCCCTCCCGGAGTCGGCGTTCACGGCCGTGCTGGACATGCTCGCGGGCCGCTATCCGTCCGACGCGTTCGCGGAGTTGCGCCCGCGCGTGGTGTGGGACCGCATCGCCGGCACGATCACCGGCCGCCCCGGCGCGCAGCGCCTCGCCGTCACCTCCGGCGGCACGATCCCCGACCGCGGTCTCTTCGGGGTCTTCCTGGCCGGCGCCGACCCCAAGAAGGGCGGCGGCCGGGTCGGCGAACTGGACGAGGAGATGGTCTACGAGTCCCGGGTGGGGGACGTCTTCACGCTCGGTACCTCCTCCTGGCGGATCGAGGACATCACCCGCGACCGCGTCCTGGTCTCCCCCGCGCCGGGCGTCCCGGGCCGGCTCCCCTTCTGGAAGGGCGACCAGCTGGGCCGCCCGCTCGAACTGGGCCGCGCGGTGGGCGCGTTCCTGCGCGAGGTCGGCTCGCAGCCCAAGGAGGACGCCCGCCTGCGCCTCCTCGCCGCAGGCCTCGACGCCTGGGCCGCGGAGAACGTGCTGTCGTACCTGGCCGAGCAGCGCGAGGCCTGTGGTCACATCCCGGACGACCGCACGATCGTCGTGGAGCGCTTCCGGGACGAACTCGGCGACTGGCGCGTGGTCATCCACTCCCCCTTCGGCGCCCAGGTCCACGCCCCCTGGGCCCTCGCCCTCGGCGCCCGACTCTCCGAGCGCTACGGCATGGACGCCCAGGTGATGCACGCCGACGACGGCATCGTCCTGAGGCTGCCCGACGCCGACCTGATGGGCCTGGACCTGCTCGACCAGGAACCCATGAAGGCCGGCACGGAGTACGACGCCGACCAGGCCCCCGTAGGCGCGGCGGACGTCGCCTTCGACAAGGGCGAGGTCAATCAGATCGTCACCGACCAGGTCGGCGGCTCGGCCCTGTTCGCGGCCCGTTTCCGCGAGTGCGCCGCCCGCGCGCTGTTGCTGCCGCGCCGCAACCCCGGCAAGCGCACCCCGCTGTGGCAGCAGCGCCAGCGCGCCGCCCAACTGCTCCAGGTGGCAAGCGAGTTCGGCTCGTTCCCGATCGTCCTGGAGGCGGTCCGCGAGTGCCTCCAGGACGTCTTCGACGTCCCCGGCCTCACCGAGCTGATGGGCGACCTGGAGTCCCGCAAGGTGCGCCTCGTCGAGGTGACGACCCCCGAGCCGTCCCCCTTCGCCCGCTCCCTCCTCTTCGGGTACGTCGCCCAGTTCCTGTACGAGGGAGACTCCCCGCTCGCCGAGCGCCGCGCAGCCGCCCTGTCGCTGGACTCCCACCTGCTGGCGGAGCTGCTCGGCCAGGCGGAGCTGCGCGAACTCCTCGACGCCGAGGTACTGACCGAGCTGGAGCGCGAACTCCAGTGGCTCACGGACGACCGCCGCATCAAGGACGTCGAGGGCGTCGCCGACCTGCTGCGGATGCTCGGCCCGCTCACCGACGCCGAGTTGGCCGAGCGGGGCGCCGCGCCGCAGTGGGCCCAGGACCTGGCCTCGGCCCGCCGCGCGATCCGGGTCCGTATCGGCGGTGCCGACCACTGGGCGGCGATCGAGGACGCGGGCCGCCTGCGCGACGCGCTCGGCACCGCACTCCCGGTCGGCGTCCCGGAGGCATTCACCGAACCGGTCAAGGACCCGCTCGGCGACCTCCTGGCACGGCACGCCCGCACCCACGGCCCGTTCACGTCGGCCACAGCAGCGGCCCGCTTCGGTCTGGGCGTGGCGGTCACCGACGGCGCGTTGCAGCGGCTCGCGGCCAACGGCCGTGTCGTACAAGGGGAGTTCCACCCGGCCGGGATCGGTCAGGAGTGGTGCGACGCGACGGTGCTGCGTCGCCTGCGCCGCCGGTCCCTGGCCGCGCTGCGGCACGAGTTGGAGCCGGTGCCACCGGCCGCGCTCGCGCAGTTCCTCCCCCAGTGGCAGCACATCGGCAAGGGCCACGGGCTGCGCGGCATCGACGGACTGGTGCGCGCCGTCGAGCAGTTGCAGGGGGCGTCCGTGCCCGCGTCCGCCCTGGAGAAACTCGTCCTGCCGTCCCGCGTGGCGAACTACACACCCGCCATGCTCGACGAACTCACCTCCGCCGGCGAGCTGGTGTGGGCCGGCGCAGGCTCCCTCCCCGGCAAGGACGGCTGGGTCTCCCTGTACCTCGCGGACGCAGCCCCCCTCCTCCTCCCGCCCCCGCACCCCCTCGAACTCACGGCGCTCCACCAGTCGGTCCTGGACACCCTCTCGGGCGGCTACGGCCTCTTCTTCCGGCAGATCACCGACCAGATCCGCGCGACCACCCACCCCGACGTCACCGACCCCCAACTGGCCGACGCCGTCTGGGACCTGGCCTGGTCCGGACGGCTCACGAACGACACGCTCGCCCCCATGCGCTCCCTGCTCGGCTCAGGCCGTACGGCAGGTTCCACGGCCCACCGCGCCAAGCGCGCGGTCCCGCGCGGGCGCTACGGCTCGCTCACCGCCGCCGCGCGCCCCGCCTCCCGCACCGGTCCGCCGACCGTCGCGGGCCGCTGGTCCCTGCTCCCCGCCCACGAACAGGACCCCACCGTGCGCGCCCACGCGCTGGCCCGCACCCTGCTCGACCGACACGGCGTGGTGACCCGGGGAGCGGTCGCCGCGGAGGGCGTAGAGGGCGGGTTCTCGGCGACGTACCGCATCCTGTCCGTCTTCGAGGAGAGCGGTCAGGCGCGGCGCGGCTATGTCGTGGAGGGGCTCGGCGCCGCCCAGTTCGCGATGGACGGCGCGGTGGACCGCCTCCGCGCGGTCGCCAACGCCCGCGACCGGGGCGACGACCTGCCCACACCGGGCCCCACGGACAACGACCCCTACGGCTTCGGAGCCCTCGCCGGCCCACCCACACCGACCTCCGGTCCCGACGACCGCTTCGCAGCCCCGGCCACCTACGACTCCCCCGACCACCACGGCCGGCACGACACATCCCACTCCCCCGGAACACCCGGCTCACCCGACTCACCCGACTCCCCCGGAGTCCACGACTTCGCCGACGCGTTCGGCCCCTTCACCGACTTCGACGACCTCGACGTCGCGGGCTCGCCGGACGGCCACCTCACGAACTCGGACGACCCCGCCTCACGGCACAACCGCACCCCCTCCTCCCACCCCCCGTCCCCGGGCGACTACATCTCGCCCCGCGACTTCCCTTCCCCGACCCCCCGGGCCAACCCCGCCTCCCCCTACGCCTCCGCCTTCGCGAACCACCGCACCCACCGCCCTGCCCTCTCCACCCGAGCCGTTGTCCTGGCCGCCGCGGACCCGGCGAACGCGTACGGCGCGGCCCTCCCCTGGCCCGAGCCCCCGACCGGCGCCGGACACAAGCCGGGACGTAAGGCGGGCTCGCTCGTCGTACTCGTCGACGGTGAGCTGACGCTGTACATGGAGCGCGGCGGCAAGACCCTGCTCGCCTGGCCCTCCGCGCCGGACACCACGGCCACCGAGGACCCACGCCTCCAGGCAGCCGCCGAGTCCCTCGCGGCAGCGGCCCGAGCCGGTGCCCTCGGCACGGTCACGGTGGAGCGCGTCAACGGCGCCTCGGCCCTGACCTCCCCCATCGGCACCCTTCTGGAAGGAGCGGGCTTCATCGCGACACCGCGCGGCCTGCGCCTCCGCGCATGAACCAAGCCGCCCATGAACCAAACCGCGACCGGCCCCAAGCCGTGCCCCACCCCATGCCACCCTTGACCCATGCCTGAGGGCGACACCGTCTGGCAGACCGCGAAGCGCCTCCACTCGGCCCTCGCGGGCAAGGTGCTGACCCGCAGCGACCTCAGGGTGCCCAAGTACGCCACGGCAGACCTCACCGGCCGCACCGTCCTGGGCGTCACACCCCGGGGCAAACACCTGCTGACCCGCGTCGAGGGCGGCCTCACCCTCCACTCGCACCTGCGGATGGACGGCACCTGGAAGGTGTACGCCAACGGTCAGCGCTGGAGCGGCGGCGGCCCGGCCCACCAGATCCGCGTGATCCTCGGCACCGCCGACCGCACGGCCGTCGGCTACCGCCTCCCCGTCCTGGAACTCCTCCGCACGACCGACGAACACCGCGCCGTGGGCCACCTCGGCCCCGACCTCCTGGGCCCCGACTGGAACCCCGAACAGGCGTTGGTCAACCTCCTCACGGACCCCACCCGCCCCCTCGGCGAGGCCCTGCTCGACCAGCGCAACCTGGCCGGCATCGGCAACATCTACAAAAGCGAGCTCTGCTTCCTCCTGGGCGCCACCCCCTGGCTCCCCATCGGCGTACTCCCGGCCGACCGCACCGCAAAGCTGCCCGCCATCGCCAAGAAGCTCCTGGAAGCCAACCGCGACCGCCCCGTCCGCACCACCACAAACACCCTCACGAACAGCACCCCGGGCCGAACCACAGGCCCCCGCACCCCC
Source organism: Streptomyces sp. NPDC050508 (assembly GCF_040655155.1). Taxonomy (NCBI): domain Bacteria; kingdom Bacillati; phylum Actinomycetota; class Actinomycetes; order Kitasatosporales; family Streptomycetaceae; genus Streptomyces; species Streptomyces sp. NPDC050508. The sequence continues at coordinate 86,482 of NZ_JBFAJJ010000027.1, forward strand.
GACCTGTTCGTCTACGGCCGCGCACCCCGCCCCTGCCTGCGCTGCGACACCCCGATCCGCACGGCCGACCAGGGCGACGGCTCCCGCGAGCGCCCCACCTACTGGTGCCCCACCTGCCAGGTGGGCCCCGCGCCGGGCACCACCACTCCCCCCAAAACTCAGCACCGTACGACTAATTGACGACCCGTCAGAAACCCTCGTACGGTCCCCTCATGCCCGTCAAGGCGTACGACCTCACCGGACGCACCGCTTTCGTCACCGGCGCCGCCAGCGGTATCGGCCGCGCATCCGCCGCTCTGCTCGCCGAGGCGGGCGCCACCGTGCACTGCGCCGACCGCGACGCGCAGGGCCTGCACGAGACGGCGACCCTGATCAAGGACAAGGGCGGCACCGCCCGCACCCACCACCTCGACGTCACCGATCGCACGCAGGTCAGGCAGGCCGTCGAGTCCTGCGAGGACCTGCACGTGATGGCCGCGGTCGCCGGGATCATGCACAGCAGCACAGTGTTGGAGACCCGCGACGAGGATCTCGACCGGGTGCTGAACGTCAACTTCAAGGGAGTCCTGTACGCCTGCCAGGAGGCGGCCCGGCTGATGCTCGACCGCGGTACCGGGGGCAGCATCGTCACCATGGCGTCGGGCGCGATCGACACCGGAGGATCCGGGCTGCTCTGCTACGGCGCCGCGAAGGCGGCCGTCGTCCAGCTGACGAAGACCCTGGCGACGGAGATGGGCCCGCACGGCATCCGCGTCAACGCGATCGCGCCGGGCTGGATACGCACGCCCATGACCGACCACCACGAGGGTGAGGCGCAGGCCCGTACCGAAGCGCTGATGGCCCGGCTGTCGCCGCTGGGCCGGGTGGGCGAGCCGGAGGACATCGCCCACGCCGTGCTGTATCTGGCGTCCGACGCGTCGTCGTTCACGACGGGTCAGATCCTCCGTCCGAACGGGGGTGTGGCGATGCCTTGGTAGCAGGCACCGACTCGGCGCCCGACGATGATCCGGTGGCCGACGACGGCCAAGCGCCCGACGACGGTCCGCCCGCCGGCCACACCCCAACGTCCGTCCCATCGAGGTCCGGCGACACCCCGGCGACCGGCGTGCCGGACCCCCGCCAGGCTTCCCGCCACCGTCCCGTGGCCACGGCCCCCGCCGCCCCCACCTTGGGCATGCAGTGCACCGGGAGCAGGCTCAACCCCCACCCGCCGGCCGCTACGGCCCCCTCCAGCGCCCCCGCGTGCGGTGTCAGCGCGAGCCGCAGTACGGCCCACCACCACACCGCGCCGAGCCCCAGCGCGGCCCCCCAGCGCGCTATTCGCCCCGCCACGGCCCCACCTCCAGCCCGACGCTAGACCGTCACGGTCACTCTCAAGGAGGGCGCATCGACGGCACACGGACGCACCACACGCCTCAACCATGACCGCACCGAGCGACACCGGCAAACGGACCGCCACAGCCACACAGGGCACCCCGGTACGCGAAAACCCCGGCCGCGCCCCTCCAGGTCTCCCTGGAGAAGCCCCGGCCGGGGCTCGCACACATCGTTGAGACCGGTCAGCGCCTCATCGGTCTACATCGGCGTCACGTCAGCGTGAGCGTCACGCGGCGACCACGTCCACCGCCTCGGCGGGGGCCTTGATGGTCACCCGTTCCGGTGGCACACCGGTCACCGACACGGAACCCAGCATCGGACGTACCGACGTGGGCACAGAACCGGTGGCCGCAGCAGACTGGGCCAGCTCGGCGAGAGCGAGTTCGTCGCTCACTTCCCGCATGAGCTCGGACATCCGTACGTCCAACGCGTCGCAGATGGCGGAGAGCAGTTCAGAGGAAGCCTCTTTCTGCCCCCGCTCCACCTCGGAGAGATAGCCGAGTGAGACTCGGGCGGACGAGGAGACTTCGCGCAGAGTACGGCCCTGGCGCTGGCGCTGCCGACGCAGCACGTCACCCAGCAGGCGACGGAGCAGAATCATCGGTGGCTCCCTCCTCGGACCGCGTAGCCGCATCCTTCTCGCCCCACCGTACCGCCTTGCGCCGCGGCCGTGCGGGGAGCGATGTCGTGTTCACTCAGGGCTGCAAACATCAAAACCCCCCGTTCTGTTCCGTATCCTGTGTCCGCTCATTCCCGGTCTGTTCGCTCACGAGCCGCTCCAGAAGCAGCGCGAGTACGCTCCGTACACTCTCTCTACGAATTTCCGCCCGGCCGCCGTTCAACCGCAGCGCGGCCACTTTCCCGCCACCGGCGGCATCCGAATCCGGTGCAAAGGGTCCGTCCACGGCCACGAAAACGGTGCCCACGGGCTGTCCGTCCTGCGGCTCCGGGCCCGCCACGCCGGTGGTCGCGATGCCCCAGTCGGCGCCCAGCGCCTTCCGTACGCCGGCCGCCATCTGGGCCGCGACCTGCGCATCTACGGCTCCCCGCTCGGTCAGTAGGGTGGCGTCGACACCGAGCAACTGGTGCTTGAGCTCGGTCGCGTAGGCGGTGACCGAACCACGGAAGGCCTTGGAGGCTCCGGGCACCGATGTGATCTCCGCCGCAACCAGACCACCGGTGAGCGACTCCGCGACAGCGAGCGTCGCGCCGCTCACGGTCAGTAGTCGCACCACTTCAGTGGCCGTGGAACTCACGCTTCCGTCTCCTCCGACGCCGCCATGCGCTCGGCGATTCCCTGCCTGCGCAGCACAATGGCCTGTCTCACATAGTCGAACCCGGTCAGCACGGTCAGAATGACCGCCGCGGCCATCACCCAGAACCTCAGAGTGGCCAGCCAGCCCGTCAGCGCCAGCACGTACATCCCGACGGCCACGCCCTGTGTGAGCGTCTTCAGCTTGCCGCCGCGCGACGCGGGAATGACGCCGTACCGGATGACGAGAAAACGCAGCAGCGTGATCCCGAGTTCCCGGCCGAGGATGACGACGGTCACCCACCACGGCAGATCGCCGAGCGAGGACAGACAGATCAGCGCCGCGCCCATGATCGCCTTGTCGGCGATGGGGTCGGCGATCTTCCCGAAGTCGGTGACGAGGTCGTACGTCCGCGCCAGATGGCCGTCGAACAGGTCGGTGATCATGGCGATGGCGAACGCCGCCCAGGCGAACGAGCGCATCGCCGGGTCGTACCCGCCGTCGGCCAGCATCAGGGCGACGAAGCCGGGGACGAGCAGCAGTCGGAGCATGGTCAGGAAGTTGGCGATGTTCCAGACGCTCGCCTGGTTGACCGCCGCGGCCACGACCTTCGCACCGCGCGCAGGCCTCGGACCACCGGGCACACCGGAAGCGCCGCCCTGGACAGCACCGGACGGGGTGGCACCAGAGACACTGCCCGACATCGCGCCGGAAGAGGCGCCACCGGAGGCCGCACCGGAACCCGCGCTCGCGGGCGCGCCGTTCGCGCTGGAGGTGCCGCCCGCCGCCGATGCCGGGACTCCGGTCATCTGCCCGCCTCCTCACTACACGCGAGCGAGCCCAGGAGCGGCTCGGCCACCAGGTCGACACCTTCCGTACCGACCACCTTGGCCTCGACCATACGGCCGACGCTCAGGCCCTCGCCGCTCGTGAGGAGCACCTGGCCGTCCGTCTCGGGCGCCTGGTGCTCGCCGCGGCCGTAGGCGCCGTCCTCGGAGTCGACCGACTCCACCAGCACGTGCACGGTCTCGCCGACGCGCTCCTCGGCGCGCTGCGAGACGAGTTCCTCGGCGAGCCGGGAGATGTGCGCGAGCCGCTTGTCCACGACGTCCTGGTCGAGCTTCTTGTCGTACGTCGCCGCCTCCGTGCCCTCCTCGTCGGAGTAGCCGAAGACTCCGATGGCGTCCAGGCGCGCGCCGTTCAGGAAGCGCTCCAGTTCAGCCAGGTCGGCCTCGGTCTCGCCGGGGAAGCCGACGATGAAGTTCGAGCGCACGCCGGCCTGCGGGGCCTTGGAGCGGATGGTGTCGAGGAGTTCGAGGAAGCGGTCGGTGTCTCCGAAGCGGCGCATCGCGCGCAGCACATCGGGGGCGGAGTGCTGGAAGGACAGGTCGAAGTAGGGCGCGATCTTCGGTGTCGAGGTGAGCACGTCGATGAGTCCGGGGCGCATTTCGGCGGGCTGGAGGTAGCTGACGCGCACCCGCTCCAGGCCGTCGATGTCCGCCAGCTCGGGCAGCAGCGTCTCCAGGAGGCGGATGTCGCCCAGGTCCTTGCCGTAGGACGTGTTGTTCTCGGAGACCAGCATGATCTCCTTGACGCCCTGCTCGGCCAGCCAGCGTGTCTCGTTCAGTACGTCGCTCGGGCGGCGGGAGATGAAGGAGCCGCGGAAGGACGGGATGGCGCAGAAGGAGCAGCGCCGGTCGCAGCCGGAGGCGAGCTTCACCGAGGCGACCGGGGAGCCGTCCAGGCGGCGGCGCAGGGGCGCGCGGGGGCCCGAGGCGGGCGCGAGGCCGTCCGGGAGGTCGACCGGGCCGTGGCCGGGCAGCGCGACGTCGGCGGCGGACTCCTGCCGCTCGGCGGGGCTGATCGGCAGCAGCTTGCGGCGGTCGCGCGGGGTGTGCGAGGCGTGGATGCCGCCGTTCAGGATGGTCTGCAGGCGGTCGGAGATGTCGGCGTAGTCGTCGAAGCCGAGCACTCCGTCGGCCTCGGGCAGCGCCTCGGCGAGCTCCTTGCCGTACCGCTCGGCCATGCAGCCCACGGCCACGACGGCCTGCGTTCTGCCGTGACCCTTCAGGTCATTGGCTTCGAGGAGGGCGTCGACGGAGTCCTTCTTGGCGGCCTCGACGAAGCCACAGGTGTTGACGACAGCGACGTCCGCGTCCTCGGCGTCCTCCACGAGTTGCCAGCCGTCCGCCTCCAAGCGGCCTGCGAGCTCCTCCGAGTCCACCTCGTTACGGGCGCAGCCAAGAGTGACGAGTGCGACGGTACGGCGTTCAGGCATGGGCTCAAGACTACTTGTTCCCACTGACACCCCACGTCGAAGGGGTTGGCCGATCTTGGCCAACCCCTTGAACAACCACCCCGTCGGACCGCTCAGCCGACCTCGGGGTCGCCCTTCGTGTACGTGAGGCGCTCCACCGCGCCGGGCTGGAAGTCGTCCTCGATCTTCTTGCCGTTGACGTAGAGCTGGATCGCGCCGGCGTCGCCGAGGATCAGGTTGACCTTCGAGCTGTCCTGGAAGGTCTTGGACTCGCCCTTCTTGAGGAGTCCGTCGAAGAGCATCCGGCCGTTGTGGTCCTTGGCGGAGATCCAGCTGCGGCCGTCGACCGCGCTCACCTGGACCGTCACCTTGTCCTGCGGCGCGGCGGCGATGGCGCTGTCGGAGGGGTCGGATTTGGGCGTCGCGGAGTCGGTGTTCGAGGGCGTCGGCTTGGCGGGCTTGCTGGCGCTGGGCGAGGCTCCCTGGGCGACTGCGTTGGCGCCGCTGTCGCTGTCGCCGCCCTTGAACGCCGTGAACCCGACGAAGCCGACCACGGCGACGATCGCGGCGACCATGGCCGCGGTCCAGTTGGGCCCCCGGCGCTCCGGACGGATACGTTCCGCCTCGAAGAGGGGCGCCGCCGGCGTCGGGGCCGGGCGTCCGCCGTGATCGTCGTCGTAGCGCGCGAGGAGGGGGACGGGATCGATGTGGACGGCCTTGGCGAGGGTCCTGATGTGCCCGCGGGCGTAGACGTCACCGCCGCAGGGCGTGAAGTCGTCGGCCTCGATGGCGTGCACGATGGCGATGCGGACCCGGGTGACACCGCTGACGTCGTCGACGGTCAGCCCGGCGGCGATACGTGCCTGCTGCAGGGCTCGGCCGACGGAAGGGCGGGCTTCTTCCTCATGACCGTCTTCGGAACGACCGTCTTCGAACGGAGGGTCGCCTTCAGGGGAGTTGCCGATGGACACGGGGGCGCCTTTCGAGCGTGTAGCCACCTGTGCTGGAAATTCAGTCTAGGGGGGGTACCGAAGGGTGGGGCAACCGGGCGGTAGGACTTTGTACGCCATCGGTATGGCCGGACACCCCGATGGCGAGCCAGGCACGGACCCCATGGTGGGAGCCCGATCTGTCTTCTCGCTCAACTTGACGTACGGCAAAGGGAAACGGTTGCCCGACGATCTCTAACGGGTGGATCACGGTCGCATCCTTTCGGCGGACCCTTCGGCGGACGCCTACCCCTCAGACTCCCCGCGGATCACCGCGAGCACGCCGTCCAGCTCGTCACCCTTCACAAGAACGTCACGCGCCTTGGATCCCTCGCTGGGTCCGACGATGCCCCGGGACTCCATGAGGTCCATGAGCCGCCCGGCCTTGGCGAAGCCGACGCGCAGTTTGCGCTGGAGCATCGACGTGGAGCCGAACTGCGTGGACACGACCAGCTCGGCCGCCTGGCACAGCAGATCGAGGTCGTCGCCGATGTCCTCGTCGATCTCCTTCTTCTGCTTGCTGCCCACGGTGACGTCTTCCCGGAAGACCGGCGCCATCTGGTCCTTGCAGTGCTGGACGATCGCCGCGACCTCGTCCTCGGTGACGAAGGCGCCCTGCATACGGGTCGGCTTGTTCGCCCCCATCGGCAGGAACAGCCCGTCGCCCTTGCCGATCAGTTTCTCGGCGCCGGGCTGGTCGAGGATGACCCGGGAGTCGGCGAGCGAGGAGGTGGCGAACGCGAGCCTGGAGGGCACGTTCGCCTTGATCAGACCGGTGACGACGTCGACGGACGGCCGCTGCGTCGCGAGCACAAGGTGGATGCCGGCCGCGCGCGCGAGCTGCGTGATGCGCACGATCGAGTCCTCGACGTCCCGCGGCGCGACCATCATCAGGTCGGCCAGCTCGTCGACGATGACCAGCAGATACGGATAGGTCTTGAGCTCCCGCTCGCTGCCCTCGGGCGTCTTCAGCTTGCCGTCGCGGATGGCCTGGTTGAAGTCGTCGATGTGCCGATACCCGAAGGCCGCGAGGTCGTCATACCTGAGGTCCATCTCGCGTACGACCCACTGGAGCGCCTCAGCGGCCCTCTTCGGGTTGGTGATGATCGGCGTGATCAGGTGTGGAATGCCTTCGTAGGCGGTCAGTTCGACGCGCTTGGGGTCGACGAGGACCATGCGCACGTCCTCGGGGGTCGCGCGCACCATGACGGAGGTGATCAGGCAGTTGATGCACGACGACTTACCGGAACCGGTGGCTCCGGCGACCAGGACGTGCGGCATCTTCGCCAGGTTGGCCATGACGTAGCCGCCCTCGACGTCCTTGCCGAGCGCCACCAGCATCGGGTGGTCGTCCTCGGCCGCGTCCGCGAGGCGCAGTACGTCACCGAGGTTGACCATCTCGCGGTCGGTGTTCGGGATCTCGATGCCGACCGCGGACTTGCCGGGGATCGGGCTGATGATCCGCACATCGGGGCTGGCGACGGCGTAGGCGATGTTCTTGGTGAGCGCGGTGATCCGCTCGACCTTGACGGCGGGGCCCAGCTCGACCTCGTAGCGCGTGACCGTCGGCCCGCGCGTGAAGCCGGTGACCGCCGCGTCGACCTTGAACTCCATGAAGACGTTCTGCAGGGAGGCGACCACGACGTCGTTCGCGGCGCTGCGCGTCTTTCCCGGACCGCCGCGCTCCAGGAGGTCGAGTGACGGGAGCGAGTAGGTGATGTCGCCGGACAACTGGAGCTGCTCGGCCCGCGGCGGCAGGTCGCGCATCTCCTCCGGGGCGGACTTCGTCAGATCCGGTACGACCCGCTCGACCGGCTCGGCCTTGAGCTTCTCCTGCTTGGGGCGAGCGGCCGGGGCCGGGACGGGCGTCGGTGTCGTGTCCTCGCGGTCGCCCACCCGCACGCCCTGGGTGAGGTCGGCGACGATCGGCGAGGGCGGCATGCCGTGCAGGACGGCCCCGTCGAGGGCTGCTGCGGCGGCCGCTGCGACGTCCACGGCGTCCATGGGGCGGTGCATGTCGGGCTGGGGCACGGCGGAGCGCCTGGGGCGGCTCCGGCGCCTGGAGAGGGCGTCCTGCTCGGCGCTGTCGGGGTCGTAGGCCTCGGCGCTCCCGCGCTTGCGGGGGCGCGCGGGCAGCGCGTCGCGCCACTGCTCGTCGTAGCGCTCGTCGTCCTCGCCGAACTCGTCCTCGTCGTCGTAGTCGTGGACGATGCCCAGCTTCACGCCGAGCAGCCTGAGGCGCTGCGGGATCGCGTTGACGGGCGTGGCCGTGACGACCAGCAGCCCGAAGATCGTGAGCAGCACGAGCAGGGGTACGGCGAGCACCTCGCCCATGGTGTAGGTCAGCGGGGTCGCCACGGCCCAGCCGATGAGGCCGCCGGCGTCCCTTATGGCCTGCATGCCGTCGCTGCGGGCGGGTGCGCCGCAGGCGATGTGGACCTGGCCGAGGACGCCGATGACGAGGGCGGACAGGCCGATCACGATGCGGCCGTTGGCCTCGGGCTTCTCGGGGTGCCGGATGAAGCGCACGGCGATCACCGCGAGCAGTATCGGCACGAGCAGGTCGAGACGCCCGAAGGCGCCGGTCACCAGGATCTCGACGAGGTCGCCGACCGGGCCGCGCAGGTCTGCCCACGTACCGGCGGCGACGATGAGCGCGAGGCCGAACAGCAGCAGGGCGACGCCGTCCTTTCGGTGGGCCGGGTCCAAGTTCTTCGCGCCCTGCCCTATCCCGCGGAACACCGCGCCGACGGCGTGCGCGGTGCCGAGCCAGACGGCGCGCACGAGCTTGACGATGCCCCCGGTGGGGCTGGGGGCCGGCTTGGGCGCCGGGCGGGCGGTCCTCTTGGCGACCGCCTTCTTCGCCGGGGCCCGTTTCGCAGCGGCCTTCTTCGCCGGAGCCTTCGCCGGAGCAGCCCTCTTGGCGGGCTGCTTCTTGGCTGCGGAGGGACGTGAGGCCATAGGTGTGAGGTTACCTGTGGAGAAGGCAGGGGACACGTGTGCCCACTGCTTCACCCGTTCGTGTCGCCCGTGCGGGACGGGGAGCTGACGCTCACTCACGCACAACTGCGCCCGCGGCGGACGTCAGTTCTGCGACGGCACCGAGGGGGCTCCGCTGCCGGTGCCCGGCTCCAGGGCGTCGAGTGCCCGGCGCAGCCCGGTGAGTTTGCGTTCGAGATGAGCCGCGGTGGCCACGGCCGCCGCGTCCGCCGACTCGTCGTCGAGCTGCTTGGACAGCGCCTCGGCCTGTTCCTCGACGGCCGCGAGCCTCGCCGAGAGCTCGGCGAGCAGTCCGGCCGGTTCCTTGGCCGCGCCGACCGCGGGCTTGCCGTCCAACTGGAGCCGCAGCAGCGCCGCCTGCTCCCGCAGTTGGCAGTTCTTCATGTAGAGCTCGACGAAGACCGAGACCTTCGCGCGCAGCACCCACGGGTCGAACGGCTTGGAGATGTAGTCGACCGCGCCCGCCGCGTAACCCCGGAAGGTGTGGTGCGGGCCGTGGTTGATCGCGGTGAGGAAGATGATCGGGATGTCCCGGGTCCGCTCCCGCCGCTTGATGTGCGCGGCGGTTTCGAAACCGTCCATGCCCGGCATCTGGACGTCCAGCAGAATGACCGCGAAGTCGTCCGTCAGCAGTGCTTTGAGCGCTTCCTCCCCGGACGATGCCCGAACCAGTGTCTGATCGAGCGCAGAGAGGATGGCCTCCAGCGCCAGCAGATTCTCCGGCCGGTCATCGACCAGGAGGATCTTGGCCTTCTGCACCATGGCCCGCCCTCCTCGCCCCGGATGTGCACCGGGCGCCGCCCCAGGGGACGACTCTCTTGCGCCGTCCGTCCTTGTGCCGGTCATGGTAGCCGCACCCCGCCTGTCGCCACACCCTGTCACCGCGATGTCACTGTGCACGTAGCAGAAACGCAGCGGGAGACCAGAAGGTTCCCCGAATCCCGTGCTTCTACACGACTTCGGCCACACTGAGTCAGCAACTCCGCGTGGCCACCGAACGTTCCCCGCACCGTTCCCACTGCTTTCCCGTCAAGTCCGGTCGTTTCCTTCACTCCGTACGCATCCACTGCTCCATCACCGACAGCAGATGATCGGGGTCGACCGGCTTGGTGACGTAGTCCGAGGCGCCGGACTCGATCGCCTTCTCCCGGTCGCCCTTCATCGCCTTCGCGGTCAGCGCGATGATCGGGAGCCCGGCGAACTGCGGCATCCTGCGGATCGCCGTCGTCGTCGCGTATCCATCCATCTCGGGCATCATGATGTCCATCAGAACGACCGTCACATCGTCGTGCTGCTCCAGGACTTCGATGCCCTCCCGCCCGTTCTCCGCGTACAGCACGGACAGCCCGTGCTGCTCCAGGACACTGGTCAGCGCGAAGACGTTGCGGATGTCGTCGTCGACGATCAGCACCTTCTCACCACTGAACCGGATACCCCGGCGCGACGCCTGCGCCGTCTCCTCGGCCGCCCACTGGTCCCGCACGGTCTGCCCGAGTTGCATGGACTGCTCGACGGCCCTGCGGCGGCGCCTGAAGAGCGCGGCGGCCCCGTTCTGCGTCTCGTGGTACGACTTCACCTCGGCCGGCGTCTCGATGTCCACGCCGCTGCGCTCGGACAGCTCGGCGAGTTCCGCCGCGGACACCACGAGGTCGCCCGCCTCCAGCGCGGGCAGCTGCTGGTAGCCCTGCGGGGGCAGTTCACTCGGGTGCAGCGGCAAATACAGCGTGAACGTCGAGCCGCGTCCCGGTTCGCTCTGCGCGTGGATCTCACCGCCGAGCAGCTGCGCGATCTCCCGGGAGATCGACAGACCGAGGCCCGTGCCGCCGTACTTGCGACTGGTCGTACCGTCCGCCTGCTTGAACGCCTCGAAGATCACCCGCATCTTGCTCCCCGCGATCCCGATGCCGGTGTCGGTCACCGAGAACGCGATCAGGTCGGCGTCCGCGTCCCGCAGCGAACCGGCCTCCAGGAGCTGCTCGCGGATCGCCATCGGCACATCCGCGCCGGCCGGCCGGATGACCAGTTCGACCGCCCCGGAGTCGGTGAACTTCACCGCGTTGGACAGCAGGTTGCGCAGCACCTGGAGCAGCCGCTGCTCGTCGGTGTGCAGCGTGGCGGGCAGTTCCGGCGACACCCGTACGGACAGGTCCAGGCCCTTCTCCGCGGTCAGCGGACGGAAAGTGGCCTCTACGTAGTCGACGAGTTGGACGAGCGCGATGCGCGTCGGAGAGACGTCCATCTTGCCCGCCTCGACCTTCGACAGGTCCAGGATGTCGTTGATCAGCTGGAGCAGGTCGGAACCCGCGCCATGGATGGTCTCGGCGAACTCGACCTGCTTCGGGGAGAGGTTCCCCTCCGCGTTGTCGGCGAGCAACTTGGCCAGGATCAACAGCGAGTTGAGCGGTGTACGCAGCTCGTGCGACATGTTGGCGAGGAACTCGCTCTTGTAGCGCATCGACACCGCGAGCTGCTCGGCGCGCTCCTCCAGAACCTGCCGTGCCTCCTCGATCTCCGTGTTCTTGACCTCGATGTCCCGGTTCTGCTGGGCCAACAGCTCGGCCTTCTCCTCCAGTTCGGCGTTGGACGACTGGAGCGCCTTCTGGCGGTTCTCCAACTCGTCCGACCGCTCGCGGAGTTGCTCGGTCAGCTCCTGCGACTGCTTCAGCAGGACCTCGGTCTTGGTGTTGACGGAGATCGTGTTGACGCTGGTCGCGATCATCTCGGCGATCTGGTTGAGGAAGTCCTTCTGGATGTGCGTGAAGGGCGTGAAGGAGGCCAGCTCGATGATGCCGAGCACCTTCCCCTCGAACAGCACCGGAAGCACGATCACCTGCGCGGGCGGCGCTTCCCCGAGCCCCGAGGAGATCTTCAGATAGCCACTGGGCGCGTTCTCCACGAGGATCGTGCGCCGCTCCTGGGCGGCCGTCCCGATCAGCGCCTCACCGGGCCTGAACGAGGTCGGCATGGAGCCCATGGAGTAGCCGTACGACCCGAGCATGCGCAGTTCGTACGCCTCCTCGCCCTCCACGTCCGCCAGGGGCAGCGCGAGGAAGAACGCGCCGTGCTGTGCCGATACCACCGGCGTCAGCTCGCTCATGATCAGCGAGGCCACGTCGTCCAGGTCGCGGCGGCCCTGCATCAGCGCCGAGATACGGGCGAGGTTGCCCTTGAGCCAGTCCTGCTCCTTGTTGGCGATCGTGGTGTCGCGCAGGTTGGCGATCATCTTGTTGATGTAGTCCTGGAGTTCCTGGATCTCGCCGGACGCGTCCACGTCGATCTTCAGGTTCAGGTCGCCCCGGGTCACCGCGGTCGCCACGCGCGCGATGGCACGCACCTGCCGGGTGAGGTTCCCGGCCATCTCGTTCACGGACTCCGTGAGGTCGCGCCAGGTGCCGTCGACGTCACGCACGCGTGCCTGACCGCCCAACTGGCCTTCCGTGCCCACCTCGCGGGCGACGCGGGTGACCTCCTCGGCGAAACTGGACAGCTGATCAACCATGGTGTTGATCGTCGTCTTGAGTTCGAGGATCTCACCGCGGGCGTCAATGTCGATCTTCTTGGTCAAGTCGCCCTTGGCGATGGCCGTGGTGACCATCGCGATGTTGCGCACCTGACCGGTCAGGTTGGACGCCATGCCGTTCACCGAGTCGGTGAGGTCCTTCCACGTGCCCGCCACACCCGGCACGTGTGCCTGCCCGCCCAGGATGCCGTCCGTGCCCACCTCACGGGCCACCTTGGTGACCTGGTCGGCGAACGAACTCAGCGTCTTCACCATGGTGTTGAAGGTGTCGGCGAGCTGCTGGACCTCGCCGCGCGCCTCGATCGTCACCGTGCGCGTCAGGTCGCCGTTCGCGACTGCCGCCGCGACCTGGGAGATGTTCCGCACCTGCACGGTCAGGTTGTTGGCCATCAGGTTGACGTTGCCGCTGAGGTCCTTCCAGATGCCCGTGATGCCCGGCACGTGCGCCTGGCCGCCCAGGATGCCCTCGGTGCCGACCTCGCGGGCGACCCGGGTCACCTGCTCGGCGAACGACGACAGTTGATCAACCATGGTGTTGACCGTCGTGACGAGCTCAAGGATCTCGCCCTTGGCGTCAACAGTGATCTTCTTGGACAGGTCGCCCTTGGCGACGGCCGTCGTGACCTCGGCGATCTGGCGCACCTGGATGGTCAGGTTGTTCGCCATGAAGTTCACCGACTGCGTGAGGTCCTTCCAGGTGCCGGAGACACCCTGCACCTCGGCCTGACCGCCCAACTGCCCCTCGGTGCCCACCTCGCGGGCCACTCGCGTGACCTCCTCGGCGAACGAGGACAGCTGGTCGACCATCGTGTTCAGGGTGTTCTTCAGCTCCAGGATCTCCCCGCGCGCGTCCACGGTGATCTTCTGGGACAGGTCACCCCGGGCCACCGCGGTCGCGACCTGCGCGATGTTGCGGACCTGGGCGGTGAGGTTGCCGGCCATGCCGTTCACCGAGTCGGTCAGGTCGCGCCACACACCGGCGACGCCGGGCACCTGCGCCTGCCCGCCCAGACGCCCCTCCGTGCCCACCTCGCGGGCGACCCGGGTCACCTGGTCGGCGAAGGCGGAGAGCTGGTCGACCATCGTGTTGATGGTGTTCTTCAGCTCCAGGATCTCGCCGCGCGCGTCCACGTCGATCTTCTGGGACAGGTCGCCCTGGGCCACGGCCGTGGTCACCTGGGCGATGTTGCGCACCTGGGAGGTCAGGTTCCCGGCCATCGAGTTGACGGAGTCGGTGAGTTCCTTCCAGGTGCCCGAGACGCCGTCCACGCGCGCCTGGCCGCCCAGCCGTCCCTCGGTGCCCACATCACGGGCCATCCGGGTCACCTGGTCGGCGAACGACGACAGTTGATCGACCATCGTGTTGACGGTGTTCTTCAACTGAAGCATCTCGCCGGACACGTCGACGGTGACCTTCTGCGACAGGTCGCCGTTGGCCACGGCCGTCGTCACCTGCGCGATGTTCCTCACCTGCCCGGTGAGGTTGCGGAACGCCGTGTTGACGGAGTCCGTCAGGTCCTTCCACGTCCCTGCCGCACCCGGCACCTGCGCCTGGCCGCCCAGTTCACCCTCGACACCGATCTCACGCGCCACGCGCGTCACCTCGGCACCGAACGAGGACAGTTGATCAACCATCCCGTTGACGGTGTTCTTCAGTTCCAGCATCTCGCCGGCCACGTTCACGGTGACCTTCTGGGACAGGTCACCGCTCGCCACGGCCGTCGTCACGGCGGCGATGTCCCGCACCTGGATGGTCAGGTTCCGGAAGACCGTGTTCACCGAGTCGGTGAGGTCCTTCCACGTCCCTGCCGCACCCGGCACGTTCGCCTGCCCGCCGAGCTGCCCCTCGGCACCGACCTCGTTGGCCACACGCGTGACCTCATCGGCGAAGGTACGCAGCGTCTCGGTCATCTGGTTGATCGTCTCGGCGAGCTGGGCGACCTCGCCCCGCGCCGACACGGTCACCTTCTGCGACAGGTCACCGTTGGCGACAGCCGTCGTCACCTGCGCGATCCCGCGCACCTGGGCCGTCAGGTTGCCGGCCATGATGTTCACCGAGTCGGTGAGGTCCTTCCACACCCCGGCCACACCCGGCACCTGCGCCTGGCCGCCCAGCTCGCCCTCGGTACCCACCTCGCGGGCGACTCGCGTCACCTCGGAGGAGAACGACGAGAGCTGGTCCACCATCGTGTTGACGGTGTTCTTGAGCTCCAGCATCTCGCCGGCGACATGAACCGTGACCTTCCGGGACAGGTCACCCTTCGCGACCGCCGTGGTCACCAGCGCGATGTCCCGCACCTGGGCCGTCAGCCGGTACGCCATCGTGTTGACCGACTCCGTGAGGTCCTTCCACGAGCCGGACATGCCACGCACGCGTGCCTGCCCGCCGAGCTTGCCCTCGGTGCCCACCTCGCTGGCCACCCGCGTGACCTCGTCGGTGAACGTCGACAGTTGGTCGACCAGGTTGTTGACGGTCCGCCCGACCTTCAGGAACTCCCCGCGCAGCGGATGCCCGTTCCCGTCGTCCTGCGCCTGCGTCCGCAGCTCCATGCGCGGCGACAGGTCGCCCTCCGCCACCGCGGAGAGCACCCGTCCGACCTCGGAGACGGGCCGTACGAGGTCGTCCACGAGGGCATTGGAGGCGTCGATGGCGGTCGCCCAGGAACCCTCGTAGGCGCCCGCCTCCAGCCGCTCCGTGAGCTTTCCCTCACGGCCCACCATGCGCCGCACCCGGGACAGCTCACCCGTGAGATGCAGATTCCGGTCGGCGACCTCGTTGAAGACGGCGGCGATCTCCGACATCACGCCGTCGCCGGACACCGTGAGCCGCTTGCGGAAGTTCCCGTCCCGCATGGAGACAAGAGCCGTCAGCAGCCGGTCCAAGGAGGCCGCGTCCACCTCCGTGGTCCCGTTGCGCGGTTTGCGCTGGTTCTTCAGGGACTGTCCGCCTTTCGCGCGCGTCTTGGTGGCCCGCGTCGCTGCGCCAGACTCCACTGTGTCCCTCCCGCAGGGGTCGACCGTTACTGCTGTGCTCGGGTGCTACTGCTCGACGTATCAGTTACTGCCGCGTATCTCTGCCCGGTTTACCGGGCTTCAACAGGACCTGCTGCCCTCCATACACAGAAGACACCCAGCCTGCCCGGACCTTCACCAGAATCCTGCCCAGTGTTTCACCCTGCCTGAACCAGGCCATAACAGTTCGGCAGCTTCGCACACGGTCCGCACACCCTGAGGACGGAAACACTGCGGACCGGCATCCGCATGGACGGTGAAGGTAAGTAACCTTGCATGCGGCTGTCCAGCCGCGCCGGTTCCGTCCGGCCTGGGCGGTGGCACGAGCACGAGCGGGCAGGCATCGGAGGGGCACCGCACCATGACCACCGGACTGCATCCCGGGGGAACACCCCAGGATCCCCCGCCGACCGGAAACCAGCCGTTGCCCCGGCAGGCGCCGATCGGCCAAGGTGCCCTGCCCGCCGACAACAGGCCGAGGAGTTCTGTGATCACCGCGCGCGCGGCAGCCAGCTTCGAGCCCGTCGGACGATCGGTCGCCACCGCGCGGTCCTTCGTCCGCGACACTCTTCAGGGCTGGGGCTTCTCCGACATCGTCGACGACGCCGTGGTCCTCACCAGCGAGCTGGTGACCAACGCCGTGGTGCACGCGGGCACGGCCGCGGACGTCCTGTGCCTGCGCAGTGACGACGGCGCGAGGATCGAGGTCGCCGACCACTACCCGGAGCGCGAGATCCCCCTCCAGGGGGCCGCGATCACCATGAGCAGCCCTGATCGCGAGGGCGGCCGGGGCCTCCAGCTGTGCGCGGCCCTGGCCAGCCGATGGGGCGTCGACTACACGCCCACGCAGAAGCTGGTCTGGTTCCAACTCGACCTCCCCGCACGCCCGGTGGGCACCCGCACGGCCGGCCCGTCACTGCCGGCCGCCCTGCTCCCGCTCGCCGACGGCAGGGTCCGCGTAGCGGTCGTCCAGATCGACCGTACGGGCTCCATCGCGTCCTGGAACGAGGACGCCGAGGAACTCTTCGGCTACGCCGCCGAGCAGGTCACCGGCAAACCCCTCACCGACCTCGCCGCCTGGCCGCACACCCCGGGCACCAGCACCGGCATCGCCGAGGCACTCCGCCTCTCGCGCTGGGAGGGCAGTTACGGCATCCGCGGCGCCGACGGCCGCGTGACCCCGGTGTACGCCTCCCACCTCCGCGTCCGCGACACGGACGGCGAGCCGTCAACCGTGTGCCTCCTGGTACGGGACCACGAACGCGCGGTTCTCCAGACGCCGTTGCGCGGCCCCGCCCCCGACGCCGCGTCCACACCGGACGGCCAGAACACCGATCCCTTCGAGGTGTTCATCGGCTCCCCCGCGCCGGACGACCTCGACGGCCTCCTCCAGCGCACGGTCGAGCGCGCCCGCGACATGCTCGACGGAGACTCCGCCTTCCTCCTCCTCGCGACCGACGACGAAACGGAGTTGGAGGTCCGCGCCTCCACAGGCCTGCCCTCCGCCCGCCAACGCTTCGCGCGCGTGCCCGTCGAAGCCGGCCCCGGCCGCTACGGCTCCGCCCGCATGCCGGCCGTCCACGAGGACCTCCAGGCCGTCCCGGGCGCCGTACCGCTCCTCAGCGGCACCGGAATGCGCTCGGTCGTCACAGTCCCCCTGAAGGTGGAGGGCCGCCTCACCGGCTCCCTCGGAGTGGCCGCCGAAGGCCCCAACAAATACTCGAACGAAGAAGCCCTGCGCCTCCAATTCGCCGCCGACCGCATCGCGTTGGCGGTCGAGTCGGCCCGCCTGGGCGAACTGGAACGCCTGCGCCGCGGCTCGCTCAGTTTCCTGGTCGAGGCCTCCGACCTCCTAGCGGGCACCCTGGACCGCGACCAAACCCTGGCCCTGATGGCCCAGATGACGGTCCCGACCCTCGCCACCTGGTGCGCGGTCTACACGATCGCCGACCGGTCCTCGGACCCGTACCTCTCGTACGTCCTGCACGAGGACGAGGAACTCATCGACGGCATCAAGTCGTTGCTCTCGAAGATCGCCCCTCCGGACCCGGTCCCCACCCCCGGCGCCCGCGTCTGGGCCGCCCCCGCCGAGGCCGCCCACCAGGCCGCCCTGCGCACGTCCATGCGCAGCCTCGGCCTCGGCGAACCGACCCGCCGCGTCAGCTCGGGCATCGGCCCAACTCTCGCTACGGCCTCGGCAGTCGGCGGCGAAACAGTCGTCCTCCCCCTGGTCGCCCGCAACCGCGTCATCGGCATGCTGACCCTCGGCAAGCCCACCGACGAACACTTCCGCCAGGAAATCCTGGAACTGGCCGAGGACTTGAGCCGCCGAGCAGCCCTCGCCCTCGACAACGCCCGCCTGTACTCGGAGCGCACGGCCATCAGCCAGTCCCTCCAGCGCAGCCTCCTGCCCCCCGACCTCCCCCACATCGAGGGCGTCGAGGTCGAGGTCATCTACCGCGCGGCCGGCGAGGGCAACGAAGTGGGCGGCGACTTCTACGACCTCTTCCCCATCCGCGACGGCGTCTACGGCTTCGCCATCGGCGACGTCTGCGGCACCGGCCCCGAGGCCGCCGCGGTCACCGGCCTGGCCCGCCACGCCCTCCGTCTGCTCGCCAGAGAGGGTTTCGGCGGCCCCGCGGTCCTGGAGCGCCTCAACTCCGCGATCCTCGACGAGGGCGCCCGCAGCCGCTTCCTGACGCTCCTCTACGGCGAGTTGTGGCCCCAGGAGGACGGCAGCGCCAAGCTGAAGGTGGTCTGCGCCGGCCACCCGCTCCCGCTCCGCCTCCGCCAGGACGGCACGGTCGAACCGGCCGCCGAACCCCAGCCCCTGCTCGGCGTCATGGAGGACCTGGAGCTCTACGAGCAGACGGTCACCCTCGACCCCGGCGATGTCCTCCTGTGCGTCACCGACGGCGTCACGGAACGCCGCGAAGGTACCCGCATGCTGGGCGACGACGGCCTGACAGACGTCCTCACCACCTGCACGGGCCTCACGGCCGGCGCGGTCGCGGCCCGCATCATGCGAGCGGTGGAGCGCTTCGCGTCGGACGCCCCGTCCGACGACATGGCCATCCTGGCGATGCGCGTCCCGGGCCTCCAGAAGGACTGACCCCGAACACGCAGAAGGCCCCGCCCAATTGGGCGGGGCCTTCTGATATCTGGAGCCCTCTAACGGAATCGAACCGTTGACCTTCTCCTTACCATGGAGACGCTCTACCGACTGAGCTAAGAGGGCCTGTCGCTTTCCCGAGGTTTCCCTCGCGGCAACGAAAAGAATCATACCCCGAACAGGCCCGTGCGCCCAACCACCGCCGCTCGACCCCGACTCGGTCAGAAAGCGGGCTGCAACAATCCCCCGAGTGCGTTGCACGCGGACACGATCCGCTGCATCTCCCGCTTCGTCAACGAGGCGTCCACCGGCAGCGCCAGCGTCTCGTCCGAGGCCCGCTCGGTCTCCGGCAGAGCCACACACCGCCGGTACTCCGGCAGCCGATGCACAGGCGTCTTCACCGGCACCCGGCACTCAACTCCCCTACCGCGCACGGCCCGAGCGAAGGCATCGCGATCCGGCCGCCCGTTCCCCGGCACCCGCACGACGTACTGCTGGTAGGTGTGCCCGTCCCCACCATCGGGCGTCCGCACCCCCCGCAACTTTGCATCAAGGTAGGAGGCCCGCTCCCGCCGCTGAGCAACCTCGTCGTACGGCGCCTCGGACTCCCCCTGCTGCAAGACCAGCAGCCCATGCCGCTGCCCAACCCCGAGCAGCCGCGCGAGATCAGCGGACCGCCCGAATCGATGCACGACAACTATGGCCGCCGTACGCGGAGTTACGGCCGCTTCGACAGCGGACGCGTCCAGGCAGTAGGTCACCGGATCTATGTCGGCGAACACCGGCAGCCCACCCGCGAGGGTGACAGCCTCGGCGACTTCCACGTTCCCGAACGCCGGCACGACGACCTCGTCACCGAGTCCGACTCCGGCGGCCCTGAGCATTGCAGCAGTACCCATGCTCGGATGGTGATTGCGCAACGTGAACTTCAAGTGACAGCAAACAAAAAAGGGCTGGACCCCGAACCGAAGTTCAGGATCCAACCCTTTCAATATTTGTTCGGCGGCGTCCTACTCTCCCACAGGGTCCCCCCTGCAGTACCATCAGCGCTGTAAGGCTTAGCTTCCGGGTTCGGAATGTAACCGGGCGTTTCCCTCACGCTATGACCACCGAAACACTATGAAACAGACAACCGCACCAT
>NZ_JBFAJJ010000028.1:0-104736 GCF_040655155.1 Streptomyces sp. NPDC050508
CTTGGCCTGCGAGGCGCCCTGTGCCTGGTAGGGGCCCCACGGCCCCTCCCCGACGGACGGATGTGAGGCGGGGCCGTGGGGCGGTCGCCCCCCTCGCAGTACGCCCGTCGGGCCACGCCGGCCGAGATGCACCCGCGCCCGTCCTGAACCGCTCCCCTACGAGACCCCTTCCGCCGCGACGGCCAGCGCCGAGCGCAGCGTCTCCGCCACTTCGGCCTCCTCCGTCATCGCCACGTCCGCCGCGCTCTCGCTCCGGTGCCAGGCGAACCGTTCGACCGCCGCGCGCAGTGCCGCGTTGAGCATCGCCGCCTGGATCATGGGGCGCAGGTCGTCGGCGGGCAGGCCCGCCCGGTCGGCCAGTGCGTGGGCGAACGCCGGTTCCGCCTCGTCGTAGGTCTGGAGCCAGATCGCGCGCAGGCCCGGTTCGGTGCGGGTGAGACGTACCAGCGCGCTGCCCGTGGCGCCGCCGGGGCCGGTGGCGGCGAGGAGGGCGGTCGCGAGATCCCGGTCGAAGAGTTCCGCCAGGGGCCGGCCGGGCCGCCACTCCCGCAGCCGGGCGGCGATCACGTCGATACCGGCCGAGAAGAGTGGCCGTACGCAGCTCTCCTTGCTCGGGAAGTAGCGCCACACGGTGCGCGCCGAGACGCCGACCGCCTGGCCGATCTGCTCACCGGTGGTCGCCGCCACGCCCTGGGCGACGAACAGCTCCACCGCGGCCCGGGCGATCTCCAGCCGGATCTCGGCCTTGCGCGCCTCGGTGAGAGGCGGTCGTCCCGTGCGTCCGCTGGGTGCGGTCATCAGTTCCCCTCCGGCTGCGGTCGTGACCTCCCGGGATTCTCCACCATGACTTTATGTCACTTGAAGACATTAAGTCGTATGGTGAGGGACCGACGGGCGCTCAGCCCTCCTACGACGGACAGGAGCACCTCATGGCCAGTGGACTCGACGGACGCAGCGTCATCGTCACCGGAGCGG
Source organism: Streptomyces sp. NPDC050508 (assembly GCF_040655155.1). NCBI lineage: Bacteria > Bacillati > Actinomycetota > Actinomycetes > Kitasatosporales > Streptomycetaceae > Streptomyces > Streptomyces sp. NPDC050508. Next base: position 976 of record NZ_JBFAJJ010000028.1, read on the forward strand.
GTTCCGGCATCGGGCGCGCCGCCGCCCTGGCCTTCGCCGCGGAAGGCGCCAAGGTCGTGGTGGCCGACCTGAACGCCGACGGCGCGGGGGCGGTCGTCAAGGAGATCGAGCAGGCGGGCGGCACCGCCGTCGCGGTCACGGGTGACCTCAGCGAGCAGGCGGTCGTCGACGAGGTGGCCGCGACCGCCGTGGAGCGGTTCGGCGGGGTCGACGTCCTGGTGAACAACGCCGGGATCATGGACCGCATGTCGGCGCTGGCGGACGTGGCCGACGCGGAGTGGGAGCGGGTCATCCGGGTCAATCTGACCGCGCCCTTCCTGCTCACCCGGGCCGTGCTGCCGCACATGCTGGCGGCGGGCAGGGGCGCGATCGTGAACACCGCCTCGGAGGCGGGTCTGCGGGGCAGTGCGGCGGGCGCCGCCTACACGGCCTCGAAGCACGGGGTGGTGGGCCTGACCAGGAACCTCGCCGTGATGTACCGCAAGCAGGGCATCCGGGCCAACGCCATCGCCCCGGGCGCCACGGCGACCAACATCTCCGTGGAGGCCGACCGGGCCGCCCACGGTCCGGCGGCGCTCGGCCCGCACTTCGTGAACGTGGGCCGTCTGGCCCGGCCCGAGGAGCAGGCCGCCGCGATCGTGTTCCTCGCCTCGGACGCGGCGAGCAACATCAACGGCGTGATCCTGCCGGTCGACGACGGCTGGTCGGCGGTCTGACGCCGCCGCCCCGCAGGGCTCGGCAGGCTGTGCCCTACGACCCCGGACGCCCGGCGGCGTCCCGCACGAAGAGGCGCGCCAGCCGCTGCCCCGTCTCCACTGCCGCCGCATGGTCCTCGATGGGCTTCACCCGCGAGTCCTTGAACACGATGTAGGTGACCCCGGTGTCCGTTCCGCCGCCGCGCGGATCGGGGCGGATACCGAGGGCCTTGGCCGTGGCGTACGACGCCTCGCCGATGATGTCGTGCGGGCCGACGTCTCCTACGACGGCGTACTGCACCCGGTCCTGGTAGACGACGGCGGCGACCGAGCCGCCGCCGATGCGGTGGTCCCGGTGGTTCCAGAGGGCGCTCGCGGCGGGGACGACGATGTACGGGAGCCGCTCGGCGTCCAGATAGCGGCCGTCGGACTGCTGGTACGCCGTCATGGACGAGAACAGCGGGTCGGTGCGCGCGTTGCAGCGGGCGCCGGCCTGTCCGTCGCAGTCGATGTCCAGGTCGGCCTTCCAGAAGACGGCCTCCTTGGTGCCGCAGACCGGAATCGTCGCGCGCTCCCCGTCGTCGCTGCGGTACCGGCCGCGGGACACGGGGGTGCAGTCCCGCACCTTGGCCAGCAGATCGGCGGCGCTCACGTCGCCCTCGCGCAGCGCCGCGGGACCCGCCTGAGGCCGGACGAGTGCGGCAGGTGCGGCGGGCAGCGTGGTCGGGGCGAGCAGGGCGGCGCCGGCCGCGGCCAGCGTCAGCGTCTGGACACGCACGATAGGGAGCCTCTCCTGGGGGATCTGACGGACACTCAGCCCACCCTGGTACCGGTCCGATCGCGCGGCCACCGTTAGGGGGCCGGACGGTGCACGCCCCGAACTCCCGACGGGGGCCGGGCGCCTGAGCCCCTGCCACTCCCGACGGGGGCCGGGGACCTGAGCCGGTGTCGGCTCCGGCCGCCCGGCCGCCCGCGCCGGCGCGGGATCAGCGACGACAGCGGTCCGCGCCACCGGCATGAACTACCCACTCCCGGGGGTGAGTTCAGCCGTGAGTGCTTCAGCATACGTAACCCTTGTGACGGGTCGGCAACGGCGCCCCTCTTGATGCGGTCGCACCACCCGGGTCATATTGGTCCGGACCTTTTCCGTCGTGTGATACCGCGTAGTGCCGGGGAGGCAGAATCGTGCGACGCGTCCGTGCCGCCCTCGCTCTCCTTCGTACCGTCCTGGTGTGCGCCGCGCTCCTGCTGCTCGCCTCCTGCGGCTGGGGCGGCACGGGTGGCGACGGGGACGGCCACGCCCCCGGTGCCCCGGCCGGAGTCACGGCCGCGGCGGGGAGCGCGACCAGCGTGCACGTCATGTGGGACGCGGTGACGGCGAGCCCGAGCATCCGCACCTACGAGGTGTATCGCGGCACCACGAAAGTGAAGGAAGTATCGGCTTCCGAGCACATGGTGGATGTCATCAGGCTCCGGCCCGCCACCATGTACTCCTTCACCGTGCGGGCCCGGGACACCGACGGGCGCCTCGGGCCGCCCAGCCGGGAGGTCAGGGCGAGGACACCGGTCGCCGTCGCGGACGACCACTCGGCGCCCACCCGTCCGCGCACCCCGCAGGGCCGGGTCATCGGCAGCCGGGCCGTCCAGTTGTCCTGGGGCGGCTCGAAGGACGACCGGGGTGTGGTGTCGTACGACATCTATCAGGGCGGGGCGAAGATCCACAGTGTGGGCGGCGCCCAGACGGCGACCGTGGTCACGGGGCTGCGGCCCAGTACGCGCTACTCCTTCACCGTGCGGGCCCGGGACGCCGCCGACAACCTCTCGCCCGCGAGCACGGCCGTCCCGCTCACCACCGCGCCGGGCAGCGACGACGGGCGGGGCACCGCGCCCACGGACTTCCGCGCGACCACCCACCGGGGCAAGGACGGGGCGTACTACATCGACCTGTCCTGGGTGCCGCCGCGCACGGACGGGGTGGTCACGGAGTACCAGGTCCAGCTCGACGGACAGCCCGCCACCTCACTGGTCTGGGGCGGGACCGCGCCGCGCGATCATGCGACGTACAGCTTCTACACGGGCAGGGAGGCCGGGGTCGGCCACCGGGTGCGGCTCAGGGCGCGGCTGCCGGACGGCACGTGGGGCGGGTTCTCGGCGGAGCGGACGGTGACGACGGGCGAGACCACGCCATAGGTGGACCGTAGGATTCGGTTCATGGTCCATGGGAATTCCGATGGCTCGCCGACTCCCGCTCCGGCCGCCGCCGCACCGCTCGATCTCTCCCTCCTGCGCACGTTCCTCGCCGTGCACCGCGCCGGTTCGTTCACGGCGGCGGGGCGGCTGCTCGGGCTGTCGCAGCCGACGGTGACGACGCAGATCCGGTCACTGGAGGAGCAGTTGGGGCGGCAGCTGTTCGAGCGGCGGTCGCGTGGTGTCGTCGCGACCTCCGTGGCGGACCAGTTGGCCGCGCAGGTCGCGGCACCCCTGGACGCGCTGGCCGTCGTGGCGGACCGTGGCGGCCCCGGCGCCGACCAGTCCCCGGAGCCGGTGCACGTGGCGGGCCCGGCGGAGCTGCTGTGCACGCGCGTGCTGCCCGCCCTGGCACCGCTGACCGCGGAGGGCGTACGGCTGCGGGTCAGCCCGGGCCTGACGGACGATCTGCTCGACGGTCTGCGGGGCGGCCGTTTCGACCTGGTGATCGCCACGGCTCGGCCGCGCGGGCGGACGCTGACCTGGGAGCCGTTGGCGGACGAGGAGTTCGTGCTGGTCGCCGCGCCCGCGTGGGCGGAGCGCATCGGGGCCGGGCGGGTCGCGGCCGAGGGGCCCGCCGCGCTGCACGGGGTGCCCCTGGTTGCGTACGCGGAGGATCTGCCGATCGCCCGCCGCTACTGGCGGCATGTCTTCGGTACCCGGCTCGGCGGGCAGGCCGCGATCACGGTGCCCGATCTGCGCGGGGTGCGGGCGGCGGTCGTGGCCGGTGCCGGGATCACCGTGCTCCCCCGCTATCTGTGCCTGGACGAGCTGGCGTCCGGCGCGCTGGTGCCGCTGCTGGTGCCCGAGGACCCGCCGATCAACACCTCGTATCTCACCCGGCGCCCCGGCTCGCCGGACAACCCGCACGTCACGCTCGTACGGGAGCGGCTGCTCCGCGCGGCACCCACCTGGTGAGCCCGCGTGACGCCGACAGCGCATCACCCCTGAGCCGGACGAAGGAATCCGTCACCTGCCCGGTCGCCGTCCGCATGCGGGACGGGCCCAGGGCGCGTTGGCTTCCTTGGAGGCAGCACGGCCGTTTCCCGATCCCGGCGGCGCAAGGGATGTTCCGCCAACCGTGCCGCCGGAGGGCAGTCCCATGCGCACTTTTCAGCTACTACTCCGCTCCGGCCTGACCGTGACAGCCGCCGCCGCTCTTCCCCTCGCCCTGACCGCCGGAACCGCCGGCGCGGCGTCGGGGATCTCCGTGAGCACGACCGGGACCACGGTCTCGGTCACGACCAGCGCGTGCTCCCAGAACCGCACCACCGGCGTCTGGGGCACCGGCTCGCTCCTCACCAGCAGCCAGGGGAGCTTCGCCGAGGGCCGCAAGGCGACCCTGGCGGGGACGACCGTCAGCCAGTCCACCGCCTGGACCAACGTCACTCCGGGCACCTACACCGTCATCGTCATGTGCCAGAACGTCAGCACGCCCGCGGGCACCCAGTCCGTGATCGTTTCCAGCTCCACGACCCCCACGGCCACGGCCTCGCCCTCGCGCGGCGTCATGGGCGGCCTCGGCGGGGCCACCAAGGACTACGGCCCGCTCACCCTGGCGGCGGGCGGGGGCCTGGTGGGAGTCGGCCTCATCGCGACGGCCTGGTTCCTGCGCAGGCGCGCGAAGCCGTACCGCCTCTGACCGTCCACGACCATGAGGGGCCGCCCACGATCGGGCGGCCCCTCGGCCATGTCCTACGGCAACTCGGCGAACTCCTCGATCGCATGCGTGAGCCACTGCGTCCAGAAGGTCTCCAGGTCGATGCCGGCGCGCAGCACGAGGTGCCGGAGCCGGTCCTGGGGGCTGTCCCGGTCGGGCGGGAAGTCGCGCTTCTCGATCTCCTCGTACTCCGCCAACTGCCGCCGGTGCAGGGCGAGATGGTGGCGGAGGTCGGACTCGATGCCGTCCGTGCCGACCACGGCCGCCGCGCGCAGGCGCAGCAGCATCGTGTCGCGCAGCGGCTTGGGGTCCTGGGAGGACGCGGTCCAGCGGGCCAGTTCGGCGCGGCCCGCCGGCAGCACCTCGTACTGCTTCTTCTGGCCGCGGGCCGGCTGCTCGGACGCAAGGGCCCTGATCTGGCCCTCGGCCTCCAGTTTTCCCAGCTCGCGGTAGATCTGCTGGTGCGTCGCCGACCAGAAGTAGCCGATCGACTTGTCGAAGCGCCGGGTCAGCTCAAGGCCCGAGGACGGCTTCTCCAGGAGGGCGGTGAGGATCGCGTGCGGGAGTGACATGGAGGTCATCCTAGGGACGGGCGTTGGGCCTCAGAGGGCAGCCGCTACCTCGGTGCCCTGCTTGATGGCGCGCTTGGCGTCCAGTTCGGCGGCCACGTCGGCACCGCCGATCAGGTGCACGCTGCGTCCGGCGGCGGTCAGTTCGTCGTAGAGGTCACGTCGCGGGTCCTGGCCGGTGCACAGGACGACCGTGTCGACCTCCAGGACGGTGCTGCGGCCGTCGACGGTGACATGCAGTCCGGCGTCGTCGATCAGGTCGTACTGGACGCCCGGGACCATGGTGACGCCCCGGTGCTTGAGTTCGGTGCGGTGGATCCAGCCGGTGGTCTTGCCGAGGCCGGCGCCGACCTTGGTGGCCTTGCGCTGGAGGAGGTGGACGCTGCGCGGCGGGGCGGGACGCTCGGGTGCGGTGAGGCCGCCGGGGGCCGCGTAGTCCATGTCGACGCCCCAAGCACGGAAGTACGTCGCAGGGTCCTCGCTCGCCTTGTCGCCGCCGTCCGTGAGGAACTCGGCGACGTCGAAGCCGATGCCGCCCGCGCCGAGGATCGCGACGCGGTCGCCGACGGGGACGCGGTCGCGCAGGACATCGAGGTACCCCACGACGCTGGGGTGGTCGACGCCGGGGATGTCGGGGGTGCGCGGGGTGACGCCGGTGGCGACGACGACCTCGGCGTAGTCGCCCAAGTCAGCTGCCGTCACAGGTGTGTTGAGGCGTACGTCCACCCCGTGCTCGGCGAGCTGGGTGCGGAAGTAGCGCAGCGTCTCGTCGAACTCCTGCTTGCCCGGGACCTGTCGGGCGACGTTGAGCTGACCGCCGATCTCGGCGGCGGCGTCATACAACGTGACCTGGTGACCGCGTTCGGCCGCGCTCACCGCGCACGCGAGTCCCGCCGGACCCGCGCCCACCACCGCGACGCGTTTGCGCAACCGCGTTGGGGCGAGGACCAGTTCGGTCTCGTGGCAGGCGCGCGGGTTGACCAGGCAGGAGGTGATCTTGCCACTGAAGGTGTGGTCGAGGCACGCCTGGTTGCAGCCGATGCAGGTGTTGATCGCGTCGGAACGGCCGGCCGCGGCCTTGGCGACGAAGTCCGGGTCGGCGAGCATCGGGCGGGCCATCGACACCATGTCGGCACACCCGTCGGCGAGCAACTGCTCCGCCAGCTCAGGGGTGTTGATGCGGTTGGTGGTGACGAGCGGGATCGAGACCGCGCCCATCAGCTTCTTGGTCACCCACGTGTACGCCCCGCGCGGCACGGAGGTCGCGATGGTCGGGATGCGGGCCTCGTGCCAGCCGATGCCGGTGTTGATGATGGTCGCCCCGGCCGCCTCAACTGCCTTGGCGAGCCTGATGACTTCGTCGAGCGTGGAGCCGCCGGGCACGAGGTCCAGCATCGACAGCCGGTAGACGATGATGAAGTCCTCGCCGACCGCCTCGCGCACCCGGCGCACGATCTCGACGGGGAAGCGCATCCGGTTCTCGTACGAGCCGCCCCACCGGTCGTCGCGGTGATTGGTCTGCGCGGCGATGAACTCGTTGATGAGGTAACCCTCGGAGCCCATGATCTCGACGCCGTCGTACCCGGCCTGCCGGGCGAGGCGGGCCGCGCGGACGTAGTCCTCGACGGTCTGCTCGACCTCGTCGTCGGTGAGCGCGCGGGGCGGGAAGGGGCTGATCGGCGCCTGGACGGCGCTCGGCGCGACGAGGTCCTGGTGGTAGGCGTAGCGCCCGAAGTGCAGGATCTGCATCGCGATCCGCCCGCCCTCGCGGTGCACGGCGGCGGTGATCTCGGCGTGCTGCGCGGCCTCGGCGTCGGTGGTCAGCTTGGCGCCGCCCTCGTAGGGGCGTCCGGCCTCGTTGGGCGCGATGCCACCGGTGACGATCAGGCCGACTCCGCCACGCGCGCGTGCCGCGTAGAACTCCGCCATGCGCTCGAAACCGCGCTCGGCCTCTTCCAGGCCGACGTGCATGGAGCCCATGAGGACACGGTTGGGCAGCGTGGTGAAGCCCAGGTCGAGGGGGTTCAGCAGGTGCGGGTAACGGCTCATCGGGCCCTCCGTGCGCGGTGTCGTGCCTCTTTTGTAGAGGACGGGGAGGGGTTTATGCAACTAGTTGCACAATCGCGGATGCGGGACGGGCTGCGTCGGATTCACAGGGAGCCGTTACCCGTTCCTTATCGGGCGGAGTCGAGAATCACAGGGAGGCGTGCCGTGGGATGCCGGGCGCCCGGGCCGAGGGAGCGAGCCGTGACGCACGACCCTGAGCACGACGACCGTAGTTCCGGGGCGGTACCGCCGATGCCCGACCACGCACCCGAGTGGGAGGTGCTCACCGGGCCCGGCGGAGCGGAGCGGGATCGCGGTCTCGACCGGTTGTGGCGGCAGCGGTCGGGGCGGGCCCGGGCGGTGATCGCCGCGGTCACCGTCGGTGTGCTGGCGCTCGGCGGGACCGTCGCCTACGCGGCGACCTCGGGAGGTTCGGGCAGCGAGGCCGTGCCCGCCGCTGCCGGGTCCCCGTCGGGGTCGCCGTCGCCCGGTGGGCCCGGCTTCCGGCACGGGGGCGGCGGTATGTGGTTCGGGTTCGGAGTCGGCGGCAAGGCCGTGCACGGCGAGGCGACGGTCAAGGACGACTCCACCGGCAAGTGGGTCGTACGGATCTGGCAGCGGGGGACGGTCACGAAGGTCGACGGCGACCAGGTCACCGTCAAGAGCGAGGACGGGACCTCGTGGACCTGGACCGTGGGTTCCGGCGCCACGGCCCAGAACTCCGGCGCCCTCAAGAAGGGCGACACGGCCTCCCTCACCGGCACCCGCTCCGACTCCGGAACCCGGACCGCCGACCGGGCCTTCACCGGCACCTTCGACCGCAAGGACCGCGGCAGCGCGTCGGGGGGACCCAGCGGGTTCCCGGGCGGCGGCCACGGTCCCTGGGGACGCGGCGACCGCGACCCGAGCCCCTCACCCAGCCCGTCCGGCAGCGGCGCTACGACCTGACGGGCCGCGCCGGCCTGACGCCGATCACGACGTTCGCGTACAGCTCCTCGGAGTAGGCCGACCGCGTCTCCAGCCCGGCACTCGTGAACGCCTCCACGGCTGACGGGAGTTGACGCTCGCTGGTCTCGACGAGCAGGCAGCCGCCGGGCGCGAGCCAGGCGGGCGCCCCGGCGGCGACCTCGCGGAGTATGTCGAGGCCGTCGGTGCCGCCGTCGAGGGCGACCAACGGTTCGTGCTCGCGCGCCTCCGCGGGCAGCAGACCGACCTCGCCGGTGGGGACGTACGGCACGTTGGCCGCGAGGATGTGGACACGGCCGCGCAGCTCGTCGGGCAGCGCCGCGAACAGGTCGCCCGTGTGGACGTGCCCGCCGTGGGCGGCGACATTGCGGCGGGCGCAGGGAGCAGCGGCGGGGTCGATGTCGGCGGCGTGCAGCTCGACCCGGCCGAGGGCGGCTGCGAGGGCCGCGCCGACCGCGCCGGAACCGCAGCACAGGTCCACGACGACGGACGCGTCCGGGGCCTGCGCGAGGGCCTGTTCGACGAGGAACTCGGTACGGCGGCGGGGCACGAACACGCCGGTTTCCACGGCGATGCGCAGTCCGCGGAACTCGGCCCAGCCGACGACGTGTTCCAGGGGCAGGCCCGCGACCCGGCGGTCCACCATGGCGGCGAGTTCGTCCGGGGTGCCGGCGGCGGAGAGGATCAGTCGCGCCTCGTCCTCGGCGAAGACACAGCCCGCGGCACGGAGCGCGGTGACGACGGAGGCGGGGGAAAGGGAAGGCATGGAAGGCGAGAGCCTTTCGGAAGGTGACCGAAGGGCGCTCTCGCGGTCACCTGCTACCGGTGAACCGAGTTGTCCTGAGGTGAGAGCACCCGACCTGACACAGCGGAAATGGGTCTCACCTCCCGGGACTTCAGGGCCGGGACCGTCCGCGACCGATGAGCAACAGTACCCGAACCACGGGCCCGCGAGAGGCCGCCCCCTTCACTGAGTTGTACTATGCAACCAGGAGAATGAGGGAGATTCCAGTGCAACCGGAACAGGCAGTGGAGACCATCCAGCGCGAGATGACGACCTTCGCGCGGCGCGCCCGGGCCTCGGCGGGCCGCCTCCACCCCGAGCTGTCACTGGTGTCGTACACCTTGCTCGGCCACCTGGAGGAACAGGACGGCTGCCGGGCCACCGATCTGGCCGCGCACTACGCCCTGGACAAGTCCACGGTCAGCCGTCAGGTCGCCGCCCTGGAGCGCGCCGACCTCATCGAGCGCCGCCTCGATCCGGAGGACCACCGCGTCCAGGTGCTGCATCTGACCGACGCCGGCCGGCAGATCCTGGCCCAGGTCACCGAGAACCGCCAGGCCGCCTTCCGGGAACGGCTGGCGGACTGGCCGGAGGAGGATCTGGCGCGGTTCGCCGGCTATCTGGAGCGCTACAACGCGTGGCCGGACGGGGCCGCGGACGCCGGCTGAGGCGCCGCCGGTCCCTTCGGTTCTACGACACCGCCACGGCCTGTGTCCGGGGCAGGTGCTCCGGCACTCGTGCGGCGAGGAACGCGGTGGTCCGGCGCAGCCGGAAGCCCAGGGACTCGTACAGGCGGATGGCGTTGGCGTTGCCCGCGCCGGTGTGCAGGAACGGGATCTCGCCGCGTTCGCGGATGCCGTGGGCGACGGCCAGGATGAGGCGGCTGGCGAGGCCCTCGCCGCGGGCGGACGGGTCGGTGCAGACGGCGCTGATCTCGGTCCAGCCGGGCGGGTGGAGTCGTTCGCCGGCCATGGCGACGAGGGCGCCGTCGCGGCGGATGCCCAGGTAGGTGCCGAGTTCGACGGTGCGGGGCAGGAAGGGGCCGGGCCGGGTCCGTTCCACCAGGTCGAGCATCTCGGGGACGTCCGCGGGGCCGAGGAGGATCGCCTCCGGGTCCGGTGCGGGCGACAGTCCGTCGTCGACCATCTGTACGCCGTCGGCGTGGAAGGTGGTCTCCCAGTCGTCCGGTATCCGGCCTCCGAAGCCGAGGAGCAGGAACTCGGCGCCGGGACCGGAGAGCGCGGCGACGTCCGCCCAGTCGTCGGCGTCGGGGTCGTCGGGCAGAGCCAGCCACGGGCTCACGTCGACCGGGTAGCGCAGCACCCGGCCGCGCCGCTCGGCGAGGTGGGCGTGCGGGCCGGTGAGCGCGGCGCGGGCGGGGTGGTCGAGGACGTGCTGTTCCACTGCGCTTGCGCTCATTCGGAGATCTCGATCACGATCTTGCCGCGGGCGTGGCCGTCCTCGACGGTGCGCAGGGCCTCGCCGGCCTGGTCGAGGGGGAAGGTCCGTGTCACGTGCGGGTCCAGTCGGCCGCTGACCACGAGCTGCGCGAGCGCGTCGAGGACGGCGGCGTTGCGGGCGCGCTCGACACGGGCGCCGCCGAGCTTCTCGACCTCGGGGGCGGGGGCTCCGGCGGTGATCAGTTTCGAGTGGTCGGTGAGGAGAGAGGCGGCCTCGGCGAGCACTTCGCCGCCGACGAGGTCGTAGGCGCCGTCGACGCCGTCCGGAGCGGCGGCCCGTACCCGTGCGGCCAGGTCCGGTCCGGACGGGACGTGGACCGCGCCCAACGACTCCACGAAGTCCTTCTTGCCCGCGCTCGCCACGCCCACGGCGCGCAGTCCGAGGGCGCGGGCGATCTGCAGGGCCGCGGAACCGACGCCGCCGCCCGCGCCGGTGATCAGCACGGTCGCGCCGGCAGGCAGGTCGAGCTGGCGGATGCCGTCGTACGCGGTCGCGGCGGCGACCGGCAGGGTGGCCGCCTCCGTGAAGGGCAGCTCGGCGGGCTTGTGCGCGGTGACCGTGGCGAGCAGCAGGGCGTACTCGGCGTATCCGCCGGCCACAGTGCCGCCGAACACCTCGTCGCCGACGGCGAATCCGTCCACTCCGGCACCGGTCTCCCGCACGACTCCGGAAACCTCCTGGCCGAAGACCGCGGGGAACGCGCGCGAGCCGCTCTCGCCGGGTCGGCGGTAGCCGGTGCGCTGCTTCCAGTCGACCGGGTTCACCCCGGCCGCGCGTACCGCGACGAGGACTTCACCGGGGCCGGGACGGGGCTGGTCGACCTCGACGAGCGCCTCGGTCTCGGGTCCCCCGTACCGCGTGAAAACGTACGCCTTCGGCATCTGCTTCCTCACTCTCCTGCGCAGTCACCGGATCACCGGTGGTCACGACAACAGCAGCACGACCACCGGCTGTCCGCACTCAAGCCGCACTGAAGACCAAGGTCCGTCGCCGGGCGCCTATTCCCCGGGGCGCGGAGAGTTCATACGGCCGCAATAGTCGGCGGGCACCCTCGGACCTGGGCATACCTCGTGGACGCGTACCGTTGAAACGAGAAACCACTGATCGCGCTCGCCCGGCGGACCCGCGCCGCAGCGGCCTGGAGGCTCCACCCGTATGCACGTCACCCGAGGCTTCACCGGACGCCCCCGTGTCCCCGACGCCGGTCTGCCACCCGGTCAGTACGACGCGGGCGACGACTGGCCCGTCCTGTCCGCCGAGGTCACACCCGACCTCGCGCCCGCCGACTGGACCTTCCGCGTCGACGGACTGGTGGCCGAGCCGCGGACCTGGGACTGGACGCAGGCGCACGAACTGCCCTCGTCGGCCTACGAGGGTGACATCCACTGTGTGACGAGCTGGTCGAAGTTCGGGGTGCGGTTCGGGGGCGTCTCGCTGGACGCGTTCTTCGATGTGGTGCGGCCCCATGTGTCCGCCACACATGTGGTCGCCTATTCGCACACCGGGTACACCACGAACCTCCCGCTCTCCGACGTGACCGGGGGTCGGGCCTGGATCGCGTGGGAGTACGACGGCGGGCCACTGCCCGCCGAGCACGGCGGCCCCGCGCGGCTGCTGGTGCCGCACCTGTACTTCTGGAAGAGCGCCAAGTGGATCGCGGGCCTGCGGCTCCTGGACCACGACGAGCCGGGCTTCTGGGAGCAGAACGGCTATCACGCCCGGGGCAACCCCTGGGAGGAACAGCGGTACTCCGGTGACTGACATCTTCGCGCCCGCCACCAGGTTCGCGGTGCCGGGACGTATCGCCGTGAGCAACCGGGCCGCCGCCGTGTGGCAGACCGCCACCCTCACCGAGATCCGCCGGGAGACCCCGCACGCCGCCACGTTCCGGTTCGCGGTGCCCGACTGGGCCGGACATCTGCCCGGCCAGCACCTGATGCTGAGGCTGCGGGCCGAGGACGGTTATGTGGCGCAGCGCCACTACTCGATCGCCTCGCACCCAGACGACGCCGGACATGTGGAACTGACCCTGGACCACGTCGAGGGCGGTGAGGTGTCGGGCTGGTTCCACACGGTGGCCGAGCCCGGTGACGAGGTCGAGGTGCGCGGCCCGCTGAGCGGCTTCTTCGCCTGGCCCGGCGACCGGCCCGCACTGCTGCTGGGTGCCGGTTCCGGCGTCGTACCGCTGATGTCGATGATCCGGCAGCACCGGGCGCGGCAGCTGTCCGTGCCGCTGCGGCTGGTGGTGTCGGCCCGCAGTCCCGAGGAGTTGATCTACGCGCGGGAGTACGGCGCGGAGACCACGGCCGTGTTCACGCGCAGCGCGCCACAGGGTGTGCCGGTGGGACGTATGGCCGCCGCACATGTGGCGCCGTTCCTGGCCGAGCAGCCTCCTGGTGGGTGGGAGGCCTATGTGTGCGGTTCCAACGGGTTCGCCGAGCATGCCTCGCGGCTGCTGGTGGAGGCGGGGCAGCCCGTGGACCGCATCCGTATCGAACGCTTCGGCTGAGGCTCGCTCGGGGCTCCGGTTGAGGGAAGTGCCCCGGAGGGGGTACGACTGCTGTGTGGACGCTCGCATGCGTGCGCGGTGTCGGGACAGCGTGATCTTCGCGCTCCTCGGCTCCGGTGACGGCGAGGAGGTCGACGTGCGGAACCGGGTACGGAGTCGGCGCAGGCGGCACAATCCGTTGCGGCGCCGGTCGGACGTCGTGGAGACGTGGACGGCGGTTGCCGTCGCCGTCCTCCTGTTCGTCTGCGCGCCACTGGCCGGGGCCGCCGCGGGCCTGTGGGCCCACGACCAGGCCCGGACCGTCGCCGCCGCCCAGCGCGCCGACCGCCATCGGGTCCGCGCGGAGGTGATCGGCAGGCCGCCCGCCGAACTGCCGTCGGTGGAAGGCAGCCGCCCGCGCAGCTTCCTGGTGGCGGTGCGCTGGACGGAACCGGGCAAAGGACCCCGTACGGCCACGGCCGCGGTCCCGGCGGGCACGGGGCGCGGTGACGTGGTGGACGTCTGGTTCGACGCCCAGGGCCGCAACGTCGCACAGCCCGCGGGTGAAGTGGCCGTCTGGCAGCACACGTTGACGGTCGGCGCCTGGACCACGGGCGGTGTGGTGGGGCTGGTGCTGCTCGGGTCCGCAGTCATCCGCCGGGTCTCCCTGCGCCACCGGTTGGCCGAGTGGGAACGGGACTGGGCACTCACCGAACCGCAGTGGACCCGACGGCGGGCGTGACGCGAGGGCCGCGAAACGGGGGCCGTGGGGCCGCCGCACATGGCCCGCCGCTACACCCCCTGCTGCATACGTCGTGCGACTCGCCCATGGTCCCGCAGCACATCCCCCAACGCGGGCAGCACCGGTTCACCCCGGTCGACAAGGACCCGCCCGCCGACGACCGTGGTCCACGCCCGCGCGGGGCCACACCGCAGCCACGCCTCGACGGGGTCACTGATCGCCCCGGCCAGCGCGACCTCGTGCAGGTCCCAGACGACCAGGTCGGCGCACGCGCCCGGCCGCAGATGTCCCAACTCATCGGCCCGGCCCAGACACCGCGCCGAGCCGCGGGTCGCGATGTCGAGGGCGTCGCGCGCGGTCATCGCACCGGGTCCGCCCCGGTAGCGGCCCAGCAGCAGGGCGCCGCGGGTCTCCATCCACAACGAGGCGTGATCGGTCGAAGCGGAACCGTCACAGCCGATACCGACCGGCAGACCCAGCTCGCGCATCTCCTTCACCCTGGCCGTGCCGCCGCCGATGAGCATGTTGGAGCTGGGGCAGTGCGCCACGCCGACGCCCGCGGCGGCGAGGCGGCGCAGTTCGTCGTCGTTCGGGTAGATGCAGTGCGCGACCCACGTGCGGTCGCTCATCCACCCGGTGTCCTCGAAGTACTCGACGGGCCGGCAGCCGTAGGTCTCCAGGCAGTAGGTGTCCTCGTCGCGGTCCTCGGCGAGATGCGTGTGCAGGCGTACGTCGTACCGCTCGGCGAGTTCCGCGGTCGCCGTCATCACGTCCTTGGTGACCGAGAACGGCGAGCAGGGTGCGAGCGCGACCCGGATCAGCGCGCCCGGTTCCGGGTCGTGGTGGGCCTTGATCAGCCGCTCGCTGTCGGCGAGCACCTCGTCGGTGCTCTGCGTGACGCTCCTCGGCGGCAGTCCCCCGTCCTCGACGGAGCGGGTCATCGAGCCGCGCGTCGCGTGGAAGCGGAAGCCGATGTCGCGGGCGGCGCGGATCTCGGCGTCGACCAGGTAGGGGCGCGGATGCACATAGAGGTGGTCGGAGGATGTGGTGCAGCCACCCATGAGGAGTTCCGCCATACCGACGTACGCCGACACGTACGCGGCCTCCTCATCGAGGCTCGCCCACAGCGGGTAGAGCGTGGTCAGCCAGTCGAAGAGGGTGCCGTTGACGGCGGGCGCGTAGGAGCGGGTGAGGTTCTGGTAGATGTGGTGGTGCGTGTTGATCAGCCCGGGGGTGACGAGCCGCCCGGTGGCGGAGACGGTCGTGCGCGCCTCGGGTTCGGCCCCGCTCGCGCCGACGGCGGTGACCCGACCTCCCGTGACGGCGACCCAGCCGCCCGGGATCTCCCGCCCACCGTCCACGACGAGCAGTTCGGCGTCCTTGACCAGCAGATCCACGGCAGACGACATGCCGACATGGTAGGCGCGGGGCGCCACACAAGCCTGGCGAGTCCTCCGATGTCACACGTACGGTGCGATCATCCGCACTCACACTTCACAAAGGCGCCCGCCGATGGCCCTGTTCGACCTTCCGCTCGACGAACTCCGCGCGTACCGCAGCGCGTCCACCGAGCCCGAGGACTTCGACGCCTTCTGGTCCAAGACCCTCCAGGAGGCCCGCGAGCACGATCTGGACGCCCGCTTCGAACCGGTCGACACGGGACTGTCCACGGTGCGGGTGTACGACGTGTCGTTCGCCGGTTTCGGCGGCCACCCGGTGAAGGGCTGGCTGCGCCTGCCGGCAGGCGCGGAGCAACCGCTGCCGCTGATCGTGGAGTTCCTCGGCTACGGCGGCGGGCGGGGCCTTCCACACGAGAACCTGCTGTGGGCGTCGACGGGCCGCGCCCACTTCGTGATGGACACGCGCGGTCAGGGCAGCGTCTGGGGAGGCGGCGGTGGCACCCCGGACCCGGTGGGCAGCGGGCCCGCGTACCCCGGCTTCATGACCCGGGGTGTCGACGCCCCCGAGAACTACTACTACCGCCGGGTGTTCACGGACGGGGTGAGAGCCGTCGAGGCGGCCCGTTCGCACCCGTCGGTCGACCCCGCGCGCACGGTGGCGATCGGCGTGAGCCAGGGCGGCGGCATCACCGTCGCCGTGGGCGGGCTGGTCGGTGACCTGGCGGGGATCGCGCCGGACGTGCCGTTCCTGTGCGACTACCCGCGCGCCGCGACCCTGACGGACCGCGACCCGTACCGGGAGATAGGCAACTACCTCAGGACCCACCGCGGCCGCACCGAGGACGTCCTGCGCACCCTGTCGTACTTCGACGGCGTCCACTTCGCGTCCCGAGGCCGCGCCCCCGCCCTCTTCTCGGCGGCCCTGGAGGACGAGACCTGCCCGCCCTCCACCATCTTCGCCGCGTTCAACGCCTGGGCGCACGAGGACAAGAGGATCGAGGTGTACGACTTCAACGACCATGAGGGCGGCGGGCCTTACCAGGAGGCGGCCAAGGTGGACTGGTTGCGGTCGTACATCTGAGAGGTGCTGCATGAACACGCGTGAGGCCGCCGAGCGGTTCGTCCGCATCTGGGCCCGGGCCTGGGCCGAGCACGATGTGGAGGCGCTGCTGGAGTTGTACGCCGAGGACTGCGTCCACCGCTCGATGCCGTTCCGCGAACCGCACCGGGGGCGGGCCGAACTGGCCGCGTATCTGCGCTGGTCGTTCGCGGCGGAGCGGGTGGGCGATGTGCGGTTCTCGGTGCCGGTCGTGGGTCAACACGGCCTCGCCGTGGCCGAGTTCAGGGTGCTGGCGGAAGAGGCCGGCGAGCCGTCCACCCTCGCCGGCTGTGTCTTCGTGCGCTTCGACGACGCCGGACTGGCCGTGGAGACCCGCGACTACTGGCACACGGAACCGGGCCATCGGGAGCCGACCGGCACGCTGTTCCTGAACTGAGCGTACGGCGACTTCCGGTCAGTCCGACCAGTCGGTATGTTCAGGGGGTCCGGGGCGCAGCGTCGCGCCCCGGACTTCCGGCGGACCACGGAGGCCCCATGTCCGAGCACCAGACAACCGTCGACGGCCACTGCGATCCCCGCTTCACCGCGGTACGCACGGCGTTCGAGGAGAACTTCCGGGACCGCGACGAACTGGGCGCCGCGGTGACCGTCACCCTGGGCGGCGAGACCGTGGTGGACCTGTGGGGCGGCTGGGCGGACGCGGCACGGACCCGCCCCTGGGAGCGGGACACACTGGCCAACGTGTGGTCGACGACGAAGGGCCCGGTGGCCCTGTGCGCCCACATCCTCGCCGACCGCGGCCTGCTCGACCTCGACGCCCCGGTGGCCGCGTACTGGCCGGAGTTCGCCGCCGCGGGCAAGGAGAACGTCCTCGTACGACACCTGCTCTCGCACCGCGCCGGACTGGCCGGCCTGCGCGAGCCGCACTCCCTCGCGCAGCTCTACGACTGGGAGTTGACCACCGAGCGCCTCGCGGCCATGGAGCCCTGGTGGGAGCCGGGGACACGGTCCGGGTACCACGCGATCACCTACGGCTTCCTCGTCGGCGAAGTCGTGCGCCGCGTCTCGGGGTTGCTCCCCAGCGCCTTCCTGGAGCGCGAGGTCACCGGTCCGCTCGACATCGACTTCACCATCGGACTGCCGGAGAAGGAGGCCGGCCGGGCGGCCGAGTTGGTGCAACCCCCCGCCACATCGACGAGTGAACAGGCCGCGATCTTCAGCCAGTTGACGCCCGCGGCCATCGCCGCGCTGACCAACCCGATCGTGGGCACGGCCGACGCCAACACCCCGGAGTGGCGCGCCGCGGAGATCCCGGCCGCGAACGGCCACGGCACCGCACGCGCCGTGGCCGCGCTCTACGGCGTCTTCGCCGGGCGCGGTACCTACGACGGCCACCGCGTCCTCTCCCCCGAGGCGGCCGAGCGGGTGCGCGAGGGGCAGGGCAGCTGCCGCGACCTGGTACTGGGCCCGAGCCTCGGCAGCGATACGGAGATCGGGCTCGGCCTGTGGCTCAGCGGCCCGAACGGCGCGTACGGCCCGAACCCAAGGGCTTTCGGACACGACGGCTTCGGCGGCTCCTGCGGTCTGGCCGACCCGGACGCCGGGGTGTCGCTCGGCTATGTGCCGAACCGGATGGGGCCTCATATCGCCGACGACCCACGGAAGTTGGCGCTGATCGACGCCCTGTACGGCGCACTGTGACGAGTGATCGTCGCAGGTCGGTTTCGGCCTAACTGCCCTGCCGCTCTTCCCTGGTGGTTTAGACCAATGCTAGATCTGGTCGCGCAATGAGCCCGCACGGCTACTTTTTGTCACCGGTTCTACCATCGGTCTTGTCACCAACAGGAGGCGCGGCATGGCCCGCACCACCCCCCACGACCACCCGACCGCCGACGACCAGCCCCTCTACGGAAGGGTCGCGACCCAACTGCTCGGCGAACTCCACGACGGCACCATCCCGCCCGGTGAACGCCTGCCCGCGGAACGGCAGTTGGCCGAGCACTTCCAGGTCAGCCGGGAGACCGTACGGCAGGCGCTGGAGCTGCTGCGCAGGGACGGCCTGGTCGCCACCGACCGGCGTGGCAGCCACGCCACCCTGCCGGGCCTGCCCGTCGAGACCCCGTCCTCCCTCACCTTCCCGGTCGGCGCCCGGAGCGCGGACCCGTCCGGCTTCGACCGGGCCAGGGTGACCTGGGAGACTCCCCCGCCCGACCACGCCGAGGCCCTGGGCATCGCCCCGCACCGACCGACCCTCGTACACCGCTACGCGTCCGCGGCGGCGGACGGCAGCGGACTGCGTACGGCCGTCACGTCCTTCTCGGCGGTGGCGCTGGCCGAGGTGGAGGAACTGGCCCGCTACCGCGACCGCGCCGACGGCTCCGCCTCCGCCCAACTCCGGCGCGCCTACGACTGGATGCGCCGAGCCGGTCTGACCCTGCACCACCGGGACGCCATCACCCAGGTCGCGAACGCGCCCTCGGTGCGGGTGACCCGCCGCGTGCACGACCAGTACGCCCGCCCGCTGGAGATCACCGACCTCGTCGTGGAGGCCCAACAGGACGCCCTGATCTACGAGTTCACCCTTCCTGCGGCGGGCTGAGCCCGGTGCGCGGCGGGTTCGGACCCGCCGCGCACCGGCCGTTGTCAGGGGCTCGTGAGGACGACGAGCCGCTGGGTCGCCCGGGTCATCGCCACATAGTGGTCGACGGCTCCCTCGATGCCCTCGCCGAACTTCTCCGGGTCGATGAGGACGACCAGGTCGAACTCAAGTCCCTTGGACAGCACGGGAGTCAGCGCCCGGACGCGGGGCCTCGCCCGGAAGACGCCCGCGTCCATCTCGGCCGTACCGATGACACAGCCGATCCCGTCCGCGTGCTCGGCGAGCCAGGTGTCCAGGACCAACTCCAGGTCCGCGGTGGATCCGTGGACGACGGGAATGCCGCTGCTACGGATCGAGGTCGGCACATTGGCGTCCGGGAGCACGGCACGGATGACCGGCTCGGCCTCCGTCATGATCTCTTCCGGGGTGCGGTAATTGACGGTCAGGGACGCGAGGTTGACGCGGTCGAGGCCGATCCGCTTCAGCCGTTCCTGCCACGACTCCGTGAACCCGTGCCGAGCCTGGGCGCGGTCACCGACGATGGTGAAGCTCCGGGACGGGCAGCGCAGCAGCAGCATCTGCCATTCCGCGTCGGTCAGTTCCTGGGCCTCGTCCACGACGATGTGCGCGAACGGCCCGGCGAGCAGGTCGGGTTCGACGCCGGGCTGGGCGGCCTCGTCGACGAGGGCGTCCCGTACGTCCTGTCCGTGGAGCATCCCCATCGCGCCTTCGCTCTCGTCGATCTCGACGTTCTGCAGCAGGCTGTCGATGACGTCGGTCCGGCGCGCGTGTTCGGCGGCGACGGCGGCTTCCTGCCGGCGCTTGCGGCGCGCCGCCTCCGGGTCGCCGAGCCGCTGCCGTGCCGCGTCCAGCAGCGGCAGGTCGGACACGGTCCAGGCCTGGGCGTCCGCGCGCTGCAGCCGCTGAACCTCGTCGCGGCTCAGTGAGGGTGCGCACTTGCGCAGGTAAGCCGGTACCGTCCACAGGTCTCCGACGAGGTCGGCCGCTTCGAGCAGCGGCCACGCCTGGTTGAAGGTCGTGAGCAGTTCCCTGTTCTGCCGCAGCGACCGCCGGAGCAGCTCGGGCGAGACCGCGCCGTCCTCCGCCGAAGCCGAGTCGTCGTGCTTGTCCACCAGGATCGTGAGCAGCTCCTGCCAGACGTGCTCACGCGCCTCGTTGTGCGGAACACCGGGTTCCGCCGCATCGAACGCCACGGCCCAGTCCTCGGCGCTGAGCCGGATGTCGGACCAGTGGGTCTTGACGGTCATCCCCTGGCTGGGCGGCTCCTCGTAGAACCTGACGGCCGGCTCGATCGCCCGCACCAACCGCACGGACGACTTCAGCCGGGCCACCTCCGGATCGGTCTCCACGACCGCTGCGGCGCCCTCCGCGACGAGGTCCCGCAGGATGCAGGTCTGCACACCCTCCTCGCCGAGGCTGGGCAGGACGTCGGCGACGTAGTCCAGGTAGGGCCGGTGCGGGCCGACGAACAGGACGCCGCCCCTGCGGTGGCCGAGGCGCGGGTCGGAGTAGAGGAGGTAGGCGGAGCGGTGCAGGGCGACGACGGTCTTGCCGGTGCCCGGCCCGCCGTCGACGACGAGGGCGCCTCGGGAACCGGCGCGGATGATGGCGTCCTGGTCGGCCTGGATGGTGCCGAGCACGTCCCGCATCCGGCCCGAGCGGTTGCCGCCGAGGCTGGCGATGAACGCGGACTGGTCGTCGAGGGCCGCGTGGCCGACGAAGCCGTCCGCGGTGAACACCTCGTCCCAGTAGTCGCTGATCCGGCCGCGCGTCCAGCGGTACCTGCGGCGGCTCGCGAGACCCATCGGGTTGGCGTGGGTGGCGCCGAAGAACGGCTCGGCCGCGGGTGAGCGCCAGTCGAGCAGCAGACGTCGGCCCGTGCTGTCGGTGAGACCGAGCCGCCCGATGTACACGGGCTCGGAGGTGTCGGCGTCCACCATGTGGCCCAGACACAGGTCCAGGCCGAAGCGGCGTAGTGCGCGCAGCCGTGTGGTCAGCCGGTGGATCTCCGTGTCCCGGTCCATCGCCGCCCGGCCGATGCCGCCGGGCGCCCTGCGCTCGGCGTCGAGGCGCTCGGTCAGTTCCGCGATCGACTGGTCGAGGCACTCCGCGATCGCGGCGAAGTGCCGCTCGTCGGCGGAGATCAGCGCCGGGTCGGCCTTGGCGGAGAGCCGGTCGGGAAGGTCGAAGGCGCTGGTGGTCAGGGGGTTCACGGCATCAATTCCGATCTGCGGTCGCTCACGGCCCGGCGTGCGGCTGGGTGTGAGGACCGGTGCGTGCGGTTTCTCGTGTGCTCGGTTCGGCAGGGTCACGCGTGCGTGGACCTGCCTTCCCCGCCGACCGTGTCGAGGAGCATCTTCGCGGCCACTGTCGTCCCGTCGGTGCGGAGCAGGCCGGCCACTGTCCGTGCCCGGGTCCGGATCTCGGGGGCCAGGACGGTGGTGAGCGCGGCCGACAGGGAGTCGTAGGTCGGCGTCGGACCGTCGTGCGCCACACCGATGCCCAGCTCGGCCACCCGCGCCGCCCAGTATGGCTGGTCCACGATCTGCGGCACGACCACCTGAGGCACTCCGGACAGCGTGGCCGCCGTCGTGGTGCCCGCACCGCCGTGGTGTACGACCGCGGCCACCCTCCCGAACAGCGCCTTGTGATTGACCTCGCCCACGACGAAGCAGTCGTCCCGATCGTCGACCGGAGCCAGCCCCGCCCAACCGCGGGCGAGAACGACACGTCGGCCCTGCGCCCGCACCGCTTCGACGGCGTCCCGGGCCATGTCGGGCGAGGTACGCAGTGCCATGCTGCCGAAGCCCACGTACACCGGTGGCTCGCCCGCCGTCAGGAACGCCTCCAGATCCGCCGGGAGCGGGCGCTCGTCGGGCAGGATCCACGGTCCGGTCACCACGAGGTCGAGATCCGTCTGGTCCTGCCACGGGAACAGGTCCGGGTCCGAGGCCAGCCACGGCCGCTCGGTGAACGCGTGGTCGCGGACGTTGTCCACCGGCGGCAGGCCGATCGCCGCCCGGTGCCGGTTCTCGGCCTCGCGGTAGAGGGCGTTCACGCGCTGGGCGTCCTCGTCCCACAGCACCTTGATGTCGGTCTCGTCCGGCGAGGACTGATGGCCTGGCCGCGCCAGCGGCCGGTGCTTCGACGAGGGCAGCCCGGCCGTGTGGAAGCAGGCGAACACGTAGCGGATGCCCAGTTTCTCGGCCACCGAGCGGGCACCGGTCGGCATCAGGCCGCTCGCCAGCAGCACGTCGCACCCCTCGGCCGCCGGCAGCAGCGTCTCGTACCGGGCGGCGACCAGCTCGGGCGCGAGCTGAAACGCGGTCGCCGCCGACGGCGGCCTTGCCCCGGTCACCACCGAGCGCACTGTCGGGCCGAGCGGCACCAGCGGCACACCGGCCCTGTCCAGCAGTTCCACGAACTCCTCGTCCGGCGGGGCGGCGACGCTTACCTCCGCGCCGAGTTCCACCAGTCGGGCGGCGAGTCCCGCGATGGGTTCGACATCCCCGCGCGATCCCCACGTCGTCAACAACACACGCATTCCGCGACTCCCGTTTCCGCAGGTCATGCCCTCAGGCCGGACATTCTGCGGCACGACGGGGGCCTTGCCGCAAGCCCCCCGGTGCGCTATACGTTAAGAAGGGAAGAGGAGTGAGTACGCCTCCCTTTCCGCCCTCCCTCCCCCTTCGTGAAACTCGCGGCGAAGAAAATCCGCCGTCGATGTCGAGAACCCGCGCCCGGCTCCGTCCCCGAGGTGAACGCGACCACAATGGGTCGCACCAGCACCGAGGAGAACGACGATGGCCAAGTACCTGCTCCTGAAGCACTACCGCGGCGCCCCCGCCGCCGTGAACGACGTTCCCATGGACCAGTGGACGCCCGAGGAGATCTCCGCCCACGTGCAGTACATGAACGACTTCGCGGCCCGGCTGGAGAAGACCGGAGAGTTCGTCGACAGCCAGGCGCTCTCCCCCGAGGGCACCTTCGTCCGCTACGACGGCGAGGGGCGCCCGCCGGTCACCGACGGCCCGTTCGCCGAGACCAAGGACGTCATCGCCGGCTGGATGGTGATCGACGTCGACACCTACGAGCGCGCGGTGGAGCTGGCCGGCGAGCTGTCGGCCGCCCCCGGGGCCAACGGGAAGCCGATCCACGAGTGGCTGGAGCTGCGGCCGTTCCTGGGCGTGCACTCCACCACCACGGAGTGCACTTTCAAGTGAACGAGGTCCTGCTGAGGAGCCTCACGCCGAGTGTGCTCGGCATCCTCGTCCGCCGCGGAGCAGACTTCGCGGCGGCCGAGGACGCCGTACAGGAGGCGCTGGTCGAGGCGGTGCGGGTCTGGCCGGGCGATCCGCCGCGGGATCCGAAGGGCTGGCTGGTCACCGTGGCCTGGCGGCGGTTCCTCGACGCGACGCGGGCGGACACCGCCCGCCGTAGACGTGAGGACCGCCTCGACGAGGAGCCGGCGCCCGGCCCCGCGCCCGCGGCGGACGACACGCTCCAGCTCTACTTCCTGTGCGCCCACCCGTCGTTGACGCCGTCGTCGGCGGTCGCGCTGACGCTGCGTGCCGTCGGCGGGCTCACCACCCGGCAGATCGCGCAGGCCTGTCTGGTGCCCGAGGCGACGATGGCGCAGCGCATCAGCCGGGCCAAGCGCACCGTCTCGGGGGTGCGGTTCGACCAGCCCGGCGATGTCGCGACCGTGCTGCGTGTGCTCTACCTGGTCTTCAACGAGGGCTACTCCGGTGACGTCGACCTCGCCGCCGAGGCCATCCGCCTCACCCGGCAGCTCGCGGGCGCGATCGACCACCCCGAAGTGGCGGGCCTGCTCGCGCTCATGCTGCTCCACCACGCCCGACGCGCCGCCCGTACCGCGCCCGACGGCAACCTGGTGCCGCTCGCCGAGCAGGACCGCGGCCGGTGGGACACGGTGGCCATCGCCGAGGGCGTCACGATCCTCCAACTCGCCCTCGCCCGCGACCGGTTGGGTGAGTTCCAGGCGCAGGCCGCCATCGCGGCGCTGCACGCGGACGCGCCCACCGCCGAGGAGACGGACTGGGTGCAGATCGTCGAGTGGTACGACGAACTCGCGGGCCTGACCGACAGTCCGGTCGTCCGGCTCAACCGCGCGGTCGCCGTCGGCGAGGCCGACGGACCGTGCGCCGGCCTGGCGGCACTCGCGGTACTGGACGCGTCGCTCCCCCGGTACATCGCGGTGGCTGCCTACCTCCACGAACGTGACGGCGACCTGACGACGGCGGCCCGACTGTATGCCGAGGCCGCGCACAAGGCCCCCAACCTCGCCGAGCGCGACCATCTGACCCGGCAGGCCGCCCGGCTCAACGCGGTCCGGAGTCGCTGACGGCCTCGCCTCGGCGAGCCGGCCGCCGCCGAGGGCACGATCACTCCCACTGGTACTGCAGGTACTTCCCGTCGAGAGTGATGACGACCCGGTCCCCCGCGGGGTCGGGCACGCGGCTGACGTCGAGGCGGAAGTTGATGGCGCTCATGATGCCGTCGCCGCACTGCTCGTGGATCAGTTCCTTGATGGTGGGGCCGTAGACCTGAACGACCTCGTAGAGCCGGTAGATCGTGGGGTCCACGGGCACGGCGGCGTCCAACGCGCCCCGGGTCGGCTGGAGTTGGAAGGCGAGGGCGGCGTCCTCGCCGAGTTCGAGGAGGGCGGCGGCCGTGGTCGCCTCGTCCTTGCTCATGGGGTGCTGGCCCAGCAGGGCCGCCGTGGTCCACGCGAGCGGTCGGCCGACGGCTTCGGCCAACTGGGCCCATGTGACACCGGTCTTCACCTTGGCCTGGCGGACTGCTTCGCCGGCTTCACCCTTGCTGAGCATGCACAACTCCGTTCCCGGACAGCACGTTTGGTCACACGCCGTTCAGCGTAGGAGATCACCCAGGCCGCGACAATGGCGCGATCACGGGCGACGCGCCACGACCATCCGCACCCGTGGGCTGCCGTCGCCACGGCGCCCGAACTCGGGCAGGGAGTGGAGGTCGACGTCGAAGCCGGTCCGCTCCAACTCCCCTCTCACGTAGCCGAGTCGGAAGTCCCGGTAGTACATGACGAACGGCGGTCGCCAGACGGCGTTGCGCACCTTCATCGCCGCGTCGAAGCCGGACAGCATCCAGTACGCGGGGGAAGTGGGGCGCGGCGGTGCGATGACGGGGAAGGCGAAGCATCCGCCGGGCCGCAGCACGGAGTGGACCTGGTCGAACAGCCCCGGCAGCTCGCGGGGCAGGAAGTGCCCGAACGCCCCGAAGCTCACCACGAGGTCGAAGGCGGGCGCGAAGGGGAGAGCCCTGGCGTCGCCGCGCACCCAGGAGACGCGGGGCTCGCCACTCCTCACACGCTCCTGCGCGACCGCCAGCATGCCCGCACTGAAGTCGACACCGGTGACGCTCTCCCGGCACACCTTCGTCAGCACGTCGGCGCCCGCGCCGGTG
Organism: Streptomyces sp. NPDC050508; assembly: GCF_040655155.1. Taxonomy (NCBI): domain Bacteria; kingdom Bacillati; phylum Actinomycetota; class Actinomycetes; order Kitasatosporales; family Streptomycetaceae; genus Streptomyces; species Streptomyces sp. NPDC050508. The sequence goes on from NZ_JBFAJJ010000028.1 coordinate 26,176, forward strand.
CCGCAGCACAGGTCGAGTCCGTCGTCGAAGGGACCGATGCGTTCCAGCATCGCGGCGACCGCGTGGAGCAGCGGGGCCGGTGTCCGGAAGGGGGTGTGGTCGAACTTGGGCGCGAGGAGGTCGTAGCCGTGCTCGACGGACGACAGTGCCTGGACGACGAGTTCACGCAGACTGGGACCTTCGGGGCTGAACATCCGGGTCAGCCTAGAGCAACCCGCTGCTGCAGGATCGCGAGAACGCGCTCGCACCAGCGCAGGTTCTCCTCCTCGAAGGTGATCCCGGCCATGAGCGTGAGGTACGGCCCGATGCGGCCGGCGTCGCGTAGGTACTCCTCCTCGGTCAGACCGCCGAGGAGATGGTCCCGTACGCGCTCATAGCGGTCGAGTTTGCCGCGCGCCCATGACCTGCGTTCTTCGATCAGCTCGCGGGTCACCGCGGGGTCCGTGCCGTCCATCGCCTGGATCTTGATGAGGAGTTCGTCGCGGATGGCGGTCGGTCGCCTAGGCGGTTCGGCGGCGAAGGTGTCGAGGTCGCGCCGGCCGGCCTCGGTCAGCGTGAACATCCTTTTGTTGGGCCTGCGTTCCTGCTGTACGACCCGTGCCTCGATCAGTCCGTCCTGCGCGAGGCGCTCCAGTTCGCGGTAGAGCTGCTGCGGTGTCGCGGGCCAGAAGTTCGCCAGCGACACGTCGAACACCTTGGCCAGCTCGTAGCCCGAGGCCTCCCCTTCCAGGAGGGCCGCGAGAACCGCGTACTTGAGGGACATATGGACACGCTAACAGCCGTTGATTAGTCTCATCCACACCTACTCAACTAATTGACTAAGAGGTGAGCCGATGCGTGCGTTCCGTGAGGCGGTCGAGGCGCAGGACATGGACGCCGTCGAGGCGCTGCTGGCGGAGGATGTCGTCTTCACCAGCCCGGTCGTGTTCAAGCCGTATCCCGGGAAGGCGATCACCGCGGCGATCCTGCGCGGGGTGGCACGGGTCTTCGAGGACTTCCGGTACCTGCGGGAGATCGGTGACCCGGACGGCAGCGACCACGCGCTGGTGTTCGCCGCGCGGGTCGGCGACCGGGAGCTGACCGGCTGCGACTTCATCCACGTCGACGAGGAGGGCCTGATCGACGAACTGACGGTCATGGTCCGGCCGTTGTCGGGGGCGCAGGCTCTCCAGGCCGCCATGGGTGCGCAGTTCGAGCAGATCGCGAAGGAGGCGGAGGCGCGGCTCGCCTGAGCCCCGCGCCTCCGCCATGGGTCACGCGACGGTCAGCGTGAGGGCGCCGGTGTAGGTCTGCCCGGGGGTGACGGCCGTGACCGTACCGTCGACCGTCAGGGTCACGTTCTTGCCCCGGGGCGCCCTGACGGTCGCGTCGGCGGCGAGGGCGAGCCGGGTCAGGTACGAGGTGCCGGTGACCGTCCAGGTCGAGCCGCTGTTCAGCTGCACGATCGCGCCGTTGTTGACGGCGGCCTGCGTGGTGTTGGTGACGATGCCCAGCTCGTAGAAGGTCGACGCGTCGATGCTGGAGACACGGTGCTTGGCCGTCGACGCGGAGATGACGCCCTCGACCCGGGAGCCCTCGAAGGTGAGGACCATGTTCTTGCCCTTGCGCATGCCGTTGTAGAAGTCGCCCTTCAGTTCGATGGAGTTGAAGGTGGCGGCTCCGTCGGTGGTGTGGACGGCGGTCGGGTCGAAGGTCGCGTCCTTCGTCGGGTCGCCGGTGGGCTCGGTGTAGACGCCGATGTTCATCATCTTGCCGTTGACCGGGACCGGGCCCGGGTCGTCCAGCTCGATCATCTGGAGGATGATCCCGTCGCGCGGGTTGAGCCGGGCGCCCTGGGATCCGTCGACGTTGATCGTGGTCTGCTGGCCCTTGTTGAGGAAGGTGGCCCGGTCGGAGTTGATCACCGTGCCGCCGTCGAGGGTGAGTTGGCCCGCGCCGAAGAACATGTAGCCGAAGTGCCCGGAGTTCACGACGGTGTTGCGCGCCGGTATCGACGCCAACTCGGCCTTGGACAGCCCGAGTTCCAGCTCGGTGTTGAGCGCGGCGACAGCGGCGCCGGTGCTGTCGCCGTAGTGCACGACGGCGGCCGGGCCCGCGATGATGGTCGCGTAGCTGCCGACGTCGAGCCGGGAGCCGAGTACCCGCACGGTCGCGTCGCCGATGGCGTAGGTGCCGTAGCCGTACTCCCCCGTGTTGCCGAAGTGGCTGTTGATCGCAGTGAGTTTGAGTCCGCTGCCGCCCTCGACCGAGAGTGCGCCCCACGTCTCGGAGAAGATGGTGGAGTTGAGGTAGGTGGCCTTGGTGCTCTTGCCGATCAGGTTGGTGGCGCGGACGTTGCCGTCGAGGCCGAGCATCCACGGCACGGACTCCATGTACGGCGTCTCCACGGTGGCTTGGTAGTCGGCGGGCAGTACGCCGTTGCGGGCGCGGAGGACGGAGTCCTTGACGATGACGTTGGCGCCGTCGTTCGCGATGACGGTGGTGCGGACGACTCCCTTGTTGTCGACCCGGGCGCCGTCCACGACGAGCGTGGTCGAGGAACCGTCGCCGACGACCGCGGCGCCGTAGCCCGCGAAGTCGCAACGGCCGTTGCCCGTAAGGGAGATGGCGGGCCGGTCGAGTGTGTAGGTGGCGTCCTGCACGTACACGCCGTCGAAGCACTCGCCGGTCGAGGTGATCGACACGTTCTTCGCGTAGGCGTCCGTCAGCTTGCCGCCGAGGACGGCCGCGAGGACGGACTTGTCCTTGACCACGCCGTCGCCGTCGACGTACACGGCCTGCCGGAACGGGAAGGTGAGCGTCTCGTACGTCACCTCGTTGGCCGCGGCGACGGTCAGGACGACGTCGCCCCGGTAGGTGCCGGCCTGGATCAGCGTGGCTGTGGCGCCGGTGGCGGTGAGCAGTTGGCCGGTCTCCACTCCGTCGACGGTCAGGGAGAGGCTGGAGCCGTCCGGGGCGGCGATCGTGCCGCCGTCGGCGATGGACAGCTCGCTCACGCGGGTGGTCGCGGAGACCGTGTACGTTTCACCGGATCCGACCGAGATCCGCGTGCCCGAAGCCTTCTTGGTCGTCGGCGCGGCGGTGGCGGAGACCGCCGGCACCAGTACGGCTCCGGCCGTGGCGGTACCGGCGATCAGGACCGAGCGTCGGGTGATCAGCGTCATTGCTTGCCTTCCCAGGGATCGATGCGCCGTTGCGCAGTGTGACCGGCCGGCCGTCGAACGCGGGGTGCGGACGGCCCGGCGGAGGCACCGAAGGTGCGCACGAGGGAGTGAAGCAGCCATGAGAACCAGGGAACAGGCGGGCGGCACACACATATGGGAGTCCGATGCCTCGGATCACGCCGACCATTTCATGGCGGTCACACAGAGTCGTCATAGCGGGTTGACGAGCTTGAACACGACGGCGAGGCGGGCGGCTCGCCAGCCGTCCACCTCGCCGTTTTTCGCACCCCATTCAGCTACGACGGGGCGATCATCCCGGCCGACAGGTCGATGTCGGCCCCGCACAGGCCGGGCATCGCGAGCATCGCCAGCAGTGCCTGCGCGACCTCGTGTTCCTCGACCAGTCGGCCCAGCGCCGCGCGGGAGGCGAAGTCGCGTTCGGCCTCGGCGACCGTGCAGCCGGTCAGTTCGGCGGTGAGCCGGAAGTTGCGGTCCATCCGTGGCCCCCGAACCGGGCCCGGGGAAAGGGAGTTGACCGCGATCCCCCGCGGTCCGACCTCTCCGGCAAGGGTCCGGGTCAGGCCGAGCAGCGCCATCTTGGAGGCGGTGTACGGGGTGCGGTTGAGCAGTGGCCGTTTGCCGCTGACCGAGGCGACGTTGACGACGTCACCGAGTCCCGCCGCGAGCATCGACGGCAGAAAGGCCCGGCACATCAGGTAGACGCCCCGGACGTTGGCGGCGAACACGTCGTCCCACTCGTCCGGCTCGATGTCGACGAGGGGCCGTACAGGGCCCGCGACTCCGGCGTTGTTGACGAGCAACGACACGTCCTCGTCCGCGAGTTCGGCGGCCAGGGCGTCGACGGCCGCCGGATCGGAGACGTCGCACACTCCCGTACGGGCCTGTCCGCCGTCCTTCTCCACCTGTGCCGCCGCCTCCGCGAGCGCCGTCTCGTTGCGGCCGACCAGGATCACCCGGGCGCCGGCGTCCGCGAGGGCCAGCGCGAAGGCGCGCCCCAGCGGTCCGCCGCCACCGGTGACCAGTGCTGTACGGCCGGCCAGGGTCATGGAGTGTTCCAGGGCAGCTCGTCGCCCGCGGCCCTCGCGGCCCGTACGTCACCGGAGCGCGCGTGTCCCTCGAACAGTTCCACGCGGGCCGCCCGCCCGCACAGTCGGCCGAGCAGCGCCTGGGAGTCGGTGTCGGTGACCTCCTGGTACGTCACCGTCTTGAGGTACTTCCCCACCCACAGGCCGCCGGTATAGCGCGCGGCGCCACGTGTGGGCAGCACATGGTTCGTGCCGATGACCTTGTCGCCGAACGACACGCAGGTGCCCTCGCCGAGGAACAGGGCGCCGTACTGGGTCATCCGCTCCAGTGCGAGGCGCGGTTCGGCCGTCAGTACCTCGACGTGCTCGAAGGCGAACTCGTCGGCGAGGGCGTACAACTCGTCGAGGGTGTCGACGACGTGGACCTGGCCGTGGTCGCGCCAGGCGGGCCCGGCGAAGTCGCGGGTGGGCAAGCCGGGCAGGAGCCGCTCGACCTCGGCGATCGTCTTCTCCGCGACCTCGCGGGAGGTGGTGATGAGGACGGCCGGGGAGTCCGGGCCGTGCTCGGCCTGGGAGAGCAGGTCGACGGCGCACACGAACGGGTCGGCCTGGCCGTCGGCGAGGACGAGGATCTCGGTGGGCCCGGCGAACAGGTCGATGCCGATCTCGCCGAAGAGCTGCCGCTTGGCCTCGGCGACGTAGGCGTTGCCGGGTCCGGCCATCAGGTTGACGGGCCGCATCGTGTCCGTGCCGACGGACATGGCGGCCACGGCCTGTACCCCGCCGAGCAGCCAGATCTCGTCGGCGCCGGCGAGATGCATCGCGGCGACGGTGGCGGCCGGGATCTCCCCGTGGATGGGCGGCGTGCAGGCCACGACCCGGGGCACGCCCGCGACCTTGGCGGTGACGATCGTCATGTGGGCGGAGGCGGTGAGCGGGTAGCGGCCACCCGGGATGTACGCGCCCGCCGCCTGCACCGGGATGTGCTTCTGGCCCAGCTTCACGCCCGGGAGGGTCTCCACCTCGAACTCCCGCAGGGAGTCGAGCTGGTGGCGGGCGAAGGTGCGCACCTGGTCCTGGACGAAGCGGATGTCGTCGATGACCTGCTGCGGCACCGACGCGATGATCTTCTCGACCTCCTCGTCCGTCAGCCGGAAGGAGTCGGGGCTCCACTTGTCGAACTTCTCGGAGTAGGCGCGCACCGCCTCGTCGCCGCGTTCACGGATGTCCGCGATGACGCCGGTCACGGTCCGGCGCACCTGGTCGAGGGAGGCGGTCACCTCTGACTTGGGCACGGCGTGCTTCAGGATCGTTGCCACAACTGCGGCCTTTCTGCGGGTGGTTCGCGACGGAGGGAGTGTCGGACGGGGATGTCAGACCGGGGGCGCCACGAACAGCACGTCGGGGTCGTTGAACTGCTCCTTGGCCACCGACTCGCTCATCGGGTCGGCGGTGCCCCACTGGTCCTGGGTGATCGGGTCGTCGACGTCATGGCGGCCGGGATGCCACAAGTCCTCTTCGAGGACGGCGAGTTCGGTCGTGTACTCGACGGTGTTGCCGTGCGGGTCGTGGAAGTACGAGAAGGTGTTGTCGCCCGCGAGATGCCGGCCGGGTCCCCAGGTGAGGCGGGTTCCGGCGCGCAGCGCCCGCCCGGTGCCGCGCATGTACTCCTCGACCCCGCGCATCTCGAACGAGGCGTGGTGCAGGGAGACATGGGGTCCGCGGGCGATCGCGAAGGAGTGGTGGAGCGGGCTGCACCGCAGGAAGTACATGAGGTCGCCCATGTGCGTCGAGTACAGGGTGTCGGTGAGCCGGAACCCGAGGTGCTGGACGTAGAAGTCGCGGAGGCCTTCCGGGTCCTGGGAGTTGACCACGCAGTGCGAGAGCCGCACCGGGATCGCCTCGCGCTCCTCGATCTTGCGGTGGGTGCGGGTGGCGACATCCGCGGAGACCTCGACGACCCGCCCGTCCGGGTCGAAGAACCGGAAGCCGTAGCCACCACCAGGCGTGTCCAACACACCAGGCTCACCGATGAGTTGGACAGCAGCCCGGCCGAGCCGCCCGTGCAGCTCGTCCACGGCGGCCGGCGAGGCGGCCCCGAAGGCGACCAGGTCCATCCGCTTCCGTTTGTCCTCGCGGATGCGGACGATGTACTGCTCGGGGCTGCCCTCGGCGGCGAAGAAGGCGACACCGCTGTCGTTGGCGACCTCGGTCAGACCCCAGGTGGTGCCGTAGAAGGCGCGCTGTCGGGCGAAGTCCGGTACGGCCAGGTCGACATGGCGCAGATGGGTGATGGGCTGGAAGCTCATGCGTGGCTCCTGACGGTGTTGCGCTGGTGGCCCAGGCCGGTGATCTCCGACTCGACGACGTCGCCCGGCTTCAGGAAGACGCCCCAGTGCGCGCCGTTGCCGGCCGGGGAACCGGTGAGCAGCAGGTCGCCGGGGCGCAGGGTGGTGGTCGTGGAGACGTACGCGATGAGCCGTGGGATGTCGAAGATCATGTCCTTCGTGGACTCGTCCTGGCGTACAACTCCGTTGTGGCGCAGGGTGATCCGCAGGTCGCCGGGGTCTCCGACGAAGGCGGCCGGTACCAGGAAGGGCCCGGTGGGCAGGAAGGTGTCGGCGTTCTTGGCGGTGAACCAGTCGGTGCCGATGGCCTTGAGGTCGGGCCGGTAGAGGCGGTCGCGGGTGGTGAGGTCGTTGCTGATCGTGTAGGCGGCGACGTACTCCATCGCGTCCTCGACGGCGATGTTCTTGCCCGACTTCCCGATGACGAGGGCGAGTTCGAGTTCCCAGTCGTGCTGTTCGCCGAGCGCGGGGAGCACGATGTCGTCGTAGGGGCCGCTGATCGCGCGCGGGGAGCCGAGGAAGACGTACGGCACTCCGTTGCGGGCGCGCTCGTCCATCATCGACTCGGCGTCGGCGCGGGCCTCTTCGGGGGTGGCGCCGTGCACGCTCTCCTTCTCGGCGGCGACCAGATCGACCACGTGTTTGCGGTAGTTGGCGCCGCTCTGCAGGATCTGGCCGGGCTCGATCGGGGTCAGGACGCGCAGCTCGGCCAGGTCGTGCCGGGTTCCGTCGGAGGACCGGGCGAGGAAGCCCAGCCGGGGCAGCCAGTCGTCCCAGTCCTCCATCAACGCGCGGACGGACGGCACGAGATCGGAGAGGTCGCGCACGCGGTCGCCGGTGACCAGGCCGGGGAAGTTCTCCTCACCGGAGGCACCGGAAGCGAACGTGCCGAGGGCGAAGGGTCCGGCATGGGTGGGCAGTGGATCGGGCACGGCGCTCTCCTCGTACGGGTGGGGGCTCGCCCTCGACGCTAGGCACCCCGGGGACCCGGCGGAAATGGCGATCCGCGATGCCTGCCATCACCGACCCCGCCGGGCCCTCAGCTGCGGCTCCATCGCCGTACGGGATGCATGACGTCCCCCTTGCCGATGCCTCGATCCGTTGACCCTGCGTCGACCGCCCACGCAGGCTCGGAGCACCCACTTTCCCGAGGAGAAGAACGTGATAGTCGAGCATGCCGAGCTGACCGTCGAGGCGGGTCGTGAGCGGGAGTTCGCGGAGGTGTTCGGCAAGGCCCGTGAGGTGCTGGCCGAGGCCGACGGGTTCCGCTGGGCCGAACTGCTGCGCGGTGCGGAGCGGCCGACGACCTTCCTGCTGCTGGTGGGCTGGGAGTCGGTCGAGGCGCACACGGTCGGCTTCCGGGAGTCCGAGGGCTTCGGGCGCTGGCGGGCCCTGGTCGGACCGTTCTTCGCCGAGCCGCCGGCCGTCGAGCACTTCCACGAACTCGGCGCCCGCTTCTCCGGCTGACCCCCCACTTCTGTCTACGTTCGCAAGGATCGCCCATGCCCGTACAAAAGGTGCTCGTCGTCGGCGGCGGCATCACCGGAAGCGTGCTGTGTCTCGCGCTCGCCCAGCGTGGCGCCGAGGTGGAGCTCGTCGAGATCTCTCCGCAGTGGTTCGGTGTGGGCCATGGCATCACCATTCAGGGCAACGCGCTCAAGGCGCTGCGTTCCGTGGGTGTCCTGGACCGGGTGCTGGCCCGGGCGGTGCCGTTCGACATCATGCGGCTGCGCGGTGCCGACGGCGGACTGATCACCGAGCTGAACACCCCGCACACCGGCGGACCCGAACTGCCGTCCACAGCAGGGGCGTTGCGCTCGGATCTGCAGGACGCGCTGTGCGACGCGGTGCACGCCCACGGGGTGCGGGTCCGTCTCGGGCTGAGTGTCGAGCGGCTCGACCGGTCGCCCGGTCAGGTGGATGTCGCCTTCACGGACGGTTCGACCGGCCGCTACGACCTCGTCGTGGGCGCCGACGGCATCAACTCGGCGATGCGCGAACTGATCGGCATCGACGCCAAGCCCCGGCCCGTCGGCATGTCGATCTTCCGGGTCGTGGCCGACCGCCCGGCCGAGATGGACTGCGCCGAGGTGTACTACGGCGGCCCTCGCTTCAAGGCCGGCTACAGCCCGATCTCCCCGGACCAGTGCTACGCCTACCTCCTCGACGAGAACCTCGACACCACCCTGATCGGTCCCCGCGCGCCCCTCGCCCTGCTGCGCGAGCGCGGTGCCGGGTACGGCGGGACCTGGGGCAAGATCCTCGCCTCGTTGCCCGACGACACGGCGGTCGACTACCGCTGGATCGAGGCGATCCTCGTCGACGAGCCCTGGCATCGCGGTCGCGCGATGGTCATCGGTGATGCCGCGCACGCCTGTCCGCCGCTGATCGCGCAGGGCGCCGCGATGTGCATGGAGGACGCCGTGCTGCTCGCCGAGTTGGTGACGGCGGACGAACCGACCGAGAAAGCGCTGGACCACTTCATGGCGCGGCGCCTCCCCCGGGTGCGGATGGTCCTGGAGAACTCGCTCCAGCTCGCCGACTGGGAGATCCACCCGGGTACGCCCGGCGCCGACCCGGCCCGCATCATGTCGGAGACGCTGGACAACCTGACGGCGGCGGCGTGAACGGCTCGCCCGTGGTCGACTTCCACGGCCACCTCGGCGTCCCCGCCGCCGACGCCCTGGTCGCGGGCGCCCCGGGTCTCGCCGCCGAACTCGCGGCCGAGCAGCGTGCCCACTCCCCCGCGTCCCTGGCCGTCAACCGTGCCCAACTCCAGCGCCTGGCACCCAGGTTGACGGACGTCACGACACGCCTCGCGGACCTCGACGCGATGGGCGTCGACATCCAGGTGGTCGGCCCGATGCCGATGCACCACTACTGGGCGGACCCGGACCTGGCGATCCCACTCGCCCACACGGTCAACGCGGCCGTGGCCGCACACTGCGCCGTGGCACCCGAGCGCCTGTACGGCCTGGGCAGCGTCCCGCTCCAACACCCGGACCTCGCGGTCGCGTTGCTGGACCAGGCGGTCAACGACCATGGCCTGTACGGCATCAGTGTCTCCACGACAGTCGACGGCCGCGAACTGGCCGACCCCGCGCACGACACGGTGTGGCAGCGGGCCGAGGAGCTGGGCGCGATCGTCTTCGTGCACCCCTGGGGCTGCTCCTTCGGCGAACGCCTCGCCACCAACTACCTCGGAAACACGGTCGGTCAGCCGGTGGAGACGACGGTCGCGCTCTCCCACCTCATCTTCTCCGGCGTCCTCGACCGCTTCCCGCGCCTGAAGCTGGTGGCGGCGCACGGCGGCGGCTACCTGCCGACGTACATCGGCCGTTCGGACCACGCCTGGCAGGTACGGGAGGACGCGCGCGGCTGCGCCGAGTTGCCCAGCTCCTATCTGCGGCGCATCTGGTTCGACGCGCTGGTGTACACCCCGGGCGCACTGCGTCACCTCGTCGAGGAGGTGGGCGCGGACCGGGTCGTCCTCGGTACCGACCACCCCTTCGACATGGGCGTCGACGACCCGGTGGCCCGCCTCGACGCGGCCGGACTCGCCCCGGCCGACCGGGCCGCCGTCGCCGGGGGCAACGCCCTCGACCTGCTCCTGAAAGGACGTACCCGATGACCGCCGGTGCCCTCGGCCCCATCGAGGAAGAACTCGCCAAGGCCCGTTCCGCCTACCGCAATTGGGGCCGCTGGGGTGAGGACGACGTGCTCGGCACGCTCAACTTCATCGACGACGCGATCCGCGCCCACGCGGTGGGCCTGGTGCGGCGCGGGCGGTCCTTCTCCCTCGCCCAGGAGTTCAACGAGTCGGGCCCGCAGCGCGGTTTCCGCGGCCGTATCAACCCGGTCCACTACATGAGGGACACCGGCTCCGACGCGGCGGCCGGCACCCAGGGCTTCCCGCACGGCTTCGGCGGCGCCGACGACCACGTCCTGATGCCCTTGCAGGCCTCCACGCAGTGGGACGGGCTGGGCCACATCTACGACAACAAGCAGGCGTGGAACGGCCGTCCGTGCACCATCGTCAACGGCGACGGCGACTCGGTCACCGGCATCGAGCACATGAAGGGCGCCTTCACCAGTCGCGGAGTCCTCCTCGACGTGGGCCGTGCGGTCGGCGACGAAATCGGCGAACTCCCGGACGGATTCCCCATCCTGGAGGAGCATCTGCGCGCCACGATCGAGGCGCAGGGCGCCACCAGCTCGGTCCGGCGCGGCGACCTCGTCCTGATCCGCACCGGGCAACTCGGCCGCGTACGGCGGCTCGGCGCGTGGGGCGGTTATGCCGCCGGTGACGCGCCCGGCCTTTCCTTCACCACCCTCGGCTGGCTGCACCGCACGGAGATCGCGGCAATCGCCTCCGACACGTGGGGACTTGAGGTGCGGCCCTACGAGTTCCCGCAGCCCGCGATGTCCCCGCTGCACCAGATAGCGATCCCCAACATGGGCCTCCCGCTGGGCGAGATGTGGGACCTGGAGGCCCTGGCCGAGGACTGCGCGGCGGACGGTGTCTTCGAGTTCCTGCTGGTCGCCGCGCCGCTTCCGGTGACCGGCGCGGTGGGCGCCCCCGTCAACCCGATCGCGATCAAGTGAGTACGAGCGTGAACCTGAACCGCTTCTCCGGCACCCTCCACCTCCCCGACGACGAGGACTTCGAGACGGCGTGCTTCGGGCGGGTCTTCAACGCCCGCCGCCCTACCGACCGTTCATCGGCCGCCGTACTGATGGCCGAGTCGGAGCAGGACGTCGTCGAAGGCGTACGGCTCGCCCTGGAACAGGGCTGGCAGGTCGCCGTCCGCTCCGGTGGGCACAGTTGGGCCGCCTGGTCGGTGCGTCAGGACGCGCTGCTGATCGACCTCGGGGGCTTCCGCGAGATGGCGTACGACCCGGGGACCGGGATCGTGACGGCGACGCCCAGTGTGAAGGGTGGCGACGAACTCAACCCGTATCTGGGCGAGTTCGGTCGCCTCTTCAACGGCGGGCACTGTCCCTCCGTCGGTATCGGCGGCTTCCTGCTCCAGGGCGGGCAGGGCTGGAACGCGCGCGGCTGGGGCTGGGCGGCCGAGAACATCGTGGCGATCGATGTCGTCACCGCCGAGGGCGAGTTGGTGCGCGCCGACGAGAACCAGCACGCCGATCTGTTCTGGGCGGCGCGCGGCGCGGGCCCGGGTTTCTTCGGCATCGTCACCCGCTTCCATCTGCGCACGCGGCCACTGCCGAAGTACCTCGGACACACCGTGCACGCGTATCCGCTCGTCCTGTTCGACGAGGTCATGACCTGGCTGCACGGCATGCACCACACGGTCTCGGACCTGGTCGAGATCGTCGCGCTCACCCAGACACCGCCCGACCTGGACGAACCGGTGCTGCTGGTCACGGGCGTGTCGATGACCGACACGGCAGACGAAGCGGCCGAGGCACTGGCACCGCTGCACGCCAACCCGTACGCCGATCGGGCCCTGTTCCGCGTGGAAGCCCAACAGACCACACTCGGCGAACAGTTGGCGGGCCAGCGCATCGCCAACCCCGAGGGCCACCGCTACCTGGTCGACAACGCCTGGCTGACCGGCCCTGCCGACGAGGTCGTACCGGCGATCCGCAAGGCGTTCACCGAGCAGCCCACCCGGCAGACGTTCACCATCTGGTTCTCCATGGCCCCACTGCGCCAACTGCCCGACATGGCCTTCTCATTGCAGTCGGAGATCTACTGCGCCACCTACGTCATCCACGACGACCCGTCGCGGGACGCGGAGTTGCGGTCCTGGCTGGACGAGGCGATGGCGGACATGCAGCCGGTCACCGCCGGCCAGTACCTCGGCGACTCGGACTTCACCGTGCGGCAGTTGAGGTTCATGGGCGACGAACAGTGGCGGCGACTGCGAGAGATCCGGGCCGCCTACGACCCCAAGGGGCTCTTCGCCGGTCACCTCAGCACAGGGGCCGTCACCAACACCAACCACTGGGAGCAGTGAGCGATGCGTTTCGCGACATACGAGTACGAGGGCGTGGAGCGCGCCGGGGTCCTGCGCGACGGGACTGTTCATCCGCTGCCCGAGGGGATCACCGTACTGACCCTGCTGGAGCAGGACGTGCTGCACGCGGCCGGCACCGAAGCACTGCGCACACCAAGCGACTTGACGGTAAATCAGGTGAGGCTGCTGCCTCCGCTGAAGCCGCCGTCCATCCGGGACTTCGTCGGTTTCGAGGCACACATCGAGGGGGTCTCGAAGTCCCTGGACGGTCTGGAGCACGTGCCCGAGGAGTGGTACCGGGCGCCCAACTTCTACTTCACCAACCCCCATGCGGCGTACGGCGCGCACGACAACGTGCCGGTCCCGGCCGGCTGTTCGGTGCTCGACTTCGAGTTGGAGGTCGGGGTGGTCATCGGCCGCAGCGGACGTGATCTCACACCAGAGCAGGCGCGCGAGTACATCGTGGGCTACCTGGTCTTCAACGACTGGTCGGCGCGCGATCTGCAGAAGCCGGAGAAGAATCTGGGGCTCGGCTTCTCCAAGGGCAAGGACTTCGCGAACACGCTGGGCCCCTGTCTGGTCACCGCCGACGAGGTCGAGGACCGCCGCGACCCGGACGGCTTCCTGGACCTGGAGATGACGGTCACCCTCAACGGTGAGCTGATCGGCCGCGACACCCTCGCCAACGTCTCCTGGACCTTCGAGGAGATGATCGCCTACGCCTCCCGGGACGCCTGGGTGCGCCCCGGGGACATCCTCGGCTCGGGCACCTGCGGCTGGGGCGCGCTGGCGGAGTTCTGGGGCCGGGTCGGCGAGCGCACCCCGCCGCCGCTCAAGCCCGGCGACGAGGTGACCCTCGCGGTGGAGCGCCTCGGCACCCTCTCCAACCGCGTCGTGCCCGGCCGTACGGACGTATACCTGCCGCGCGCCCGCAGGCGCGGCCGGACCCCGCGGCCGTAGACCCCACTGCGAACCTTCCGACCTGCGCACATCCAGGGTTCCGATGGCAGCTATCGGATCCCTGTGACTTCTCCCCCGGCCCCTTCCTCGGCGCGAACCCGCTCGTTACGCTCCGGTTTCACCGAGCTTCAACGACGCGGCCGGAAGGACACACGCATGGGTCTGGGAGCAATCGACCTGAATCTTCTGGTGGCTCTGGAAGCCCTCCTGGAGGAGAAGAACGTCACCCACGCGGGGGTGCGGCTGTCCACCAGCCAGTCCGCGATGAGCGGCTCCCTGGCCCGGCTGCGGCGGCACTTCAACGACGAGCTGCTGGTGCGGGTGGGCCGCGAGTACGAGTTGACGCCGCTCGCGGAGCGGCTGCTGCCGGTCGTCCAGTCCTCGCTGCACAAGGCGGAGGAGGCGTTGTCGCTGACCAGGCACTTCGATCCGTCGCGCAGTCGGCAGCGGTTCTCGGTGGTGATGTCCGACTACGTGATGACGGTGTTCGTGGAGCCGCTGCTGCGGGCCCTCGCGCAGGAGGCCCCCGGCATCCGGATCGACTTCCACCCGATCGTCATCGGGCAGCTGGAGACCGAGACCCATCTGCGCTGCCACGACCTGATGATCGTGCCGCTCGGCTACCAGCTGCCGGGTGTCAGCGAGGCCGTGATGCACGACCGGTTCGTGTGTCTCGTCGACCCGGACAACCCGCGTCTGGTGGACGGGCGGCTCTCGCTGCGCGACCTCGCGGAGATGCCGCACGCGGCCTGCGCCGTCGGCAAACTCACGCCTGCGGACCGGCAGTTGGAGACCCTCGGCATCACGCCCCGGGTGCAGGTCAGCACGCCCGGTTTCAACGTGCTGCCGTTCCTGGTGAGTGGCACCGACCTGGTCGCCGTGGTCCCCGAGCGGCTCGCCCGGCGCTACGAGGGTTTCGCGCGCTGTGCGGTCGTACCGACGCCCTTCCCCGACGTACCGCTGGTGGAGGCCATGTACTGGCACCACAACCGGCACGCGGACCCGGCGCACCGCTGGCTGCGGGAGACGGTCCGCGAGGTGGGCGCGTCGCTGAACGACCCGGTGGTGCGGGAGATCGTCGGCGCGGATGCCACCCATGCCGATCGTGCGTTTCCGGAGTTGACCCCGGCTTCCTAGCGTGGACGGGAGACAGCCCGCACCCCCTGGAGGAACCGTGAGCCGCACGCGTCTGGCCGGTCGTACCGTCGTCGTCACCGGGGCCGCGCAGGGCCAGGGAGCCGCCGAGGTGGCGGCCGCCGCCCGGGAGGGCGCGACGGTGGTCGCGACCGACGTCCTGGACGAGGCGGGCGAGAAGCTGGCCGCGTCGTTGCGTGCCGACGGCCTGGACGTCACCTACCGGCACCTGGACGTGTCGTCGCCGGACGACTGGGCGGGTCTCGCGGCGACACTCACCGAGGTGCACGGTCTCGTCAACAACGCGGGCATCCCCATGCGCGCCCGCCTCGGATCGGTCGAACTTGCCGACTGGAACCGGGCGTTCGCGGTCAACACCACGGGCGCACTCCTCGGCATCCAGGCGCTCACCCCGCTGATGCCGGCCGGTTCGTCCATCGTGAACGTCGGCTCCGTCGCGGGCCTCACCGCGCACCACGCGGTCGCGTACACGGCGAGCAAGTGGGCGCTTCGGGGCTTGTCCAAGGTGGCCGCGCTGGAGCTGGCTCCGCGCGGCATCCGTACGAATGTGATCCACCCCGGCTACATCGAGACCCCGTTGATGGCCTCCGCGAACCCGGTGTTCGTCCAGGCCCACCTGTCGCTGACGCCGCAGGGCCGGGCGGGCACGGTCGACGAGGTGGCGCCGCTGGTCGTTTATCTGCTGTCGGACGAGGCGTCGTACGTGAACGGTGCGGAGATCACCGTGGACGGCGGGTACGCGGCGCACGGCGGGGTGAAGGCGATCACGAACGCCCTCGACGCCACGTGACGACCGGCGTCCTGGGCGGCACCGGCCGTCGTGGATGAGGGGCGAGGCGCTACTCATCGGTGCGGTCGGTGCGGAGGCTGGCGGTCAGCCGGTTGATGCTCTTGACCGCGAGCTCGGCGAAGTTCGAGCGGGCGACGATGGCGGTCGTCTCGCCGTGCCGTCGGACACTGCGCAGGTCGCGCTGGACCTGGCGCGAGAGCTGGTGGAGTTCGCGTTGGGCGGTGGCGAGCCGCTGCTCGGCGGCGCTTCGGGCCTGTCGGTGCTCCCGTCGGGTACGGGGAGTGCCGGTGCTGTCGGCAGAGGTCTCTGTGGGCATGTCGGTGCTCGCTTCCGTGGTGGTGGGTCGCGTCGCCGCGAGGGGGCGGACGCCGACGGTGTCCAAATAGGCTTCTACGGCGGGGAGTTCGGCGGTGTCGACCACGGCGGCGACGTATCCGTCCGGGCGGACAAGCACCCACTGCTCGGAGGACAGCCCGTAGGCGCTCTGGACGCGGTCGCCGCTGTCGAGGATGTCGCCCCGGGTGCCGATGGTGTGGATGTGCAGGCCGGGGCGCGGTGCCGGGGCCGAGGCCTCGTCGACGTCGTGGCCGAGCAGCGTCCAGTGGGGTCCTTGGAACAGGCTGAACAGGCGGGTGGGCAGGCCGCCCGCGCCGGCCACGGGCGAGTCGGGCGCGCGGTCCCCTGCCAGTACGCCCTTGTCGCGCGCCGAAGTGTGCAGCGACAGGGGTGAGTTCAGGTAGCCGAGGTCGAGTTGGCTGACCTCGCGGCCCCGGTGGATGTCGCGGTTCTTGGCCGCTTCGAGCAGCTTCTCGGACAGGCCGAGGACGGCTTCGGCGATGGGCCGGCGTTCCTGCTCGTACGTGTCCAGCAGCGATTCCGGGGCGCCGTCGAGCACGGCGGCGAGCTTCCAGCCGAGGTTGTAGGCGTCCTGGACACTGGTGTTGAGGCCCTGTCCGCCGGTCGGCGGGTGGCAGTGCGCGGCGTCCCCGGTCAGGAACACGCGCCCCCGCCGGTAGGTGTCGGCCAGCCGGGCGTTCATCTGGAACGCGGACGCCCAGGACACGGAGCGGATCACGACGTCGTCGCGCCCGGTGCGTTCGCGGAAGAAGGCGGTGAGTCCCTCGGCCGAGAGGTCCAGGTCCACGTCGAAGGGTACGGGGGCCTGGAGTTGGAACATGTCGGTGCCGTAGAGCGGGCACATCGAGACCTGCCCGGCGGTGTCCTCGCCCCACCGGTGCCAGGCGTCCGGCGAGACGCCGTCGACGTACACGTCGGCCACGATCGCCCGTACACCGAGGGTCTTGCCGGGGAAGCCGATGCCGAGTGCCTTGCGGACGAAGCTCGATCCGCCGTCGGCACCGATCAAGTACCTTGCCCGTACGGCCTGTTCGCCGTCCGGGGTGGGGATGCGCGCGGTCACACCGTCGCCGTCCTGGTCGAAGCCGACGAGTTCGTGGCCGTAGTGCGGAGCATGGCCCAGCTCGGCGAGGCGTTCGCGCAGCCGACACTCGGTGAGGAACTGCGGGACGAGCAAGGGTATTTGGTACGGCTCCTCGGGCGTCGGCTCCGACATCTCCACGCCGACCTGGTCGATGGGCCCGTCGGCGGTGTAGATGCGCTGGACGGGATATTCACCACCGGAGGCGACGATCCGGTCGATCACGCCGAGGTCCTCGAAGACCTCCTGGCTGCGGGGCTGGATGCCCTTGCCGCGGGAGCCGATGAACGGCTGCGGCGCCTTGTCGATCAGCAGGAAGGCGATGTTCCTGCGGGCGAGGTCGAGGGCGAGGGTCAGACCGGCCGCGCCGGTGCCGCAGATGATGACGTCGGTGTCTGTGGTGGGGGACATGGCTCCGGGCTCCTTGGGTAATTCCGATACGAACTGCATGACGGGCGGGGCGAGTTCAGGGCACCAGGACGGTGCGTACGCCCGGGACCTCGGGCGCGTTCCAGGCGCTCTCGACGTCGGCGAGGGGTACCGCCTTTGCGGTGACCGCGATGCCGCCGCTCTCGATCTCCTCGACCAGGGACGGGAGTTCCTCCAGGTACGTCCGGGTGGACACCGCGCCCTGGCCGTTGCCCTGGAGCCGGAAGTTCGCCGACCGCAGTGCTGCCGACGGGAGTTCGATGGTCGGGCCCGCCATGGCGCCGATCTGGATCCAGTTCAGGGCACGACCTCGATCGGCGCGGGCCCGAAGCAAGGACATGATCGCGTCGCCGGCCGGCTTGCCCCACAAGTAGTCGATGACCAGGTCGACTTCGGCGGCCTCCTTGGCCAGCGCCGTCGCGGTGGCCTCGGCGTCGTCGGTGAGCGCGACGGTCGCGTCCGCGCCGATTCCCGGCAGGGCCGCCAGGCGAGCCCGGTCACGTCCGGCGCCGACGACCCGTCCGGCGCCGAGCCGCTTGGCGACCTGCACGGCCATCTGTCCGGCGTTGCCAGTGGCGCCGAGAATCAGCACCGACTGGCCGGCCTCGATCGGGACGCGGCGGCGCAGCGCCACCCAGGACGACATGGCGGGGTTCATCGAGGCGGCGATCTTCACGACGTCGGCGCCGTCGGGGAGCGGGATGGTGTGACGGCTGTCGATGACGGTCCGGGTGGCCATCGGACCGGCCAGTTCGTCATCGGCCACGAAGTACACCAGCCGACCGTCCGCGCGCCGGCCGACCCCGTCGACACCGGGCACCATCGGCAGCTTCCCGGTGCTCGTGTAGTGGTTGCCCGACGCGCCGGTACGCACTCGGGGATGCAGGCCCACGGCGAGGACGTCGACCAGTTCCTGGTCCTCATCGGTCGGGGCGGGCAGGTCGAACGGCTCATAGCGGGGCGGGGCGTCGAACGAGTGGACCACCGCGGCATGGACGTCCATGAGAGCTCTCCTCAGCTGTGGTACGTGGCACGGAAAGTACGCGACACAGAAAGTACGTGATGCGGAAAGTACGTCGCACGAATTAAATTAGTAGGTGCCACGTACCTTTGCAAGTAGAATCCGGGACATGACCTCACCGCACGACACGCAGCCCCCGGCGACCGAGGACCTCGGCCTGGTCGACGCCCTCGCCCAGTTGTCGTTCCTGGTGCAGAACGCGCTGGCCGAGATCGCGGGGCAGCACGACCTGTCGGTCGTCCAGACCCGGATGCTCGGGATACTGCGGGACCGGGAGCCGACGATGAACCAGCTCGGCCGCCACCTCGGCCTGGACAAGTCCTCGATCACGGGCCTGGTCGACCGCGCGCAGCGCCGGGGTCTGGTCACCCGCACCGCCAGCTCAGTCGACCGGCGCTCGTTCCAGGTGTCGATCACCGACGCCGGCCGACAGCTCGTCGAGCAGGTCGCCGCCGAGTTCGCCGAGCGGATCGAGCGCTGTGTCGAGCCGCTGGCCGGAGCCGACCGGCAGCGCCTGTCGCGCATGGCGACGCGGATCGTGACCGCCGACGCTCACGTCCGCGGCATCGACCTGCGCACCACGCCCCACTGAGCGGACTCCGTCAGAGAGAGCCGCGCGGCACCGTCACCACGTGCTTGCCCACGACGCCGCCGCGCTCGAACGCCCGGTGCGCCGCGGCGATGTCCGCGAGCGGGTACACACTGTCGATCACCGGGCGCAGCGCACCCGACGTGACGTGGTCGGCCACATCACGCAGCACGGGGGGCTCCGGGTTGGCGCTGAAGGTGCGGATGCGGCGGGAGCCGTGCACGCTCGACGCGGCGATCGCGGCGATGGCGGACGGGGACAGTCCGACGGTGACCATCCGGCCGCCCTTGGCCAACCGGCCGCGGTAGCAGTGCAGTTCCGTGCCGACGGTGTCGACGATGACGTCGAACGGCCCGATCGCGTCCGAGGTGGTGGAGCCGTAGTCGAGGACCTCGTCGGCGCCGAGATCGATCAGGATCTTGGCGTGGCGGTCGCGGGCCAGCGCGGTCACGTGGCCGCCCATCGCGTGCGCCAACTGCACGGCGGCCGTGCCTACTCCGCCGGCCGCGCCCCGGACCAGGACCTTCTCGCCGCTCACCAGGCGCACACTGTCGCGCAGGGCGATCAGCGCCGTGGCACCCGCGACCACCAGGGAGGCCGCCTCGACCGACGAGAGGTCCGCCGGGGCGTGTGAGATGCGCTCCGCGGAGACCACGACGTACTCGGCCGCACCGGCGACGGAGTGCCGTTGCCGGGGGTGCACCATGCCCCACACCCGGTCTCCGACCCGGTAGCCCTCGACACCGGCGCCGGTCGCGGCGACGACGCCGGCGAAGTCCAGCCCCACGCCGATCGGGAACCGGCGCCCCGACACCATCTTCAACTCCCCTGCCCGGACGATCACATCGTGCCCGTTCACGCTGGACGCCTCGACCGACACCAGGACCTCACCCGAGCCGGGAGCGGGACGATCCACTTCATTGACCCGCAGAACGTCCGCAGTACCGAAACTCGTGATCTGAACGGCCTTCATGTCGCTGTCCTTCCGTGGCCTGCCGTGTGGTTGATCCGATGCTGGACCCCGCACGCGACATCACGGTCGTTCTCCTTTTCCTGGGTCTGGCAGACCCACCCTCGCGGGCCGCGCCGACGGCATACTGACGCCGTGACCGACTCCTCCCACGCCATGAGCGACGATCCCCGACGCGAACTCGCGGAGTTCCTGCGCACCCGCCGAACTCGGCTGCGCCCAGAGGATGTTGGCCTTGAACCCGGCCCGAGACGGCGCGTCGCCGGACTGCGGCGGGAGGAGTTGGCGCTGCTGGCCGGAGTGAGTTCGGACTACTACCAGCGCATGGAGCAGGGGCGCGACGTACGCCCCTCCGAACAGGTCCTCGACGCCCTCGCCCGCGCCCTCGACTTCTCCGCCGAGGAAACCCGCCACCTGCACAGCCTCGCCGCCGCCGCACGCACCCCGGCCCGCCTGCCGCGTCCGTACGAGCCGGAGGAGGTACCGGACACCACGCTACGACTGCTGCACGGCATGACCGCGCCCGCTCTGGTCGTCGGCCGTTTCCTGGACGTGCTGGCCTGGAACCCGCTCGGCGGCGCCCTGTTGGGCGACTTCACCCGGCAGCCCCAGAAGGAGCGGAACATGCTGGCACTGTTCCTGCACCCCCAGGCCGACCGGACCTGCCCGAACCGGGCGGCCACCGTCGCGGAGCTGATCGGGATGTTGCGGACGCAGGTCGCCGCCGATCCGGGGAACCCGCGCGCCGTCGAGCTGGTGGGTGAACTCGCCGTCCGCAGCGACGAGTTCGCGGCCCTGTGGGCCCTCCACGACGTGGCGGAACCGACCCGCGGCCAGATGCGCCTCGACCACCCCCGGGTCGGCGAACTCAACCTGGACTGGGACGCCTACCCGATACCGGGCAACCCGGGCCCCGCGCT
The DNA here is from genome assembly GCF_040655155.1 of Streptomyces sp. NPDC050508. NCBI lineage: Bacteria > Bacillati > Actinomycetota > Actinomycetes > Kitasatosporales > Streptomycetaceae > Streptomyces > Streptomyces sp. NPDC050508. The sequence continues at coordinate 46,990 of NZ_JBFAJJ010000028.1, forward strand.
CATGGTCTGCACCGCGGCCGAAGGCAGCCCCGACGCCGAGCGACTCCGACTCCTCGCCGGCCTGCTCGACGTCAGCTGAGGACGATCCTCGGTCAGCCGCCCAGACGGGGGCCCGCGAGCCAGGCGTCCGGGGTTCCGGGTGCCGGCTCCTCGGCCGCCAGCCGGGCCAGGAACTGCCGTGCGCGGCGCAGGAGTACGAGGGCGTTCATCGGAACCTCCGGTGTCGTGGGCTGCTTTCACCCCACCGACGAACGGCTCCTACGCGGATCGACACTCCGCGAGCCGACTTTCCAGAAACCTTCGCTCCGCGTCGTTCTCCACCAACTCCAGTGCCCGCTCGTACGCTTCGGCCGCCTCCGCCGTACGACCGCTGCGGCGCAGCAGATCGGCGCGGGTCGCGGGCAGCAGGTGATAGTCGGCCAGTTCCTCCGACCGCTCCAGTTCGCCCACCAACTCCAGCCCCTCGTCGGGGTGTTCGGCCATACCCACGGCCACCGCCCGGTTCAGGCGCACCACGGCCGACGGCACGAAGCGTTCCAACTCGCCGTACAGGCCCGCGATATCGGCCCAGTCGGTGTCCTCGGCCGTGGGCGCGGTGGTGTGGCAGGCGGCGATCGCGGCCTGGATCTGGTACGGCCCCGGCCGGCCCCGGCGCAGTGCGGTCTCCAACAGGGCCGCGCCCTCGTCGACTTCGGCCCGGTCCCACGCCGTACGGTCCTGGTCCTCCAAGGTCACCAACTCCCCCGCCGCGTCCACGCGCGTGGCACGGCGGGCGTCGTGCAGCAGCAACAGCGCCAGCAGACCGAGCACTTCGGGCTCGTCCGGCATCAGGCGGGACAGCACGCGGGCCAGGCGGATCGCCTCCGCGCACAGGTTCGTGCGGACCAGGTCGGCGCCGGACGTGGCCGCGTACCCCTCGTTGAAGAGGAGGTAGACCACGCCGAGCACACCAGTCGTGCGCTCGGGCAGCAGATGCGCGGGCGGCACCCGGTACGGGATACCGGCGTTGCGGATCTTCTTCTTGGCCCGCACCAGCCGTTGCGCCATGGTCGCCTCGGGGACGAGGAAGGCGCGGGCGATCTCAGGGGTGGTCAGACCCGCGAGCGTGCGCAGGGTGAGGGCGACGCGGGCCTCGATGGGCAGCGCGGGGTGGCAGCAGGTGAAGACCAGCCGCAGCCGATCGTCCTCGACCCCGCTGTCGTCGCCGTCGTACTCCGGGTCGTACGGTCCCTCGTCCCGCCCCAGCACCGCGACCTCCCGCAGTTTCGCCGCCCCGACCGCCTCCCGGCGCAGTACGTCGAGGGCGCGGTTGCGGGCGGTCGTGGTCAGCCAGGCGCCGGGGCGGCGCGGGATTCCGTCGCGCCGCCACCGGTCGAGTGCCTGGGCGAAGGCGTCCTGCGCGCACTCCTCCGCGAGGTCCCAGTCGCCGGTCACCCGGATCAGGGTGGCGACGACCTGACCCCACTCCTCGCGGAAGGCGGCGGCGACCGCCTCCTCGACGTCCGGCACGTTCACTCCCAAATCGGCCGTACCTCGACGGAGCCGCCGTCGGAGGCGGCCGGGTGCTTGGCGGCGAGCGCGATCGCCTCGTCGAGGTCCGCGACATCGATGAAGGAGATGCCGGCGAGGTACTCCTTGGTCTCCGCGAACGGACCGTCGCTGAGCAGGACTTCGTTGCCCTGGACGCGCACGGTCGTGGCGTCCGTGGAGGGCCGCAGCCGTGCACCTCCGGTGACCCGGCCCGCCCGCACCTCCTCGAAGTAGGCGGCGAAACGTGGATCTTCGGCATGCTCCGCCGGGCTCTGCTCCTCGCCCCCGACCGGGGTGCAGAACAACAGGGCGTACTTCATCAGGTCTCCTTCAGGGACACGGCGTGCTCGTGAGTGATCAGCCGGCGCAGGCCGATGTCGCGGTAGCCGGTGGTCACACGCAGCGTTTCGTCGAGCGGGGTGCCGTCGGTGCGGGTGGCGGTCAGCCGGACGAGGGAGTGGGCGAAGCCGATGCTCTCGTCCACCTGGACGCGGAAGTCCCGCACCTCGCGGGTCACCGGCCCGGTGACGGACGCGAACAGGTCCTGCAATGCCTTGCGGTGGGCGTCGAGGCCCTGGCGCTCGTGGCCGTCGGCGAGGTGGAAAACCTCCGCATGAGGTGCATAGCAGGCCAGCGCGCGGTCGACGTCCCGTTCGCGGGCCGCCTCGGTCAGTTCGGCGTCGAGCGCCCTGATCGCCGCCTCGGCGTCCTCGTCGTCCCAGAACCTGCGGACCTCCATGGCTCCGATGGTCGCCACCGGGTGCTTGGCGGCGGCCTCGACGGCTTCTTCCAGGGTGTCGCACTCCAGGATGTCGAATCCGGCGACGTACTCCTTGGTCTCCGCGAACGGCCCGTCGGTGCGCAGCACCTCCCCGCCCCGCACCCGTACGGTGACGGCCTCGGCGGGCAGCGCGAGCCGGTGGCCGTGCAGCCGTACGTTGCGGTCGCCGAGCTCCTCCACCCAGGGTTCGACGGGTGCCATTCCGGAGGCGTCGGCGGTGTCGTCTCCGCACACGAGCAGCATGTACTTCATGGATCCTCCCGGTCCTCATGAGCTTCTTACACCCCACCGACGAACGCAGCCGAGCCGAATCGACACCCCTTTCGTGAAAACAGGGAAGAGGCCGGGGCACGGGCCCCGGCCTCTTCGGATACGGCTGTCGGTTACGCGGTCGCCGCCTGCACCGACGGCTCCCCCGCCCCCACCACCGCGCGCTCGGTGTTCTTGCGCACCAGCAGCAGGGTGATCACCGCGCCCAGCAGCGAGGCGCACCCGCAGATCACCACGCCGATGGCCATGCCGTGGCCGAGCGCGGTCTGCGCGGCGGCCTTGGCCTGGGCGCTGCCCGCGTTGACGACCGCGAGCGGTCCGGCCGCTTTCTCCATGCCCGCGTCGGCCCCGCTGAGCTTTCCGACGAGCGCGGAGGACGCGAGGCTCATCGCGACGGTGGAGATCACGGCCGGGCCGAGGCCCTGGCCGAACTCGCGGACCAGGCTGGTCGCGCCGCTGGCCATGCCGGTCATGTTGATCGGTACGGCGTTCACGGCGGCGGAGGTCAGCGAGGACACCACGCAGATGAAGCCGATGCCGAGCAGCAGCACCGGGCCGATGAAGGCGACCAGGGAGGTGGTGGTGATGGGCAGTGCGGCGATCCAGAACTGTCCGGCGGCCATGGGCAGCAGGCCGCCCATCAGCAGCCAGCGGGCGTCGATCTTCGTGAGCATCCGGCTGAGCACCGGCGCCAGCAGCAGCGGGATCAACTGGAGGATCACGAAGGGCATTCCGGCCCGCAGCGGGCTCAGGTGCATCACGGCGCCGAGGCGGATCGAGACGCAGTAGGCGGTGCCGATGAAGCCGAACATGCCGGCCAGGGCGACGACGGCCGCCGCCGCGAACGAGGGGATCTTCAGCAGGCCGAGGTTGAACATCGGGGAGGCCGCGCGGGTCTCCGCGACGACGAACCCGACGAGCGCGACTGCCGCCAGGGTCAGCGAGCCCACGATCGCCGCGCTGCCCCAGCCGCGGTCGCCACCCTCGATGACACCCCAGAGCAGGGCGGTGAGGCCGACGGCGATGGTGATCTGTCCCGGCCAGTCCAGCGCGCGGCCCTCGGGCGCCTTGGAGTCGGTGACGAGTTTCCACGAGGTGACCGCGACGACGAGACCCAGCACGACCGGCGGGACGAACGCCCAGCGGAAGTCGGCGATCGTGGCGAGGATCCCGGAGGACAGCGGGCCGAGCGCGGAGGCCAGCGAGATCGACAAGGCCCAGATGGAGACCGCCCTGGCGCGGTCCTTGCCGTCGGGTGTGGCCGCCGCGATGACCGCGAGGGAGCTGGGGAACAGCGCGGCGGCGCCGATGCCGGCCAGAGCCTGCCCGGTCCACATCATGGTGATGTTCTGCGAGGTGGAGTTGAGGAGTTCACCGAGCGCCAGGACGAGCCCGCCGAGCACCAACAGCCGCTTGCGCCCGAAGAGATCGCCCACCACACCGAAATTCAGTTCCAGAATCGCGGTGGGGAGAATGAAGGCGGAGGTGACCCAGGCGACTTGGGAACCCGAGGCGCCGAATGCGGCCTGAATTTCTCCGTTGATGGGCGAGGGAACGGTAATGCACAACTGTGCCGCCGCGACCGCGAGACAGCACGCTATGAGCGTTCCGGGGTCCAGTCTTTTCAACGAGATCGAATCCGTCATCGTGCGTGCCCTCACTCTGCGTTTTTCTCTATGAGTTCGATGAGATTTCCCTCGGGGTCACTGACCCAGGCCATGCGTACTCCGGGCTCGGGGGACGGCCCGGGTGCCATGACCTCGCCCGCTCCATGGGCCACCAACGCACCGTGGACGGGGTCGAGTTCGGGGGTGGTGACCGCGAAGTGCCCGTATCCCTCGGTGAGGGCGGCGGTCAGCGGGTCCGGCGCGCGAAGGCCGGGGACGGAGCCGGGTCTGGCGAGCAACTCGATGCGCCAGCCCCGCGGATGCTCCAGGACGACACCTCGCAGACCGGGCCCTTCGAGGTGGAACTCGAAGACGGTCTTGAGCCCGAACGCGCCCTGATACCAAGCGACTTGAGCTGCCAGATCCCGTACGTTGACGCCCACGTGGTCGAGTCGGGTGGTCACGGCGGCTCAGCCCGCCATCGCACTGTCGCCGCCGTCGACCATGAGGTTGGCGCCGTTGACGAAGGCCGCCTCGTCGGAACAGAGGAAGGCGGCGGCCCGCGCGATGTCCTCGGGCTGCCCCACGCGCCCGACCGGGATACGCGCCTCCAACTGGGCCTTGGGCCCGTCCGGATCGTCGAGGAAGGGCGCGGTGGCGGAGGTGCGGGTCATGCCGGGGGCGATGGTGTTGACCCGGATGCGGTGCGGGGCGCCGGCCGCGCACAGGTGCAGGCTCATCGCCAACACCCCGCCCTTTGCGGCCCCGTGGGGCACCATCGGCATGAACGGCGCACCGCGTACGGCGGCCACGGAGGCGACGTTGAGAACAGCGCCCCCACCACGTGCGATCAGGTGCGGCCAGGCGGCCTGGGTACAGAAGTACGGAATGTCCAGCTCGTTCTTGATGGTGAAGTACCAGTCCTCGGCGGGCATGGTCGCGAACGGGCCGTTCCGCAGCGCGGAGGCGTTGTTGTAGAGGATGTCGATCCCGCCGAAGGCCTGGATCCCGGCCTCGATCCACTCCCGGGCGCCGTCTTCGGTGGACAGGTCCACGGGCGCGAGGGACCGCATGATTCCGCCCGCTTTTTCGACGAGTTCCACGGTCTCGGCCGCACTGTCCGCGTCGATGTCACAACCGAAGACTTCAGCACCCTCCGCCGCGAATATCAGCGCCGCGGCCCGCCCTATTCCTGCCCCCGTTCCACTGATGAAAGCGATTTTCCCGGCCAGTCGACCCATGATTGCCAAGTCCCTTGTCCCGTGCCGCCGTGGTGCGGTGGTGGCAGCGTAGGTACGGCCATTGGCGAGAACAAGAAATGGGTCGGCGAAGGGCCATCGGGGGTTCGTATGGCTGGTATGAGGCGGGGAGTGAAGGACTCGTTCCAGGTCTCACAGGAAACGTCAGAACACGTCGAGGACAGCCTTCCCCCGCAGGGTACGACCGCTCAACGCCTCGACGGCTTCGGCGATCCTGTCCCACGGGCCGCGCCAGCCGACCGGAACCCGCAGTCGGCCGTCGCCGACCAGTGTGAGCAGCCGCCTCAACTGCGGCTGCCGGTCGGTGAGTCCGACGCCGTTGTAGACCGAGACGATCGACTTCGGCGTGATACTGCCCAGCGTGACCCCCACGGGCAGCACGGCCTCCCGCCCCGCAGCCCAGCCGACGCTCTGAAGACTGCCACCCGGGGCCAACAGGCCGTACGCGGAGACCAGTTGGGCCCCGCCCACGGTGTCGACCACGACGTCGACCGGCTCCTTCACCTCGTCGACCCCGGCCACCACCTCATGCGCCCCCAGCTCACCGACCCACCGCGCACCCGTCTCGGAGCCGGCCATGCCGATGACGTACGCCCCGCCGAGCGCGGCGAGTTGTACGGCGAACCCGCCGACGCCGCCGGACGCCCCGGTGACGAGAACCCGGCGGCCGAGGAGCGGTCCGGCCTGTTCCAGCGCGCGCAGGGCGGTGCCGGCCGCGACGGGCAGGGTGGCGGCCTCGCCGAGGTCGATCTCGTCCGGTACGACGGCCACATCGGCCACGTCCAGGGCGCGCAGCGCGCCGAACCCGCCGCCCTCACCGAATCCCACGACCCGGCTGCCCACCGCGGGCCCCCTGCCGTCGGCGGCGGCCCGCACGACGACACCGGCCGAGTCGAAGCCGATCACCTCACCGGGCGCGCTCCGCTGCGCGAAGTACAGCTCGGCCGAGTTGAGGGAGGTGTGCCGGACCTCCACCAGCACCTGCCCCGGACCCGGCACCGGGTCGGGTGCCTCCCCGAGCCGCAGCCCCCCGGCCGCCCCTGGATCCACGATCAGTGCACGCACGACCTGCCCCTCTCGTCGTAGCTCACTTCCCCTCGGGCAACCGGCGCCGAACCGGTGTTCTTCCCGCCGTCCACCCCTCGACCACGATTGGATGGCCCCATGAGCACCGACGAGCACGCACGGCTGATGCGGGCCAACCAGGCGAACTGGGACGCCCGCACCCCCGTCCACCTCGCCAGCCGGTTCTACGGCCTCGACGGCGACCCGGACCCGGACCGCTGGTTCGCCGCCTTCGAGTGGGACGACCTCGGCGACCTGACCGGCCGTGACGTGCTGCACCTCCAGTGCCACCTGGGCACGGAGACCCTCGCGTTCGCACAGCGCGGCGCGCGTGCCGTGGGCCTCGACTTCTCCGAGGCGTCCGTGACGGCCGCGAACGGCATCGCCGCGAAGGCGGGCCTCGACGTCGGCTATGTGCAGGCGAACGTGTACGACGCCGTGGAGGCCCTGGGGCAACGGCAGTTCGACGTCGTGTACACCGGCAAGGGCGCCCTGTGCTACCTGCCGGATCTACCGCGCTGGGCGGAGGTCGTCACCCAACTCCTGCGTCCCGGCGGCCTGTTGTACCTCGTCGAGTTCCACCCTCTGCTCAACTCGCTCGGCCCGAAGCCGGCTCCGGGCGAGGGACCCGAACTACTCCTCCGCCACGACTACCTGGGCGGCGGCGGTCCGGTGCACCGCGACGCGACATTCACGTACACCGACGGCCCGGCCGTGGCGGGCGCGACCGACAGTTACGAGTGGATGCACGGAATAGACGAGGTCATCAACGCGTTGACGACAGCGGGAATGAGCATCCGGCGGCTTCGCGAGAGCGACGAGCTGCCGTGGCCGCGCTGGCCGCAGATGACCCGGACTCCCAGCGGCTGGTGGCGACTGCCCGAGCCGAGGATTCCGCTCCTGTACGGCCTGCTGGCGAGCCGCTGAGCCGTACTTCACAGCCGGAGTGCCACCGGGTGTGCTACGGTGCGGTCAGCACTTGTGTACGCCCCGTTCTGGGCGCCGGTGCCGGTTCCACTTCACTTCCGCCGAACAGCCCGTCGATTTCCGACCGGTGCATCGGCTTCTCCACACCATCTCGTGACCGGCGTTTTTCCGCCGTACCCGAGGTGATGTTCCCCGCCGCCCCGAGGAGCGCTCGTTCGCCCTCCGCCCGCGGCTTCTCCCCCTTCCTTCCGCATGACACACCACATGCATCCGTCCTTGAAAGGACCACCCATCATGACCACCACACTCGAACCCCCAGTACAGGAACAGCCCCGCACCCAGACCGCCACCGGTGTCCTCGACATCGACGGCAACGGGAAGGGGCACCTGCGGGCGCTGGACTGCCAGCCCTCGCCCACCGACCTCCAGGTCTCCCCCGCGCTGATCCGCCGTCACGGCCTGCGCAAGGGCGACCTCGTGGAAGGCGTCCGCGGCGGGCAGCGCGCCCTGACCGAGGTCGCGTTCGTCAACGGGCACACGCCCGGCGAACTGCGCGGCCGACGCCACTTCCGTGACCTCACCCCGCTGCACCCGCGTGAGCGGCTGCACCTCGAACACCCGGCGGCCGGCCTGACCGGACGGGTCGCCGACCTGATCGCCCCCGTCGGCAAGGGCCAGCGCGGACTGATCGTGGCCCCGCCCAAGACCGGCAAGACCGTACTGCTCCAGCAGATCGCGGCTGCCGTCGCCGGCAACCACCCCGAGGCCCGCCTCATGGTCGTGCTGCTCGACGAGCGCCCCGAGGAAGTCACCGACATGCAGCGCTCCGTGCGCGGCGAGGTGTACGCATCCACCTTCGACAAGGCCCCCAAGCAGCACATCGCGCTGGCCGAGCTCGTGATCGAGCGGGCCAAGCGGCTCGTCGAGGCGGGCGAGGACGTAGTGATCCTCCTCGACTCGCTGACCCGGCTGTGCCGGGCGCACAACAACGCGGCGGCCTCCGGTGGCCGTACCCTCAGCGGCGGTGTCGACGCGACCGCGCTGATCGGCCCGAAGAAGTTCTTCGGCGCCGCACGCCTCGCCGAGGAGGGCGGCTCGCTCACCATCCTCGCCACCGCACTGGTAGAAACCGGCTCCCGCGCCGACGACTTCTACTTCGAGGAACTCAAGAGCACCGGCAACATGGAACTCCGCCTCAGCCGCGAGCTGGCCTCCCGCCGAGTCTTCCCGGCCATCGAGATCAACCCGTCCGGCACCCGCCGAGAGGAACTCCTCCTCACCCCGGCCGAGTTGACGGCAGTACGGGGCTTGCGTCGAGCCCTGCAGACCAGGGATGGCCAGAGCAGCACGGAAACGCTGCTGGAGCGCATGCGGGAGACCCCGAACAACGCGACGTTCCTACGCCAAATCCAACCCACGCTGCCGTCAAACTGACGGGACGGCCATGCCCTAAGGGGCGCGGGGAACTGCGCGACCAGCCCCCACCGACCCGCAGCCGAATCACTAGCGCATCCGGGTGCCGACTCGCCTCAATCGGCCCGGCCAACGCCCTCTGGAGCCCGTCCGTTCCTACGTTTGCGGTATGACAATCGGATTCCCATCCCGGATCACCGTGTCGGCCTGCGCCTTCTGCCTAGCGGGCGTCCTCGCGTTGACACCCGTCGCGGCGACAGCCCACACCGGGACGGATCCCGGCCCAGCGACACCACCCCCCGCACTCCTCAACCGCCCCGACACCCAGGTCCACCCCCACCCCGGCACTCCCCAGCTCCCCGACATCTCCGCCCTGTCCTGGCTGGTCGCGGACGCCCACACCGGCGAGGTCCTCGCCGCACACGACGCCCACCGCAGACTCCCGCCCGCCAGCACCCTGAAGACACTGTTCGCCCTGACCGTCCTCCCCGTGCTCCCCGGAGGGATCCGGCACCGCGTCAGCGAGGAGGACCTGGCCGGCATCGGCGAGGGAAGCAGCCTGGTCGGAGTCGAGGAGGGCCACACGTACCGCGTCGCCGACCTGTGGCGCGGGGTCTTCCTCAACTCCGGCAACGACGCCGTGCACGTACTGGCCCACCTCAACGGCGGCTGGGACACCACGGCCGCCCGGATGCAGGCCAAGGCCCGTGCCCTGGGCGCCCTCGACACCCATGTCATCTCACCGGACGGCTACGACACCGACGGCCAGGTGTCCTCCGCCTTCGACCTCGCGGTGTTCGGGCGGGCCGGACTGCGCAACGCGGACTTCGCGCGGTACTGCTCCACCGCCGAGGCCGAGTTCCCGGGTGAGGGGTCCTCGTACGCGATCCAGAACACCAACCGGCTGCTGACCGGCAACGACGGCGTCGAGCCGTACCCGGGCCTCATCGGTGTGAAGAACGGCTACACCACGCACGCCGGCAACACGCTCGTCGCGGCGGCGCGCCGGGGCGGGCGTTCGCTCGTCGTCACGGTGATGAACCCTCAGGCGGGCGGCGGCTTCACCGTGTACGAGGAGGCGCGCGAGCTGCTCGACTGGGGTTTCGCGGCTGCGGGACGGGTCGATCCGGTGGGTTCGCTGGACGCGCTGCGCGCCAGGCCGAGGCAGGGTCCCGCCGCCGTGCCGGTGGCCGCCGCTGTCGTACCGGACGACGGTCCGGGCTGGGTGGAGACGGCTGCGGTCGTGGGGGCCACCGTGCTCGGCGCCGGGGCGGTGGTCCTGGCGTTGCGGATGAGGGGCCAGAGGCTTCCCCGGGTCTGACCGGTCGGCAGCCACAGCAGCAGGCCGAGCGTGACCCAGGTGTACGTGTTGCTGCCGAGGAAGCCGTCGATGCCCGAGGCGTCGTCGAACCACAGCCACACCACACTGGTGCACATCACCGCGTAGAGGGCGCCCGCGATCCGCGGGTGCCCGGCGCGGACCAGCACCGCGAAGGACGGCAGCAGCCACACGAGATGGTGCACCCAGGTGATCGGGCTGACCAGACACGCGGTCAGCCCGGTCAGCGCGAACGCGGCCGTCCAGTCCCCCGCGACGACCGCGCGGCGGGCCCGCACCGCCCATACGCACAGCACAAGCAGGACGACGGTCGCCCACAGTGGGCGGCCGGTCTCGCCGAGGCGGGCCAGAACGCCTTGCAGGGACTGGTTGGAGACGTAGTCGAGGCGGCCGACGCGGGTGGTGTCCCACATCGCCTGGGTCCAGTAGAAGCGCGAGGCGTCCGGGACCGCCAAGGCCGCGAGCCCGGTGGCTCCGAGGGCCACAGCCGTCGCGACCGCGGCGGCTTTCCAGCGTCTGCCCAGCAGCAACAGGGCGATGAACAGCGCCGGCGTGAGCTTGATCGCCGCCGCGAGTCCGATGCCGACGCCCGCCCAACGGCCCCGGCCGGTGGAGAGCAGCCAGCTGTCGCCGAGGACGAGGGCGAGCAGCAGGAGGTTGACCTGCCCGAAGCTGAAGGTGTCGCGCAACGGCTCGAACAGCGCCAGCCCACAGGCCACCAGCGCCCACCCGAACCAGCCGTACCGCCGCCACCCGGGCCCGGCCAGGATGCGCAGCACGACGGCGAGCGCCGCAAGGTTGAGCACCAGCGCGGCGACGATCGCGGTGCCGAGCCCGACGTACGCCATCGGGGCCATGCTGACGGCGGCGAACGGCGGATAGGTGAAGCCGTACGTGGTCCCGGGCACCTGGTAGTCGTAGATCCGGCCGCCGTGGTGGAGCCAGGTGTGGACGGTGCCGTAGTAGACGCGCAGGTCGAACCAGTCGCGCAGCAGTGGGACGGTCGCAGTGAAGGCGGTGACCGTGGCGGCGAGGGCCAGTACGAGGAGGAGTCGGCCGCGGTCGGTGCGGGGTGTTCTCATGCCGTACGTCCCAGGGCCGGGGCCTCGGCCGCCTGGCGGGCCTGCCAGAGGACGACGACCGCGAGGACGCCACCGGAGACGGCCAGCACGAGTTGGCCGATGTCGGCGGGGCCGCCGCTCGGCAGGACGGCGAGGGCGAGGACGCCCGTCACGGCGGCCACCCGGTGTCGTACGGACGTGCTGGGCGCGGCGGCGGCGATGAGGAACAGGCCCCACAGGGCGTACCAGGGGCGGATCGCCGGGCCGAAGGCGGCGACGACCGCGAGGCTCAGGCCGAGGGCGTAGACCGGGCTGGGTCGCAGGCGGAACCATATGGCGACGATGGCCGCGCCGGTGACCGCGAGTCCGAGGGCGTGCCAGGCCGGGACGGCGAAGGGGGCGAGATCGCTGCCGAGGTGTTCCAGCAGGGCGCCCGTGGCGCGGCCGAGGAGGCTGGTGAGTGCCCAGTTGTGCGCCGAGACGGGGGTGTCGAGGGCGCCTATCCAGCCGTATCCCGTGCCCGCGATCGCGGTCGCCGCGACCGTGGTGGCCGCGGCTGCGACGACGGTCGTCGTGACGGCCTTGGCCGGGCGGTGGCCCGCGCGGATCTGGAGGAGCACGACGGCGGCGAGACCGAGTGCGGCCGGTGCCTTGACCAGGGCGGCGAGCGTGACGAGCACGGCGCCCAGGATCGGCCAGCGGCCGAGCGCGGCGACCAGGCCGATGCCGAGCAACCCGAGCATGATCGCGTCGTTGTGGGCACCCGCGACGAGGTGCAGCAGCACGAGCGGGTTGAGGGCGCCCAGCCAGAGCGCGGCGGCCGGGTCGGCGCCGCTGTGCCGGGCGAGCCGGGGCAGCGCGGCGGCCATCAGGCCCACCCCGAGGAGCGCGACGAGCCGCATCCCGAAGAGCCCGGCGGGGAGTTCACCGCGGGTCAGTCCGGAGAGCCCCGACGCGACGGCGAGGAACACCGGGCCGTAGGGCGCCCCCGTGTGCTGCCACAGCGGGGCGACCTCGTCGGCGAGGGGGCCGCCGAGCGCGGCGGGGCCGTGGGCGTAGACGTCCATGTGGGCGTCGACCATGGCGCCCTGCGCGAGATAGCTGTAGACGTCCCGGCTGAACAGGGGCGGCGCGAGCAGCAGCGGGGCCGCCCACACGGCGAGGACCAGCAGCAGGGAGCGCGGGGTGGGCGGTTCGGCGCTGCGGATCAGCTTGCCCAGGAGCAGCCAGGCCGCTATCAGCAGGACTACGCCGAAGTAGACCCCGACCAGCCCGAGTGCCGCCTGCGCGGAGGCCGGGGAGAAGAGGTCCGCGGCCGGGAGTGCTCCGGCCGTCTCGCCGCCCAGGGCGAGGACGGCGGTTCCGGCCAGCCCGAGTACCTGGCAGCGGCGGAGATCGACGGGAAAAGCCATGGCCAACACTCGCCAAGCGTGTCAACGCCGGATGGCGGGAAAGCGACCTGCCGCTCTCCGTGCGGAGACCTGCGCATGACCTCCGTGTGATCCGTCCTCGGTACCGATGAGTTCTCTGTCCGCGACCGGTCTCCCTGATGACCGACTTTCCCAGAACGGACGTGATGACCGTGCCGAACAGCTCCGCCCGCATCAAGGTGAACGGCCAGGAGATGTACTACGAGATCCATGGCGTCGCACACGAGGACCGGCGCCCGCTGGTGCTGCTGCACGGCGGTGTCCAGACCGTCGGTCTGACCTTCGGGACGATGCTGCCCGCGTTGTCGGCCGAGCGGTATGTGATCGCCCCCGAGCTTCAGGGCCACGGCCACACCCCCGACACCGACCGGGAGCTGACGATCCCGGACCTGGCCTCGGACGTGGTGGCACTGCTCGACGAACTCGGCGTCCGGCAGGCCGACTTCATCGGCTTCAGCCTCGGCGGACTGGTCGCGCTGGAGATCGCGGTCCGGCACCCGGAGCGGGTCGGACGGATCGTGCCGGCGGCCATTCAGTACAGCCAGGACGGTGTCCACGAGGAGATCCGCACCCCCGACTTCAGCTCGCCCCGGATGCCCACCAAGGCCGACTTCCAGGAGATGGCCGACGCCTATGCGGCCGTCGCACCGCACCCCGAGCACTTCCAGGACTTCTTCGCCAAGACCTCGGCGGCGGCGAACGACCCGCTGCCCTGGACCGCCGACGACCTGCGGGCGGTGACCGTGCCCACGCTCCTCGTGATCGGCGACACGGACTTCTTCCGCGTCGAGCACGCGGCCGAGATGCACCGGCTGATCCCGGACGCGCAGCTCGCCGTGCTGCCCGGTACCACGCACATGGAGGTCATGCGCCGGAAGGTGCTGTTGCCGCTGATCACCGAGTTCCTGGGCTGACGGCGTTCAGAACACCGACACTCCGGTCAGGGTCGTGAAGCGGTCGAGGGCGGCGACCCCGGCGACCGAGTTCCCGCGTTCGTCGAGCCCGGGGCTCCACACGGCGAGGGTGCAGCGGCCCGGGACGATCGCGATGATGCCGCCGCCCACTCCGCTCTTGCCGGGCAGGCCCACCCGGTAGGCGAACTCGCCCGCCGCGTCGTACGTCCCGCACGTCAGCATCACCGCGTTGACCTGCTTGGCCTGGGTGAGGGTGAGCAGCCGGGTGCCGTCGGCGCGGCTGCCGTGCCGGGCCAGGAAGCCGGCGGCGAGGGCGAGGTCGGCGCAGGACGCCTCGATCGAGCACTGCCGGAAGTACTGGTCGAGGAGGACCGGCACCGGGTTGTCGATGTTGCCGTAGGACTTCATGAAGTGGGCGAGAGCCGCGTTGCGGTCACCGTTCGCGGACTCGGAGGCGGCGACGTCCTTGTCGAAGTCGAGGCTCGGGTTGCCGCTCTCCGCACGCAGAAAGGCCAACAGCTCTCCGGCCGCGTCTCCGGTGCGGGTCTGGAGGCGGTCGGTGACGACGAGCGCGCCCGCGTTGATGAACGGGTTGCGCGGGATACCGCTCTCGTACTCCAGCTGGACAAGGGAGTTGAAGGGGTTGCCGGAGGGCTCGCGGCCGACGTGCTCCCACAGTTCGTCGCCCTCGCGGGCCAGGTCGAGCGCGAGGGTGAAGACCTTGGTGATGGACTGCGTGGAGAACGGCTGCCGCCAGTCCCCCACGCCGTACACCGTGCCGTCCAGCTCCGCGACGGCCATGCCGAAACGGCGCGGGTCGCAGGCGGCGAGCGCCGGGATGTAGTCGGCGGCCTGGCCACGGCCGGGCATCCGCTCGATCTCACCGGCGATGCGCTCCAGGACCGGCTGGAAGGTCATGGATGGGGACATGATCACCATTGTGCCTCCGGGCGGGTCCTGGTGCGCGTGGGCGGATCAGACGGCTACGGGTCCGCTGCCGGCCAGGACCTCCGGCCGCAGCAGGGCGGCGAGCGTCTCAGCGGGCAACAGGCCCTTCTCCAGGACGAGTTCGGCCACGCCCCGGCCGGTGGCGAGAGCCTCTTTCGCGATGTCGGTGGCGGCCGTGTACCCGATGTGCGGGTTCAGCGCGGTCACCAGACCGATGGAGTTCTCCACGCTCGCGCGCAACGCCTCCGTGTTGGCGGTGATGCCGTCCACACAGCGCTCGGCAAGCGTGAGGCAGGCAGCCCGCAGATGCGTGATGCTCTCCGACAGCGAGTGCAGGATGATCGGCTCGAAGGCGTTGAGCTGGAGCTGTCCCGCCTCGGCCGCCATGGTGATGGTGACGTCGTTGCCGATCACCTCGAAGGCGACCTGGTTGACGACCTCGGGGATCACCGGGTTGACCTTGCCCGGCATGATGCTCGAACCGGCCTGCACCGGCGGCAGGTTGATCTCCCCCAGCCCCGCGCGCGGCCCGGACGACAGCAGCCGCAGGTCGTTGCAACTCTTGGAGAGCTTGACCGCAACGCGCTTGAGCACCCCCGACATCTGGACGAACGCCCCACAGTCCTGGGTGGCTTCGACCAGGTTGGCCGCGGTCACCAGCGGCAGCCCAGTGATCTCCGAGAGATGCCGCCGGGCCGACTCCGCATACCCGGCAGGCGCATTGAGTCCGGTCCCGATGGCCGTGGCCCCCAGGTTGATCTCATGGATCAACTGGACGGCCTCGTCAAGACGTTGACGATCCTCGTCAATCATGACCGCATAGGCCGAGAACTCTTGACCGAGCGTCATCGGCACCGCGTCCTGCAACTGTGTACGGCCCATCTTGAGCACGTCATGGAACTCGACGGCCTTACGGGCGAACGCGTCCTCCAGTACAGACATTGACGCGATCAATCCATGTACGGCGAAGACGGTCGCTATCTTGACCGCGGTCGGATACACGTCATTGGTCGACTGCCCGAGGTTGACGTCCTCATTGGGGTGCAGGTACTGGTACTCGCCCTTGGCGTGCCCCAGCAACTCCAACGCCCGGTTCGCGACAACCTCGTTGGCGTTCATGTTGGTCGAGGTGCCGGCCCCACCCTGAACGACGTCCACGACGAACTGGTCGTGCAGCTTCCCGGCCCGGATCTCGCGACAGGCGGCGACAATGGCGGCCGTCTTCTCCGACGAGAGCAGCCCCAACTCCTCATTGGCGAGAGCTGCGGCCTCCTTGACGGCGGCAAGGGCATCGATCAAGTGCGGATACACGGAGATCGGCGTCCCGGTGATGGGGAAGTTCTCCGTGGCACGCAGGGTGTGCACACCCCAGTAGGCATCGCCGGGTACATCCCGATCCCCGAGCAGATCATGTTCGCGACGGGTGACGACAGACATGGGGTCCTCTTTCCAACAGGGTTCAGATAGGCGCCCCTTCAGGGGCGCGGGGAACTGCGCGACCAGCCACATCCGGCCCGCAGATCCCCACAACCGATCTAGGCACACGCAGACAACGGCGGCACAGGGTCCAACGCACGTACAGGCCGAACACAACCAACCGGCTCGCCGCCACCGAGCAACGGCTCCCCGACAAACTCACCAAGCAGCCCAGGATCAACCCCGGCCCGAGCAAGAGCCGCAGCAGCAACAGGCACTCGCGCCCGATTAGCCCCGTCCGAGACCTTCACAGCAACAGCCCGCCCATCCGGCAACGCGGCCACCTGAACCCCCTCGAACCCGTCCTTGGCCAGCAGCCCCGGCACAGCCCGCATCAACGCGGCCACGTCCCGCCCCGCCCCGGACGCCATCTCCGCGTGCTCACGCATCGCATCAGCAACCCGAGCCTCAGGCGTCCCAGGCGCAGCGGTAGTAATCCGAGCGACGGCCCGAGCAAGCCCATGGAGAGAGATGGAGAACAAAGGAGCCCCGCACCCGTCGACACTCACCCGAGCGATCCGCTGCCCGGTGAGATCCTCGACGATCTCCGCGATCGCCTGCTGCAGCGGATGCGCAGGGTCGAGATAGTCATCGAGCGACCAGCCATTGAGCTTCGACACGTACAACATCGCCGCATGCTTCCCGGAACAGTTCTGGGCGAGCCGGGACGGTGGCCGCCCCTCACGCACCCAGACGTCCCGCACAGCCGGATCAAACGGGAGGTCGGGAACGTTGCGCAGAGACTCCTCCGTGAGCCCCGCGAGTTCGAGAATCCGCCGGGCCCCGGCGAGGTGGCGTTCCTCGCCGGAGTGGCTGGCGGCGGCGAGCGAGAGCAGCTCGCCGTCGAGCGGCAGCCCCGCCCGCGCCATGGCGACGGCCTGGACGGGCTTGATCGCCGAGCGCGGGTAGAAGGCGGCCTCTATGTCGCCGATCTGGAGCTGGACCTGGCCGTCGGCATCGAGGACGACGACGGAGCCGTAGTGGATGCCCTCGATCATTCCGTCGCGTATGAGGTGGGCGACGGGTGCGTGGAGGGGTTCACGGATGAGGGGTGGGTCCGCGAGGGAACTGCTGTACATCTCTGCCTGTCGGGGTCAGGACGACGTGGGTCTCACGCGTCGGGTGCGGTGGAGGACGTGCTGGCCACGCGGCGGCGGACGGCGAACCATCCGGCGACGAGCGCGGCGGCGATCAGCGGCAGGCACAGCACGGTGGTGCGTCCGGCGCCGCCGTCGGCGTACATGAGGACCAGGACGGAGGCGAGGAAGGCCAGCGTCACGAGCTCGGTCCAGGGGGAACCCGGCAACCGGTAGCCGGGGCGGGTCAGTTCGCCCTTTTCCGTCTTCTGCCAGAAGAGGAAGTGACAGAGCATGATCATGCCCCAGGTGGAGAGGATGCCGATCGCCGCGAAGTTGAGGACGATCTCGAACGCATCCGCCGGCACTACGAAGTTGAGGCCGACGCCGAGGACGCAGATGCCGCTGGTGAGCAGGATGCCGCCGTAGGGGACCTGGCTGCGGCTCATGACCGAGGTGAACTTGGGGGCGGAGCCGGACATCGCCATGGAGCGGAGGATGCGGCCGGTGGAGTACAGGCCGGAGTTGAGCGAGGACATGGCCGCGGTGAGGACGACGAGGTTCATGACGCCGCCGGCGGCCGGGATTCCGATGTTCGACAGCACTGTCACGAAGGGACTCTGGCCCGCGCTGTACTTGTTCCAGGGCAGCAGCATCGAGAGCAGGACGACCGAGCCGACGTAGAAGAGGCCGACGCGCCACATGATCGAGTTGATCGCCTTCGGCATGATCTTCTCGGGGTTCTCGGTCTCGCCGGCGGCGACGCCGACCAGCTCGACCGAGGCGTAGGCGAAGACGACGCCCTGGATGATCAGGAGCATGGGCAGCAGGCCGTTCGGAAAGATGCCGCCGTTGTCGGTGATCAGGGACGGGCCGGGAGTCGTGCCGTCGACCTGGTGCTGGGTGACCAGCAGGAAGATGCCGATGAGCATGAAGACGACGAGTGCGCTGACCTTGATGATCGCGAACCAGAACTCCAGCTCGCCGAACATCTTCACCGAGATCAGGTTCACCGTGAGGACCACGGCGAGGGCGATGAGGGCGATCACCCACTGGGGGATGTCGGAGAACATGCTCCAGTAGTGGGTGTAGACGGCCACGGCGGTGATGTCGGCGATGCCGGTGGTGGCCCAGTTGAGGAAGTACATCCAGCCGGCTACGTACGCGCCCTTCTCGCCGAGGAATTCTCGGGCGTACGACACGAAGGCGCCGGACGAGGGCCGGTACAGGACGAGTTCGCCGAGTGCGCGTACGACGAGGAAGGCGAAGAGGCCGCAGACCGCGTACGCGATGAACAGTGAGGGGCCGGCGTCGGCGAGGCGGCCGCCGGCGCCGAGGAAGAGGCCGGTGCCTATCGCGCCGCCGATGGCGATCATGTTGACGTGCCGGGACTTCAGGGACTTGCTGTAGCCGGCGTCTCCGGCGTCGACATGGCCGGATCGTTTCTGCACGCCGTCATGCAGGGACTGCTCGCTGCCGTGCAGGGACTGCTCGCTCACGCCTCGGGTCCGCCTTCCGTGGGGGTGTTCGTGCGCGCGGGGCGCACGATGTCGGTGAGGGTCGTCTCGACCCGGTCGAGGTGGTGGGACATGGCCTCGACGGCGTCCGGCTCGCTGCCGTCGATCAGCGCCTCGACGATCGCCCGGTGCTCGCGGTTGGACTGCTCGCGCCGGCCGCCGAGTTCGTTGAGGAACGCGGACTGGCGGGCCAGCGCGTCACGGATCTCCTCGATGACCCGGCGGAACACCGGGTTCTGGGCGGCCTCCGCGACCGCGAGGTGGAAGAGCGTGTCCATCGCGACCCACGCGGTGGTGTCCGTCTCCCGTTCCATGCGGTCCAGGAGGTGGGCCAGGTGGTCCAGGTTCTCCGGGGTGCGGCGCAGTGCCGCGTATCCGGCGACCGGGATCTCGACGTGGCGGCGCACTTCCAGCAGGTCGCTGGCCGCGTAGTCGCCGAAGGTGGGGTCCTCCACGGCGTTGGCCACCACGAAGGTGCCCTTGCCGGTCTTGGAGACGGTCAGGCCCATGGTCTGCAGGGCCCGCAGGGCCTCGCGGAGCACGGGCCTGCTGATCTCCAGGGTGCGGCACAGCTCCGCCTCGGAGGGGAGCTTGTCGCCGATGGCGTAGTCGCCGCGCTCGATGGCGCCGCGGAGGTGGACAAGCACCGCTTCCATGGCGCTGACGCGCCGCGGCCCGACTCCACCTGTCTGGCTGTCTGACAGGTTCACGGACGTGATCCTGCGGGTGACGGGACAGTGCTGTCAAGCGATCGGAAAAGAAAAATTCAGCGGGCGTGAAGCCTGAAAGTCCGGCTTCACGCCCGCTGTGATGATCGTCCGTACGGTGTCAGCGGCTGTCAGCTGTCGAGCACACCCGTGCCGAGCAGCCCGAACAGCATCAGACCGATGATGATCCGGTAGATCACGAACGCGTTGAAGGAGTGCTTCGCCACGAACTTCAGCAGCCAGGCGATGGAGGCGTAGGCGACCACGAACGACACGATCGTGCCGACCGCCAGCGGGGCGGCGCCGACGCCCGTCCCCAGGGCGTCCTTCAGCTCGTAGATGCCGGCGCCGGTCAGCGCCGGGATGCCGAGGAAGAAGGAGAGCCGGGTCGCGGCGACGCGGTCCAGGTCGAGGATGAGACCGGTGGACATCGTCGCGCCGGAGCGCGAGAAACCGGGGAAGAGCAGCGCCAGGATCTGCGAACTGCCCACCAGCATCGCGTCCTTGAACGTGACGTCGTCCTCACCCCGCTTGTGCCGGCCCATCTGGTCCGCCGCCCACATGACGCCACTGCCGACGATCAGCGAGGCGGCGACCACCCACAGCGAGCCGAGCGGCCCGTCGATGAGCGGCTTCGCGGCGAGACCCACCAGCACGATCGGGATCGTCGCGTAGATCACCCACCAGGCGAACTTGTAGTCGTGGTGATAGCGCTCCTCGCGATTGCGCAGGCCACGGCCCCACGCGGTCACGATCCGCACGATGTCCTTGAAGAAGTACACGAGCACGGCGGCGATGGCGCCGACCTGGATGACGGCCGAGAACCCGACGACGGCGTTGTCGTCGACGGGGATCTTCATCAGCCCTTCGGCGATCTTCAGATGGCCCGTGGAAGACACCGGCAGGAACTCGGTCACCCCCTCGACGACTCCGAGGACGGCGGCCTGACCGACGCTGATGACGCTCATGAGATCCAGTTCTTGGGAGTTGGTCGACAGTGCTGTAGACAATAGCGCTGGGAACGGTCCTGCTCGGGCGCGGGAGCCGCCCGATCTCTTACGCCCACAGGGCCTGCGCGATCGACACCCCGACAAATGCCGCACCGAGGCCCGCCATCACGCTGCCGACGACGTTGGCTGCAGCGTAGAGGCCCGCACCCGTCTCGGTCAGCCGCAGTGTCTCGTACGAGAAGGTCGAGTACGTCGTCAGGGCCCCGCACAGGCCTGTCCCCACGAGGAGTTGGAGATGCGCACTCGCGGCGCCGGCGGACGCGGCACCGGTCAGCACACCGAGAATCAGGCAGCCGGTGACGTTCACCGCGAAGGTGCCCCAGGGGAAAACGGAGTCGTGTCTGGTCTGCACGGCGCGGTCGGTGAGATAGCGCAGCGGGGCTCCGACGGCGGCTCCCGCGACGACCAACAGCCAGTTCACAACGACCTCTTACCCTTCCGGTCCGTTTCACCGGAGTCGTCCGCGCGGCCGACATACCGAATGACCTCGCAGTCGTCGAGGATCACGAGTCCTTCGCCGACCAGTTCGTCGAGTTGCGGCAGAAAGGCCCGTACGCGTTCCTCGGTGTCCACGATCACGATCGCCACCGGCAGGTCCTCGCTGAGCGACAGCAGCCGTGAGGTGTGGATCAGGGAGGAGGCGCCGAAGCCCTCGATGCCCCGGAAGACGCTGGCACCGGCCAGTCCGGCCGTGTGCGCGCGGTGCACGATCTCCGTGTAGAGGGGCTTGTGGTGCCAGGTGTCGTTCTCGCCGATGAAGACGGTCACGCGCAGGGCGCTGCCGGTCAGCCTGGTCATCGCTGCCTCCACTTCAGGACGCGCCGGGCCGCCGTCACCGCGAGCCAGACCGCCGTGAGGGCCGCGAGCAGGGTCGCGGCGAGATAGGCCAGCGCGGTGCGGGAATGGCCCGCGTCGACCAGTTTCTGGATGTCGACGGCGTACGTCGAGAAGGTGGTGAAGCCGCCGAGCACACCGGTGCCGAAGAACGGCCGCACCAGCCTGTGCGCGGCCCACACATCGGTGATCACCACCATGAACACACCGATCACGGCACACCCGACGACGTTGATCCAGAACGTCGTCCAGGGAAAACCGCCGCTCTGCGCGGGCCACCACAGGGAGGCCGCGTAGCGTCCCGTGGCGCCGAGCGCGCCGCCGAGCGCGACCACCGCGACGACGGGTCCCTGACCGCGCCAGACGGACGGACGCGGGGCCCGAGGACGGGTGCGCACGCTCTCGGCTTCGGGGGCTGACATGGCCGTACGTCTCCTACTCGTCGGGGGCCCTGGGGGCGCGCGCCTCTACAAGTAGGGACCGTTGGCGGCACCTCTGCCGCGGTTCGGGTACGGCGGGCCCCACCGCCGCGCCGCGAGAGCTGATCGCGGCCGGGCATCAGGGTAACGCCGGGGGCGTGCCGGGGTCACTTCGGGGCGGGCGGCTCGCACAGCGCGATCCCGCGCTCCCACACGCTGCCCAGCACCAGGTGCCCGGCGGCCTCGCACACGCTGGTGACCATCCGGTACGACGAGCCGCGCGCGGCGAGGTGATGGACGACGGCTCCGTCGTCGTCGAACGCCATGGCTCCGATCGTGCCGGTGGGGCGGAAGGGCACGCGCACGGCGACCCGGGCCGCGGCCTGTCGTACGGCGGGTGAGGCCTGGTGGAGGAGTTCGAGCGGCGCGACGCGCGGGCCGGCCAGCGCCACCCAGATCGGCCCGTCCGGGCCGGCGCGCCAGAGGTTGTCGGGCATTCCGGGGAGGTCGTCGACGAAGGACTCGCTGCAACCCGCCTTCGGTCCGGTGAGCCAGTAGCGGGTCAGCCGGCGGGCGCCGGTCTCCGCGACGACCAGGAAAGGACTCGTCGGCGCTCGGGGCGAGCCCGTTGGCGAACTGGAGTCCGTCCAGGAGGACTTCGGGACTGTCGGCGCCGGGTGCGAGGCGCAACAGCCGTCCCGTGCCGGTGTGTTCGACGATGTCGCCGATCCACTGCTCCATCGGGTAGCGGAGGCTGAAGACGGTGAAGTACACACTGCCGTCCGACAGCGCGACCACGTTGCTGCCGCCCCGCAGCGGCTCCCCCGCCACCGAGTCGGCGAGGACGCGTACGGTTCCGTCCGCCAAGTCGACGCGCAGCAGCCCGCGTTCCGCGTCGGCCACCAACAGGGCGTTGTCCGGGAGGAGTTCGAGGCCGAGCGGCCGTCCGCCGGTGTCGGCGAGGGTCTCCACCCGCACCGCCTCGGGGTTGGTCAGTCCGTCTAGGCGGAGGATGCGGCCGTCCTCGACGCCGGTCAGCACCCGGCCACGGGCGTCGGCCACGACATCCTCGGGACCCACACCTCCGATCGCGACATAGCGGCGGGCGAGCAGTGCACTGGGTCGGTCCACGAACACCTCCACGGTTGGGTCCGGCGCGCGTACGCTTGCTGTTCTTCCCGGTCATCGCGGCACCCGGTCACGTTCGCCGAGCGTATTCCCGGTGACCCGGATCGCGCTGCCGGTCGGCGAGAAGTGAGAAGGGGGCCCGCAATGACGTGGTCGGCCGCCCGCCGCGCGGGAACTCCCCGGTGAGCCGCGTCCGCACCGCCTGGCAGCGCCTCGGACTCGCCGAACTCAACCGGCGCGGGCGGGAGTTGGAGCTGCTGCACCGGGCGATGGGGTTCGCCACACTCGCCCTGGTCACCCTCGCACCCCTGCTGATCGTGGTGGCCGCGGCCGATCCGCTGGGGCACGGCGGGTTCGCGCTGTGGCTGGTGGACGGCATGGATCTGTCGGGACGGTCCGCCCGCGCGCTCACCAATGTCTTCACCCCGCCCCGCAAGGTGATCGGCGCCACCAGCGCGTGGAGCGTGGCCCTGCTCGCGCTGTTCGGACTGTCCTTCGCGTCGAGCGTGCAGAGCGGTTACGAGCACGTGTGGCGTCCGACCGGCACCCCGTGGCATCGCATCTGGCGACAACTGATCTGGCTGGTCATGCTGATGGGCTACCTGTACGCCCAGGTGCAGACCCGCAGCGTCCTTGAGGGCACGCCCCGCATCCTGCTCAGCATGACGGCCGGCCTGCTGTTCTTCTGGTGGGGCCCGCACTTCCTGCTCAGCCGCCAGGTCCATTGGCGGTATCTGCTCCCGGGCGCGCTCGCCACGATGGCGGGCCTGGTCGGCCTGCGCTGGTTCTCGTACCTGGTGTTCACCCCACTCCTGGTCACCAACGCGGTCAGCTACGGCCCGGTCGGCACCGTCCTGGTGGTGGAGTCCTGGCTCGTCGGCGTGGGGTTCGTGCTCTACGGCGGCGCACTGGTGGGCCGGCTGCTGTGCGAGCGGTTCGGGGACCCCGACGCGTCGCTCCGCACGGAGCCGGAAGAACCGGACGCGGTGGACGCGGTGGACGCAGTGCAGGAGGAAGCGCCGACGCGCTCCGAACAGGACACGGTCTGAGGCCTCGCCCACCAGCCCAGCGGCAGCCGAACAGAACCGCCCGCCCGGAAGGAGGACGTCCCCCTCCACCCGCGGCTCACGGCTCGCGCGGGCGGAGGGGAGTTCGGCTCAGCCGTCGAGTCGTACGACCCGGACGGCTCCGGCGGGGACCGCGAGGCCGCTCGCGGCACGTTCACCGGTCAGCAGCTCGGTACCGCCGGCGCCCAGCGGCACCTTGACGTCCGAGGCGCTGTGGTTGATCGCGAAGAGGAAGCTGCCGAACTCGCCTTCCCGGCGCACGACTTCGACGTCGTACGGCAGGTCGGCGCGCGGGGCGATCCGGGCGTCCTCGGTCGCCCAGCCGAGCACGGCGTCCAGGCCGTGGGCGTCGAGACGGGTCGACACGTACCAGGCGGTGCCCTCGCCGAGGCGGTTCCGGGTGACGGCCGGGTGGTCGGCGGTGAGGCCTTCGGCGTACGTCCACACGGTCTCGGCGCCGTTCGGGACGACGAACTCGGTCCATACGTCGCCGGTGAGTTCGGAGCCGTCGGCGCCGGTGATGCGCACCCGCTCGCCCGCCAGGAGGGGCGAGAACTCCTCGACCGTCAGGCCGAGTACGTCCCGCAGCGCGCCGGGATACGCGCCCTCGTGGACGGCGTCGTGCTCGTCGACGATGCCGGAGAAGTAGGAGACGACGAGGGTGCCGCCGTTCTCGACGTACCGCTGGAGATTGCGGCCGGCCGCCTCCGTCATCAGGTACAGCGCCGGTACGACGACAAGGGGATAGGCCGACAAGTCGGCTTCAGGGTGGGCGAAGTCGACCGTGAGGTGGCGGTCGTAGAGGGCCTCGTAGAAGGCGTCGGCGCGCTCGCGGGCGTCGTGGTCCTCGCTGGGGCGCCACGCCAGTTTCTGCGCCCACCACGACTGCCAGTCCCATAGGACGGCCACGTCGGCCTGCGTGCGCGTGCCGCGTATCTGGCCCAACTCCTCGACGGACGCGCCGAGTTCGACAACCTCGCGCCAGACGCGGGTCTCCGTACCGCCGTGCGGGAGCATCGCGGAGTGGAACTTCTCGGCGCCGCGCCGGGACTGGCGCCACTGGAAGAACATCGCGCCGTCCGAGCCGCGGGCCACGTGGGAGAGGGCGTTGCGGGCCATCTGGCCGGGGGCCTTGGCGGGGTTGCGGGGCTGCCAGTTGACGCCCGAGGTGGAGTGTTCTAGGAGCAGCCAGGGGGCGCCGCCCGCGACGGAGCGGGTGAGGTCGGCGGCCATCGCGAGGTTGACGTGGGTGCGGCGGCCGTCGGTGATCAGGTAGTGGTCGTTGGTGACGAGGTCGACCTCGCGGCCCCAGGCCCAGTAGTCGACGGACTCGCACTGGCTGAGGGCGGCCATGAAGTTGGTGGTGACCGGGATGCCGGGCGCGAGGCGGTGCAGGATGTCCCGTTCCATCACGAAGTTCTCGCGCATCGTGGCGTCGGCGAACCGCGAATAGTCCAGCGCCTGGGCCGGGTTGACGGCGGTCGGGGTGAGGCGCGGCGGGTTGATCTGGCCGAGGTCCGCGTAGCGCTGGCCCCAAAAGGCGGTGCCCCAGGCCTCGTTGACGCCGTCGACGGTCTCGTACGTCGCGGTCAGCCAGCGGCGGAAGTGGGCGGCGCAGGAGTCGCAGTAGCAGGCGGAGACGGGGACGCCGTACTCGTTGAAGACGTGCCACAGCGCGAGGGCCGGGTGGTTGCCGTAGCGCTGGGCGAGCCGGGTGGTGATGTTCGCGGCGGCGGCGCGGTAGTCGGCGTTGCTGTGGCAGATCGCGCCGCGTGAGCCGAACTCGTAGCGGGTGCCGTCGGCGGTGACGGGCAGGGCCTCGGGGTGGGCGCGGTAGAACCAGGCGGGCGGGGCGACCGTGGGTGTCCCGAGGTCGACGCGGATGCCGTTCTCGTGCAGCAGGTCGATGATCCGGTCCAGCCAGCCGAAGTCGTACACACCCTGCTCGGGCTCCAGCAGCGCCCAGGAGAAGATCCCGACGCTCACCATGGTGACGCCGGCCTCGCGCATCAGCCGGACGTCCTCCTGCCAGACACTCTCGGGCCACTGCTCGGGGTTGTAGTCCCCACCGAAGGCGAGCCTGGTGAGGCCCTTAGGGGTGGTCTCCGGCATGGATCTCTCCCGTAGTCGATCATTTGGGAACGTGCACACAGCATGCCCGAGGGCGCGACCCCAACATAACCGCACGCCCGTGACCGGTGACAAGTGTCTCTGATGTTTCTCTGCTGTGAACGCTCCCAGCGCGGTGCTTCTGGCCCCGGCCCCCGGAGCCGTAGAGTCGTGACCATGAGCAATACGGGGGGTCGGCGCAGGCCGCCGACGATCCATGACGTGGCGCGCGAGGCGGGCGTCTCGCGGGGCACGGTGTCGCGGGTCCTCAACGGCGGGCACTATGTGAGCCCGGCCGCGCAGGAGGCCGTCAACGCGGCCATCCGCAGGACGGGTTACGTCGTGAACCGGCACGCCCGGTCGCTGATCACCGGGCGCTCGGACTCGGTCGGCTTCCTGCTGACGGAACCGCAGGAGAAGTTCTTCGAGGACCCGAACTTCAACATCCTGCTGCGTGGCTGCACTCAGGCGCTGGCCGCGCACGACATCCCGCTACTGCTGATGCTGGCCGGCACCGAGGACGAGCGGCGGCGCATCACGCGGTACATCACCTCCGGGCACGTGGACGGGGTGCTGCTGGTCTCCAGCCACTCCGGGAACCCGGTGGCGGAGGAGCTGAGCGAGGCGGGCGTCCCGCTGGTCGCGTGCGGCAAGCCGATCGGGGTCGGCTCCAAGGTGAGTTACGTCGCGGCCGACGACCGGGACGGCGCCCGGGACATGACCCGGCACCTGCTCTCCCTCGGCCGCCGCCGCATCGGCACGGTCACCGGCCCGCTGGACACCCCGGGCGGTGTCGAGCGCCTGGCCGGCTACAGGGAGGTGCTCGCCGAGGCGGGCGTCGAGGTGGACGAGCGCCTCGTCGTCTCCGGCGACTACAGCCGGCTCAGCGGCGAGAAGGGCGCCGAGCGGCTGCTCGCCCAAGTCCCGGACCTGGACGCCGTGTTCGTCGCCTCCGACCTGATGGCACGGGGCGTACTGACCACGCTGGCACGGGCCGGGCGACGGGTACCGGAGGACGTCTCGGTCGGCGGTTTCGACGACTCCCCCGCCGCGCTCGCGTCGAGCCCCGAACTCACCACGATGCGGCAGCCGTTCGACCGGATCAGCGCGGAGATGGTGCGGGTGCTGCTGGCGCAGATCGGGGGCGAGGACACGGCGGCGGTGATTCTGCCCACGGAGTTGGTGAAGCGGGAGTCGACGTGAACGGGACGGCTGTCGCGGGGAGTTGAGGTAACAGCGCGGTGAGCGCCCGGAGTTGAGGGGCGAGCTGCGGGCTCGCCCCCCAACGTCACCGTCAGGTGGACGGGTTGACGATCACCTCGGCCGTGTTGTTCTCGGTGTTCGAGTCGAAGGCGAGGGGCGTGCCGTTGTAGGCCAGGGTCGTGACTCGGCCCGTCGCGTCGGGGACGACCCGGTCGATGCGCAGCTGGAACGGGAAGCTGACGTCCAGGTCGGGCTTGGCCCATGTCGGCAGGGTGCACGCGTAGTGGCCGATGGTCGGGTCCTCGCCGGAGGTCCAGGCGTTGTGGCAGGTCTTGGGCACGGACGTGGCGGTGGTGCCCTCCGGGAGGTGGAAGTCGAGCGTGGTGATCGGATCGCCGGCGCTGACGTCACCGGCCCAGGCGGGCCCGTGGTTGACGAAGCGGAAGCCAGAGGTCACGGTGTCACCGGCCGCGCCGCTCGCCTCGGTGCCGTAGACGGCGAAGTCGGCGGTGTTGTCGGCGTTGATGTGCCAGGAGCGGCTGTTGTCGGAGGTGTCGAGGTCAGTGGCGTCACCTAGGGGCTCGACGTCGTAGTCGAACCGGTCGTACAACGCGCGTTCGGTGACGGCGAGTTGCAGCGGCTCCGGCAGCTCGACGGTGGCGCCGGGGGCGACATCGGTGTCGAAGGAGCAGGTCACGACCGTGTCGCCACTGCCGTTGACGTCCGGCCCCGTGTAGGTGCACTGCGGGTAGCGGGTGGTGACGTCGAGGCCGTACGTCGCCCACATGTCCACGCTGAAGCCGTGGGCGGTCTCGTTGCCGGTGTTGGTGATCGCGTACGGCACGGTGAGGCTGGTGCCGGGCGCGACGCCGGTGGCGTCCTGCGGGGCGCTGATCCCGAGGTCGGCGCCGGAGCTCACGGTGACGGTGGTGTCGTCGCTGCGCTGGGCGGCGAGCGTGCCGTCGGGGCCGCCGGTGGCCTCGGCGGAGTACGTGACCGTGCCCTGTGCTCCGATGGCGGCGCCGGCGACGGCCCGCACCTTCAACCGCACCTGCGCGCTGTAGCGGATCGGCACGTCCCCGGTGTCGCACACGGCGACGGTGCCACTGTCGTCCGGCGTGCAGTTGTCGGGCCAGGCCACCTCGGCGACCCCGGCGAGTCCGGAGGCATCGACGGTCAGCCGTCCGTCGGTCACGGTGAAGGCGTCATTGCTGTGCGTCAGCCCCAGCGCCAGCGGCCGGTACTGCGCGACACCACCGTCGGGAGCGACGGTCGCCGCGACGTCGTACGGCGACTGGATCGCCAGCGCATCGGTCTGCGGTACGTCGTCGGCGACCGCCGCCCCACTCCCGAGCCCGGCGACGACCAACGCCCCCACGGCTCCGACACATGCCCCGCGACGCAGCACACGTCCGACGGAGACAGAACTCATGAAATCCCCCAGCTGGGACAGAGAAACCCCGGCAAGTGACCAGCACCGGGCGGGAGTTGGACGGTGGGCTGGGGTGGAAGGTTGTAGGTGGGGGGCGTGGGGCGGGTGGTTCTTACCGTTTTCTTGATCGGTACCGCCGAGCCGACGCCCACCTCGCCAGGTGCCACCACGTGCCGTCCCGTGCCAACCGATCAGGATTGAAGAAGCCCCCGCGCCTCCCCCGCCCTAGCCTGAATTCACCGACGAAATCCGTCGGACCACGCACGGAGGAGCTCGCCATGACCGACGGACTGAACACGATCATCTACCCCGTCAAGGATCTCGACGCCGCGAAGGCCCTGTTCGGCGCACTGCTGGGGGTCGAGCCGTACGCGGACGAGCCGTACTACGTCGGCTACAAGGCCGCCGGGCAGGACGTGGGCCTCGACCCCAACGGGCACTCCAGGGGCATGACCGGACCGGTGCCGTACTGGACCGTGGACGACATCCGGACACGGCTCGCGGCCATGGTGGAGGCGGGCGCCGAGCTGGTCCAGGACGTCCAGGACGTCGGCGGCGGCAAGCTGATCGCCTTCGTGAAGGACGCGGACGGGAACTTCGTCGGGCTCACCCAGAATCCGGCCGCCTGACGCCGATGCCGGGCCGGCCGCGCTACTTGCACGTGCACTAGTTGCGCACTCAATAAATGGCCGGATCGGTGTTACCGTGCGGGTATGGCAGTGAAGTCGGCCGGTGCCCGGCAGCTAGAAGAACAGTGGCGGGACATCTTGTCCGTGCACGCGCGCACGATGTGCGAGATCGACCGCGTACTGCATCCGCACGGCCTGGGCGCGAGCGACTTCGAGGTCCTCGACATGCTCGCGTCCGAGTCGCCCGAGGAGGGCGACCAGTGCCGGGTGCAGAACCTGGTCGGACGGGTCCATCTCAGCCAGAGCGCGCTGTCCCGTCTCATCGGACGACTGGAGAAGGACGGCCTCGTGGAACGTTCGGTCTGCGTGGAGGACCGACGCGGGGTGTGGGTGGCACTGACCAGGAAGGGTCGCGACCTGCACGCGGAGGTGCTGCCGCTGCAACGGGGCGTCCTGGCGCGGATGTTGGACGACGCCCAGCCGAGCCCGCACCGTTAACGCAGGGTCGCGACACCGGCCAGGAAGATGTCGACGCCGGCGAGGAACTGAGCGCGGTCGTCGTGCTCACGCAGTCTCGTCGCCGCCTCGTGGACGTACGGATACCGGTCGGGGTCCAGTTGCGCCCATTGCGCGGCGACGGTGTCCAGGAAGGCCGCTCGGTCCATGTCGCCGGCGGCACGGCGCCGGGCGTTCGCGGCGTTCTGCCCGGCGACGCCGAGGACGTAGTTCACCAGCGTGCCGGCCGCGTCGAAGCGTGCTCGCTCGGGGACGGCGAGCGCGTCCAGCAGCCTGCCGATGCTTTCGTAGAACTCCAGCATCGCGGGCCGCCACGGTTCCCGGGAGAGTTCGGCACCGACCCAGGGGTGCGCGTCGATCGCGTCGAACAGGCCCAGTGCGACACGACGCAGGGCTTCCCGCGGGTCCGCGTCCCCGTCCATGACCACGTCGGTCAGGACGCGAGCGATGATGTCGTCGGTGGCCGCCGCGAGCAGGTCGCCCTTGTCCGCGACGTGGTGGTAGATCGCTCCGTAGCCGGTGCTCAGGCGCACGGTGAGCGCGCGCAGCGTCAGCGCGCTCTCGCCTCCGCCGTCCAGAAGGTCGGTCGCGGCCTCGATGATCACTTCCCTGGACAGGCCGTCCGTGCGCCTCGGGGCCCGTGAAGTTCCTTTCGCAGTTCCCTTCGCAGTCGTCTTCGCAGTTCTCTTCGCCATGGTCCTCAGTGTCGCATGAATGGATCGCCGATCCAAAGCGGTGTTAGCTTGTTGGAGTGACGATCCAACGCGGATGCGTCGGCGATCCGCCGGGGATCCGTCGCGGATTCGGGGAGCTTGTGAGGGAAACCATGACGACACCGGTCACGATCATCGGAGCAGGTCTGGGCGGTCTGGTGCTGGCCCGCGTGCTGCACCTGCACGGCATCCCGGCCACGGTCCACGAGGCGGAGCCCTCACCGGCCGCACGTCACCAGGGCGGTCTGCTCGACATACATCCCGAGAACGGTCAGCCCGCGCTGGCGGCCGCGGGTCTGACCGAGGAGTTCCGCAAGCTCGTCCTCCCCGGCCGCGAGTCCTACCGGGTCCTGGACCGGACGGGAGCCGTGCTGCTCGACCTGCCCGACGACGGCACCGGCCGGCGCCCCGAGGTTCCGCGCGGCGCGCTGCGACAGCTGCTGCTCGACGCGCTTCCGGCCGGCACCGTCCGCTGGCGCCGCAAGGCCACCGGCGTGCGGGCCCTCGGCGAGGGCCGTCACGAGGTCGGCTTCGACGACGGCACCTCCGTCGTCACGAGCCTGCTCGTCGGAGCCGACGGAGCGTGGTCGCGGGTGCGCCCGGTGCTCTCCGGGGCCACGCCTGAGTACTTCGGCGTCTGCAGCGTGGAGACGTTCCTGTTCGACGGCGACACGCGCCATCCCGCCGCGGCGGAAGCGGTCGGCGCCGGATCACTGTTCGCGCTCGCGCCGGGCAGGGGACTGCTGGCCCATCGGGAGGGTGCCGGAACCCTGCACACCTACGCGCAGTTGAGGAAGCCGCAGGACTGGCTCGCCGACCTCGACACCACCGATGCCGCCGCACTGACCGCGCAGGTCGCGAAGGAGTACGACGGCTGGGCCCCTGAACTCACCGCCCTGATCACCGACAGCGACACCCCGCCGGTCCTGCGCCGCATCTTCACGCTGCCGGCCGGGCACCGCTGGGACCACAGGCCGGGGGTGACCCTGCTCGGCGACGCGGCCCACCTCAGGGCGCCGAACGGCGAGGGTGCCAACCTCGCCATGCAGGACGGCGCCGAGCTCGGCCTGGCCCTCGCCGCGCACCCGGACGACGTGGAGGCCACCCTCGCCGAGCACGAGCAGAGCATGTTCGCCCGCGCCGCCGCCGTAGAAGCGAACGACGACGACATGTACACGGTCATGATCGACGACGACGCACCGCACAGCATGCTCGCCCTGATGACCAGGACCTGGCGCGCCGAGTCACCCCCGGCACCCGGTCACCTCCGGACCCGCCTCACACCACGAACTCGGCCCCGTCCATGAGCACTTCGACCCCCGCCGCACTCACCTGCGCCCGCGCCGCCGACCTCGGGTCGAGCAGGGGGTTCGTGTTGTTGAGGTGGGTGTAGATCCGGCGGACTCCGGGGTGGCGGGCGAGGGCGGTCAGGCTGCCGCGGTGGCCCGAGACGGGCAGGTGACCCATGGACCGTCGGCGGGCGCCGACGCGTGCCGTCGTACCCATCTCGTCGGCGGTGAAGAACGTGCCGTCCAGCACGGCGCAGTCCGCCGCCGTCAGCAGGTCGTCGAGGGTGTCCGTCCAGGCGGCTACGCGTGGTGCGTAGACGAGTGCCCCGCCGGTCGCCAGGTCCTCGATGCGGTACGCCGTCACCCAGCGCTCGTCCGGCGGGCTGGGCAGCACGTACGTCGGGGGCTTGGCGCCCATCGGGTGAGCCGTGACGACGAGGCCTCCGGCCAGTACGAAACCGCCCTCGGCGAGACTGTCGGACCAGTCCCAGGGAGCGTAGTGGTCGAGGACTGCACGGGCCGGGGTGAGTGCGGCAAGGACGGGCCGCGGGGCGTACACCTTGAGGCCCGTCGCCTCGCGCAGCACGGTCAGGCCTGCCACATGGTGGGGCTCGGCGTCGGTGAGGAGCACGCCGCGCAGCGGGGAGTCGCGCGGGCCGGGGCCCGGCCGGAGTGCGGCGGTGGCGGTGAGTTGCGTGCGGATGTCGGGTGAGGCGTTGAGGAGCCACCAGTCGCGCGCGTTGCCGGTGACGGCCACGCTCTCCTGCGTACGCGAGGGAAGTTTCCCGTCGCAGGCGGCGGCGCACAGTGCGCAGGCACAGTTCCACTGCGGGAAACCGCCACCGGAGGCGGTACCGAGCAGGACGACCCTCACGACGATCGCGCCCCCTCTTGCAGAATCAGCGATTCTCCCCGAGGGATCTTTCCTCCAAAACAGGCCGGACTACCCCACCACAGGGGGCAGTTCCGGCCGATCTCCCCCGCTCACTCCCCTCACCCTCCGGCTAACGCAACAGATCCCGTACCGCCGCGAACGCCGCCTCCACCGTCGCGGGATCGGCACCCGGGCGGGCCAGCGCGCTCATGGGGATGGGGGTGACGGAGGGCAGGCCGTCGTACGGGGTCAGGCCGTCCGGAGGCGAACCGACCGCCGCGAGCAGCGCGACGCCCTGTCCCGTGCGGGCGATGTCGAGGACCCCGGCGAGGTAGCCGGCGTCGCCGACGACCGCGGCCGGTACTCCGTGTGCGGCGAGGGTGGAGATGGCGCGGCGACGGATCGCGCACGGGTCCTCGATGGCGACCAGCGGGACGGGCGCGGGTGCGGCCGGTGGCTGCCAGCCGGGTGTGGCGTGCCAGGTGAGCGGGAGGCCGCCGACCGGTGTGCCCTCGGTGGCGGCGGCCTCGGTGACGTACACCGCGACGTCGACGCTGCCGCGTTCCACGGCCTCGACGAGGCGGGCCGAGCGGTC
This sequence comes from Streptomyces sp. NPDC050508, assembly GCF_040655155.1. NCBI lineage: Bacteria > Bacillati > Actinomycetota > Actinomycetes > Kitasatosporales > Streptomycetaceae > Streptomyces > Streptomyces sp. NPDC050508. Next base: position 80,128 of record NZ_JBFAJJ010000028.1, read on the forward strand.
GATGCGGAAGCGGACCCGGCAACCCGGCCGCACCTCCTGGACAGCGGCGGTCAGCCGTGGCAGGAACTGGTCGGCCGCGTGTTCGGTGGAGCCGATGGTGACGGTGTCGCCGTCCACGTCGAGCAGAGTGCGTACGGCCTCGTCGTGCACGGCGAGGATGCGGCGGGCCTGTTCGAGGAGCAGCCGCCCCTCGGGTGTGAACCGGGTGCCACGCCCCTCCCGCTCGACGATCGGCCGGCCCAGCGTCTTCTCCAGCCTGCGCACGTGCTGGCTGACCGCGGACTGGCTCAGGGCGAGGGCCCGCGCCGCGCGGTGGAAGCCGCCGCAGTCGGCGATCGCGGTCAGGCTGCGCAGGGCCACGATGTCGAGGACAGGTTGGGGCATGCCGGTGACGGTAGCTGTTTCGGGCATCGATCGCGATAACTGATCGATTTCGATGCGGAATCATCGTTGGACGCGATCGGTCGTGGCCGGTCATGATGGGCGCATGCTGCACACGACCGCTTCTGCTGCCCTTCTGACGCAGCGCCGAGTCATCGACTTCGGCGTGGCGTGCAGCGCGCGCTGTCGTTGACCCACCGCCTCTCCGCGGCACCCCTCCCGAGTTCTCGCTGATCACGTCCGCCCTGCGCACTGACACGTGACGGCGGCTCCGGCCTGCGCTCTTCCTCCCCCTTGCTCAATTCCCCTCCCCTTTCCCCTCGTTGGGAGTTGTCACCCCATGCCCTCTTCCGCTCTCTCCTCCTGGGACGAACCCGAAGGCCTCGCCGCGCGCGGCACGTTGATCGTGCTGGCCGGGCGGGGCGAACACGGCGGTGTCTACGAGCGGTTCGGCCGCCGGCTCGGCTACGACGCCTACCGCGTCCGCGCCCTCGGCGACCCGACCACCGACCCCGCCGTACTGGAGCAGGCCGCCAAGCTGCTCGCCGACGAGTCGCTGCCCGGCCCGAAGGTGCTGGTCGGTTCCGACACGGGCGCGCTCTATGCCCTTCAGCTCGCCGCGGAGCAGACCGCGGGCGTCGACGCGCTGATCCTGGCCGGGCTGCCCACCGGCGCCTGGACAGCGGGCAGTTGGGAGGAAGAGGTCGCGGCGCGCACCGCCTGCCCGACCCATCAGGGGCGGCTCACCAACGACCCCGAATTCCGGCGCGGTGCCATCGACGACACCCCCGAGCTACCCGAACCGCGCCTGGACCTGGTGCGCGTCCCGGTCCTGGCCCTGCACGGGAAGGACGACACGATCAGCCCGCTCGACCGGGCGCTGAGCGTCTACGACGGTCACCCGGCCGTGCACACCGTGGTCTTCCACGGCGGCCGGCACGACGTCCTCAACGACGCGCTGCACCGCACCGCCGCCGCCACGGTCGTCCTGTTCCTCGAACGGCTCCGGCTGGCCCCCGAGGTCCGCGAGACCGGCGAGGCCCGTGAACTTCCTTTGATCGCCGAGGAGTTGACATGAGCAGCCACGTGACGACCACGGTCGCCGAGCTGGCCGAACTCCTCGGCTCCGAGCAGCCGCCCGTGCTGCTGGACGTCCGCTGGGCCCTGGGCGATCCGTACGGCCGCGACCACTACGCGGACGGTCACATCCCGGGCGCGGTCTACGTCGACCTCGACACCGAGCTGGCCGCGCCACCGAGCCCCGAGGGCGGCCGGCATCCGCTCCCCGACCTCACCGAACTGCAGGAATCCGCCCGCCGTTGGGGCATCGCCGACGGCCGATCCGTCGTCGTCTACGACGACCTGGGCAACACGGCCGCCGCACGGGCCTGGTGGCTGCTGCGGTATGCGGGAGTCACCGAAGTGACCCTGCTGGACGGGGCGTTGGGCGCCTGGCGTACGGCGGGGTTGCCGTTGGAGTCCGGGGTTCCCGCTGATCCGACGCCGGGTGACATCGCACTCCGCGCGGGTGCACTGCGGATCACTGATGCCGACGGGGCCTCCGAACTCGCCGTGTCGGGGCTGCTGTTGGACGCCCGCGCCGGTGAGCGTTACCGGGGTGAGGTCGAGCCGGTGGACCCGCGCGCGGGGCACATCCCGGGGGCCGTGTCCGCGCCGACCGGGGAGAACCTGGCGACGGACGGGACCTTCCTGGCACCGGAGTTGCTGCGCAAGCGGTTCGAGGAGCGGGGGGCCGGGGACGCGGCGCGCATCGGCGTGTACTGCGGGTCCGGGGTCACCGCCGCCCATCAGATCGCGGCGCTGGAGATCGCCGGGTTCGAGGCGACCCTCTTCCCCGGTTCCTGGTCCGCCTGGTCCGCCGATCCCGCGCGCCCGGCCGCCAAGGGAGACCGGCCATGACGACGAAGCCACTTGACGCGGCGGTACTGCCGCAGCAGAAGGAAGTCGTGCCCGCGCCGTCCACCCGGGTCACCATCCGCGGCACCGCGAAGGTCAACCGCCGTTTCACCGTGCCCCGTTCGGTGCGACGGGCCGCCGGACCGGTCGGCCTCGTGCTGCTCTGGTTCCTGACCTCCGCCACCGGCGTGCTCCCCGAGTCCGTGCTGGCCTCCCCCGTGGACGTCCTGCGTCAGGCGGTGGACCTGACGAAGAACGGCGAACTGCCGCACGCCATCGCCGCGTCGGGCCGCCGTGCCGCCATCGGGTTCCTCATCGGCGCGACCGTCGCACTGACCCTGTCGCTGCTGGCGGGGCTGTTCCGGCTCGGTGAGGACGTCATCGACTCATCGATGGGCATGTTCCGGGCGATCCCCTGGGTGGGTCTGATCCCGCTGTTCATCGTCTGGTTCGGCATCGAGGAGACCCCGAAGATCGCGCTCGTGGCGCTCGGGGTGACGTATCCGCTGTACTTCAACATCTACGGCGGTATCCGCTCGACCGACGCCCAACTCGTCGAGGCCGCACGGATGATGGGGCTCGGCCGGTTCGGGCTGATCAAGTACGTGATCCTGCCGAGCGCGCTGCCCGGGGCACTCGTGGGCCTGCGGTACGCGCTGTCCACCGCGTGGCTGGCGCTGGTCTTCGCCGAGCAGGTCAACGCGGACGCGGGGCTCGGCTATCTGATGAGCAACGCCCAGCAGTACTTCCGTACGGACGTCATCGTGCTGTGCCTCGTCGTGTACGCGCTGCTCGGGCTGGCCTGCGACTTCGCCGTACGGATCCTGTCGCGCCGCCTGCTGACCTGGCGGGCCAACTTCGAGGGTGAGGCGTAGACATGGCCAACTCCGTTGAGATTCGGGGGCTTTCGCGGGCCTTCGACGGCAACACCGTCCTGCACGACCTCGATCTGGACATCCGTGAGGGCGAGTTCGTGGCCCTGCTCGGGCACAGCGGCTGCGGCAAGTCGACGCTGCTGCGGATTCTCGCCGGGCTGGACGACGAGATCGGCGGGGAGGTGACCGTGCCCGCGAGGCGCAGCGCTGCCTTCCAATCGCCGCGGCTGCTGCCCTGGTTGAAGGTGTGGCGCAATGTCGTGCTCGGGCTGCCCGGCCGCCCGGACCGGGACCTTGCTCTCAAGGCCCTCGACGAGGTCGGCATCGCGGAGCGCGCGACCGTATGGCCGAAGACGCTGTCCGGCGGTCAGGCCCAGCGCGTGTCGCTCGCCCGTGCCCTGGTCCGTGAGCCCGAACTCCTGTTGCTGGACGAGCCGTTCGGCGCGCTGGACGCGCTGACCCGGGGCAAGGTGCAGGCGCTCGTCGCCGAGCTGTGGCGACTGCACGGGTGCGCGATCCTCCTGGTCACCCATGACGTGGAGGAGGCGCTGCTGCTCGCCGACCGGGTCCTGGTGATGGACGAGGGCCGTATCGCCCACGAGGTGACCGTCGACCTGCCCCGCCCCCGTGATCTGACCGCCCCCGAGTTCGTGACCCTGCGCGCCCGCCTCCTGAACTGGCTCGGCGTGACCCGCACCCTGGAAGGAACCCCCTCGTGATCCGCAGAATCGCCGCCGCCACCCTGAGCCTGGCCTCCCTGCTGGCGTTGAGCGCCTGCGGCGCCGACTCCTCGGCGGACACCTCGGCCGGCGGCCAGGTCACCCTCACCATCGGCGACCAGGCCAAGACCCTCCAGACAATCATCGCCGCCTCGGACGCGCTCAAGGGCGCCAAGTACAAGGTGAAATGGGCCGAGTTCCAGGGCGCGGCCCCGCTCTACCAGGCCGTGCAGGCGGACGCCGCCGACACCGGGTACTCGGCCGACCTGCCCGCGCTCCAGGCGCTCAGCGGTGGCGTCAAGATCAAGAACGTCGCCGCCCTCAAGAACGACGGCACGCATGTCGGAATCGTCGTCCGCAAGGACTCCGGCATCGACAGCGTGAAGGACCTCAAGGGCCAGAAGGTCGTGGTGTCCTCGGCGAAGGGCAGCATCTCGGAGTACCTGCTCGCCAACGTCCTCAAGCAGAACGGGCTCAGCTACAAGGACGTCAAGGTGCAGTACCTGCTGCCGACCGACGCGCAGGCCGCCTTCGCCTCCGGGAAGGTCAAGATCTGGGCCACCTTCGGCGTCTATCAGGCCGTCGGTCTGGAACAGGGCGGCAAGCTCCTCGTCGACGGCGCGGACGGCCGGGTCAGCGGCTACGGCTTCATCAACGCCTCCGAGAAGGCCCTCGCCAACTCGGCGAAGAAGACCGCCCTTTCCGACTTCCTCCAGCGTCTGAGCACGGCGCTGAAGTGGACCAGCACCCACCAGGACGCGTACGCGAAGGCCATCGAGCAGCGCAACGGCGCCGACGCCACGGTCGCGAAGACTCTCGCCTCCGCCGCGTACAGCCAGGTGCTGCCGATCACCTCGGACGTCAACACGACCGTCCAGCAGGTCGCCGACCTCATGAACAGCATCGGGGTTCTCGACCCGAACGTCGACGTGGCCAAGTCCGCCGACACCACGCTGCTCAAGTGACCACGGACACCTCCACTGCTCAAGTGACCTTCCCGTCTTAGGAGTTCGCTCATGCCTGTCGAGTTCATCAGCGCGGTCCACACCGACTCCGGGGCCTCGGGTCCCGCCGCGTCGAGCCGTACCGGCTTCGACGTCGACCATCTGCGCAAGTACGCCCGCGCGTTGGACGACGGCGGCTTCGACCACACCTTGGTCGCCTATCACTCGGCTTCGCCCGACGCCTTCCAGGTCGCCCAGTTCGTCGCCACCCACACCGAGCGCATCCGCCCGATCCTCGCGCACCGGCCCGGCGTCATCTTCCCGACGCACGCCGCGCGCGCCCTGGCCACGCTGGACCAGATCAGCAACGGCCGGCTGACGCTGCACATCATCTCCGGCGGCAGCGACGAGGAGCAGCGCCGGGAGGGTGACTACCTCAACAAGGCGGAACGGTACGAGCGTTCGGACGAATACATCCAGATCCTGCGGAAGGTGTGGCAGGCCGAGGGACCCGTCTCGCACGAGGGCAAGCACTTCCGGTTCGAGGGCTACTACTCCGACGTGAAGCCGGTGAACGGCCTCGTCCCGATCTCCGTCGGCGGCTCCTCGCAGGACGCGTACCGGGTGGGCGGTCAGCAGGGCGACATCTTCGGGCTGTGGGGCGAACCGTTGAAGGAGACGGCGGAGCAGATCGCCTCCGTCAACGCGGTCGCGGATGCCGCCGGGCGCCCGCATCCCCGTATCTGGGTGTCCTTCCGCCCGATCATCGCGCCCACCGAGGAACTGGCCTGGGAGAAGGCGCACCGCACCCTCGGCGTCCTCAAGGACCAGGCGAAGAACACCGAGTTGCTGCGCCACTACCGCACCACCGGCCGCCCGGCGAACGTCGGCTCGCAGCGCCTGCTCGACATCGCCGAGCGCGGCGAGGTCCAGGACCGCTGCCTGTGGACCGCCCCCGCTGTCGCCACGAATGCCGCGGGCGCGTCAACTGCCCTTGTGGGCACGCCCGAGACCGTCGCCCAGGCGCTGCTCGACTACGTCGACATCGGCTGCGACCTGCTGTCGATCCGCGGCTACGACCCGCTCAACGACGCGATCGACTACGCCCGGCACGTCCTGCCGCTGGTTCGCCAGGAACTCGCGCACCGCGCGACGACCTCACAGGCCGCCTGACCCGTCCGTCCTTCGTCTGATTGCGAACCCCCTTATGGAGAGCCCGTGTTGTTCCGCCATTCCCTGCGCGCGTCCGCCGCCGCCCTCGCCCTGCTCCTGCCGTTCGCCGCGGCCTGCGGAGGCAGCGCGACGGCCGACACCTCGTCCGACATCTCCTCCGTCACGCTGCGGGTCGGCGACACCGGCTGGAAGGTTGACGAGGCCGTCCTGAAGTACGCCCATCTCGACGACACCCCGTACAAGGTGAAGTGGAACCTGTTCCAGGGCGGTGACCAGCAACTCCAGGCGATCCGCGCCGGAGCCCTCGACCTGGCCTCCTCCAGCGAGATCCCGCCCCTCTTCGCCGCCGCCGACGGCAGTCCCAACTTCAAGGTCGTCGCCGTGCAACGCGGCACCACCCTCAACCAGGAGGTCGTGGTCCCCAAGGGCTCGAAGGTGACCGACATCGCCGGCCTGAAGGGCAAGAAGGTCGGCTACGTCCAGAACACCACCGCCCACTACTTCCTGTACGAGCTGCTGAAGCGGGCCGGCCTCAAGTGGTCGGACATCGACGCCAAGCCGCTGCTCCCCAACGACGGCCTCGCGGCCCTGAACGGCGGCTCCATCGACGCCTTCGCCTCCTACGGCACGTCGATCATCACGGCCCACCAGCAGGGCGCGACGACGGTCGGCTCCGGCGCGGACATCCTGTCCGGCAACTTCCTCTGGTCGGCGCGCGACAACGTCCTGAAGAGCCCCGCCCAGCGGGCCGCCGCAGCAGACCTGATCGCCCGGATCACCAAGGCGTACGCCTATGTCCGTGACGGTCACGTGGACGGCTTCGCGAAGGTCACCGCCGACGCCACCCACCAGCCGGTGGCGCAGGCCAAGTCGGACCTGGTCGCCGCGCAGAAGCAGCGCCCGACACAGGCCCGCACGGTCGGCGACGACACGATCGCCTCGCAGCAGAAGGTGGCCGACGCCTTCACCGAGCTCGGCGCGCTCAAGAAGCACTTGGACGTGAAGTCCTTCTGGACCACCGCACTCAACTCCGACCTGAAGAAGGCCCTGTGACCGCCCGCATCGCCGAACTGGCCGCCGGCTACGACCAGTCGGGCGCCTTCCCCGCCGACTCCCTCCGCATCGCCCACGAGGCCGGGCTGCTCACCGCGACCATCGGCGAGTCCTACGGCGGCCGGGGTGCCCGGGTCGAGGAGAGCGCGCGCATCCTCCACCGGATCGGGCAGGGTGACCCGTCCGTCGCCCTGATCGCCGCGATGACCCTGAACACGCACGCCCGGCAGGCCGTACAGCCGCACTGGCCCGAGGAGCTGTACGCGCGGATCGTCAAGGAGTCCTTCGAGCGGCCGGTGCTCGTCAACCACGCCCGTGTGGAGCCCGAGTTGGGCTCCCCCGCCCGCGGCGGCCTCCCCTCCACCCTCGCCCGGCGCACCCCGACCGGCTGGTCGCTGAGCGGCACCAAACGCTTCGTGACCGGCGCGGAAGGCCTGGACTGGTTCCTGGTGTGGGCCACCACCGACGAACCGGAGCCGCGGGTCGGCACCTTCCTGGTGCCCGGCGGCTCCCCCGGTATCGAGATCACCGGCCGCTGGGACCAGTTGGGGCTGCGGGCCAGCGGCAGCCACGACGTGACGTTCCGGGACGTGGAGATCCCGTACGAGCACGTCATCGGCATCGGCCCGTACGGTGCGTCCGCCGAGCAGGACAACCGGGCGGGCGCGGCCCTCCATCTTCCGCTGGCCGCCCTCTACTTGGGGGTGGCGCGGGCCGCGCAGTCCTTCTTCCACACGTTCGCCCACGCGCGCGTGCCCGCCAACCTCGGTCATCCGGTGGCCCGTACGGAACGCTTCCGCAGGGCCGCCGGGGAGATCGAAGTGCTGCTCGCCGCCGCCGAGCACCTGGTGTTCGACGGCGCCGCCCGGGTGGACTCCGGCGACTCCTCGTACGCCCCCGAACAGGCCCTCGGGGCACGGGTGTTGGCCGACCGGCACGGCGTGCGGGCGGTGGAGCTCGCCGTACGGCTGCTCGGCAATCCCGGGCTCGCCCGCGGCAACCCGCTGGAGCGGCACTTCCGGGACATCCAGTGCGCGCCCGTGCACGCGCCCCAGGAGGACATCTCCCTGCTCGCGATCGGAACGAAGGCGTTGAACCCGTGACCACAGCTCCCCCCACCACCCCCACCGCCGCCGCCCGGCTGCTCGGTCTGCTCGCCCGGGATCTGCCACCCGACCAACTGGCCACGGACCCGCGCACGTTGGCCGCACATGCCACGGACCGTTCGGACACCCGGCCGGACGGTGTCCCGCTCGCCGTGGTGCACGCGCGGCGCACCGAGGACGTGACCGTCACGCTCCGGCACGCGAACGCGCTGCGTGTGCCGGTGGTGCCGCGCGGTGCGGGCACCGGTCTGTCGGGCGGGGCGTCGGCCGGTGAGGGCGTGCTCGTCCTCGACCTGTCCGGGATGAATCGCATCCTCGAACTGTCGGCCGACGACCAGCTCGCGGTGGTCGAACCGGGCGTGATCACCGCCGAGTTGGACCGGGCGGCGGGTGAGCACGGTCTGCGGTACGCACCCGATCCGGCGAGTGCGGCGATCTCGACGATCGGCGGGAACATCGCGACCAACGCCGGCGGGCTGCGGTGCGCGAAGTACGGGGTGACGCGGGACAGCGTGCTCGGCCTGGAGGCCGTCCTCGCCGACGGGACGGTGGTCACGACCGGCCGCCGTACCGTCAAGGGGGTCACCGGCTACGACCTCACCGCGCTGCTGACCGGCTCCGAGGGCACTCTCGCCGTCATCACGTCGGCGACGCTGCGGCTGCGCCCGGTGCCGGTGGCGACCACCACGCTGGCCGCCTACTTCGACTCGTTCGAGGCGGCGGCCGAGGCGTCGTACGCGATCGGGCGGGCCAGGGTCGTACCGGCGCTCGCGGAGCTGCTCGACGGGCCGGTGCTGCGTGCCGTCGATCCGGCACTGGGCGAGCGCGGGGCGGCGCTGCTGCTGGTGCAGTGCGACGGGACGGGGGCGGCGGTCGAGGCGGAGCAGGTCGCGCGGGTGCTGACGCCGACCGCGACGACGGTGGAGACCACCGCGGACCCGGTCGAGGCGGAGGCCCTGCTCGCGGCCCGCCGGCTCGCCCTGCCCGCGCTGGAGCGGCTGGGCCGGCCGCTGATCGAGGACATCGCCGTGCCCCGCTCCCGGCTCGCTGAGGCGGCCCGCGAGATCCGCGCCATCTCGGCCCGCCACGACGTGCCGGTCTACACGCTCGCGCACGCCGCGGACGGGAACCTCCATCCGATCATCGTGGTCGACCCCGCCCTGGACCGGCTGCCGGACGCGGCCTGGGAGGCGGCCGGCGAGATCTTCGCGTTGGCGCTGCGGCTCGGCGGGACGCTGACCGGCGAGCACGGTGTGGGGGTGCTGAAGCGGCAGTGGGTGGCGGACGAACTCGGGCCCACGGCCCACGCGTTGCAGCGGCGGCTGAAGGAGGCGTTCGATCCCCGGGGCATCCTCAACCCCGGCAAGACCCTCTGAGGCCCCCGGTTCGGACACCGCCAAGCGGGTGGGGGCGAAGGAACCGGGGGTGGTGTGGAAGCACGTGCGAGCGGCGTGTGCCTCGACCGCCGTCCGAAGTCATCAATCGTCGTGGCCGATGCCGGGTAGCTGTACGCACGGAATGTGACGGGAGGCAGGCGTTCCGTCACCCGCGTACAGGAGAGAAGGCACCATGTCGGTCGACACCGGTAACGAGCCCGAGGCGGGCGCCGAGGAGTGGGAACAGCAGAGCCTCGGTACCGCCGCGGCACGCACTCTGGCGACCACGACCAAGTCCGAGCCCCAGATGCAGGGGATCAGTTCCCGGTGGCTGACCCGCATGCTGCCCTGGGTGAACGTGCCCGGCGGCACCTATCGTGCCAACCGCCGCCTGACGTACACGTGGGGCGACGGGCGGGTGACGTTCGTCCAGACCGGCGCGCAAGTCCGGGTCGTTCCGGCCGAGTTGAGCGAACTCCCGCTGCTGCGCGGCTTCTCGGACACCGACGCGCTCGGCGCGCTCGCCGAGCGGTTCCAGCAACGGGAGTACGCAGCGGGGCAGTTGATCGTGGAGGCGGGCCACCCCGCCGACCAGGTGGTCCTCATCGCGCACGGCAAGGTGGAGCAGCTCGGGGAGGGTCCCTACGGTGACGAGGCGGTCGTCGGTCTGCTGGCCGACGGCGACACCTTCGGCGGCCAGGTGCTCGCCGGCCCGGACGGAACCTGGGAGTTCACGGCCCGCGCGGCGACGGCCACCACGGTGCTGACGCTGCCGCACACGGCGTACCAGGCCGTCACAGATCGGCACGCGGGCCTGCGCGCGCACGTAGAGGCGCTCGGCTCGGACGAACCCGGCCCGGCCAACCCGTTCGGCGAGGCGGCGATCGCTCTCAGCGCCGGGCATGTGGGCGAGCCCGATCTGCCGGCCACGTTCGTGGACTACGACCTCGCCCCGCGCGAGTACGAACTCAGCGTCGCGCAGACCGTGTTGAAGGTGCACAGTCGCGTCACCGACCTCTACAACCAGCCGATGAACCAGACCCAGCAGCAACTCCGGCTGACCATTGAGGCGTTGCGCGAGCGGCAGGAGAACGAGCTGGTCAACAACCGGGACTTCGGGCTGCTGCACAACGCCGACTACGACCAGCGGATCTCCACCCATTCGGGGCCGCCGACCCCCGACGACCTGGACGAGCTGCTGAGCATGCGGCGCGACACCCGCTTCCTGTTCGCCCATCCGCGGGCCATCGCCGCGTTCGGCCGGGAGTGCAACAAACGGGGCGTCTATTTCAGCGGCGTCGACGTCGGCGGTCATCATCTGCCCGCGTGGCGCGGGGTGCCGCTGCTGCCGTGCGGCAAGATCCCGGTCAGCGCGTCCCGTACGTCGTCGATCATCGCGATGCGCACCGGCGAGGACGACCAGGGCGTGATCGGCCTCTACCAGACGGGCCTCCCGGAGGAGGTCGAACCGGGCCTCAACGCACGCTTCATGGGCATCAACGAACAGGCGATCATCTCGTACCTGGTCAGCACCTACTTCTCGGCGGCGGTCCTGGTGCCGGACGCGCTCGGCATCCTGGAGAACGTCGAGGTCTCCCGCCGGGACGGCAACTGACCGAGGAGAGCGCCTAGTTCAGGAACGCGTCCAGTCGTGCCTCGTCCGGCGCGGTCGCCGGGCCCGGTGCGGTGACGGCCAGGGCTGCGCCCGCGTTGGCCCGGTGAGCGGCGGCCACCGGGTCCGTCCCCCGAGCCAGGGCGGCCATGAAGACACCGGTGTGGGCGTCGCCCGCGCCGTTGAGGTCGACGGCGTCCACGGCGAAGCCGGGGACCGTGACGAGTCGGCCACCGTGGTGCAGGAGACAGCCGTCGGGGCCGGTACGGACCAGCACCGAGCCGCGCCTCAGGCGGGATTGCAGGGCGCGGGCGGCCTCGGCCGGGTCGTCGATGCCCGTGAGCAGCGTGGCCTCGCGGGCGTTGCAGCTCCACCAGTCGGAGCGGGTGAGGAACAACTGCAGGGCGGTGACGGGGATTTCGCCGACCAGCGGGCCGGGGTCGGTGACCAGCGTGACGGCCGGGTCCAGCCGGGGCAGGAGGTCGAGCAGGGCGGCCCGGTTGCTGTCATGCAGCAGGCCGTACCCGGTGACGTACACCAAGTCGCCCGCCCCGGGCCGGAGTTCGGCGAGGTCGGTGGCGGTCAGGGTGGCCTCGGCGCCGGGGCTGGTGACGAAGGTGCGCTCACCGTCCGCGTCGACCAGACAGACCACGAAGCCGGTGTCCTCTGAAGTCCGCGGTGCGAGCAGGACGTCGATGCCCTCGGTGTGCAGCGCGGCGCGCGCCCGGTCGCCGAAGGGGCCGGTGCCGTGCGCTCCGGCGTAGGTCACCGGGAGTCCCTGGCGGGCGGCGGCGGCCATGACGTTGAAGCCGCCGCCCGGGGTGCGCTCGGTGCGGGTGGCGAGGACGTCGCCGCCGCGCTCGGGGAGGGCGGGGATCTCCAGGACCAGGTCGACGACGACGTTGCCGAGGTGCCACAGCCTGCTGCTCACGGTCGTACCCGGAGTCCGAGCAGTGCGGCGGCCGTCGCGTCCAGGCCGAGCTTCGGGTTGACGCGTACGAGCGTCTCCCGCGCGTCGGCCGGAAAGGCGTCCACACCGTGGCAGGCGCCGCCGACGGCCCCGGCGATCGCCGCGATGGTGTCGCAGTCACCGCCGACGGACGCGGCGAGCAGCGCGGCCCGCCACGGGTCGTCCGGGCAGGCGGCCAGTACGGCGAAGGCGGCGGGCACCGACTCCTGCGTGGCGAGACTCGTCCCGACCAAGGCGTAGACCCGCTCGGGGACTTGGGCCTCGGTGAGGCCCCGCACCAGCCCGGTCGCCCATACGATCCGTTCGGCGACGTCGGCGGCGGCCACCCAGTGCCCGCGTCCCGCCGCCAACCGGGCGGCCGACACGGCCACTTCGACAGCCTCGGGAACCGACGCCCCGTCAAGTCCCGCGCTCACAGCGGCTGCCACGGCCGCGGCACCGGCCAGCGCGACTCCGGTGTTGTGAGTCAGGCTGCTGGCCTCCACCACCCGGTCCACCAACTCGGCCGGGTCCTCGGCGGACACCGCGATGCCCACCGGAGCGATCCGCATCGCCGCGCCGTTGGTGGTGCCGTAGCGCCCGACCTCGTCGACCGGGGTACCCGCGAGGACGAGTTCCACCGCGCGTTTGGTGGACGGCCCGAGGAGGTCGAGCGAGCCTCGGGCTCGCATGTCGTCCTCCCAGGCGACCAGGCGCCGGGCGAGTTCCGCCGAGTCGACACGTCCCTTGCCGTCGAGCAGCAACTCGGCCAGGAGCAGGGCCTGTTCGGTGTCGTCGGTGACGGCACCGGCCGGCATACCGGCGGCGAGCGGATGGTCGGGGTCGGCCGGGTGGAAGCCGGTGAGGACCGGGCCGTAGCGTGCGGTGATCTGTGGGCGGGACAGCATCTGGGTGGGCATGCCGAGGGCGTCTCCGAGGGCGAGCCCGTAGAGGGCTCCGGTGGCGCGGCTCTGGAGGGTCATGGGTACTTTCCGGGGCAGGGAGCGGCTTCCGGGGCGGGGTCAGCCGAATTCGAGGGTCAGTTGGAAGTGGTCGGGGTCGAGGAGGCTCACGACATGTTCGACGAAGGAACCGTCGGCGGCCCGGCTGGTCCGCCGCGTGTCGAGGAACCAGTCACCCGGTTCGCGGCGCAGCAGTTCCGCCTCCCGCCCGTCGATCCGGCGCCCGCTCACCCGCTGCTCGCCGTGGTCGGGCCGCAGTCCGGCCCGCAGCATCACGTCGGTCAGCGACTCCAGCCCGAGCCCGCGGGACGGCAGGTCCCGCACCCCGGGCACGAGCGGCAGAAAACTGCGTTCGTACGACACGACGACTTCGTCGCCGGCCAGCTCGCGTATGCGCTCGACGCACATGAACCGGGCCTCTTTCAGGGCGAGTTGGGCCGCCAGCTCGTCGTCGCACAGTTCCCGCACGGAGAGGGTCCGCACGTGGGCGTCGATGCCGTGGCCGGCCAGCGCGTGGGCCCAGCCGAGGTGGTCGTCCAGCGGGCGGCCGTCGAAGAGGACGTAGGAGCCCTTGCCGGTGCGGGTGGCGATCAGTCCGGCCTCGCAGAGTTCGGCGAGGGCCGCGCGGACGGTCGTACGGCTGACGCCGAAGCGTTGGGCCAGGGCGTGTTCGCCGGGCAGTTGTTCTCCGGCCGGGAGCCGCCCGCCGCGGATCTCCTTGGCGAGGACCTCGGTGATCCGCTGGTGTTTGAGCCGGACGCCGGTCACGACGCCTCCCCGACCGCCTCGGCGACCGTGACCACCCGGATCAGGGGCCGGTACAGGTCCATGACGTGCAGCGCCTTGGCGTGGGAGTCGTCGTCCACACCGGCGCAGGCGTCGGCGACGACCAGCACCTCGACCCCGGCGTCGGCGGCGGCGAGTGCCGTGGACAGGACGCAGCAGTCGGTGCTGACGCCGGCCAGGACGAGGCGGCCGGTGGGCACGACGCGTTCGGCGAGTTCCGGAGTCCACTTGCCGAAGGTGGGCGCGTCCACCAAGTGCCGTGCCCGCGCGGCGAGTTCGTCGGTCAGCTGCCAGAGCGGGGCGTCCGGCGGCTGGAGGGCGAAGGGCCACTGGTCGTAGTAGGCGCGCCAGGCGCCGGTGGGTTTCTCCGGCGCCACGAAGCGGGTGAAGGTGATGTGTTCCCCGAAGGCCGGCAGCAGTCGTCGTACTCCTGCGGCCGCTTCCTCGAAGCGGGGCGTGGCCCAGGGACTGTCGGGCTCGGCGAAGACGCGTTGCATGTCGATGACGGCGAGGTGGCCGGTCGCGGTGCTCATACGGCGGGCACCGCCTCCGGGCTCGCGGCCTCTGCTTCCTGCCGCTGGACGCGGGCGCGGCCCAGCGCGAGGGTGCCGAGGAAGCCGAGGGCGAGGGCGGCCAGGACGCCGAGGTTGGCGTAGGCCCAGGAGCCGGACTTGCCGCCGAGGCCGAGTGGGTCGAGCAGGTAGCCCTGCCAAGTCAGCCAGCTGGCAGCCGTGTTGGTGACCAGGCCCCAGCCGATCGCGGTGGCGGCGAGGGTGAGGAGGAGCGGGGTGAGCGCTACGTCGCCGTAGCGGCCGTTCGGGCGGAAGAGGTCGCTCTCGTCGTAGTCGCGGCGGCGCAGGGCGAGGTCGGCGAGCATGATGCCGCACCATGCGGCGATGGGGACGCCGAGGGTGGTGAGGAAGCCCATGAACTGGCCGAGGAAGTCGTCGGCGAAGAACACGATGTAGACGGAGCCCGCGATCATCAGGACGCCGTCGACGAGCGCGGCGAGGTAGCGGGGTACCCGGAGGCCCGCCGACAGCAGGGCCAGGCCGGAGGAGTAGATGTCGAGGACCGCGCCGCCGACCAGGCCGAGCACCGCGACGACGACGAAGGGGACCAGGAACCAGGTGGGCAGGATCGTCGTGAGCGCGCCGATCGGGTCGGCGGCGACCGCCTTGTTGAGTGTGCTGGAGGAACCGGCGAGCAGCAGTCCGAAGACCAGCAGGAGCAGCGGGGCGACGGAGGCGCCGAAGGTCGTCCAGCCGATCACGCCCCGGCCGGACGAACTGCGGGGCAGGTAACGGGAGTAGTCGGCGGCGGCGTTGACCCAGCCGAGGCCGAAGCCGGTCATCATGAACACCAGCGCGCCGATGAACTCCTGGGCGGAGCCCGCCGGTACGGCGCTGACCGTGCTCCAGTGGATGTGGTCGGCGACGAGCGCGATGTAGACGATCGTGAGGACGCCGGTGACCACGGTGATGACCGTCTGGAGCCGCATGATCAGGTCGAAGCCCATGACTCCGCCGACGACGGTGAGCGCGCCGACCAGGATCAGCGCGACCACCTTGGTCTCGGTGCCGCCGCCCCAGCCGAGTCTGCTGAAGACGGTCGCGGTGGCCATGGTCGCGAGGGCGGTGAGGACGGTCTCCCAGCCGACGGTGAGGATCCACGAGATCACCGACGGCAGCCGGTTGCCGCGCACGCCGTAGGCGGCGCGGCTGAGCACCATCGTCGGCGCGGAGCCGCGCTTGCCGGCGACGGCGACGAAGCCGCAGAGCAGGAAGGAGAAGACGATCCCGATCACACCGGCGACGAGCGCCTGCCAGAAGGAGATCCCGAAGCCGAGCGCGAAGGCGCCGTAACTCAGCCCGAGGATCGAGACGTTGGCCCCGAACCAGGGCCAGAACAGAGTGCGTGGGGTGCCTTTGCGTTCGGCGTCGCCGATCACGTCGAGACCGTGCGTCTCGACCTGGAGCTGCCGGGACTGCCGGGCCTGGGAGTCATCCGTCATCGTCGACCTACCTGTCTAGACGTGTTCAGTCGAGGCTAGGTGCGGTGGTGACGGGCGTCAAGAGACGGGGGCGGTGCAACGGGGGCGCACTCCGCCGTTCCGCTCACCGGCACGGCAGGCGACAGGGCGCCGGCCTGTCAGCAGGCTGGTCGTGTCGGTCGGGACGCCACACGTACCGCACCTGGTGTGCCGCGCCTCCGCGTTTCCGAAGAAGGGCCCCATGGAGTCGTCCGCGACGCGTCAGGGGTACGGCGAGCCCGTCCGCACTCCCCGCGGCATCGTCACCCCGCGTCCGCGACCCGTTTCGCCCTGCTGACGGCGGAGTTCGACGGTGTCCACGACGTGTGGCGCCCGGCCGCGGGCATCGCGTGTGCGGCCGGCACCGTCCAGCGGAACCTCTCGGGCTTCCGCTCGTTGCTCATGCGTCTCGGAACGCCCGCGAAATTGTCCGTGATCAGTAACAGACGGATCCTTGCGCGCCGTTGTGCCGTCCTGACGAATGCACGGAACCGAACGACAGAACAGAACAGGGCTGACATGGCGCGGCATGGTGGGCGGGGATGGTACGGCCGGGTACTCGCGGCGGCGGTCGGGGTGACCGCGGTGGCGGCGGCCACCTCGGTGTGGACCGCGCAGGCCGGTGTCGTCGACACGCAGGGCTCCGGGGGTTCCGCGCATCACTCCGCCTCCGGTTCGGCCCCCGCCCGTGCGGCTGCCGTGTCGGAGGAGATCGTGCACGCCTCGGACAAGGGCGCGCGGGGCGTCAACATCACGATCGACGACGGGCCGGACCCGACCTGGACGCCGGAGGTGCTCCAAGTGCTGCGGGAGAACGGCGTGAAGGCCACCTTCTGCATGGTGGGCCCGCAGGCCCTGGCCCACCCCGACCTGGTCAAGGCGGTCGTGGCCGCCGGGCACCGGCTGTGCGACCACTCGGTCTCGCACGACACCACGATGGACAAGAAGTCCGACGCCTACCAGTCGCAGGAGATCCTGAACGCCGCGAGCATGATCACCAAGGCCTCGGGGGGTGTCCGCCCGCTGTACTACCGGGCGCCGGGCGGCGCCTTCACGCCGTACAGCCGACACCTCGCCGCCGCCCAGGGGATGCGGCCGCTGGGCTGGAACGTCGACTCCAAGGACTTCGAACTCCCCGGTACCGACGCCATCATCGCCACCGTCAAGAGCGAACTGCCCAACGGGCCGACCATCCTGTTCCACGACGCCGGCGGCGACCGTTCCCAGACCGTGGCCGCGCTGCGCGAGATTCTGCCGTGGCTGAAGCAGCAGGGTTATTCGTTCGGGTTCCCTGTGCGCTGAACGCTTCGCCGAATTGGCAGTAGCTGTTTTCCGGATGACGAACATGTGTGGGAAATGTGTAACGGCCCACGAGGTGGCGGTATTTAACCGTGTCAGTGCCGATTCGCGCTGCTGTCGGTTTCCGATGAAGGCTTGCGGCGATTTCAGGCGTGCAGTAACTACGTGAATCATGAACCTGTTCAACCGTGCTGCGCCCCTCCGCCGCTCGGCACCCCCCGCCGCCCCGCAACGCCCCGCCGCCCCACCGGCCTTCACCTCCTCCGGCCTGCCTGATCCCGCCCTGGCGGCGCTGACCGGCGAGTGGATGATCGACCCCGCGCACAGCCGGATCGGCTTCTCCGTCCGGCACGCCATGGTGACGACCGTGCGCGGGTCTTTCGCCGAATACAAAAGCCGCCTCTACTTCGACGGCCGCAACCCCGCCCGCTCGCAGGCCGAGATCGTGGTGTCCACCGGCAGTGTCGACACCGGCGTGGAACAACGCGACGGGCACTTGGTCGGCCGTGACTTCCTGGACTCCGCGAACTTCCCGCAGATGCGCTTCGCGAGCACCGCCGTGCAAATGGCCGGCAACGATGTCTACCGCATGCTCGGCGACCTCACGATCAAGGACGTCACCCGTCCCGTCGTCCTGGAACTCACCTATATCGGCCATGTCACCGACCCGTTCGGCTACGAGCGCGCCGGCTTCGACGGCACCACCACCATCGACCGTTCCGACTGGGGTCTGACGTACAACTCCCGGCTGGCCGAGGGCGGCGCGATGGTCAGCGAGAAGGTACGGCTCCAGTTCGACATCGCCGCGATCCGCACGGTGCCGGCCGCCTGACGGAACGTTTGCTCGCCCGGACGCCGTGTCGCTGCGTGCCGGGCGAGTCATGGGTTTCCTCCCTCCGGGCCGCGCGTTCTCCCTACCGGGTGACGAGACGGCCGCCGACGATCGTGTGGAGGGGGTTCGGGTCGCGCAGGGCGTCGCTCGCGCAGTGGGCGGGGTCCTGGTCCCAGACGGTGAGGTCCGCGAGGCGGCCGGGGGTGAGGGTGCCGCGCAGGTCCTGATCGCCGCACAGGCGGGCGGCGTTGACGGTGTGCAGGGCGACGGCCTCGTCGTAGGCGATGGCGTGTTCCGGACCCTTGACTCCGATGACGGTCTGGCGGGTGGTCATGCCATAGACGGAGCGCATCGCGCCGAACTGGCCCACGGGGAAGTCGGATTCGGCGCTGCCCTCGGCGCCCAGGTCGATCCAGCCGCGGGCGGGGAAGAGGCGAGCGACGCGTTCCGGGCCCCAGAAGCCCTCCTCCACCTCGGCGGTGTCGTGCAGGAGCGGCTGCTGGATGGTGACCGGGATTCCCAACTCGACGGTGCGGGCGCGCTGTTCGGGACCGGCCAAGCCCCCGTGCTCCATCACCAGCGTGCCCGGGGGCAGGCCGGGGTTGCGGGCGAGGACGCGCTCGTAGACGTCCAGGAGGACACGCACCGCACGGTCGCCGTAGGCATGGGTGCCGACCCGCCAGCCGCGGCGGACCACGGCCTCGACGGCCTCGACCAGTGCGTCGGGCTCCCAGATCAGCGTTCCGGAGAACGCGTGGTCACAGGCGTACGGCTGCTCGGTCGCCGCGGCCTCCAGGCCGCCGTCGAGGCCGAACTTCACGCCCCACACCCGCAGCCACGGGTCGGCGCTGTCACGCCAGTCCTCCATGACGTCGAGCAGGTCCTCCACCTGGGCCGCGCCGGCCATGCCGAGCGCCGAGATCAGGGCGCGGATCCGGGTGCTGAGCGCCCCCGCCTCGCGGGCGGCGAGGAGCACGGCGTAGTCCTCGGGGCTGACCGCGCAGTCGCGCACGGTGCCGATGCCGGTGGCGGCGTGGGCGGACGCCAGGCGCAGCCCCTCGATGCGCTGGGTCCGGTCCGGAGCCGGGACCAGGCGCTCCACCAGGCCCAGTGCGTTGTCGATCAGCCTGCCGTTGAGCCTGCCGTCGGCGTCGCGGCCGATGACACCGCCCGGCGGGACGGGGGTGTCCTCAGTGATGCCCGCCAGCCGCAGCGCGTAGCTGTTGACGACGTCGTTGTGGCCCCCGCGCTTGACCAGGACGGGGTGCCGGTCGGTGGCCCGGTCGAGTTCGGTCGCGGTGGGCATGCGGCGCTCGGCCAGGTTCAGTTCCTACCAGTTGGTGGTGGTGCGGATCCACTCGCCCTCGGGGGTCACCTTGGCCCGCTGCCTGATCAGGTCCAGGAACTCGGGGATGTCGTGGGCCTCGTGGACCGGGACGTCGTGGGCGCCGAGCGCGGCGTAGATCAGGTGGGTGTGGGTGTCGTCGAACACGGGCAGCACCGTGGCGCCGGGCAGGTCGTGGACCGTCGTGCGCTCACTCACGAGGTGGTCGAGACCGTCCGGGCCGGGCGAGAGGGCCGCGATGCGGTCGCCGCGCACGGCCAGCGCCCGCTGCGGCGCCTGGCCCGGCACGAGTGTGTGGATCGCGTTCGCCCGGATCACCAGATCGGCTCCGTGATCAGTCATGTCATTGACAAGCCGATTCCGCAACGGTTGTCATGAACACATGCCGAAATATCCGGGGCTCCGACACACCCGCCTCACCCACCGATCCACCCGCCCCGCCCTCGGCTCCGGTTGTGCTCCGTCCCTGGACTCGCCGTGGAAGTACGGTCATTGACCGGGCGCCGCGAGCTGCTCGACACCGCCCGGGCCGAGTTGACGATCCGTCACGGAGTGCTTCTGTACGGCCCTGCGGGGATCGGCAAGTCCGTGCTGGTGGCCGCCCTCGTGGCGTCCTCGGCCGCTCATGTCCGGCCTGCCGGAACGGTGTTGCACTGCTCCCCCGCCGAGGAGGACGCCCGGCTCCCGTTCGCCGCTCTCGTCGACCTGTTCGCCCGGGTGCCGGAGAGCTGCCTGGCGGCCTTGGCACCCGAACCCCAAGTGGCGTTGCGGGCGGCCCTGTTGCGCGGCGGGACACCGGACGGCGACCGGGACCGGCTCGCGATCCGCGTCGCGGTTCTCGACGTCCTGCGCGCCCTCGCCGTCGGCGGCCCCGTGCTGCTGGTTCTCGACGGCCTCCAGTGGCTCGACGAGCCGACCGCCGAGGTCCTCGCTTTCGTCCTGCGCCGCGTCGAGGGCCTCGACGTACGAGTGGTGGCCGCGGAACGGGTGGCCGAGGGTGAGCAGCCCGAACGGCCGCGCTGCTGCCCGCCCGGCACCGTCGAGCTTCCCGTACCGCCCCTGACCGACGACGAGGTGGCCCAGCTCCTGCACACCGGTCTCGGGGCCGATCTGCCACCGGCGGTACTGCGGGCCGTCCAGGACACCGCCGCCGGAAACCCTTGGTACGCCCTGGAGTTGGGGCGGGCGGCCCCGCGCGACGGAGCGGCCGTCGGGCTCGGCCGCACCCTGCCCGTACCGCAGAGGCTGCGCACCCTGCTGCTGGACCAGGTGCGCACACTGCCGGAAACGGCGCGGCACACCCTCCTCGTCACGAGCACTGCCGCCCGCCCCACCCTCACACTGCTGCGCGCCGCCGGACTCTACGATCCCGCCGCGGATCTCGCGGAGGCCGAACGGCTCGGGGTCGCGACGGCCGACGCCGACGGGACCGTACGTTTCCGGCATCCGGCGATCCGGGCCGCCTTCTACGCCGACGCTCCGGAGTACGGTCGTCGACAGGCGCACGCCCTGCTGGCGCGGGCGGTCACCGAGCCCGTGGAGCAGGCCCGGCACCTCGCGCTCGCCCACCCGTACGAGGACGAGACCACCGCCCGTACGCTGCTGGCCGCCGCCGAGTCCGCCCGCCGCGACGGCGCGCCCGACGCCGCCTTCGAGCTGGCCGGGCTCGCGGCCCGGCGTACCCCCGGCGACCGTCCGGTGGAGCGCGCCGACCGGCTGCTGGCGGCGGCCGAATACGCCTGTGACGCCGGGCAGTTGGAGGAGGCCGGGCACGCGGCCGAGACCGTCCTCGCCGGGTCGGGTTCCGCACGGCAGCGGGTGCGGGCGCGGCTGGTCCTGCTGCGGAACGCCGGGCAGGCGCTGCGGGGTGCCCATGCCTTGATCGAGGAGGGGCTCCGGGATGCCGACGGCGACCCTGAGGCCGAGGCGTGGCTGCACCACTGGGCAGCCGTACGGGGCCTGTTGTGCGGGGAGTTGGAGGACGCGGCCCGGCATGCCCGGCGCGCTGCCCGGCAGGCGGCCGTGGCGGGCGACACCGACACCAGGATCGGGGCGCTCGCCACGCTCGCCCGGGTGCGCTCCCTGGGCGGTGAACCGGTCGCCGCCGACGTCGCGTTGGAGGAGGCCCTCGCTCTGGCCGGTGGTGCCGGCGCCGGACCGGAGAGCTGGGGGCTGATCCGGATGCGCGCGATCCTCGCCCTGGACTCCGACAAGGTCACCGAGGCCCAGGAGCGGGTCACCGAACTCCTCGCGGAGATCGGGGAGTTCGCCGGGGTCGAGGAGGTCATGGCGACCCTGGTGTCGCTCACCCGGATCCAAGTGCGCGCCGGGCACTGCCGGGAGGCGCTGCGCACCGCCGCCCGCTGCACGCGCGCCGTCGCCGACACCGGCGTACAGACGGCTCCGGCACTGTACGCGGCGGCGCTCGCGGCGACCGCGGGCGGCAGCGCCGACGAGGCCCGCCGGCTCGCGGAGCAGGCGGTGCGGGCCTCGGAGGCGGACGGCGACCGGCTGTTCCTGCTGCGGGCGTTGGCGGTGCTGGGGCAGGCCGAGTTGCTCGCCGGTGACCCGCGTGGAGCAGCCGCCGCGGTGGAGGCGCTGCAACGCGTCAGGGAACTCGGCGCAGCCATGTCGGCCGCCGACCCGCCCCTGCTGCACTGGTACAGCGACCTGGCCGAGGCCCTGGTCGTGCTGGGTGAGACGGACGCGGCCGGAGCCGTCATCGACGAGGCCCGCACCCGGGTCTCCGGCGAGGTACCCGGCAGCGTGCTGGCGGCTCTGGAACGGGCGGCGGGACTGCGCGAGGCGGGGCTCGGCCGGGCGAAGGAGGGGGCGGTACGGCTGCGGGCCGCCGTGGACCGGCTGCGCCAACTCCCGTTGCCCATAGAGCTGGTGCGCACCCTGATCGCCCTCGGCGCCGTCGAACGCCGGGCCCGGCACCGGAACGCGGCACGGACCGCACTCGGTGAGGCGCTGGAGACGGCGACCCGCATCGGTGCCGTTCCGCTGGCGGCACGGGCCGGGGACGAACTGGCCCGGCTGGAGGCCGGCGACCGGGACGGTGAGGGGCGGCCCGAACTCACGCCCACGGAAGCGAGGATCGCCGAACTGGTCGGCGGCGGGGCCACCAACAGGGAAGTCGCGGCAGAGCTGTTCATCAGCGTCAAGACGGTCGAGGGCACCCTGTCGCGGGTCTACCGCAAGGTCGGGGTCCGCTCGCGCACCGCGCTCGCCCATGCGATGGCGGTCGCCGTCATCGCGTCCGGAGCGGCGACCGTGAGCGTCGGCGACGACGACCAACAGCAGGCCACGGCCCGGGCGGTGACGATCAGTCAGCCCGGCCGGGTCCGGACTCCCCGAACACTCGGCACCCGCCGCTGACGTGTCATCCGCGTGTCACGTGTCATCCGCGGTTCATGTGTCATCCGCAGTTAACACACAACGCAAGGGTTCCCCCGCTTATGCGGGTGGGGCTGGTGTTCCTACGGTGAAGCCGTTCCCTTCCGGGACGCCAACCCCCCACTCCTCGGAGGACCTCAGTGACGTCACGACTGAAACTGGTCGGCCTGGTCGCCGTACCGGCCCTGCTCGCCGCCGCCGTCCCCACCGCGTACGCCGCCGCCCAGCCGCACACAACTCGCGCCGCCATCGCGGGAGATGTCCTCCAGGGCCTGAACCACGACGCGGCCCGCACCGGCGCCGTCTCCGCCGCCAAGCGCATATCGGTGGCCATCAGTCTGACCCCGAGAAACAACAAGGGCCTCGACGCCTTCATCGCCAACGTCAGTAATCCGCGGTCGAGTTCGTACGGCCACTATCTGACGAAGGCTCAGTTCGCGGCCCGGTTCGGCCGGACGGACGCCGAGGTGAAGCAGGTCAAGGACTTCCTGCGCGCCCAGGGTCTCACCGTGGGCAAGGTCCACTCGGGGAACCTGCTGGTCGACGCCAGCGGCACCGCCGCCCAGTTGGAGAAGGCCTTCGGCACCAAGCTGTCGACGTGGAAGGACGCCAAGTCGGGCCGCGCCTTCTACGCCAACGAGACCGCGCCCACCCTGCCGACCGGCATCGCCGGCCTGGTCAGCGACGTGACCGGCCTCAACAACCGCGCCCAGCTGCACCACCAGGGGTCCGCCAAGGTCAACCCGCACAACGGCCCCGGCGGCGGCTACACCCCGGCCCAGATCAAGGGCGGCTACAACGTCTCCGGTACGTACACCGGCAGCGGCCAGAAGATCGCGCTGCTGGAGTTCGACGGCTTCGCGCAGTCCAACATCACCAAGTACGACACCAACTACAGCCTGGGCTCCCCCACTCCGACCGTCTCGAAGGTGGACGGCGGTTCCGGCGCGCTCGGTGACGGTCAGGTCGAGGTCGAGCTGGACATCGAGGTCCTGCACGCCATCGCCCCGAAGGCGAACGTCACCGTCTTCGAGGGTCCCAACTCCGACGCCGGTGAGGTCGACACCTACCAGGCCATCGTCGACAGCGGCATCCCGACCACCTCGATCAGCTGGGGTGCCTCCGAGAGCCAGCGCACCACCTCCAACATCAACGCCGTGGACGCCGTGTTCAAGGCGGGCGCGGCCGAGGGCCTCGGTTTCTACGCGGCCTCCGGCGACGACGGCTCGGACGACGCGGGCGACGGCACCACCACCGTCGACTACCCGGCCGCCGACCCGTACGTCACCGGCGTCGGCGGCACGACGCTGACCGTCACCTCCGCCAACGCGTGGAGCAAGGAGACCGCCTGGTCGGGCGGTGGCGGCGGCAAGTCCTCCGTCTTCAAGATCCCGAGCTGGCAGACCGCGGTGCAGAAGAGCGCGGGCGGCGGCTACCGGCAGGTTCCCGACGTGTCGGCGCTCGCGAACCCGAGCCCCGGTGTCTCGATCTACTCGCAGGGCAGCTGGGGCACGGTCGGCGGCACCAGCGCCGCCGCGCCCGAGTGGGCGGCGTTCGGCGCGCTCTACAACCAGCAGGCCGCGGCGGCCGGCAAGGCGAACCTCGGCTTCGCCAACCCCGCGCTCTACACGGCGAGCGGCACCGGCTTCCACGACATCACCAGTGGCAGCAACGGCGCCTACTCCGCCGCCACCGGCTGGGACTTCACCACCGGTTGGGGCTCGTACAACGCGGCGACCCTGGCGACCAAGCTGCTCGGCTGACCGCCGGTAGCTGATGAAGCGCGGACCGGGAGTGATCCCGGCGCCCCCAGAAACACACCCCAAAAAAGTGAGAAGGAAATACAGAG
>NZ_JBFAJJ010000029.1:0-85021 GCF_040655155.1 Streptomyces sp. NPDC050508
GCACCTGGCAGATGATGCTGCCGGAGGTCGCCGCCGCGCTCGGCACGATCTGGATCCTGCACTCCTCCGTGAAGCGGTACTTCGGCCACGTGGCCCCGAAATCGGGGCCGACCCGGCCGGTTCAGGGAGTCAGCTGCCACTGCTCGATGTAGCCGACGTCGATCGCCGCGTGGTCCTGCACCCTCAACTTCCAGGTGCCGTTGACGGGTTGGGCGGAGGCGTCGACGGTGAAGGTCTGGTCGACGTTGTCGGCGGAGCCGCCGGAGCGGTTCAGCAGGGAGTAGACGGTTCCGTTCGGGCCCACGAGGTCGACGGTCAGGTCGCCCCGGTAGGTGTGGACGATCTTGACGTAGACCTGGGTGGTGGCCGACGCGTTGCCGTCGCGGCCGGTGACCGTGATCGGGGACTCCACGGCGGCGGCGTTGTCGGGGATGTCGACGTGGGTGGCGCTCGCGTAGATGTTGGCGACCCGCCAGGTGAAGGCGACGGTGGCGGTCGCACCCGTGTCGTCGGTGACGGTCACCGTGACGTCACTGCTCCCGAGGGTGGTCGGGATGCCGGAGATCAGGCCGGTACTGCTGATGGTCAGTCCGTCCGGCAGTCCGGTGGCCGAATAGGTCAGGCCCGCACCGGAGTTGGTGGTGTACGCGTCCGTCTGCAGGGACACGGCCTGGCCGACTCCGCTGATCTGGGCGGCTACCGGGGCCACGTTGACGCCGAGTGCGATCCGGTTGCCGACGTTGATCGCGGCCCACGCGTCGGCCACGGCGAGGTACGTGGGGCTGTAGGCGCCGAAGAGGTCCGCGGCGGCCTGCAGTGTCGCGGTGCGGGCGCCCGCGTAGTTGGTGGACGAAGTCATGTACGTGGTGAGCGCCCGGTACCAGACCTTCTGGGCGTTGTCGATGCCGATCCCGGCGACGGGTACGCCGTCGTAGGTGGGACTGTCGTAGGCGACCCCGTTGACGGTCTTCGCGCCGCTGCCCTCGGACAGCAGGTAGAAGAGGTGGTTCGCCGGACCCGAGGAGTAGTGGACGTCGACACTGCCGAGCGTCGAGCTCCAGTAGTCGCGGGACGCACCGTCCTTGGAGGGCTTGTCCATGTAACGCAGCGGTGTGCCGTTGCCGTTGATGTCGATCTTCTCGCCGACCATGTAGTCGGGGACGTCGGCGGGCAGGTTGGCGTGGAACTCCACCGCGGCGGCGAAGATGTCCGAGGTGGCCTCGTTGAGGCCGCCCGACTCCCCGGAGTAGGTGAGGCCGGCGGTCGCGGAGGTGACGCCGTGGGTCATCTCGTGAGCGGCCACGTCCAGCGCGGTCAGCGGGTGCGTGTTGCCCGAGCCGTCGCCGTAGGTCATGCAGAAGCAGGTGTCGTCCCAGAACGCGTTGACGTAGTTGTTGCCGTAGTGGGCCCTGCTGTAGGCGGCGACTCCGTCGTTGCGTATGCCGTTGCGGCCGAAGACGTCCTTGTAGTAGTCCCAGGTCGCCGACGCGCCGAACGCGACGTCCACGCCCGCGGTCTGGCGGTTGGCCTGGGTTCCGTCACCCCAGACATCGTTGTCATCGGTGAAGAGGGTGCCGGTGCCGGAGGTGCCCTGGTTCAGGTCGTAGGTGCGGTGTCCGGCGCGGTCGCCGTCGACGAGTTGGTACGTCGAGCCGGAGAGCGTGGTGCCGAGCGGGACCGTTCCGTTGAACTGGCCGGTGCCGGTGCCCGTTTCGACGCCCTGGTACTGGAAGACGGCCTTGCCCGAGTCGGCGTCGGTGATCACGTGGAGCTCGCTGGGCGTGCCGTCGTCCTGGAAGCCGCCGACCACGGCCTCCCAGGCGAGGACGGGCTTGGCTCCGGCGGCCCAGACGACGAGCCGCGGGGCGCCGTCGAGCTCGGCCTTCTCGCCGCCCGCCTTGGACGCTGCCGCGAGCGCCTTCGTCTTCACCGTCGCCGACGTCACGTTCGGGGTGATGTCCGGCAGGCTCAGGTCGGCCTTCGCGGCCTTCGTGACCGTGAGGCGGCCGCTCTTGGCGTGGACGACCAGGTCGCCGCCGAGGACGGGCAGTCCGGCGTACGTCCGCTCGTAGCGGGTGTGGGTCGTGCCGTCGGCGTCCTGCGTGACGTCCTTGACGACGAGCTTCTCCTTGGCCCCGAGGCCGAGGGTCTTCGCCGTGCTCCGCACGGCCGCGCCCGCGTTCTTGAGGAGGGCGGCGTGCTTCGCCGGCGACAGCGCGGCCGGGGCCGCTCCGGCCCGGGGGGTGGCCAGGATCTTCGCCTGGCCGTGACTGCCGCCGGGGACGGCGGAGGCGGCGCCGGTCTGCATACCGGCCGCCAGCAGGGTGCCTACCGCGGTGAGTACCAGGGCGGCGGTGTATCTGGGGTGGTGCGGATAACGGTCATGCCGGGTCAAGGCGTTCTCCTTATGTGGGGTGTTCGGACTCGGTGGAGTCCTGGAGAGCGGGTCGGGCCGGGATACGGCCGTCCGGCGGCGCGCGGGTGCGAGGAGGAAGGGTGAGGAGGAAGTGAACGCTCGGTGAGCGTGGTGCTCAGCAGCGTGGCATCACGTCCACAGAATTGTCATGGCTATAACAAGGCAACGGCTCAAAATGACTGTTGCGTACTGCGGATCACTCGCTTGAGCGACACTTTTCGGCCTCACGCCGGGCGCCGGCGCCACGCGGGAACATCAGGCCGTCGAACAGGTGATTGAATGACGGGCCTGAGGGGTAATCAATCCCTCAACTCGCGTACGGCGTCTACGACTTGCCCTACCAGGCCAGCTACGCCACGAGCACGGCACCAGCCGCCCGCGAAGACGCTGGCATATGCCAGAAGCACCACCGGATCGTGTGTTGCCAAATCCCTTACAGGGCGTCGCAGGCTGTGCGACAGTCGTAACCGGTCCCTCCATCCGCCTTGGTCGAACCGTCCCCGCATCGGAGTGCGTCATGCCGTCCCATCTCTCTGCGGACCGCCCAGCCGCCCAGCCGCCCGCGCGCGGCTCGGTCGACGCGCTGATATCGCAGGCCCGGCGGCTCATGGGCGACGTGGACGCCGTACGACGGGACGCGCAGCAGGACGGTTCGGACCCGCAGGAGCGGTGGCAGCGCGCGCTGTGCGATCTGGCGCTGCATCAACTCAACGACCTCGACGAGCACTTGGCCCAGTTGCGGGACGGGCCACCACCTGTGCCGGCGACCGTCGACGCGCCGCTCGCCCCAACTGCCGTATCGGACGCGCCTCGACAGGACTCGCTCCTCAGCCGGGTCGGCAGCGCCGAGTGGAATCTACTGACGGACGAGGCCAGTTGGTCCGGGGAGCTGTACCAGATCCTCGGCCGCGATCCGGCCGCTCCGCCGCTCACCCTCGACGAACTGCCGTCCCTGATCCTCGACGAGGACCGGCCCGGGCTGACGGCGATGGTCACGGACTGCCTGGTCGACGCCAAGCCCATCGACGGCGAGTTCCGCATCGTACGGCCCGACGGCGCCGTACGGACCGTGCACATGATGGGCGAGCCCGTGCTCGACGCCGACGGCGGCACCGCCTCGATGTGGGCCGTGCTGCGGGACGTCAGCGAACTGCGCCGCAGCCAGCGGACGGTGAGCGAGACCCGTGACTCGCTGCAGCGTCACCGGCACCACGCGCAGACCGAGCGCCGGCTCGCGGTCGAGCTGCAGGAGGCCGTGCTGCCGCCGTGGCGCGGTTCCCTGCGGCTCCCGCACCAGGGGCCGGAGACACTGGACCTGGCCGCCCGCTATCTGCCCTCGTCGACGAGCGCGCTGATCGGCGGCGACTGGTACGACGCGCTCCAACTCTCCGACGGCGCAACGCTGTTGAGCGTCGGCGACCTCACCGGACACGGTGTCGCCGTGACCTCGGGCATGGCGATGCTGCTCGGTGCCCTGCGCGGCATGGCGATGGCGGGCACCGAGCCCGGCCAACTGATGTCCTGGCTCAACCAGTTACTGGACGCCACCGTGCAACCGGCCCTGGGCAGCGCGGTGTGCTGCCGCTACCGGCCCGAGACCCGCACCCTGGCCTGGGCGCAGGCAGGACACCCCGCCCCGCTGCTGTTCCGCGACGGGACGGGGCGCGTGCTGAGCGCACCGGACGGCGTCCTGCTCGGCGCCACCTCGGGAGCGACCTACGGACAGGCCGAGGAGACCCTCGAAGCCGGCGACGTACTCCTGCTGCACACGGACGGACTGGTGCCCGGGCACAGTGGAGCGTCCGCCGTGCACCAACTCCTGGACCTGGCCCCCCGGTTCGGCGAGGCGCGCACCGCACAGGACTGTGTACGGATGGTCGTGGAGGAGTTCGGCGACACCGAGCGCGCGGACGACGCCTGCGTGCTCGTCGCCAGGACGACCTGAGAGCGAATCAGCGGCACAAACCCCTTATGCCTGCGCGCTGTTGCCGCCCCTGGCCCTCGGGTTCCTCGACTGTGTCTTCGGCAGGGCGAGTTTGATCTCCTCCCGGAGTTCGTGGATCTTCGGATAGCCGGCGTACTGGGCGGTGAGCCGGTACATCTCGCGCAACCGGTCCCAGGTGCGGTGGGAGGAGTTCGATCCCATCGACACCAGGGCCAACCGCGCGTACCTGTCCGCCTGTTCGGGGTCGTCGGCGATGAAGCAGGCCGAGGCCATCGACAGGAAGTCGAAGATCTTCGACCGCTGCCGTCCGTCGACCCGCAGTGCCAGGGCCTTCTCCGCGAAGTACTGGGCGTGCACGGCCGCTCCCGGCTCGTACTCGGCCAGCGTGCGGTAGGCCAGGGCCTGCATGCCGTAGAGGTCCTCCTCCTTGAACGTCTGCATCCAGCTCGGTGACGGTACGTCGCTGCGGTCGGAGACGAAGAGGTCCTCCGCCTGTCCGAGGGTGCGGCGCATGGCCTGGCCCTTGCCCATCGACGCCTGTGCCCAGGCCTCGATGGTGTAGAGCATCGCCCGGGTGCGCGGCAGCACCTCGTCACCGGAACCGGTCTTGGCGAGCTTCATGAGATCGAGTGCGTCGTCGGGCCGGCCCAGGTGCACCATCTGGCGAGCCGCCCGTGAGAGCGCCTCCCCGGCGCGGGGCCGGTCGCCGCCCTCACGGGCCGCGTGGGCGGCGATGACGAAGTACTTCTGGGCCGTGGGCTCCAGGCCGACGTCGTGCGACATCCAGCCCGCGAGTACGGCGAGATTGGCGGCGACGCCCCACAGGCGCCGCTGCAGATGGTCGGGGTGGCGGTAGGCGAGCATGCCGCCCACCTCGTTGAGCTGTCCCACCACAGCCTTGCGCTGCAGCCCGCCGCCGCGGGCCGCGTCCCAGGCTCGGAACACCTCGACGGAAGCCTCCAGTTCCTCGATCTCCTGAAACCCGATGGGGGCGGCCTCGTAGCGGTCGAACCCAGCGGGGTCGGCATGCAGGGGATCGTCGAATCGGGGAGCGTCGGCGGAAAGAGTCGGATCGGAGTGCAGCCAGTCGTACATGGCGCTGCTGAGTGCGGAGCCTGCGGCGAGCGCGGCGCCCGCGCCCACCAGGCCGCGTCGGTTGAGCATGAGGTCCATTCCCGTGAATTCGGTGAGGACCGCAGCAGTCCGTTCGGGCGCCCACGGCACACCGTCGGGATGTTCCACACTCCCGTCGTCGGGCCGTTTCCCCGCACGCCCGTGCCGGACCAGACCGAGGTCCTCGATGGTCACGACACGGCCGAGACGCTCGGTGAACAGAGCCGCCAGCACCCGTGGCACCGGATCGCGCGGGATCTCTCCCGTGTCGATCCACCGCCGTACCCGCGAGGTGTCGGTCGACAGCTGGGGGTGGCCCATGGCCGCCGCCTGTCTGTTGACCAACCGCGCGAGTTCGCCCTTGGACCAGCCGGCGAGGCCGAACAGGTCCGAGAGACGGGAGTTGGGTTGTCCGTTCACATCAAGCCCCCAGGTTCTCGGCTGACTTGAACATAGCCCGGTGCGGGTTGCCGGGCGACTATTCGCCAGGGTTCGCCAGGGTGCGCCAGATGGTGTGCCACTGCGCATCTGGTGTCAGGTAGGAACGCGCCACCCCGACCCGGTCACCGAGGGACATTCCCCAGGGTGCACCCGTGGGACCGGGCCGGGTAGCGCGCTTGCTTGGACAGGCACTGCAGGCACACGAAGGGATCTGTATCTCCCATGTACACAGCATCGTCCTCCGTGTCCGCCCCGCCCCGGTCGCTGCACCCCCGTCCGGGCGCCGGCGGCCCCTACCTCGACCCGGCGCGCCCGGCGGCCGGCCCCGTGCTCGGTGCGGGCAGGCCGCGGCGCGTTCCGGGGCTCGGCACCCAACCGCTCAGCGGGAGACTCGACTTGTCCGGCCCTCAGGGCGCCCAGCTGCGTACGGCGATCGCGTCGGTGCACCGGATCTGTCCGGAGTTCGCTCCGGTGCAGGTGCTACGCCGCAACGGGCGTTCCGTGCTCCTGGTCGGAACGACCGGACGCAGCACGGCCGTTGCGAAGTGTTTACTGGACCACTCCCCCGCGTGGGCCGAGCGGATCCGGCACGAGATAGCGGCGTACCGCTCGTTCGTCCGGCACCGCCCGCCGGTGCGGGTGCCGCGGCTGATCGCGGCGGATCCGGACAACTGCACGCTCGTCATCGAGCGGATGCCCGGCCGGGTGGCGGCGCTGCACCGGCACCCGGCGGAGGCCCCGCCGCGGGCGGACATCAGGGCGGCGCTCGGCGCGATCTGCCGACTGAACGCCTGGCGTCCGCCGGCCGGCACCTTCGACGCCCCGCTGGACTACGCGGCCCGTATCTCCCGCTTTCACGAGCTGGGGCTGCTCACCGACCGGGACATGGGAGACCTGCAGAAGCTGCTGCACGGCATCGCGCACTCGGCGGGCCGCGGCGGGATGGGCCAGTTCTGTCACGGCGACGCCCTGCTGTCCAACATCCTCCTCTCACCGGCCGGTCCAGTGCTGGTGGACTGGGAGCACGCGGGCTGGTATCTGCCGGGCTACGACCTGGCGACACTGTGGGCGGTCCTCGGGGACGCGCCGGTGGCCCGGCGGCAGATCAGTCAGATCGCGCAGTCGGCGGGACCGGCCTCGCGTGACGCGTTCCTGGTGAACCTGATGCTGGTGCTGACCCGGGAGATCCGTACCTACGAGATGGCCGTGCAGCGTTCGATGCACGACACGACCCCGGCGGCACCGGGAGTGGTGGCCCACCCGGGTGCTGCGCCGTCCGGCGAGGAACAGCGGCTGCTGCTGAGGCGGCTGCACGACGACTGCCAGTTGGCCCGACGGGCCGTGCGTGCGGCGGTCGGCACTCGCTGACGGGGACGAAGGTCCGCGGTGCGCCCTGCAGCGGCGCACCGCGGACCTTCGTGTGTCCGGCCCACATATGGCCGACCTCTATGTCTCCGGCCCACACAGGAATGCCCGGGCCTCGCCGCACTCCCCCATTGGTGTACTCCACTGACGCCCCGCAGGCCCGAACACCACCGCCACGAAACTCCTCGCATCCCCCGTTGACATGGGAAATCGCCTTCCTCTGGGCATGATTGACGGATCGTCGGCCAGCCGGTACCACTGACGCACGCCCGGCCCCGCACGGTTCATCACGTCCCACCGTCCCAGGAGGCTGCATTGCGAGGATCCTCGACCGACCCGAACCGCTCTCCCGGACACAGACGCACGCGAAGATCCGCGGGTGCGCTCGCCACCGCCGCCCTGCTGCTGCCCCTGCTGGGCGCGGCCCCGTCGGACAGCGCGACCGACTCCTCCACCGCCACCCTCCAGCGGGCGTTCGCGTCGGCGTCCGCCGAGTACCACGTGCCGCAGACGGTGCTGCTGGCCGTCTCCTACCTCCAGTCCCGCTGGGACACCCACGGCGGAGCGCCCAGCGTGACCGGCGGCTACGGCCCGATGCACCTCACGGACGCGCGCACCGCACTCGCCGCGACGGAGCACCTCAGCGAGGGCACCGAGGACGCCCGCGGCGACAGCGCCCGCACGGCCCTGCACCCGACCGCGCAGATCCCGGCGGACTCCCAACTCCCGGCCAGGCTCAAGACGTTGACGAAGGCGGCCGAGCTGACCGGACTTCCGGCGGCGGACCTGCGTACCGACGAGACCGCGAATGTGGACGGCGGCGCCGCGCTGCTCGCCGACGCGCAGCAGGACCTGGGCAAGCCGCTGAGCGCGGACCCGGCCGACTGGTACGGCGCGATCGCCCGCTTCTCCGGCGCGGACGACACGGCGACCGCGGCGGCGTATGCCAACGATGTCTACGACGTGATCCACACCGGCGAGGAGCGCACCACGGACGCCGGGCAGCTGGTCGCCCTGGCCGCTCAGCCGGACCTCGCGCCCGACACCGCGCAGTTGAAGCAGACGGGCCTGCGCACGGTCTCGGCCGACGGCACGGAGTGCCCCAAGAAGGTGTCCTGCGAGTGGATCCCGGCCCCGTACTCCCAGTTCGGGGACAACGACTACGGCAACCACGACCTCGGTGACCGGCCCGCGTCGCAGAGCATCAAGTACATCGTCGTCCATGACACGGAAGGCCAGTGGGAGGGCGTCCTGAACCTCGTCCAGGACCCCACCTATGTGTCCTGGAACTACACGATCCGCTCCACCGACGGTCTCATCGCCCAGCATGTGAAGGCCAAGGACGTGGCCTGGCACGCGGGCAACTGGTACATCAACGCCAAGTCGATCGGCATCGAGCACGAGGGCTTCCTCGCCGCGCCGGACGCCTGGTACACGGAGGCGATGTACCGCTCCTCGGCGCGCCTGGTGAAGTACCTGACCAGGAAGTACGGCATCCCCCTGGACCGGCAGCACATCCTCGGCCACGACACCGTGCCGGGTCCGACCACGTCCACGATCCCCGGGATGCACACGGACCCGGGCCCGTACTGGGACTGGGCGCACTACTTCGACCTGCTCGGCCACCCCTTCAAGCAGACCGCCAGGAAGAGCGGCGGCCTGGTGACGATCCGCCCCGACTACGCCACCAACCAGCCGGTGTACACGGGCTGCGTGACCAAGGGCGTGCCGTGCGCCGTGCACGGGTCGAGCGAGGTCCGGCTGTACTCCGGGCCCGGCGAGACCTACCCCCTGATCAAGGACATCGGCCTCGGCACGACGCCGACCACCGGGGTCAACGACCTCTCCTCACGCGTGTCGACCGGGCAGCAGTACGCGGTGGCCGACCGCTCCGGCGACTGGACGGCGATCTGGTACCTGGGCCAGGAGGCCTGGTTCGAGAACCCGAAGAAGCACCCGACCGCGGTGAAGGCGGCCGGTCTGGTGGTGACACCGAAGGAGGGTGCGGACAGCGTCCCGGTGTACGGCCGCGCCTACCCGGAGGCCTCGGCCTATCCGACGGGAGTGCCCGTCCAGGCGATGTCTCCACTGCCGTACAAGCTGCTCAAGGGCCAGAAGTACGTGGTCGGTGACAAGGTGCCCGGTGAGTACTACTACGCGGTCACCTTCACCACCGACTCGCACAAGGTCGTCGTAGGACAGGATCTCTACTACGAGATCCAGTACGGCCACCGCGTGGAGTTCGTGCGGGCCGCGGACGTGACGGTGGAGCGGTCGGGCCGGTAGCCGTGCCTCAGCCCTGTTGGAACAGTTCCGCCGGGAGCGGTTTCAGCAGGGCGTAGAGGTCGTCGGTGATGGGGCGGTCCCAGGCGGCGATGGTGACCAGCACATTGTCGCTGCGGTCGAACTGGACGCAGGAGATCCGGCTCTCGGAGAGCTTGAGGCGGCGCACGATCAGCAGGTTGTCGCCCTGCATCACCGGCATGTCCTCGGTGTCCACGACGGTCACCTCCTCGTCGTTCTCCAGCGCGAGGAGCAGTTGGGCGACCTCGAACGGGACCTCGTCCTCGGCGATGTCACGGGCCGGGGAGCCCTCCGGCAGATTGCCGATGACCATCGCGGGGCCCCGGCCGCCGAACAGGTCGTAGCGCAGGAAGACACCCTGGCAGCTGCCGTCGGGAGCGGGCAGCAGGCCCGCGCCGAGGTTACCGGGCCAGTCGCCCGGGTCCATGGCCAGCACATCGAATTCGGGGCCGGCGGGGGTGGCGCTGCGGCGGCGGAGGAACGACATGTCGCAATGGTACGGGGTGCCGTTCGGCGATGGGGCCGTGGTCATGTGCCGGGTGCGGTTCGTCTTTCGGGTGCGGGTTCGTGGGGGCTGGTCGCGCAGTTCCCCGCGCCCCTGGGGAACTCGGCCTTACGCTGGTTTGATCAGTGCCGTTTCTAGGCCTGTGCGGTCTGTGCCCAGTTTTCTGTAGGCCGCTGAGAGTAGGCGTACTGCCGTTTGTTCGTCCGTGTCGAGGTCTACGGCGATCTCGTGCTCGGTGCTGCCGTGGGCGGCCAGGGTTGCGGCGGCGCGTTCCTGGGTCGTGAGGGTGTCTGTTTCGGTGCTGTGGAGGCGGCGGGGGCGTAGGCCTGCCGCGGCGAGTTCGGCGCGGGTCGTGTCCGCCAGGCCGTCGGCGCCGCACTGGACAGCTGCGTCGAGGCCTCGGTAGAGGTAGTCGCCGGCTTCCCTGGCCCGGCCGGTGCGGCGGAGTTCGGTGCCCAGGGCGACCAGGGCGCAGGCCAGTTCGTAGGCGGCCGGGGAGCGTTCCAGGTGGGCGACGGACTCCTCCAGGAGCTTGGCGCGGGCCGAGCCGGAGGAGACCTCGGCGGCGATGCGCAGGGCCTGGCCGATGGCGGACGGGGTGCCGAACTGGCGGGCGCGGGCGACCGCTTCGTGGGCGGTGGCGACGGCGCGCTCGGGGGTGTCGTGGCTCTCGGCGCGGGCGAGGTGGAGCTGCCAGGGGCACCAGGCGGGGTTGCGGATGCCGCGCGGGTCGAGGCGGCGGCCCGCGGAGGCCAGTTCCTCGGCCGCGTCCTTGGTGAGGCCGCGGGCCAGCAGGAGTTCGCCGTACACGGTCTGGGCGTCCGGGAAGACGACGGCGGCCGGGAAGGGCTCCGCGAAGGCGTGGTCCTCGGCGAGCTGGGTGGCCTCGGCGACCCGGCCGCGGGCGAGCAGGACCTCGATGAGGATGCCGGTGCCGTACCAGTAGACCGGGGTGCCGGGCCCGACCCGTTCGGCGAGGCGCAGGCCCGCGCGGGCGAAGTCCTCGGCCTCCGCCAGCCGGCCGCGCCGGTAGCGGAGGTAGCCGAGGAAGGTGTAGCCGAACGACAGGTGGGCGCCGCGCCAGCCCTGCTGCTCGAAGTCGGCGATGCCGGTGGCGAACAGTTCCTCCGCACGGCCCGGTCGGTCGCAGTACATGAAGGCGAGGGCGACCAGCACGGGCACCTCGAAGCCGCGGTCGGCCTCCGCCCAGCCGAGGCCACCACTCAATGCGCGTTCGGCATGGTGCAGGGCCACATGTGCGGGTTCACCACGGAGTACGGCGTCCCAGGTCCGCAGGCCGATGATGTACCGCTCGGTGAGGTCGCGGCCCTTGAGGCGGTCGGCGAGTTTGGTGAGGCGGCGGGAGCGCGAGGGGTGGTCGGGTTCGTCGGCGCGGAACGCGTCCCACATGAACTGCTCGGAGAGCATGCGCAGTTTGACCCGGGCGTCGCCGGTGACGTGGATCTCGCGGGCGAGCGTGTCGGAGGCCTCGGCGAGGCGGTCGCTGTGGGCGAGGACCTGGGACAGGCGATAGACGATGTTCTGCCGCAGGCCGGCGTCGCTGATCGGTTCTTCGAGGGCGGCCCGCAGATGGTTGACGGTGGTCGCCGGTTCGGTGAGCAGGGAGGCGCTGCCCAGTTCGTACAGGACGGCGGCCCGGTCATCGAAGGGCGGGGGTTCGCGCAGGGCGCGGGCGAGATAGCTGCGGGCCGCGTCGGGCGCGCCGGCCCGCAGGGTTTCACCGGCGGCGGCGCGGAGTTGCTGGACGACCCAGTTGTCGCCGTCGGGGTGGGTCTCCATGAGGTGGCGGGCGGCGACGGAGGGGCCCTGTCCGTCGTTGATGACGCACCAGGCGGCCTGGCCGTGCAGGGCCACGCGGACGCCTGCGGGGATGGCCCGGTAGACGGCGGTCGCGATGAGCGGGTGGACGAATTCGAGCGTGCCCTCGGCGGTCGGCGTGCTGGTGAGGATACGGGCGTCGCGCAACGCGTCGGCCGCGTCGGCGGCCTCCTCGTGGCCGAGTCCGGCGACGGCGGCGGCGAGCATCGGGTGGGTCTCGGTGCCGAGGACCGCGCAGGCCCAGGCGAATCGGACGGTCGAGGTGCCGAGGCGTTCGAGGCGGATGACGAGGCCGCTGCCCTTGACGGCGGCGGCGAGGTCGCGCAGCAGGTAGGCCCCGGCCTCGGTGGGGTTCAGGCCCCGGTCGTGGACCTTGGCGGTGAGTTCCACGGTCTCGAACGGGTTCCCTGCGGTGACGGCCCAGCACTCGCGGCAGAACGCGTCGTCGGCGTGCTCGCCGAGGGTCTCCCGCACCAGGTCGGCCACGGCGACGGCGCTGAGCGGTTCCAGGTCGAGGGGGCGTCCGCCGGCCCGGCCGGGCAGTCCCCTGAACGACTCGGCGTGGTCGGGGAGTTCATCGGGGCGGTAGGCGACGACGACCAGCAGCGGGAGTTGTTCGGCGCGGGGTGCGAACGCGGCCAGCCAGCCCAGGGATTCGGGGTCGGCCCAGTGCGCGTCGTCGAGGACGAGGACCATCGGGGCCCGCTTCACCGCGAGGTGGGTGAGCACCCAGTCGAGGCCGTCGCGCAGGCCCTGCTGGTCGGGCGGGGAACCCTGGGTGGGCGCGCACAGGCCGAGAGCGGGGCCGACGATGTCGTACCAACTGCCCAGCGAGGCACGGAGATCGGCGTCGGCCGAGCCGGCGAACTGCGGCTGCAGCAGCTGGCGGGCGACGTGGAAGGCGACGCGCTGTTCCTGGTCGCCGCCCCGCGCGGACAGCACGGTGCAACCCTGTGCGGCGGCACGGCGGCGCACCTCGGTGAGAAGGGTGGTCTTGCCGATGCCGGCTCGTCCCGCGAAGGCGAGCAGGGCACCGCGAGGCCGCTGGCCCGGCTCGGCACCGTCCGTACGCAGGCCGGTGAGCTCGCCCAACGCGTCGTCGACAGCGGCGAGTTCACTCTCCCGTTCGAAAAGTGTCCTTCTGCTGCGTGCGCTCCGCTGCCCCATGCCATACCCCCTGCCACGGTGGTGCGCCCGCGCGGGGAGCGAACGCGCACCGTGAGCTACAGGGACCTCAGCGTACGCTTCCCCAGGGTGCAGCGACCCGGTAGTCGGCGAAGGCGTACTGGCCGGTTTTCCTGAGTCGTCGGTGATTCGGGCTGGGAGGGGAAAGTCCATGGAGGAGTTGCGGCAGGTACTGCGTGACCTGGAGGTCTTCGCGGGTGAACTGCCGGTTTTCGACCCTTTGGCCGCTCCGGACACACCGTCCGAGTTGTTCACGGAGTGGCTGCTCGGGGCGCTGGACGCCGGTGTGCGCGAGCCGCACGCGATGACGGTCTCGACGGCCGGCGCCGACGGGAACCCGACGGCACGGACCCTGATCCTCAAGGGCATTGGGCCCGACGGCTGGCGGTTCGCGTCGGACGGCGGCAGCGTCAAGGCCCGCGATCTCGCCCAACGGCCCTTCGCGGCACTGACGTTCTACTGGTCGCCGCTCGCCCGCCAGGTCCGGGTGCGCGGTCCCGTCGTGGCGGCGGGCCCGAAGGAGAGCGCGGCGGACTTCCTGGCGCGGAGCACCGGCGCCCGCGCGGAGGCACTCCTCGGCCGCCAGTCGCAGCCGCTCGCGGATCTCGCCGAACGGGATGCCGCCATCAAGGAATCGCTGGAGCGGCTCAAGGACGAGCCGGACCTCGTCGCGCCGGGCTGGACGCTGCACACCGTGCGCCCGGAGTCGGTCGAGTTCTGGCAGGGCGACAAGGAACGACGGCACACACGGCTCGTGTACGTCCGCGAGGGAGAGGGAGAGGGAGAGCGAGAGGGCTGGCGCAAGCAGTTGCTGTGGCCGTGATGGGCAACGCGCCTTCACGGTCCGGCACTTCGCGCGGCTGAGGCGGAACGGCGCTGCGGCCAGGGCGACTTGCCCGTCGAGCGTGGTCCGGCTGCCGCCCCGGCGACGGTGACACGTCCGCGCCCGGCGGACGCCCACTCTGCGCGGCCGACGCGGCTTCCGCCCGGCAAGTCGCCGTAGGGAAACGGGACTTCCTCACTCTTCCAATGCCGTCGGCGGCACCACCGCGACCGGGCAGGCCGCGTGCAGCAGGACTGCCTGGGTGACCGAACCGATCAGTCGCGCCGGCGCCAGCAGGCGTCGGCGATGGCGGCCCACGACGACGAGGTCGGCGTCCTGGGAGGTGGCGACGAGGTGGCCGGCCGCGTCGCCCGGTGCGACGTACGGCTCGGTGCGGACGTCCGGGTGGTGTGTGCGGTGCGGGGCGAGGAGTCCCTCGGTGAGGATGCGGGTCTCGCTCTCGACGGTTTCCTGGTCGATGACCGGCGGGACGAGTTCACCGGCGGACGCCCAGGTCTGGGGCGGCCACGGGTAGGCGGCGACGACCTGGAGGCGGGCTCCGCGCAGGGCGGCCTCGGCGAAGGCGAAGGCGAGGGTGGTCTCGTCGGGACTGTCCACGTGCAGGCCGACGACCACTCGGGGTCCGGGTTCGGCGGGAGTGTCGCCGTGTACCTCGCGTCCGGGTCGCGGCACCACGACGACGGGGCAGTCGGCTTCGCGGGCGGCGGCCATGCCGTTGGAGCCGAGCAGCAGGCTCGCGAAGCCGCCGCGGCCCCGGGAGCCGAGTACCAACAGCTGTGCGGTGGGGCCCAGTTCGGGCAGCACGACAGCGGGCGCGCCCTGCAGCCCGAGGTACTCCATGACCGGGCGGTCGGCACGCCCTTCGAGATACGTACGGACCTGGTCGAGCACCGCGTCCTCGTCCCCGTTCGGCGGTCCGTCGACCAGGACGCCGGGCGGGGTCCAGGCGGCGGTGTACTGCCACACATGAACGACCCGCAGCGGCGCCCCGCGTCCACGGGCGGCGTCGAGGGCCCAGTCCAGGGCGCGCAGGCTGTCGTCCGAACCGTCGACCGCCGCGATGACCGGCAGGGTGCTCATGGGTTCCTCACCTCCGGAGTTACGGGGCCTTTCCCCTCTGGGGCCAGCCTGGCTCAGGCGTCGGCTCCAGAAGGGATCTCAAGGTCGCGTGTCCGGAAAAACAGGTGGAACACCCTTCAGGCGCAGGTGGAACACCCTTCAGGTGAGGTCGAACTCCCCCTCCCGCGCCCCCGACACGAACGCGCCCCATTCCGCGGGCGTGAAGATCAAGGAAGGACTTTCCGGGCGGCCGCTGTTGCGCATCGCGATGAATCCCTCGACAAAAGCGATCTGGACATCCCCCAGTCCACGGCTGCCTGAGTGCCAATCGGCGTCACTGAGGTCCAGCTCCGGCTTGTCCCAGCCCGCAAGCGGGTGCTGCTGGATGGTGCTCTCGGCCACGTCCGTGCTCCTCCCGATTCGTCGTCCGCGGTCAGCCTAGCGATCGGTTTCTGATGCCAACAGGCCACGTGAGGGGGACCTTTCAGGAGGCGGGTGGTTCGCTGCCCACGAGCCACATCGAGAAGAACTGCGATCCGCCGCCGTAGGCGTGCCCGAGAACCCGCCGAGCGCCTTCCAGCTGGTGTTCTCCGGCCTGGCCGCGAACCTGGAGGGCGGCCTCCGCGAAGCGGATCATGCCCGAGGCGCCGATCGGATTGGTGGAAAGCACCCCTCCTGACATGTTCACGGGAAGGTCGCCGTCCAACTCGGTCACCCCCGATTCGGTGAGCTTCCACCCCTCCCCCTCCTCGGCGAATCCGAGGTTCTCCAGCCACATGGGCTCGTACCACGAGAACGGCACGTACATCTCGACGGCGTCGATGTCCCTGCGCGGGTCGGCGATCCCCGCCTGTCGGTACACGTCGGCCGCGCAGTCCTTGCCGGCCTGTGGCGACACACAGTCCTTTCCGGCGAACAGTGTGGGCTCGCTACGCATGGCGCCCCCATGCATCCAGGCCGCCGGACGTGGTGCACGGGCCGCTCCCGCGCGGTCGGTGAGGACCATCGCGCAGGCGCCGTCCGAGGAGGGGCAGGTCTCCGAGTAGCGGATCGGGTCCCAGAGCATCGGCGAGGCCTGCACCTTCTCCAGGGTGATGTCGTGCTCGTGGAGATGCGCGTACGGGTTCTTCAGCGCGTTGCGCCGGTCCTTGTACGCCACCAGGGAGCCGACCGTGTCGGGCGCTCCGGTGCGCCGCATATAGGCACGCACGTGGGGGGCGAAGAACCCGCCCGCACCGGCAAGCAGCGGTTGCTGGAAGGGAATCGGCAGGGACAGTCCCCACATGGCGTTCGACTCGGACTGCTTCTCGAAGGCCAGCGTGAGGACCGTGCCGTGCACACGGGCCGCGACGAGATTCGCGGCGACGAGCGCGGTCGACCCACCCACCGACCCGGCGGTGTGCACCCGCAGCATGGGCTTCCCTACGGCTCCCAGCGCGTCGGCGAGGTACAGCTCGGGCATCATGACGCCCTCGAAGAAGTCGGGCGCCTTCCCGATGACGACGGCGTCGATGTCGGCCCACGTCAACTCGGCGTCGTCCAGGGCACGTCGGGCCGCCTCTCGCACCAGCCCCGCGATCGACACGTCCCGGCGCGCGGCGACGTGCTTGGTCTGGCCGATCCCTACGACGGCCACGGGCTCCTTGCTCATCGCGGATCCCCTTCGAGTACGGCGACCAGGTTCTGTTGCAGACAGGGGCCCGAAGTGGCGTGGGCGAGGGCCCGGTCCGACTCGCCCCGGTGGATCCGGGCGGCGGCCTCGCCGATACGGATGAGCCCGGCGGCCATGACGGGGTTCGCGGCGAGGGCACCGCCGGACGGGTTCACACGCACGTCGTCGCCGAGGCGCAACGCCTTGCGCAGGACGACCTCCTGCGCGGTGAACGGGGCGTGCAACTCGGCGGTGTCTACGGGCCGTTCGAAGACGCCGGCCTTCTCTGCGGCGAGCCGCGTGGACGGCGAGTCGGTCAACTCCCGTACGCCCAGGCCATGTGCCTCGATGCGGTGGTCGATCCCCTTGATCCAGGCGGGCCGTTCGCACAGTTCGCGGGCCCGATCTCCGGCCGCGAGGATCACGGCGGCGGCGCCGTCACCGACCGGCGGACAGTCGCCGGTGCGCAGCGGTCGTGCGACATAGTCGCCCTGCGGCACCGAACCCCGCACCTGCGCATGGGAGTTGGCGCTCGCGTCCGTCCGGCTGCGGGCCGCGACGGCGGCGAGTGCGGGTTCGTCGGTGTCGCCCGCGTCGATGAGTGCCTGCGCCTGGAGGGCGGCCAGGGCGACGGAGTCCGGCCACAGGGGGGCGACGTAGTACGGGTCGAGCTGTCGGGTCAGGACGTCTCGTACGGAGCCGGGGGACGACTTGCCGTACGCATAGACGAGCGCGGTGTCCGCGTCGCCGGTCAGGAGCTTGGTCCACGCCTCGTAGAGCGCCCAGGCGCCGTCCATCTCGACGTGCGACTCGGAGATCGGCGGCCAGGCGCCGACGCCGTCGAGGGCAAGGGTGAAGGAGAAGGCGCGGCCGGCGAGGTAGTCACTGGAGCCGGAGCAGGTGAAGTCGATGTCGGCGGTCTTCAGCCCGGTCTGTGCCAGTACGCCGTGGAGTACCGGCATGAGCATCTCCACCTCGGAGAGCTCCTCCGTGGTGCGCCGGTGGTCGGTCTGTGCGAAGGCGACGACCGCGATCTCACGCATACCAGCAGCTTCTTGCATCACAGCAGCTCCTTGTAGACGTCGTAGTCCGCGTCGGGCTCGCCGGTCGGCCGGTAGTGATCCGGATAACGGCCCCCCTCGCTCCACACCGCCTCGACGCGCAACCCCATGCGCACCTGGTCATACGGAATCCCGCCGATGCGTCCGTGCAACGCGAGGTCGGCGCCGTCGAGGGCGATGTGGGCGTAGACGTACGGCACCTCGATGTCGAGGTTCTTCGCCTTGATGTTGACGATGCAGAACGTGGTGACTGTGCCGCGCGGACCCACTTCGACATGTTCCGATGTGGCGACACCACATGTGGGGCACGCACCCCTCGGCGGGACGTACACCTTGCGACAGGAGGGGCAGCGTTCGCCGACGGTGCGTTGTTCGGAGAGCGCGTGGATGTAGTCCGTCTGGGCGCGGCCGGGCGAGTAGACGTAGTCGAGGCGGGCGGGGGCCACGATGCCGGTGACCATGTTCTCGAACTGGCCGCTGTGGGGAGCGGGTTGATGTCCCTCTTCACCGTCGTACGGCTCGAAGCAGGCGATGTCCGTGATGGCACCGGTGCGTTCCTCGGCCCAGCGGACGCGCACGCGCATACCGGTGCGGACGGCGTCGGGGCCGGGTGCGTCCAGGGCATGCAGGAGGGCGGTGTCGGCACCGTCGAGCCGGACCAGGACCCAGGCGAAGGGGGTGCCGAGGGGCTGGCCGCGCCGGGGTTCGTGGTTCCAGGCCCAGGTGGTGACGGTACCGGTGGCGGCGACCTCGACGAGATCGCGGATCTCCTCGGCGGTGACGGGGTCGTACTCGACGGGAGGCACGAGGGTCCGCCCGTCACCGGCCTTCACCCCGAGGACGACGCGCTCGCGCAACCCGGTGAGAAAGGCACTCTGAACGGGCCCGAGGGAGCGAGTGAAGGGAAATTCGAGGACGAGGGGGGCTTTAAGCACTTCGGGCACAGCATCTCCTCACTGAACAAACGAGGTTGCACGGATTTCCCTAGGGGCGCGGGGAACTGCGCGACCAGCCACAACGAACCCGCAGACGCAAACCGGCCGACCAGCGGAACGTCTACGCCCGCTTGTAGACAGGCGCACGTTTCTCCGCAAAGGCACGAGCCCCCTCCTTCGCGTCAGCGGTGTCGAAGATCGGCCAGCCCCTCTTCAGCTCAGCGGCGAGCCCCTCCGTCTCGGTCAGCTCGGCCGTCTCATACACCGACGCCTTGACCGCCTCGACCGCCAACGGCCCACACCCATTGACGAGTTCGGCGATCTCCAGCGCCTTGGCAAGCGCCGAACCGTCCGGCACGACATGTCCGACGAGACCGACGTCCGCCGCCTCCCGCGCGCTGTACGGCCGCCCGGTCAGCAGCATCTCCAGCGCATGCGTACGCGGAATCTGCCGCTGGAGCCGCACGGTTGACCCGCCGATCGGGAACAACCCACGTTTGACCTCGAACAACCCAAAGGTCGCGGACTCCCCCGCGACCCGGATATCGGTGCCCTGGAGGATCTCCGTGCCGCCGGCCACGCAGTACCCCTCAACCGCAGCGATCACCGGCTTCCGAGGCCGATGGTGCCGCAGCATCGCCTTCCAGTGCAGATCCGGGTCAGCCGTGAGCCGATCCCGGTACTGCTGACCTTCCATGCCCTTTCCGGCCAGGGCCTTGAGGTCCATGCCCGCGCAGAACGCGCCGCCCGCGCCGGTCAGCACGATCGAGCGGATCGTGTCGTCCGCGTCGGCCTCGATCCAGCCGTCGTACAGGCCGACCAGCATCGGCAGCGAGAGCGCGTTCTTGGCCTCGGGCCTGTTGAGCGTGAGCACCAGTGTGGCGCCCTCGCGCCGCACGGTCAGGTGTTCCGTACCGCCCATTGCCGTCCTCCCGTCGCCGTACCGCCTCCGGAACGAGAACAGGTTGCAGGAGGGGCCCTGCCAGTACAAGGGGTTTCTGACACTCAGTCAGATTTCTTCTGCGCGGACCCTTCACAGTTGCCGCGCCCTTTGCTCTGATGACCGGCGAACCGACGTCAGGAGGAGTGGTGGAGTACAACATTGCCGACCTGTTCGAGTCGGTCGTCGACGTGGTCCCCGACCGCGAGGCGCTCGTGTACATCGACCACCCGGGCACGGGCGCGGAACGCCGCCTGACCTACGCGGAGTTGGACGCCGCCGCGAACCGCATCGCCCATCATCTGATCGACACCGGGATACGCCCGGGCGAGCACCTCGGGCTCCATCTCTACAACGGCGTCGAGTACTTGCAGACGGTGCTGGGCTGCCTGAAGGCGCGGGTCGTGCCGGTCAACGTCAACTACCGGTATGTCGAAGAGGAGTTGGTGTACCTCTACCGGGACGCCGATCTGGTGGCGCTGGTCTTCGACACGGAGTTCACCGAGCGGGTGGCCGCCGCGCTGCCCCGGGTGGAGCGACTGCGGCACCTGGTACGGGTGGGGACACCGCAGGCGGGTGCAGCGGACCTGCCCGCCGTGGCCTTCGCGGACGCCGAGGCCACCGGGTCTCCCGGGCGCGGATTCCCGGCGCGGTCGG
The DNA here is from genome assembly GCF_040655155.1 of Streptomyces sp. NPDC050508. Classification (NCBI taxonomy): domain Bacteria; kingdom Bacillati; phylum Actinomycetota; class Actinomycetes; order Kitasatosporales; family Streptomycetaceae; genus Streptomyces; species Streptomyces sp. NPDC050508. The sequence goes on from NZ_JBFAJJ010000029.1 coordinate 20,261, forward strand.
CGGACGACCAGTTCATCATCTACACCGGCGGCACGACCGGGATGCCCAAGGGCGTGATGTGGCGCCAGGAGGACCTGTTCTTCTCGGGGCTCGGCGGTGGTGCGCCGACCGGTGAACCCGTAAAGAAACCGCAGGAGTTGGCCGAGCGGGTCGCGGCCGGCGGGGCGGGGATCACGTTCTTCCCCACTCCCCCGCTGATGCACGGCACCTCCACGCTCACGGCGTTCATCGGCTTCAACTTCGGCCAACGCATTGTGATCCACCGCAAGTTCGTGCCGGAAGACGTGCTGCGGACCGTGGAGAAGGAGAAGGTCACCAGCATGTCCCTGGTCGGCGACGCCATGGTGCGTCCGCTGATCGACGCCCTCAACGGGCCGATGAAGGGCACGGACTGCTCGTCGATGTTCAGTGTCTCCTCGTCGGGCGCGATCCTGTCGGAGACGGTGCGCGCACAGTTCCAGGCGCTCGTCCCGAACGTGATGCTCCTGAACAACTACGGTTCGTCCGAGTCCGGCTTCAACGGCACGGCGACGGCCGACTCCGGGGCCGGTCAGTCTTTCCGCATCCGCGTCAACTCCCGTACCCAGGTCGTCGATCCGGCCACGTACGAGCCGGTCGCCGTCGGTGAGATCGGCCGGGTCGCCCAGTGCGGCCACGTACCGCTCGGCTACTACAACGATCCGAGGAAAACCGCCGAGACCTTCTTCGAGAAGGACGGTGAGCGGTGGGTCCTGCTCGGTGACATGGCGACCGTGGACGAGGAGGGTGTCGTCACGGTTCTCGGTCGCGGCTCGCAGTGCATCAACACCGGTGGGGAGAAGGTGTATCCGGAGGAGGTAGAGCAAGCGCTCAAGTCGCATCCGGACGTCTACGACGCGCTGGTGGCCGGGGTGCCGGACGCGAAGTGGGGCAACCATGTGGCCGCCGTCGTACAGCTTCGGGCGGGTGCGGTACAGCCGTCGCTGGACGACATTCAAACGCACTGCCGCTCCCATCTCGCGGGGTACAAGATCCCGCGCCAGCTGGTGATCGCGGAGTCCATCCAGCGGTCCCCGAGTGGCAAGGCGGACTACCGGTGGGCGCGGGAGGTGGCGGTGACCGCGGATCGGTGAGCCAGTGCGGACGCCGTGATGAACTGGCGGTAGCGTGCGCCCGTACTGGTGATGGCGGACCTGGTGACCCGGACCAGGTCGGCCATGCCATCACCGGGTTTCGCACGGAAGGAAGTTCGGGTGCCGCTCTTCACGCGCTCTCGTCAATTGCCGGACCAGAAAGACGCCGAGGACGTCGGCCCGGTAACGGCGACCGAGCCCGCCTCACTCGAACCGCCCGACTCGCCCGCCGAACCGCACGAGTCACCGGAATCCCCCGACTCCGCCGACTCCGCCGAGCAGCCGTCCGAACTCCCGCTCCGCGCGGGCTGGTTCGGCTGGCGCCGCAAGTACCCGCGCGTCGCCCGGGGCGTGACCGTCGGCACCACGGTCCTGGCCGGTGTGCTGCTGTTCGCCGCGCTCCTCGTGCCCGACCGCCTCGACCGGATCACTCTCCAGTCGTTCCTCCGCTTCCCCGTCGAGCTGCTCTTCTTCGCGATCGTTCTGCTCGTACTGCCCCCGAAGGCACGGCGGATCGTGGCCGTCGTGCTGGGCGCGTTCGTCGGGCTGTCCACGGTCCTGAAGTGCCTCGACATGGGCTTCTACGAGACCCTGGCGCGGCCGTTCGACCTGGTCTTCGACTGGGTTCTGTTGAGCGACGCGGCGGACTGGATGAAGGACTCGTTCGGTCGCTCGGGCGAGGTGCTCTCGATCATCGGCGTGATCGTCCTGCTGATCGCCGTGCTCATCGCGAGCGCACTCGCGATGGTGCGGCTGGCGGATGTGATGGCCAGGCACCGCCCCATGGCCGTACGCACCACACTTGTCCTCGGTGTTGTGTGGATCATGTGCTTCACCCTGAGCGTGCAGGTCGGCGGTGTCACGCTCGCCACCAAGGGCTACAGCCAGTTCCTCAGCAACCGCGTGCAGTACGTCCGTGAGGGGCTGGGGGACGCGGACATCTTCAAGAAGCAGCTCACCGTCGACGCCTTCGCGAAGACCCCGCCCAACCAGCTACTGACCGGACTGCGCGGCAAGGACGTGCTGTTCACCTTCATCGAGAGCTACGGCCGGGTGGCGCTCGACGACCCGACGATGGCACCGGAAATGGACAAGACGCTCACGGCGGGCGACGCCAGGCTCAAGTCGGCCGGCTTCTCGTCGCGCAGCGCCTGGCTCAGGTCGCCCGTGACGGGTGCCGGCAGCTGGCTCGCCCACTCGACGTTCCTGTCCGGCCTGTGGATCAAGAACCAGCAGCGGTACCGGACCGTGACGACCAGCACCCGCGCGACCCTCACCAGCTACTTCCAGAAGACCGGCGCCTGGCGCACCGTAGGCATCGTCCCCGGCGTGCGCAAGGCCTGGCCCGAGGGCAAGTACTTCGGCCTCGACAACATCTACGACTCCACCCATCTCGGCTACAACGGCCCGTACTTCAGCTGGACGCCGGTGCCGGACCAGTTCAGCCTGGAGTCCTTCGAGAAGCTGGAGTACGGCAAGAAGAACCGCGACCCGATCATGGCGGAGATCATCCTGGCCTCCAGCCACAACCCCTGGTCCCCCATCGCCCACACGATCCCCTGGAACCAGCTCGGGGACGGCACGATCTTCAACCAGATCAAGAAGGAGGGCACGAACCCGACGGAGGTCTGGAAGAGCGCGAAGCGCGTGCGGACCGAGTACCGCAAGGCCATCCAGTACTCCGTGGACAGCCTGACCCAGTGGGTCCAGCGCTACGGCAACAAGAACACCGTCCTCGTCTTCCTCGGCGACCACCAGCCCGTCCCGACGGTCACCGGGGGCACCGCCGACAGGGACGTGCCGATCACCATCGTGGCCCACGACCCGAAGGTGCTGGACAAGATCTCCAGCTGGGGCTGGACGGACGGGCTCAAGCCGGCCGACAACGCACCGGTGTTGGGCATGGACAAGTTCCGGGACCGCTTCATGACGGCGTACGCGAAGTGATGGCCTCCGCCCTGGCGACGCGCCCCGCCGCCAGGAACGGTTCCACCAGCGCCAGGAACTCCTCCGGCCGGTTCTCGTGCACGAGGTGCCCGGCATCGACGGTCACCAGGCGGGCGTCGGGGATCCGTTCGGCGAGCGCGGCAACCCGGTCCTGAGGAACCCCGCTGGTGGGGCCACCCGCAATCACCAGCGTGGGCATGGTGATCCGCCCCATGTGGTCCCACCACATGGGGTCAGGATCGTTCGCTCTGGCGTCGGTCGCCTCGATCATGGCCCAGTCGAACGGCAGCTCCCCAGCCGGTCGTTCGGTGGGCGGCCGTGGCGGATCGAAGGCGATCGGCGCGGGCACGTCCTCCAGAACCAGCCGTCGTACGACGCCGGGCGCCTCCTGCGCGAGCAGGTACGCGACGATGCCGCCCAGGGAGTGCCCTACGACGTCGACGCGTTCGATGCCGAGAGCGGTGAGGAGGGCGAGCATGTCGTCCCGCATCGCCTCGTAGGCGTACGCCTCCGCAGTGGCTCCAGGCTCGGTGCCGGGCCAGTCGCTGCTCCCGTGGCCGCGCAGGCCGGGGGCGTACACGCGGTACGGAGCGGGTCCGGTGGCGAGTCGCTCGGCGATCGGCGTCCAGTCGGTGCCGTCGGCGCCCCGGCAGTGGAGCAGGAGAACGGGCGGCGCCGCTTCGGGGCCCCGGGCGCGACAGGCGAGGGTGATGCCGTTCGCCTTGACGGTGCGGGTCTCGGTGTCCATGGCGGGAACGTAACCGCTGGGCCGCCGAGCCGTCCGCCTACTCTGCCGAGGGCAGAGACGGGCTGCTTCCGTCGAGGAACGCGGCGACACGGTCCACGAACCACTCCGGGTCGTCGAGCCACGGATAGTGCCCGGCACCCGGCTGCATCGCCGACTCGGCGTTCCGGAAGACGTCGGCGGCGCGGCGGGCGAGGTCGGGCCGGGGGCCGCCGTCGAGTTCACCGGCGAGGACCAGAACGGGTGCGGGCAGAGCGGCGAGGGCGGTCCGGGTGGTGGGCGGGTCGAAGGCGCCCTCTGCGAAGTACAGGTCGGCGGCCTCGTCGTTGCACTGCTCGTCGGCGAGGGCGGAGTGTTCCGCGGCCACGGCATCCCACCGGCCGTAGAAGAAGGGCTCGAAGGCCGGGTCGAAGTCCCCTGTGCCCGCGAGCCATGCCTCGAACACCGGGTACGCGTCCTCGAACCACGGTTCGCCCTTCCGTAGTTGGGCGGCGGCGAGCCGGTCCTCGGCCGTGGCCGGCATGTCGAGCGCCCATGGGGTGGCGGTGATGAGCGCCAGCCGGGCCAGCCGTTCGGGATACCGGGCCGCGTACAGCAGGGCGAGGCTGCCGCCCGCCGAGTGCGCGAGGAGATCCATGTGGTCGAACCCCATGTGGGCGCGCAACACTTCCACGTCATCGACCAGTCGGTCGCAGCGGTACGTCGCCCGGTCGGCCGGCACCGCGCTGTCACCGGTGCCCCGCAGGTCGAGCAGGATCAGCCGGCGGTGCGCGGTCAGTCCGCCCAGGTCGTCGAGGTACGCGGAGGCCCGCATGGGCCCGCCGGGCAGGACGACCAGGGGCTTGCCCGCACCCCGGACGTGGTAGGCGAGTTCGGTGCCGTCGGTGGCGGTGAAGGTCGGCATGCGGCCGATCCTCGCCGCCAACCGTCCCCGCTCGCAAGGCAGTTCCTCACGTCCTCAGAGGGCGATGGGTCGGTGGGCCGGCGCCGCGTCGACGATCTGCTCGGCGGAGGCATCCGCGAGACCGGACGGTGGATGAAAGATCAGGTCCGAGGCCGCCGGGTACGCCACGTTCGTTGTGAAGAGCCGGAGGTGGTACTCGGTGTCCGCGTCCTCGGCCAGAATCCTGCGGACGACTGCGACGAGTTCGTCGCGGGTGACGTCGGGCACCCGCGGACACGCCGGTCGCGTGGCTTCCACGGCGAACTCCTCCAGCGTCCGCGGCCCGGCGTATCCCAGGAAGTCGGACGCCGCGTAGTCATGCCCCGTCGCCTCGCCGAATGCGGCGACCGCCTCCTCTGCGGCGGCGCGGTCCGCGCCGTACAAGAGACGCTCAATCCGCTCTATTGCGCGGCTGAGTTCCGTTACTCGCGCCGAGAAAGTGCGGGCCGACCTCTTGCCCCGGCGGGTGACGGCCTGGATTACTGATCCCACACACGGCGACCGAATGATCGGTCGTCCGAATTGGCATGATTGACGAGGGAGCGCACCGATGGCGGACGCGGCGGAGCTGCTCGACTCGGGGGAACGGCTCGACCAGGACGCACTAAGGGCGCTGCAGTTGGATCGGCTGCGGACCTCGCTCCACCACGCCTACGAGAACGTGCCGTTCTACCGGCGCTCCTTCGACGCGGCCGGAGTGCATCCGGACGACTGCCGCGCACTCTCCGACCTCGCCCGCTTCCCCTTCACGACCAAGGTGGACCTGCGCGAGAACTACCCGTACGGCATGTTCGCCGTCCCCGAGGAACGTATCCGCCGCATCCACGCGTCGAGCGGCACCACTGGTCGCCCCACAGTGGTCGGCTACACGGAGAACGACCTTTCCATGTGGGCGGCCATGGTGGCCCGATCCATCCGCGCCGCGGGCGGCCGGCCCGGCGACAAGGTGCATGTGGCGTACGGCTATGGGCTGTTCACCGGTGGCCTGGGCGCCCACTATGGTGCGGAGCGCCTGGGCTGTACGGTCATCCCCGCGTCCGGCGGGATGACGGTCCGCCAGGTGCAGCTGATCCAGGATCTGCGGCCCGGGATCATCATGGTGACCCCCTCCTACATGCTCACTCTCCTCGACGAGTTCGAGCGGCAGGGCGTCGATCCGCGCGGCACCTCCCTGCGGGTCGGCATCTTCGGGGCGGAGCCGTGGACCGAGCAGATGCGGCGGGAGATCGAGGAGCGGTTCGCGATCGACGCGGTCGACATCTACGGCCTGTCCGAGGTGATCGGTCCGGGTGTCGCGCAGGAGTGCGTGGAGACGAAGGACGGGCTGCACGTCTGGGAGGACCACTTCTTCCCGGAGGTGGTCGACCCGATCACGGGCGAGGTGCTGCCGGAGGGCGAGAAGGGTGAGCTGGTGTTCACCTCGCTCACCAAGGAGGCCATGCCGGTGATCCGTTACCGCACCCGGGACCTGACACGACTGCTCCCGGGCACGGCCCGCGTGTTCCGGCGCATGGAGAAGGTCACCGGCCGCAGTGACGACATGGTGATCCTGCGCGGGGTGAACCTCTTCCCCACCCAGATCGAGGAGATCGTCCTGCGGACCCCGGGTGTCGCGCCCCACTTCCAACTGCGGCTCACCCGCGAGGGCCGCCTCGACGCACTCACCGTTCGGGCCGAGGCACGCCCCGACGCCACCCCCGAGACCCGTGAGGCGGCGGCCCGTGCCATCACCGCGGCCGTGAAGGACGGCATCGGCGTGTCCGTCACCGTCGAGATCGTGGAACCGGAGTCCCTGGAGCGCAGCGTGGGCAAGATCCGGCGCATCGTGGACCTGCGCACGCCGTGACACGGCCCTCCCCCACCCCCTCGCCCCACATCGACATTCTTCGAATCGTAGGTGCCGACCTATACTCCGAACCCATGGCGGAGACTGCGACCTCACCCGATCCCGACCTGGTCGGCGCGTTGCGGGCGCTGTCGAACCCGATGCGGTTCCAGCTGCTGCAGTGGTTGCGTGAGCCCGAGCGCCACTTCTCCCTGGAGGGCGCGATAGCCGACCCGGTCGAGGTGGGTGTGTGCGTGACCCACATCCAGGCACGGGCCGGGCTGGCCCAGTCGACGGTGTCGGCCTATATGGCGGAACTCCAGCGGGCCGGCCTGGTGCGGGCGACGCGGGTCGGCAAGTGGACCCACTACCGGCGCGACGAGCAGCGCATCGCCCGACTGGTCGCCGAACTGGGACGCGCTCTCTAGTCGTTCACCCAACTCCCGTCACTTGCCGCACACTTGCGTCTCATATCGAGATTCTGTGATATTTCGATGCGTACCGATCGGCGTCGTTCGCGAGTCACACACGAGGGGTTGTTCCATGGGCGGTATCGAGGGCCTGGAGCTGGGCAGGTTCGGGATCTACACGTTCGACTTCGAGTACCAGCCGGCGGCGCGGCTGCGCGAGTCCGTCCAGGGTCTTGAGGAGCAGGGGTGGCGGGCGCTGTGGATTCCCGAGCTGCTCGGTCGGGACGCGTTCACGCACGCCGGTTATCTGCTCTCCTGCACCGAGCGGATGCACGTCGTCAACGGCATCGCCCGCATCACGTCGCGCGAGGCTCGGTGGGCGTACGGCGCCGGCCTCCTCCTCGCCGACGCCTATCCGGACCGGCATGTGCTCGGCCTGGGACTGGGTGGGAAACCTCAGCCGGAAATCAAGCCTCTGGCGGCCATGGCCGAGTACCTCGACGCCATGGACGCCCTGGCCACGGAGACACCCAACCCCGCGCCAAAGGCCCCCATGCACCGCATCCTGGCCGCGTACGGGCCCAGGATGCTGGAGCTGGCCCGCGACCGCACCGGCAGCGCGAAGACCTATCACGTCAACGTCCAACACACCGCTCAGGCACGGGAGATCCTCGGTCCGGACGCCTTCCTGGCCGTGGAACACGCGGTGTTGTTCGAGTCGGACCCCGACACGGCACGCGCCGTCGCACGCGAGCACCTGCACGACTATCTCAACACCCCTTACAACATCGCAAAGTTCCGCCGCCTCGGCTACTCCGAGGAGGAGATCACCGGGGGCGGCAGCGACCGGCTCGTCGACGACTTCGTGTTCTGGGGCGACCTGGACACCATCGTGGGAAAGCTCCAGGGCCATGTCGAGGCCGGCGCCGACCACGTCGCCGTGCAGGTGATCGGGATCGAGCCGGGCCGGTCCGCGATGCCGTACTGGCGCACGCTCGGCGAAGCGCTGCTGCCCGCACGGTAGGAGCGCAGCCGAACACTCCCACCTGATCAACGATCAACCCAGGCTCAGCAGTTCGGCCAGGTTCCCGCCCAGCACCCGGTCGCGGACCTCGCCCGGAGACGTGACCCGTTCCACCGTCGTGCGCGCGAGGACCGGGTCTCCGTAGGGAGCGTCCGAGCCGAAGAAGGTGCGGGTGGGGAGTTCGCGGATGGCCAGGCGGACGGCGAAGACGATGTTCGCCGTGGACAGTTCGAGGTGGAGGTTGGGGGTGGCCCGGGCCAGTTCGATCGCCGCCATCCAGTGGGCTCCGCCCAGTTGGCTGATCACCAGCGGCACCTTCGGGTGGCGGGCCGCCAGATCGGCAAGTGTGCGCAGGTCCGCCGCAGTTGTGGGCGCGGCCCCGTGGACGACCACCGGGAGTCCGGCGTGGTCGTGGGCCGCGCGGAGCACCGGCTCGATCAGGGCCGCCCGGTTCGGGGGTGGGGTGAGTTCCCCGATGCCGTACAGCCCGCGGCCGGTCACCTCGCGCTCCACCCGGGCCGCGGTCTCGGCGTCGGCGCGGCCGAGGGGGACGGAGCCGAAGCCGAGGAACCGGTCGGGGTGTGCGGCGAGGGCCTCGTCCAACTCCCGCAACGCGAGGGCGAAACCGTCGTCGCCGGAACCGCCGGCCAACGCCCTTTCCAGCGCGCCCATTTCGCGGTGGAGGGAGTCCAGATCGGTGGCCCGTTCCGGGTGCGCCCGGGTGGGGAACAGGACGGTACGGTCCACGCCCGCGTCGTCCAGTGCTGACAGGTGGGTGTCGAGCGGGTCGTGGACATGGCTGTGGGCGTCGAGAATCACGCGCGTCTCCCGGAGAGTGCCGACCACCCGGCGGAATGCGGGCGGCGGGAGCCAGTGTTGAGCCCTGACACCGTGGGAAGGTCAAGTGGGAGAGGAGCGCGTGTCCGTGCTGATCGGAGAGCTGGCCGAGCGGACGGGGACCAGCGAGCGACTGCTGCGCTATTACGAACGGGCGGGGCTGCTACGACCCGAGCGGCTGCCCAACGGCTACAGGGAGTACGCCGATTCGGACACCGCCGCCGTACTTCGTATCCGCGCGCTCCTCGCGGCCGGGCTGCCCACCCGGGTCATCCGCCAGGTGCTGCCCTGCACGACGGACGAGGCCGCCGTACAGCCGTGCCCGGGTGTACTCGACGCGCTGCGTGCCCAGTTGGGTGACCTCGACCGCCGTGCCGCCGAACTCGCCGCGGCCCGCGAGGTGTTGCGGGACACGATCGCGGGAGCGGAGGCCCGCACGGCCCCGGCCACGGCTCCCGGGTGAGAGGGCTCAGTCGCCGAACCGCTCCCGCAACTCCCGCTTGAGGATCTTTCCGCTGGCGTTGCGTGGCAGTTCGTCCACGAACACGACCCGCTTCGGTGCCTTGAAGTGGGGGAGCTCCTCCCGGGCGTGGTCGATGAGTTGAGCCTCGGTGACCTCGCCGCGCGGGACGACGACCGCGGTGACGGCCTCGATCCAGCGGTCGTCGGGGAGGCCGATCACGGCGACCTCGGCGACGCCCTCGTGGGTGTAGAGCACGTCCTCGACCTGACGTGAAGCGACCAGTACGCCACCGGAGTTGATGACGTCCTTCACCCGGTCGACGACGGTGAAGAAGCCCTGCGCGTCCCGTACCGCGAGGTCGCCGGAGTGGAACCAGCCGTCGCGGAAGGCGGCGGCGGTCTCCTCGGGCTTGTCCCAGTAGCCCTCGCACAACTGCGGTGAGCGGTAGACGACTTCGCCCTGTGTTCCGTCGGGTACTTCCTTGCCGTCCTCGTCGACCACTCGTGCGTCCACGAACAGGACGGGACGCCCGCACGAGTCCAGGCGGCCCTTGTGCTCGTCGGGGCCCAGGACGGTGGCCAGCGGGCCGATCTCGCTCTGCCCGAAGCAGTTGTAGAAGGCCAGCTTCGGGAGCCGCTCGCGCAGCCGCTCCAGGACGGGCACCGGCATGATCGACGCACCGTAGTAGGCCTTGCGCAGCCCGCTCAGGTCGCGCGTCGCGAAGTCGGGGCGGTTCGCCAGACCGATCCACACGGTGGGCGGGGCGAACAGGCTGTCCACGCGCCCGGCCTCGACCAGGTCGAAGAGCCGGTCCCCGTCGGGCGCGTCGAGGATGGTGTTGGTCGCCCCGACCGCCAGGTACGGCAGCAGGAACACATGCAGCTGCGCCGAGTGGTACAGCGGCAGCGAGTGCACCGGCCGGTCCCCGGCACTGAGGTCCAGGGCGGTGATCGCGCTCAAGTACTCGTGCACCAGGGCCCGGTGGGTCATCATCGCGCCCTTGGGCAGCGCGGTCGTGCCCGAGGTGTAGAGCAACTGCACCAGGTCCTCGGTACGCGGCTCGGGACCGTCGTACGGCGGCGCGGACGCCAGCCGCTCCAACAGCGAGCCGTCCGCGTCCCGCAGCGGCAACGTCCTTACGCCGTCGGGTAGTTGACCGGCGAGGCCGGGATCGGTGAGCACCAGGGTGCTGCCGGACTGGCCGACGATGTACGCGAGGTCGTCGCCGGTGAGGTTCTGGTTGACCGGCACGTGGACGAGGCCCGTGCGGGCGCAGGTGAGGAAGCCGATCAGGTAGGCGTCCGAGTTGTGGCCGTAGGAGCCGACCCGGTCGCCCGGCGCGAGGCCCTGGTCGAGGAGCACGCTCGCCGCGCGGGAGACGGCGTCGTCGAGTTCCTCGTACGTCCAGGAACGCTCGCCGTAGTCCACCGCCACGCGTGCGGGAGTGCGCCGGGCACTGCGGCGCAGTACCCCGTCTACCGTGCTGCCGTGTCCGGGCGTCATGACACATGATCCTCGGGCCGACACCCGGGCAGGTCAAGCCGGCTGGTCGGGATGGTCCCGCTCCACATGGGCCGGGACCACACCTTCCCCTATCGAGTGCCGGCCGCACTCACATGTGCCGCACTCACACAGGTCGTGTGCGTCCCTCCCAGTACGGGTCCCTCAGCCGCCGCTTGTACAGCTTGCCGTTGGGATCGCGGGGCATCTCGGTGATGAAGTCGATGCTCTTGGGCCGCTTGTAGCCGGCGAGTTGCTCGGCGCAGTGGTCGAGAAGGGCGGCGGCGAGGGCCGGGCCGGGCTCATGGCCGGGGGCCGGCTCGACGACGGCCTTGACCGCCTCGCCCCAGTCGTCGTGCGGGATCCCGAAGGCCGCGGCGTCGGCGACGGCGGGATTTGCGAGGAGCACGGACTCGATCTCGGCCGGGTAGATGTTGACGCCGCCCGAGATGATCATGTCGATCTTGCGGTCACGGAGGAAGAGATAGCCGTCCTCGTCGAGAATGCCGAGGTCGCCGACGGTGAAGAAGTCGCCGATGCGGTTCTTCTTCGTCTTGGCCTCGTCCTTGTGGTAGGCGAAGCCGCCGGTGCTCATCTTCATGTACACCGTGCCGAGTTCACCGGGCGGGAGCCGGTTGCCGTCGTCGTCGAAGACCGCGAGTTCGCTGATGGGCCAGGCCTTTCCGACCGTGCCGGGCTTCTTCAGCCAGTCCTCGGCGGTCGCGAAGGCACCACCGCCCTCGCTGGCCGCGTAGTACTCCTCCACACAGTGGCCCCACCAGTCGATCATCGCCCGCTTCACATGGTCGGGGCACGGGGCGGCGCCGTGGATGGCGTGCCGCATGGACGAGACGTCGTAGCGCGCCCGTATGTCCTCCGGGAGGGCGAGGAGGCGGTGGAACTGGGTCGGGACCATATGGGTGTGGGTGCATTTCTCGCGGTCGATGAGGCGGAGCATCTCCTCCGGGGTCCACTTGTCCATCAGGACCAGGCGGTGCCCTATGTGCAGGCTCGCGCCCGCGAACTGGAGGACGGCCGTGTGGTAGAGCGGCGAGCAGACGAGGTGCACGTTGTCGTCGAACGGCTTGATGCCGAAGATGCCGAGGAATCCGCCGAGGTACGCCGACTCGGGTGGCTTGCCCGGCAGGGGGCGGCGGATGCCGCGGGGGCGGCCGGTGGTGCCCGAGGTGTAGTTCATGACCCAGCCGAGGGTGCGGTCCGTGGGCGCCGACTCCGGTTGTCCGTCGAGGAGTTCGGCGTACGGCCGGAAGCCCTCGACCGTGCCGACCGCGTACCGGTGGGTGGCGGGCAGGCCGGCCTCGTCGGCGGCCTGGCGGGCGGGGTCGGCGAACCGTTCGTGTGCGATGAGCACCTTGGCGCCGGAGTCGGCGACGATCCAGGCGATCTCGGGTGCGACGAAGTGGTGGTTGACGGGGACGAGGTAGAACCCGGCCTGGGTGGCGGCCAGATGGGCCGTGAAGAACTCGACGCCGTTGGGCAGGACGACGGCGAAGGCGTCGCCGCGTTCGAGTCCGGCGGCGCGCAGCCCGTGGACGAGCTGGTTGGCGGCGGCGTGCAGTCGGCCGGCCGTCCACACCTCGCCGTCGGGTGCGACGAGGACCTCACGGTCGGGGTCCTGAGCCGCCTGGGCCCAGAAACCGGCGGGGGGTGTGCTGACGCCCTGTGTGGCCGCGCTCTGTGTGGCCGCACCACCTGTGGTCGCACCCTGTGTGCCTGCGCCCTCTGTGCTCACGACTGGCCGCTCCTTCCGGCGATGCGGTTGATGCGGTCGACGGCGTGCTCGAAGCCGCGGGTGAGGTCGTCGAAGACGGCCTGGACACTGCGTTCGCTGTTCATCCGGCCGACGATCTGGCCGACGGGGGTGCCGAGAAGCGGGTCGATCTCGTACTTCTGGATACGCGAGACGGCCTCGGCGACCAGCAGGCCCTGCAGCGGCATCGGGAGGGTGCCCGGTCCACTCGCGTCGTCCCAGGCGTCGGTCCACTCGGTACGCAGTTGGCGGGCCGGTTTCCCGGTCAGGGCGCGCGAGCGGACGGTGTCTCCGGACCCGGCGGCGAGCAGTTTGCGGGTCAGGGCGGGCGAGTGCATGTCGGCCTCTGTGGTGGTCAGCCACATGGAGCCCAGCCACACACCTTGGGCGCCGAGACTGAGCGCGGCGGCCACCTGCTGTCCGCTGCCGATGCCGCCGGCGGCGAGGACCGGCAGCGGGTCGACGGCGTCGACGACCTCGGGCGTGAGCACCATGGAGGCGATCTCGCCGGTGTGTCCGCCCGCCTCGTAGCCCTGGGCCACGACGATGTCGATGCCGCCCTCCGCGTGCTTGCGGGCGTGCCGGGCGCTGCCCGCGAGCGCGGCGACGAGGACACCCTGGTCATGGGCGCGGGCGACGACGTCGGCCGGTGGGGAGCCCAACGCGTTGGCAAGCAGCTTGATCGGGTAGTCGAAGGCGACGTCGAGCTGGTTGCGGGCGACCTGTTCCATCCAGCCGGTGATGCGCCAGCCGGACACCTCACCCTCGGCGAGTTCGGGCACGCCGTACTTGGCCAACGTCTCGGTGACGAACTGCCGGTGCCCTTCCGGGATCATCGCCTCGACCTCGGCCTCGGTGACGCCCTCGACCTTCTTCGCGGGCATGACGACGTCAAGGCCGTACGGCATCCCGTCGACGTGGGCCTCCAGCCAGTCGAGGTCGTGCTTCAGGTCGTCCGGGGCGGTGTAGCGGACCGCGCCGAGCACTCCGAAACCGCCGGCCCGGCTGATGGCCGCGGCGACGGCGGGGAACGGCGTGAAGCCGAAGATGGCGTGCTCGATTCCCAGTTTCTTGCTCAACTCCGTCTGCATGGGCGCAGAATGCCGCAGTCCTCCGGACGACGGAAGGCCTTTTCTGATGATCCGTCAGATTTTCCTGGACTCTCGGTCGCGCTGGACCCGTCGCGCCGTGAGCACCGGCTGGTAGAAGCCGCCGTCCCCCGGATCGTGCCAACCGACCTCCGCGAAGCCCGCATCGGACACCGCGTCGCTCAACTGGCCCCGGGTCAAAGCCCAGTACGTGGTACGCCGGACCCGCACCTCCCAGCCGTCACCGTCGGGCACCAACTGGAAGTGCTCCAGGTCGTAGCGCTCGCCGTCGTCGTACCAGTGCCACAACTGGAAGGTGATCACCCGGCCTTGGGCGGTCGTCGACACCTGCGGAGGCGTGGACGTGGGACGGGCGGCGCGGATCTCGTCGTAGTCCCGGACGCTCAGCACAAGGAGTCCGTCGTCGCGAAGGACTCGGCCCATGCCGACCAGTGCCGTACGCACGTCGTCGGTCGTGAGCAGATGCGGCAGCGAGTTGTCGGCACAGACCACGACGTCGAAGGTCGATGCCCGGTACGGCAGCGCCCGCATGTCCGCCACGGTCACCGGAAGTCCGAGGTCCCGGGTCTCGGCTTCCGCGGCGGCCCGCGCGACCGCGGCCGGGCTCAGATCGCTGCCGACCACCCGGTGTCCGACCCCTGCCAGCCCGATCGCCTGTGTGCCGATCCCACATGAACAGTCCAGCACCCGGTGTGGCCCGGCACCCAGCCGAGCCCGGACAACACCGCCCAGTGCCTCGGCCTGGCGGGCCATGCTCGCGTCCCAGTCCGGGAAGATCAGGTGGTAGTCGGCGGCCAGCGCGTCGTAGAAGTCCTGGACCGAGGACACCTTCGCCTTTCTCTTCAGCGGCTTTCCAGCCGGACGTGCAGTTCCCGCTCCTGGTCGCCGGAGGTGGTGGCGAGGTCGTGCACGGTGAACAGCGAGTCCAGGGTCGTACGGAACTGTTCGATGGCCCAATATCCGCCCTGCACATCCGCGTCGACGGACGCCGCGAGCCGGGCCGGGCCGCCGGAGGCACCCTCGTGGGCGTCGGCGACGTCGAAGGTGCCGAGCCAGACCGTGGGGCGGGTGTCGTGGTGGTCCCGGGGTACGTCGTCCGCGCACCGGTCGGATCCGTAGCACGCGCACAGCGTGTCGAACACGATCCGGGCGTCCTCCTTGCTGCATCCGCTGATCTCCACCGAGACGGATTCCATGTGCTCCGGCACTATGTGTGCGCTATCCATGGTGATCGCTCCTCTCGTCCACTCCCCACTCCCAGAAAAGCACCACTTCCGCGGCAAAGCACCATCCACCGTGAGCAGGAAGTCAGCGCTCCCCCGCCTCCAGCACCGCCATCGCCGCGTTGTGCCCCGGCACTCCGCTCACACCCCCGCCGCGCACCGCGCCCGCCCCGCACAGCAGGACGTTCGCGTGCCGGGTCTCGACGCCCCAGCGGCCGGTGCCGTCCTGGGCGTAGGGCCAGGTCAGCTCGCGGTGGAAGATGTTGCCGCCGGGGAGCCTGAGGTCGCGCTCCAGGTCGAGCGGGGTCTTCGCCTCGATGCAGGGTCGCCCGTCCGCGTCGGTGGCCAGGCAGTCGGCGAGCGGCTCGGCGAGGTGGTTGTCCAGCTGGGCGAGCGTCGCCTTCAGCAGCTCGTCACGTGCGGCGTCGTTGTCCCGTTCGAAGAGGCGGGCCGGTGTGTGCAGACCGAAGAGGGTGAGCGTCTGATAGCCGTCCTCGACCAGGTCCCGCCCGAGGATGGTCGGGTCGGTGAGGGAGTGGCAGTAGATCTCGGAGGGCGGCGCGGTGGGCAGCGAACCCGCCGCGGCCTGCGCGTACGCCCCGGCCAGTTGGTCGTAGCCCTCGGCGATGTGGAAGGTGCCGGCGAACGCCTCGCGCGGGTCGACCGAGCTGTCGCGCAGCCTGGGCAGCCGCTTGAGCAGCATGTTCACCTTGAGCTGGGCGCCCTCGGCGGGCGCGGGCGGCTCGTCGCCGGTGAGGGCGGCCAGTTGCTGCGGCGAGGCGCCGACGAGGACGTGCCGGGCGGCTACGACGCCCTCTCCGTCGACCGTGCGGTAGGTGATCTCGGCGGCGCGTCCGTCCGTGTCGATACGGAGGGCCTCGTGACCGGTGGCGAGTACGGCGCCGGCGGCGCGCGCGGTGGCGGCCAGGGTGTCGGTGAGGGCGCCCATGCCGCCGACCGGGACGTCCCAGGCGCCGGTGCCGCCGCCGATGACGTGGTAGAGGAAGCAGCGGTTCTGGGCGAGGGAGGGGTCGTGGGCGTCGGCGAAGGTGCCGATGAGGGCGTCGGTGAGGACGACACCCCGGACCAGGTCGTCGGTGAAGTTCTCCTCGATGGCGACGCCGATCGGCTCCTCGAAGAGCATCCGCCAGGCGTCCTCGTCGTCGACGCGCCGGCGCAGTTCGTCCCGGGCGGGGAGCGGTTCGGTGAGCGTGGGGAAGACCCTTTGCGCGAGGCGTCCGGTCGTGCCGTAGAGCCGCTGCCAGGCCGCGTACTCGCGGTCGCCGCCGGTCAGCCGGGCGAAGGCGTCCCGGGTGCGGCGCTCGCCGCCGCCGACGAGGAGTCCGGTGGGGCGACCGTCGCGTTCGACGGGGGTGTACGACGAGATGGTGCGCCCGCGGACCCGGAAGTCGAGGCCGAGGTCCCGCACGATCTTCTTGGGCAGCAGACTGACCAGGTACGAGTACCGGGACAGCCGCGCGTCGACCCCGGCGAACGGGCGCGTCGACACTGCGGCACCGCCGGTGGTGTCGAGGCGTTCCAGGACGAGCACGGAGCGCCCGGCCCGGGCCAGGTAGGCGGCGGCGACCAGCCCGTTGTGGCCGCCGCCGACGATGACGGCGTCGTACGTCCGGTGTCCGTGTCCCTCGTGTGCAGGCATGGTTCTTGGTAACACGAGGTGATCTAGGTCGGCCAGAGGTGGGCGGGCACTGCTCGGTGCGGCCCTCAGTGGCCGCCGGGCGCCCGCTGCTGCCGTAGCACCGCCACCCGGCGGTACAGCTCGACCGCTTCGGCGTTGCGGCCGAGTTGTTCCAGGCAGTGGGCCTCGTCGTTGCGGCTGGCGAGGGTGTCGGGGTGGTCCGGGCCGAGGACGCGCTCGCGGGCGGTGGCGACGCGCCGGTACTCGGTGAGGGCGTCGGCCCAGCGGCCGAGCCAGCCGAGGCCTACGGCGACCTCGCGGCGGCTGACCAGGGTGTCGGTGTGGTCGGCGCCGAGGACGCGCTCGCGGATGGCGCACACGTCACGGGACTCGGCGAGGGCCTCCTCCCAGCGGCCGAGGCGCCCGAGGTTGACGCCGAGGCCGTGCCGGGCGCGGAGGGTCTCGGGGTGGGCGGGGCCGTGGACGCGGGTGCGGTCGTCGATCAGGTCGCGGTACAGCTTGAGGGCGTCGGCGCTGCGGCCGAGCCGGCCGAGGCTGATGCCGATCTCGTAGCGGGCGGCGAGCGTGTCGGCGTGGTCGGGGCCGAGTGCCTGGGCGCGGGCCTCGGCGACCTCGCCGTAGGTCTGCAGGGCCTCGGGCCAGCGCCCCAACTGGCCGAGTGCGTATGCCACTTCGTAGCGGGTGACCAGGGTATCGGGATGGCCGGGGCCCAGCACGCGGGTGCGGGCGGCGGCGACCTCGCGGGCCATGCGGTACGAGTCCTCCAGGCGGCCGAGCCGGCTGAGGTTGAAGGCGAGGTTGTGGCGGCAGCGCAGGGTGTCCGGGTGGTCGGGGCCCATCGTGCGTTCCCGGGCGGCGAGGACGGACGTGTACACCTGGTGTGCGTC
The DNA here is from genome assembly GCF_040655155.1 of Streptomyces sp. NPDC050508. NCBI lineage: Bacteria > Bacillati > Actinomycetota > Actinomycetes > Kitasatosporales > Streptomycetaceae > Streptomyces > Streptomyces sp. NPDC050508. The sequence continues at coordinate 37,717 of NZ_JBFAJJ010000029.1, forward strand.
GAAGTGCCGGCCCAACTGCCCCAGGACGTAGGCCATTTCCTGTCGGGCGGCGAGTGTGTCGGCGTGGTCGGCGCCCAACGCCCGTTCCCTGGCGCGGGCGACGTGGGTGTACTCGCGGAGGGCGTCGGCGGCGCGGCCGGTGCGGCTGAGGGTGAAGCCGAGTTCGTACCGGCTGGCGAGGGTGTCGGGGTGGTCCGGGCCCAGCAGGTGCTCGCGTTCGCCGGCGACCGCGCGGTGCACCTCGCCGGCCTCCGCCCAGCGGCCCAACCTCCCCAGGCTCAGGCCCGCGTTGTGGCGTCCGGCCAGGGCGTCGAGGACCTCCGGGGGCGGTGCGGACGGGGACTCCGGCGCGGGTTCCCCGGCGTGGTCGGTGGTCGGGCGGGCGATCCATTCGCCGGTGAGTCCGGCTCCGGCGTCGGGCGGGGTGGCGCGCAGTCCGGCGGCGGTCGCCTTGTGCCCGGTGGTCATCCCGCGCGTCCAGGACGGCAGGCGTGCTTCACGGGAGACCGGCTCGGACGCCGGTGCGGACGGGCGCAGTTGGGGCTGTGGGGTCACAACTGTCGGTACGTACAGGGGTGTCGTACGGCCCATGGTGATGCGTCGGCCCAACTCCCGTGCATCGTGGGGGCGTTGTTCGGGGAGTTTGGCCAGCAGGTCGAGGATGACCTTCTCCAGGTACTCGGGCACTTCGGCGCGTTGGGCGCGCGGCGGGCGGGGTGGGGTGTCGCGGTGGCCGATGAGTATGGCCCAGGCGTCGCCGAGGTCGAACGGCGGTGCCCCGGTGGCGAGTTCGTAGAGCACGCACCCGAAGGAGTAGAGGTCGCTGCGCTGGTCGACCTCGGAGCCGCTGATCTGTTCCGGCGACATGTAGTGCGGGGTGCCCATCGCGATGCCGGTGCCGGTCAGCCGGGAGGTGAAGCCGATGTCGGCGCCGAGCCGGGCGATGCCGAAGTCGCAGATCTTCACCGTGCCGTCGGTCAGTCGCATGATGTTCGCGGGCTTCAAGTCCCGGTGCACGATGCCCTGTTGGTGGCAGTACGCGAGGGCGGAGGCGACCTGTTCGGCGATCTCGACGACGTCACCGACGGGCAGCGGCCGTTGCTCGTTGTCCTCCAGGAGCTGGCTGAGATTGCGGCCGTCGAGAAGCTCCATCACCAGGTAGAGGACGCCGTCGGACTCGCCGAAGTCGTGGACGACGGTCACCCCGCGGTGCTGGAGAGCCGCGGCGACCCGGGCCTCGCGCCGGAACCGCTCGCGCAGGACGCGGGTGAACGACTGGTCGTGGTGCGGACCGAGCGGCTTGAGGCACTTCACGGCGACATGACGCCCCAGCGACTCGTCCCGCGCACGCCACACCTCGCCCATGCCGCCGCGCCCGATCAGGTCGAGCAGCCGGTAGCGGCCCTGGATCAGCCTGCTGTCCCCCATCTCGCGCCATCGCCCCCGTCGCTGTTCGTCCCGCCCTCCCCTGGCTCGTCCAGTATGGCGAGCGATCGTCCGACTTTGTACGGGGCCGGGCGCGTGCCGGGGCCCAGCCGTGACCCGGCACGGTGATGCGCCCGGGCGGGAGGTGCCGGCGCGCACGGGCGGGAACACAGCGCAGCAGGGTGCGCGTGGCGCGCAGTCGGCGGGTGACGGTCGCGGACGCGGGGACCGGTCGCCGTACGGCTCATGGGCGTACGACAGCAGGGAGGGCTACGCCGGGTGAGCCACGCGCCGCCGGAGCACTTCGCGCGCCGGGAGTCCGTACTGCCGGCGTAGCCGTATGTACGACGGCGCCGGCGCGGGACCCGTCCGCGTATCGCGGACGCCGGTCGCCCGCGTCGCCTGACGCCCGTCACACCGGGCGGGGTCCCGAGGCGGAGTCGATGCTGGCCTGTACCGCTGCCGGCACCGCCTCCGCCGCCGCGCCCATGCAGCGTCTGCGGAGGTCCAGAATCGGAGCAGGGTCCGCGAGACCGTGGGAGACCGGCGGTTTCATCAGGGGCCGGAGCGCTTCGGAGCGGGCGGCCACGCCTCCGACATCGTTGTCGAAGGCGCGGCCTGCCCGAGGCGCAGCCCTATGGGATGCGGCAAGCCCCGAGGGGGCACCGGACGCCGGGGAGCGTGGTCGGCCTACGGCGTGTAGTGGGCGTCACTGCCGTACAGCTGCCTGGTGAACGCGGAGACGTCGGCGCTGCGATCGGCGCCGTCGAGGTTGTACGTCAGATAGACGCCGTACCCCTCACTGACCGTGCGGCTGGCGAGGGCGGCGGCCGTGCTCTGCGAGGTCCCGCCGATCTCGACGGCCGCCGGCGACAGCTTCGACTTGGGGAGTGCGATGCCGGGGACCTGCCAAGTGCCGTAGTACGGGTTCCAGGCGTAGTCGAACTTGGACGAGACGTCGACGCCGCCGTAGGACAGGCGTGACGCGGCCGGGCCGATGTTGTAGAGGCTGATGATCTTGGTCGGCATGTCGGCGCGCAGTGCCGACACCAGGTACACGAACGAGCTGGCGTTGGGCTGGCTGGTGCCGTTGTTGCCGTAGTCGGCGTACTCGTCGTCGAAGTCGATGCCGTCGAGGCCGTACTTGGTCACGGTGTCCGACAGTTGCTTCGCGAACGTCGAAGCCGCCTGCTGGGACGGGAAGTTGGCGAAGCCGGAGCCCTGGTGGTTGCCGAGCACCGAGAGGACGACCTTGATGCCCTTCTGCTGCAACGGCCGTATCTGCGTGGCGGCGTTGTCGAGGACGCTTTGCACGTTCGGGTTGAAGTAGAGGGTCCCCGCCTTCGTGCCCGCGTCGTAGTTGATGTTCGCCGCGAAGATCACGGCGATGTCGAAGACGTTGGCGCCGCCGTTGGAGAGGGTGTACTTGCCGACGTTCAGCATGCTGTTGTTGTTCACCTCGACGTACGCCACCGAGGTCGGTCCCTGTTTCGCGGCGGCGGGGGCCGCTGTCGCATCGGTCGTGGCGGTCGCCCCCAAGGCGAGGGCCGCAATGACCGAGAGCGCGAGCGCGGCCGTCCGTACTCTGCTCCGTACCGGAGTGAACATCGTTGATCGGTCTCCCATCGCATGGAACGGCGCCCGACCTGTTCGCGAGCGCCGAGTGAGTCCCCCGGACCCTTCCGTTCCCGTGACGGGATCCCCGGAACCATGCGAGAACTCCTCACGACTCCCCCGCACATCGCGCCGCAACCCCGAATCCGGGCAAGGGAGTTACTGGAACGCTGCGCTGCCGCACGGTCCCGGGCATGCGCACGCCGCGGATCCGCAGCACCAGAGCAAACGGTCAGCGGCCGGACCTCGGGTTCGCCCTAGCGCCGCACCCTCGGCATCCCCAGCCCGATCCACGAGATGATCTCCCGCTGGATCTCGTTGTTGCCGCCGCCGAAGGTGAAGATGACGGCGGAGCGGTAGCCGCGTTCCAACTCGCCGTGCAGGACGGCGCCCGCGGAGCCCTCCTTCAGGGCGCCGGCCGCGGCGACGGTCTCCATGAGCCAGGCGTAGGCGTCGCGGCGGGTCTCGGAGCCGTAGACCTTGACGGCGGAGGCGTCCTGTGGGGTGAGGGTGCCTTCCTGGACGGCGTTCACCATCTGCCAGTTGAGGAGTTTCATCGCGTCGAGCCTCGCGTGGGTGCGGGCGAGGAGGCGGCGGACCCACGGGAGGTCGACGACCCGGCGGCCGTCGGCGAGTTTGGTCTCCATGGCCCAGTGCTGGACGTCGTGCAGGGCGCGGATCGCCATGGTGCCGTGGGCGGCGAGGGTGACGCGCTCGTGGTTGAGCTGGTTGGTGATCAGGCGCCAGCCCTGGTTCTCCTTGCCGACGCGGCGGGAGACCGGGACGCGGATGTTCTCGTAGTAGCTCGCCGTGGTGTCGTGGGAGGCGAGGGTGTTGATGACCGTGCAGGAGTAGCCCGGGTCGGCGGTCGGCACCAGAAGCATGGTGATGCCCTTGTGCGGCGGGGCCTCGGGGTCGGTGCGCACGGCGAGCCAGACCCAGTCGGCGGTGTCGCCGTTGGTCGTCCAGATCTTCTGCCCGTTGACGACGTACTCCTCGCCGTCCCGTACGGCGCGTGTCTTGAGCGCGGCCAGATCCGTGCCGGCCTCGGGCTCGCTGTAGCCGATCGCGAAGTCGATCTCACCGGCGAGGATCTTCGGCAGGAAGTACGCCTTCTGTTCGTCGGTGCCGAACTGCATGATCGTCGGGCCGACGGTGTTCAGCGCCATCAACGGCAGCGGTACGCCCGCCTGCGCGGCCTCGTCGAAGAAGATGAACTGCTCCATCGGCGTCAGGCCGCGCCCGCCGTACTCCGCGGGCCAGCCGACCCCGAGCCACCCGTCCGTGCCGAGCCGGCGGATCGTCTCGCGGTAGTAGCGCTTCTGGGCAGCCGGATCGTCGTAGCGGGAGTAAGCGTGGTCGGGCACCAACTCGGCGAAGTAGGCGCGCAGTTCGGTCCGCAGCCGCTGCTGTTCGGGCGTGTATTCGAGATGCACGGCGCCTCCAGGCTCCCCAAGGCCGGTCCTGACGGCGCACACCGTAGAACGTGTTCCAGAAATTGGGAATGGCGAGGCGGTAATGCCCCCTCAAGAGAGCACAGGGTCCCGTCAAAACGGCACAGGGACCCGTCAAGACGGCACAGGAGCCCGTCAGTTCAGCGTGGCCATGAACTCCGTGCACGCCCTGGCGCAGTCCCGGCACGCCTCCGCGTCCGCCTCGGCGCCCGGCTGCGCGTCGAAGACCTGCGCGCACTCCAGGCAGACGAGCAGACACCACTTGACCTGGAGGCGGAGGGCGGCCTCGTCCTGGAGGTTCTGCCCGGCCGGCATCCGGCAGGTCGCGTCGCACACCTCCGCGCACAGCAGCGCCTTGTGCCGTACGAGGGCCTCGTGGCCGGTCGCGTCCGGATCGGAGCGGCTGACGCGCAGCACACAGGCCCGCGCACACTCGGTGCAGGCCTGTGCGCAGGCGAAGCGGTCCTCCAGAAACCGGACGAGTTCCTGTTGCGTGGTCATCGCTGTCACACGGTCCGGGTTGCCGCTGCCGTCCACCGCAAACCCGGCAGAGCAGGCATCCGGGGTGCGCGCTCCCCCGCCGGTCAGTACGGTGCTGTCCAGGTGTTCGACCTTGGACACGGGGAACCGCGCACGTCATCGAGGGGTTGAGGCAGCATGGCCGACAAGAAGGCGACAAAGCTGCCGCGCACGAAGTACGAGACCGAACTGCTGCGCCTGCAGACCGAGTTGGTGAAGCTCCAGGAGTGGGTACGGGCCGAGGGCACCCGGCTGGTGATCGTCTTCGAGGGCCGGGACGCGGCGGGCAAGGGCGGCACCATCAAACGCGTGTCGGAGCATCTCAACCCGCGTGTCGCCCGTATCGCCGCACTGCCGAAGCCGACCGACCGCCAGCGCACCCAGTGGTACTTCCAGCGGTACGTCGAGCATCTGCCGGCCGCCGGGGAGATCGTCCTCTTCGACCGCAGCTGGTACAACCGGGCCGGTGTCGAGCGCGTGATGGGCTTCTGCACCAAGGAGGAGTACCAGCTGTTCCTGCGCCAGTGCCCCATCTTCGAGCGGATGCTCGTGGAGGACGGGATCGTACTGCGCAAGTACTGGTTCTCGGTGAGCGACTCCGTGCAGCAGGACCGGTTCCGGCGCAGGCTGGAGGATCCGCTGCGCCGCTGGAAGCTCTCACCGATGGACCTGGAGTCCATCACCCACTGGGAGGCCTACTCCCGGGCCAAGGACGAGATGCTGGTGCACACCGACATCTCCGAGGCCCCGTGGTCCGTCGTCGAGAGCGACGACAAGCGCAGAGCCCGGCTGAACATGATCGCCCATCTCCTCGGCTCCCTCCCCTACCACGAGGTGTCACCCCCGGTCCTGGAACTCCCGCCCCGCCCGTCGTCCACCGGCTACGAACGCCCGCCGCGCGACCTGCAGACCTACGTCCCGGACCACGCGGCGAGCCTCTGAGCAGGTCGGGTCGAGGAGCACCATGTCCCCCAGCCCGGGCGGGCGCGTCCTGAAGTGGCGGCGCCTGACGCCCGGAATCGCCGCGCTGGCCGGATACCGGCGTTCGTGGCTGCGCGGCGACCTGCTGGCCGGTGTCACGGTGGCCGCGTACCTCGTCCCGCAGGTGATGGCGTACGCCGGGGTCGCCGGCCTCCCGCCGGTCGCCGGCCTGTGGGCGATCCTCCCCGCGCTCGCCCTGTACGCCGTACTGGGCTCGTCCCGGCTGCTGTCCGTCGGCCCCGAGTCGACGACCGCGCTCATGACGGCGACGGTGGTGGGCCCGCTCGCGGCGGGGAACCCCAGCCGCTACGCCACGCTGGCCGCCGCCCTGGCGGTCACGGTCGGCCTGCTCTGTCTCGTCGCGTGGGCGGTACGCCTCGGCTTCGTCGCCGACCTCCTCTCCCGCCCGGTCCTGATCGGCTATCTGGCGGGCGTAGCCCTGATCATGATCGTGGACCAACTCCCCAAGCTCACCGGGGTGTCGACGACAGGTTCGGCGTTCTTCCCCCAACTCTGGTCGTTCCTACGCCACTTGGGTCACCTCCACGCGCCCACCCTGCTGTTCGCCGCCGTCACGCTCGCGTTCCTGTTCACGGTGACGCACCTGTCCCGGATGGTGCCCGGCCCGCTGCTGGCCGTGGTGCTGGGCACGGCGGCCGTGGCCGTCCTCGACCTCGACGACCGCTACGGCATCAAGGTCATCGGCCACGTCCCCGCGGGACTTCCCACCGTCGGCCTGCCGGACCTCACCGAACTCCCCCACCTGGTGCTGCCCGCGCTCGGAGTCCTGCTCGTCGCCTACACCGACTTCATCCTCACCGCACGCGCGTTCACCGGCGGCGACGAGGACGAGGGCCCCGGTCTCGACGCCGACCAGGAGTTCCTGGCACTGGGCGCGGCCAACCTCGGTGCCGGCGTACTCCACGGCTTCCCGGTCAGCAGCAGCGCCAGCCGCACCGCGCTCGCCTCCTCGGCAGGCGCCCGCAGCCAGGCGTACTCCCTGGTCGCCGGAGCGGTGGTCCTGGCGGTCCTGCTGTTCCTGAGCCCCCTGCTGTCCCGCACCCCTTCGGCGGTACTCGGCGCCCTCGTCGTCTACGCGGCCGTCCGCATGATCGACCTCGCCGGCTTCCGCCGCCTGGCCGCCTTCCGCCGACGCGAACTCCTGCTGGCCCTCGGCTGTCTGACCGGGGTACTGGCCCTGGACATCCTCTACGGCGTGATCGTCGCCGTAGGCCTGTCGGTGGCCGAACTCCTCACCCGGGTGGCCCGCCCGCACGACGCCGTCGAAGGCCTGGTCCCCGGCGTGGCCGGCATGCACGACGTGGACGACTACCCGCAGGCCCGCACCATCCCCGGCCTGTTGGTCTACCGCTACGACTCGCCGCTCTTCTTCGCCAACGCGGAGGACTTCCGCCGCCGCGCCCTGGCCGCCGTCGCCCAACAGGCCGTCCCCGTACGGTGGTTCGTCCTCAACGCGGAGGCCAATGTGGAGGTGGACATCACCGCCCTCGACGCGGTCGACGAACTCCGCCGCGAACTCACCCACCGCGGCGTCGTGTTCGCCCTGGCCCGGGTGAAACAGGACCTCCTGGACGACCTGGAGGCGTACGGGCTGGTGGAGTCCGTCGGCACGGACCACATCTTCCCCACCCTCCCGACGGCCGTGGCCGCGTACCGGGAGTGGAGCGGTGGGCCCGGTCAGGGAACGCCGGGTCCGGTGACGTAGTACCCGTTCCTGCCAACTCACCGACAATTCTCATCGCCTTGACAATTATTTTTGTCGGATGGATTCTGGAGCAGTACCGAGAACCAGACACCCGACACCCGACACCCGACACCCGAGGAAGATCCCCATGCGCACCCTGATCAGCACCGCCTTCATCTCCCTCGACGGCGTCATGGAGGGCCCGGGCGGCGAGCCCGGCTACCGCAACTCCGGATGGACCTTCAAGGACGTCGAGTTCCTGCCCGAGGCGTACGACATCAAGGGGCGGGAGCAGCAGGAGTCCACCGCGATCCTGCTGGGCCGGGCGAGCTACGAGGCGTTCAGCCCGGTGTGGCCGGACATGGACGAGTTCGCCCACTACAAGACGCTGCCGAAGTACGTCGTCTCGGCCACTCTCACCGACGACAAGCTCGTCTCGAACTGGGGCGAGACCACCATCCTGCGCTCTCTCGACGAGGTCGCCGCCCTGAAGGAGACCGAGGGCGGCCCGATCATCGTGCACGGCAGCGCCACCCTCAACCACGGCCTCACGGACGCCGGCCTGGTCGACCGCTACCACCTGCTCGTCTACCCTCTGCTGCTCGGCGCCGGCAAGCGTCTGTTCCCCGCGACCGACAAGGACACCCAGAAGCTGAAGCTGGTCGAGCACGCCGTGTACGCCAACGGTCTGCAGTTGAACGTCCTCGACGTCGTCCGCTGACGATGCCCCGGGAGCCGTCCGAGTCAACGGGCGGGACACCACTCCTCGACGTGAACGAACAGAACTGAAAGCAGCCGGCGCCCACATGTAAGAACAGGCCTAGACCTTGGGGCATAACAGGCCTAGACCTTGACGATAAGTCAACACGACTCCACACTGTCGCCCAAACCTCCACGGACAGTCAGGACGGCGCCCGCTCTTGAGAGCGCTCTCCGGAGCTGTCCTCACCCCCCTCAGGAGAAGGACGACACTGTGCGAAGAGCCTTGAGATGCCTTCTGCCCTTATGGGTCATAGCCCTTGTCGCCGCCCTCTGTTCGGTCGGCGTGCAGCCGGCCCAGGCGGCAGCGGCGGCCACCTCGATCACCGTGGACGGCGGTCAGAGCGGTCGGACGTTCGACGGGATCGGCGCGATCAGCGGCGGCGGGGGCAACTCCCGACTGCTGCGCGACTATCCGGCCGCCCAGCAGTCACAGATCCTGGACTACCTGTTCAAGCCGGGCTACGGCGCGAACCTGCAGTTGCTGAAACTGGAGATCGGCGGAGACGCCAACTCCACCGACGGCTCCGAGCCGTCCATCGAGCACACCAAGGGACAGATCAACTGCGACGCCGGCTACGAGTTCTGGCTCGCCGAGCAGGCCAAGGCCCGTAACCCGAACATCAAGTTGTACGGTCTGGCGTGGGCCGCCCCGGGCTGGATCAGCGGTGGGTTCTGGTCCACCGACACCATCAACTACCTGATCTCCTGGCTGGGTTGCGCCAAGCAGCACGGCCTGCCGGTCAGTTACCTCGGCGGCTGGAACGAGAAGGGCCACGACGTCAACTGGTACATCCAGCTGAGGTCCGCGCTCAACAGCGCCGGCTACGGCGCCGTACAGATCGTCGGCGACGACTCGGGCTGGAGCGTCGCGGACGACATGGCGAACAACTCCGCGTTCAACGACGCCGTGTCGGTCATCGGCGCCCACTACCCCTGCGCGGGCGGTGACGGCGGCAGCGCCGACACCTGCTCCAGCACCACCACCGCGAAGAACAACGGCAAACCGCTGTGGGCGTCGGAGAACGGCTCGCTGGACATGGACGCCGGAGCCCCGGCGCTGATCCGCTCGATCGTGCGCGGCTACGTGGACGCGCGGATGACCGCGTACCTCAACTGGCCGCTGGTGGCGGCCATTTACTCCAACCTGCCCTACAGCACGGTCGGCCTGGCCACCGCGAACTCGCCGTGGTCCGGGAACTACTCGATCGGCGAGGACACCTGGGCGACCGCGCAGGTCACCCAATTCGCCCAGCCGGGCTGGAAGTTCATCGACTCCGCGTCGGGCTACCTCGGCGGCACCGAGTCCAACGGCACCTACGCGACGTTGAAGTCGCCGAACGGCTCCGACTACTCCACGGTCCTGGAGACCACCACCGCCACCGCCGCGCAAACGGTGAACGTGCAGGTGCAGGGCGGCCTGTCCACCGGGGCGGTGCACGTGTGGGCGACCCGGGTCAACAGCCCCAGCCCGTCCACCGACTTCGTGCACACGCAGGACATCACCCCGGCCGGGGGCGCGTACTCGCTGACGCTGCAGCCGGGTTGGATCTACACGGTCACCACGACCACCGGCCAGGGCAAGGGCACCGCCACCGCGCCCGCCGCCCACGCCCTCGCGCTGCCCTACAGCGACACGTTCGACAACGATGTCTCCGGCACGGAGGCCACGTATCTGTCCGACATGCAGGGCTCGTTCGAGGCACGTGCGTGCGCGGACGGCCGTAGCGGACAGTGTGTGCAGCAGGTGACGCCGGTCAAGCCGATCGAGTGGCAGGACGACTCCGACGCCTTCTCGCTGCTCGGTGACCCGACGTGGACCGACTACACCGTCAAGGCCGACGTGAACCTCCAACAGGCCGGTACCGTCGAGCTGTTGGGCCGCGCCAACACCCAGAACCGTCCGCAGAGTCACCAGGCCGCCTACCTGCTGCGGGTGAGCGACACCGGTACCTGGTCCATCGTCAGGAGTTCGGCGGCCGGCACCCTGACCACGCTGGCCTCCGGAACCCGGGCGGCCCTCGGCACACACACGTGGCACACGCTCGCCCTCGGTTTCTCCGGCGACCAGATCACGGCCAGTGCGGACGGCGCCAACCTCGGTACCACCAGCGACAGTTCGTACGCCGCGGGGCAGATCGGGATCGGTGTGGTGGGCTACCAGACCGACCAGTTCGACAACCTGTCCGTCACCGCCAACCCGCCGGGCAATCACGGCGGCATCCTCAAGGGCCGCCAGTCCGGTCTGTGCGCGGACGTACCCGGGGCGAGCCAGACCAACGGCACGCAGCTCGCGCTCTGGGACTGCACCGGCGCCACGAACCAGTCCTGGACCCTGACACCAGCAGGCCAACTCACCGTCTACGGCGGCGCGAAGTGCCTGGACGCCAAGGGCAGCGGCACGACCGACGGCACCCCGGTGCAGATCTACGACTGCAACGGTTCCGCCGCCCAGAAGTGGACCGTGAACAGCGACGGCACGGTGGTCAACCCCACCTCGGGGAAGTGCCTGGACGCCACGGCGGGAGGCACCACGCCAGGCACCCTGCTGGAGCTCTGGACCTGTACCGGTGGCACCAACCAGAGCTGGCTGCGCGGCGCGGTCTCGGCACCCCTCAAGGGCCAGGAGTCCGGCCGCTGCGTCGACGTCCCGGGCGCCAACCAGGCCAACGGCACCGCGCCCGCCCTGTGGGACTGCACCGGCGGCACGAACCAGACCTGGACGTCCACCGTCACCAACCAGCTGACCGTCTACGACTCCAAGTGCCTTGAGGTCACCGGCGGCGCCACCGCCGACGGCAGCCCGGTGGAGATCTGGGACTGCAACGGCGGCGCCAACCAGCAGTGGCGGGTGCGTTCCGACGGCAGCGTGGTCAACGTCGGCTCCGGCAAGTGCCTGGACGCGGTCGGCCACGGCACGGCCAACAGCACGGCACTGGAGATCTGGACCTGCACCGGCGGCGCCAACCAGATCTGGCGCCGGTCGTAACCCTCGTCGGCTCCCGCCGGGTCGTAGGCCCAGTCCTGCCCGCGGCCCGGTGGGGGCCGTTCCGTTCGCGCGTTCGGCGATGGCATCGAGCTGATCGGCTGAGTAGCCTCGGAGCCATGCGGATCTCTGTTTCCTCGGACATGGACGAACCTGTGGCGCGCTCGCTCGTCGCGGCGTTGCGCGACCGCGGCCACGAGGTGGTGACGTACGGGGCACTGCGCCCCGGGGACGACCCGCGGTGGGCGGTCTGTTCGGAGGCCGCGGCCCGCGAGGTCGCCAGTGGGGCCTCGGACCAGGCGGTCGTGTGCTGCTGGACGGGCACGGGCGCGTCGATCGCCGCGAACAAGGTGCCGGGCGTACGGGCGGCCCTGTGCACGGACGCGTACACGGCGGACGGCGCGCGCCGTTGGAACGACGCCAACGTACTGGCGCTCAGCCTGCGCCTGACCTCCGAGCCGCTGCTCAAGGAGATCCTCGACGCCTGGTTCGCCGCCGAGGCGAGCGCGGACGCCGACGACCGGGAGAACGTGGCCCGCGTCGGACGACTCGACCTGAACAGGACGGCTCCGTAGGCGAGTTCCTAAGGGCCGATCGCCTGTCGGAGTGCGTGGCGGCAGGCCCGGACGGCGGGGTGGTGGCCGCGGCCGCTGCGTACGGCCGTGAACAGTGAGCGGGTGTGATGGCCGTCGGGGAGCTGTCGTAGCGCGACGGCGGGTGGACGGCCGGTCCAGGCGAGGTCGGGCAACAGCGCGGCGGCGTGGCCCAGTTCGGCCAGCCGCAGGTGCAGAACGAGGTCGGCGGACTCGAACCGCACGTCGGGTTCGAAGCCCGCGGTGCGGCACAGGGCCGTGGCCCAGCGCCGGGCGGGAGTGCCCTCGGGTTCCATGACCCAGGGGTGGTCGGCCAGCGCGCGGAGTTCCTGCGTCGGTCCGGCGTCGGTGGGTCTCGGTGTGGCCAGGCGCAGGGGGTCCTCGCACAGGGGCTGATGTTCGAGTTCGGCGGGCCGGGGGTGCGGGTCGCCCGGGTACTCCTCGGTGATGACGAGGTCGAAGTCACGGGCGAGGAGCGCCGGCAGCGCGTCGCTCGGTTCCGCCTGCGTGACATGGACCCGCAGATGGGGGTGGGCGTCGCGCAGCAGCGTCAGCGCGGTCGGCACCAGCGCGAGGGCCGCAGTCTGGAAGGACGCGATACGCAGGGTGCCGGTGAGGTCGGTGAGGGAGGTGGCGATGTCCGCCTCGGCCTCCTCCAGTCGCTTGAGCACGGCCTCGGTGTGCGCGACGAGGATCTCCGCCTGCGGGGTGAGCCGCACCCTGCGGCCCACGGGCACCAGGAGCGGGACGCCGACCTCGGATTCGAGCTGGGAGAGCTGCTGGGAGACGGAGGACGGGCTGTACGACAGGGCGGCGGCGACGGCCGCCAGCGTGCCGCGGTGCTTCAGCTCGCGCAGGAGGCGCAGTCGATGCAGGTCGAACATCGCCGACGCCTCCATCGGTCGGTTTTCCTGATGAATACCGGTCGAAAACATTTGCTGGACTAATCATATGGCTGATCACATGCTGATCACGTGTCCCAGACCTCTCTCCTCTCCGGCAACTCGACCCCTCGCCGTCTGCCGTGGTACGTCCGGTCCGTCGCCAGGACCTGGACCTGCGCCCCGCCTCCGGTCGGGGTGCGGGACTTCCATGCCGGGCTGCCCGACTACGCGCCCACCGCCCTGACCGAACTCCCCTCCCTGGCCGCGGAGTTCGGGGTCGGGCGGGTGTTCGTCAAGGACGAGTCCGCGCGCCTGGGGCTGCCCGCGTTCAAGGCCCTCGGGGCGTCCTGGGCGATCCACCGGGTGCTGGCACAGCGGGCGGGTGGCGGCCCGGTACGGCTGGTCACGGCCACCGACGGCAACCACGGCCGGGCCGTGGCCCGGATGGCGCGGCTGTTCGGGCAGCGTGCCCAGGTCTTCGTTCCGCGGGGCGTCCACCCGGCGGCCGTGACCGCCATCGAGGACGAGGGTGCCGACGTCGTACTCGTTCCCGGCACCTATGACGAGGCCGTGCGCCGGGCGGCCGAGGCGGCTGCGGGTGGGCGGGACTCGGTGCTCGTGCAGGACACCGGCTGGCCCGGCTACGAGCGGATTCCCGGCTGGATCGTGGAGGGCTACTCCACTCTGTTCGCCGAGATCGACGAGCAGTCGGGCGGCGAGGCGCCGGGCCTGGTGGTCGTCCCGGCGGGCGTGGGATCGCTCGCGCAGGCCGCCGTCACCCACTACCGCAGTCGGCGGGACGAGGCCGCCGCGACCGCGCTGTTGTCGGTGGAGCCCGTCACGGCGGCGTGTGTCCTGGCCAGCCTCGGCCGCCGGGAGCCGGTCAGCGTGCCGACCGGCGCCACCACGATGGCCGGTCTGAACTGCGGCACCGTCTCCAGCCTGGCGTGGCCCTTCCTGCGGGACGGCCTGGACGCCGCTGTCGCGGTCACCGACGCCGCCGGCGCGGGCGCCGCACGCGACCTCGCCGCCGTCGGTGTCGCCTCGGGCCCCTGCGGTGCGGCCTCGCTGGCGGGCGCCCGCGCCACGCTCACCGGTGAGGGCGCCGCCGTACGCCGTAGGGCCCTGGGCGTCGGTCCCGCCTCGACCGTCGTCCTGCTCAGCACCGAGGGCACGGCCGCCAATCCCCACCTGGAGCAGGTGGCGGAGGAGCGGCGATGATCCCCGGCGCCGAGGAGCTCGACCCGGTACGTCTGCTGGAGCGCCTGATCGCCGTCGACTCGGTCAACCCCGGTCTCGCGGCCTCGGGGGCGGGGGAAGCCGCCGTCGCCGACCTGTGCACCAACTGGCTGACGGCGCACGGATTCGACGTCCACCGGCTGGAGCGGAACCCGGGACGCCCTTCGCTCGTCGCCGTCGCCCACGGCACCGGTGGCGGCCGGTCGCTGATGCTCAACGGGCATCTCGACACGGTGGGCCTGGGCGACTACGAGGGCGATCCGCTCAGCCCTCGGATCGAGGACGGGAAGATCTTCGGGCGTGGTGCCTTCGACATGAAGGGCGGTATCGCGGCCATGATGATCGCCGCGGCCCGTGCCACCGCGCGAGGACCGTTGCGCGGTGATGTGCTGCTCGCCTGTGTGGCCGACGAGGAGCATGCGAGTGCCGGTACCGAGGAGGTGCTGGAGTCGTTCACCGCCGACGCGGCGATCGTCACCGAGCCGAGCCATCTCCAAGTGACCCTCGCCCACAAGGGGTTCGCCTGGTTCGACGTGATCGTGCGGGGGCGTGCCGCCCACGGGTCACGGCCCGACCTGGGGATCGACGCCATCGCCAAGGCCGGTCACTTCCTCGTGGCCGTCGAGGAGTTGGGGCGGCGCCTCGCCGAGGCCGCACCCCACCCGCTGCTGGGCTCCGGAACCGTGCACGCCTCCGTCATCCACGGCGGTGAGGAGCCCTCGACCTATCCCGCCCGGTGCCGGATCACCATCGAACGGCGCACCGTACCGGGCGAGGACGCCGACACGGTCCAGGCGGAGTTGACCGCCGTCCTCGACCAACTCGCCGTCACAGTCCCGGACTTCTCCTACCGCCTGCGACGCGGCCTGCACCGCGAGCCGTTCGAGGCCGACCCGGACCAGCCCGTCGTCCGCACGCTGCTCCGCCACGCACGGTCCGTCCTCGGGCATCCACCCGTCGTCCGCGCCGAGCCGTACTGGACCGACTGCGCCCTCCTGCACCGGGCCGGAATCCCCTGTCTGCTGTTCGGAGTTGACGGCGGAGGAGCACACGCGGCCGTCGAGTGGGCCGACATCGCCTCCGTGCACCGGCTGACGGACATACTCACCGGCACCATCAGGGACTTCTGTTCCTGATCGCGCGGGGACGATCAGGGACGATCACTGAACAGCCGTACGGCGCACACCTGATCGGCACGCGTCGTGCTACCCCCGTAGACTGCCGGTGCGGTGACCCGCCGTCCGCCCTGTCGCCGTGCGCCCTGGACATGTTCCGGCCCGGCCCGACGAGGAGCGAGATGGCGGTGCGATGAGTACGGCCACCGACAGCGCGCCGTTCGCGCATCCCGCGCTGTTCTACCGGGGCGAGGAGCAGTACACGGCGGGCACGGTGCCGTTCCTCCGGGAAGGTCTGGCCGCCGGAGAGGCCGTCGCGGTCGCCGTTCCCGGTGCCCACCTGGAGCTGATCAGGGCCGGACTCGGATCGAGCGCCACCGGAGTGCGGTTCCTCGACATGACCGAGGTCGGCCGCAACCCGGGGCGGATCATCCCCGGCGTGCTGCGGGCCTTCGCCGACGCCCACTCCGAGGGCCGGGTACGGATCATCGGGGAACCGATCTGGCCCGGTCGCACCGCTGTGGAGTACCCGGCGTGCGTCCAGCACGAGGCGCTGATCAACACCGTGTTCGGGGATCGTGCCGTGACGATCCTGTGCCCGTACGACGCGGACCGCCTGGAGCCGGAGGTGCTCGCCGACGCCCACGCCACCCACCCGGTCGTCATCGACGGACACGGCGAACTGGCCGGCGGTACCTACGATCCGGAGCGGGTGATCGCCCGCTACAACGAGCCGCTCGCCCATCCACCGGGCGCGGCGACCCTCTCGTTCGACACGGAAGAGCTTCCCAGGACCCGCGGTTTCGCCGTCCAGGAGGCCGAGCGGCTGGGGCTGGGAGGCGCACGGCTGCAGGATCTGACGCTGGCCGTCGCGGAGTTGACCACCAACAGCGTGTTGCACGGAGGCGGATCGGGGACGTTGCGGATCTGGGTCGAGGGCGAGCAGATCGTCTGCGAGGTCCACGACCGCGGCCGGATGACCGATCCGCTGGCCGGCCGCCTCCCACCGTCACGCGACCGGCCCGGCGGGCGCGGGCTCCTCCTGGTGCACTACGTCGCCGATCTCGTGCGCCTCCATACGGCTCCGGACGGCACGACCGTCCGTTTCTACCTCGCCCGTTGACGCCTCAGGGACGCGTGGCCGGCGGAGTCCAGGCCGCTTCGGCCGCCTGTGCGGTGGGATGGGTGGAGAAGACCTGGTCCAGCCCGACCATCTGGAAGATACGGCTGAGGTGAGCCGGGACCGCTACGAGGGCGATGCCCGCCTGGGCCGCGAGCGCGTGGTTGCGGGCCGCGAGCAGGGCGGTGATACCGCTGGAGTCGCAGAAGGTGATCCCGGTCAGATCGACGACGAGCTGCTGGCCGCCCTGGAGTGCGAGGGCGGGCAGGAGGTCGCGTACCTGGGAGAAGCTGTCGTAGTCGAGCTCTCCGGTCAGTTCGACGACGGGCCCCGTGGGGGTGGTTCGGGTCTGGACGGCGAGTTGGGTCACTGCTGCTCTTCGCTGGTGGGTCGGGGCACGTTGATGGCGAGGACGGCGGTGTCGTCGTCGATGCCCGTGCCGAACGTGTCGAGCAGGTCGCGGATCGCGGCGACGGCGTCGGACGCGGTGGTGGGGGCCAGCGCTCGGACGAAGTCGAGGAGGGCCTCGTCCCCGTAGCGGTCGCCGTTGCTGTTCCGGGCCTGGCGGGCCTCGGTGAGACCGTCCGTGTGGAGCAGCAGGGTGTCGCCCGCCTCCAGGTGGACGGTGACGGTGGCGATGTGCGGGTCGGGCAGGACGCCGATGAGCTGTCCGCCGGGGGTGGGCAGTTGGTCGGCGCTACCGTCCGCGCGCAGGAGCAGAGCCGGGGGATGGCCGCCGCCGGACAGGGTGACGCGGAAGCCGCCGTGCGCGCCGTCGGGAGTGAGCAGACCGAAGATGACGGTGCAGAACCGCGGGTCGTCGCCGTTGTACTCGTGGTTGAGGACCGTGTTGAGGTTGCTCAGGACGGCGGCCGGGTCGGGGTCGTAGACCGCGGCGGCGCGCAGCGTGTAGCGGGCCAGGGAGGTGACGGCCGCCGCCGCGGCTCCCTTGCCGCACACGTCCCCCAGGAACAGCCCCCAGGTCCCGGCCGAGAGGGGGAAGAGATCGTAGAAGTCGCCGCCGACCTTGTCGGTGGAGGCGATGTGGTAGTACGCGGCCACGTCAAGTCCCGGCACATTGACCAGAGTTGGGGGCAGCAGGGTCTGTTGCAGGGTGACGTTGAGGCGGGTCAGTTCCTCGCGTTCGCGATCCGCCTGCTGTCGGGCGCGCAGCAGTTCCGTCTCGTAGGCGCGGCGGTCGCGGGCGTCGAAGACCGTGGTGCGGATGAGCAGCGGCCGGCCGTCGTCGCCGCTCTTGACCGTGGAGGTCACCAGCACGGGCAGCCGACTGCCGTCGGTCGCCTTCAGTTCCAGGGCGACCCCGCTGACCTCACCCTGCAGGTGCAGCAGCGGACCGAAGTGGGTCTCGTGGTGGAGACGGCCGCCCACGGTGAGCAGGTCGGAGAAGGTCCTACGGCCCACCAGGTCGCCGTGGTCGTAGCCGAGCCAGTCCAGCAGCGTCCTGTTGATCTTCGCGATGGTGCCGTCCAGCAGCGTGGAGAGATAGCCGCACGGCGCGTGTTCGTACAGGTCCTCCACGCTGTCCTCCAGGAGTGCGGAGAACGCCGCGTGGTCGTCACCGGGCTGTTCTCCTGGTTGCTTCGCGGGAGGTCTCCCGGGTGGTGGACGGTCGCCGCTCCCGCTGTCGCCGGTGCCGCGCATCAGCGGGTGGCTCCGACGAAGTCGGCGATCGCGGCGGCCGTTTCCCGCGGTGCGGCCGGCGTGGGCACGGTGACGTGGGCGAGGTCGTCGCGGTTGTCGGAGAGGAAGCTGTTGGTCAGCTCCTCCCCCAGTTCCGGGCACTCGGGATTGCCCATGATCATCGGCGCCATGGTGCCCGACCAGCCCAGGTGGTTCGCGTCCAGCGATCCCAGGAGCTCGTCGATGTCCTCGGCGCCGAACCCGCCGCGGTGGCCGACGGCCGGCCCGACGAACATCACCGGGCCGAGGGGCGACTCACGGCAGATCTCCCGCACATCCTCGGTGTGGCCGTCCAGCGTGGAGCAGCGCTCCCGGCTCCACGGCGACAGGTCGGAACGTCCGGCTCCCACGTGGTCGAAGAGCACCACGGTGGCATCGCGTTCCAGGAGCGGCACCACCAGCCGCCACATGTCCTGGTCGCACCCGAACCCGTGCGCCAGTACCACCACCGGCCCGCCGGCCTTGCCGGACACCGTGACCTGGTTCCTGCCGCGCAGACTCATGCGGCTCATCCTCACAGACCGCTTCCTCGTCCACCTACCGTCGACGAATACCTGGGCTCGCCCAGGGACCACCAGCCGGACACGTCCCTGTTTGTCCGCGACCGACTCGTCCCCCCTGGTGCAGTGGATCGTGGTCGGCGCTCGTATCTGGTGGCGGGGGATCAGGCGGGCAGGAGGCCGGTGCGGAGCTTGGCGAGGGTGCGGTTCAGCAGGCGGGAGATGTGCATCTGCGACAGGTTCAGTTCGCGGCCGATCTCCGCCTGGGTCAGCTCCTGGCCGAAGCGCATCTCGATGATGGTCCGCTCCCGTTCTTCGAGCTGGAGCAGCAGGGGGCCGAGCGAGTGGAGGTCCTCGAACAGGTCCAGTGCCGGATCGACATCGCCCAGGGTGTCCGCGTACTTCGGCGCGCCGTCGGTCTCATCGTCGCCCGGGGTGTCGATGGAGCCGGCGACATAGCCGTTCGCGGCGACGAGGCCCTCGACGACCTCGTCCTCGGTCAGCTCCAGGTGGGCGGCGAGCTCCTTCACCGTGGGCATACGGTCCAGCTCCGTGGAGAGGGACTCCTTGCTCCTGGCGAGGTCGACGCGCAGTTCCTGCAGGCGTCGCGGCACATGCACGGCCCAGGTGGTGTCGCGGAAGAAACGCTTGATCTCGCCGACGATGTAGGGAATCGCGTACGAGGTGAACTCGACCTCGCGCGACAGGTCGAAGCGGTCGATGGCCTTGATCAGACCGATCGTGCCGACCTGGATGATGTCCTCCATGTCGCCGCTGCCCCGGTTGCGGAACCGGCGGGCCGCGAAGGCCACCAGGGACAGGTTCATCTCGATCAGCGTGTTCCGCGCGTACTGGTAATCGCGGGTGCCCTCCTCCAACTCCCGCAGCCGGTCCAGGAACAGCCTGGACAGCACGCGCGCGTCCTTGGGAGCGACCTTGCCGCCGTCCTCGATCCACGGCAGGTCTTCCCTGACCTCGGATGTTCCCGTGCGGGCAGGAGCAGTTGCGTCGAGGGCGTTCACGGAGGAAGCCACGATGCCGCCTTAAATGGGGAACAGGACGAACGTCACGTGCCCGCTCCGGGCGAATACATGTCCGCGCGGACCTCACCATTCCAGAGGTGGCGGATTCCGCAGGTCCGATTTCCCGGCCCGGTCTCCTTCCGGCGGGTCGCCCGCGGCACGGCACGGCACAGCCAGGACGAGGTCCGCCCATGCCCTTGGCCTGGTGGGGCCGAAGCGGCCGCGGTCTCGCCGACCGTCGTGCACAGCACCTTGATGATCCAGAAGTAGACGGTGACTTCTGGCACCTTGCTCCACCGCGACCGGTGTCCGGCGGAGGCGACAGCGGGCCCACCGGGCGCGGGAGTCGCAGGGGTCGCTGATGTCTCGTATGTCATGGGGGCCGACCGTGCCATCGGATACCTGAACGCCTCCTGACTGCCGCCCGGCACTTTCCTCACCCCACGGTCGTCTACAGTGCGGTAGACCGTCTACGGGGTTGTAGTCGATCGGCGGACCCCTCCGGTTCCGGCCGGACGGACCCGTACGAGAGCAGAGGGATGACCATGCGCCGGACGATCCTGGTCGTCGAGGACGATCACGCCCTCCGTGACGTGCTGCTGCGCGGGCTGCGCGACGAGAACTTCGACACCGTCCCCGCGCCGGACGGCGCCACCGCCCTGCGGCTGGCCACCGACGACGTCTCCGCCGCCGTACTCGACATCGGGCTGCCCGACGCCGACGGCCGGGACGTGTGCCAGGCGATGCGGGCGAACGGATTCCTCTCGCCGGTCATCTTCCTCACCGCGCAGCACCGGCTGTCCGACCGGCTGTCCGGGTTCGCGGCCGGGGGCGACGACTACCTGCCCAAGCCGTTCCATCTCGCCGAGCTCGCGGCCCGACTGCGGGCGGCCCTCAAGCGGGCCGCGCCACCGCTCGCCGCCACGGCAGGAGACCTGGCGCTGGACGCCGTCCGGCACACGGTCGACGTCCGGGGCACGCGGGTCGATCTGACACCGACCGAGTTCCGTCTGCTGGCCGCGCTCATGGCGGCTTCCGGCGGTGTCGTCAGCCGCCGCGAGCTGGTCCGGGCGGGCTGGCCCGAAGGCGCCCAGGTGCACGAGAACACGCTCGACCAGTACCTGACCCGACTGCGCCGCAAGCTGCGCGAGGCGGGCAGCGGACGGACGATCGGTACGGCCCGTGGGGTCGGCCACCGCCTGTCATGAGCGGTCTCCGCCGCGGGCCGCACGTGACCAGCTGCCTTCGCCGGCTGGCGCCCCGCACGCTGCGTGGCCGGCTCTCCCTCGTAGCCCTCGTCACCGCCACGCTGCTGATGCTGGTCCTGACCGTCGCCTTCAACACCGTGGCCGGCCACCGCCTCCAGCACCAGGCGGACGACGAACTGCGCACCCGCGCCGCCGCCGTCGCCACGACGGTCGACACCAGCGGCCCGACGGTGCGCGTCCTGGAGTCCTCCCACGACGAACTCCTCGACACCAACGTGTGGATCTACGGCGGCCGCCACCTGCTGGAAGCGCCGCCGACCACCGGCTCCCTGACCCACGTCGCCGACGCACTCGCCGGGCGCGGCGGACAGCGGTGCGTCACCGCCGACGTCCACGGCCCCCTCCGGCTGTGCTCGCACCCGGTGCGTGGCGGCAGCAGCACGGCCACGATCGTCACCGCGCTGGACCTCTCGCCGTACCGGAGTTCGGCCGACACCCTGCTCCTGGGATCGCTCGCCCTGGACGCCGTCATGCTCGCCTGCACCTACGTCCTGACCCGGCTGGCGGTCGGCCGCGCGCTGCGCCCCGTCCGCACGATGACGGACCAGGCCGGCCAGTGGAGCGCCGTGGCCTCCGCGGAACGCTTCGGCAGCATGCGGCATCCAGCCGAACTCGCCGGTCTCGGCGCGTCGTTGGACGCCCTGCTGGACCGTATCCGCACCCTGCTGCGCCACGAACGGCAGCTCACCGGGGAGCTCTCGCACGAGCTGCGTACGCCCCTGAGCCGGATCATCGCCGAACTCGACTGGTGGCAGGCCCACCCCCGCACGGCCGACCAGACCCGCGCCACCCACCAGGTCATCGCGGAGGCGGCGGAGTCCATGCGCACCATCTGCGACACCCTCCTGGACGACGCCCGAGACGGCACACTCACCGCTCCGGGCACCACGGAGGTCCTGCCCACACTGCGAGGCCTCGCCGAAGTCCCTTCGGCACAGGGTCACTTGACGGTCACTGTCGACGGCCCCGACCTGGTGGCCGGAGTGCCGCCCGCCCTCCTCGAACGCATCGTCAGTCCGCTCCTCACCAACGCGTGCCGCTACGCCCGCTCCAGCGTCGCCGTCCGCGTGCACCGCGCGCCCGACGGTGTACGCGTCGATGTCGTCGACGACGGTCCCGGCGTCCCGCCCGCGTTCGCCGGGCAGCTCTTCGAGCCCGGCCGACGGGCGGATCCCGACGACGGGCACGCTGGGGCGGGCCTCGGACTGCCGCTGGCGCGACGTCTCGCCCGCTCCGCCGGCGGCGAGGTGACGTACGACCCCGGGCACACGCCCGGGGCACGGTTCGTGGTCGGCCTGCCCGCCGGGTGACGGCGGCCCCGCTCGGTGTGCCGAACCCTTAGGGCATGGCGCCGGGCCGGACGTCCTTGCGCGAGACGGCGAGATAGCCGACGAAACCGAGGATGGCCACCGTCCAGGACAGCGTGACCGGCCCCAGCCCCAGAGCGAGCCCACCACGGCCGTGGCTGAGGGCCATCCAGTCGGCGACGGAGGCCCCGAGCGGGCGGGTGATGACGTACGCCGCCCAGAACGCGGCCACCGCGTTCAGGCCGCCCCATCGGTGCGCGACGGCCGGGACGACGATCGCGGCGGCGTACAGGACGGCGGAGCCCAGGTAGCCGAGGCCGATCGTGGCGGTGAGATCGCCGGCCGCGGTGCCGAGGGCGAAGGTGGCCAGCACGGTGGCCCAGTAGAAGGTCTCGCGACGCCGGGTGTGGATGCTGTGGATCGACAGGGTGCCCTCGCTGCGGTACCAGAGGACGAAGACCGCGGCCAGCGCGGCCATGAAGAACGGCGTCGAGAGCGTGTACGGCACACCGAGGCCGACGTGCAGGACGTCGGCGGCCATCGTGCCGAACACGCTGACCATGACGATCGCCGTCCAGTAGATCCAGGCCACGTACCGCCGGACGGCGAACTGCACGGCCAGGGCGGCCACCAGGGCGATGCCGCCGAGGCCGACCGCAGGGATCGGGCCGAACAGGTGGGCAAGGAAGTCGGAGGCCGTCTCGCCCATGCCGGTCGTCAGCACCTTGATGATCCAGAAGTAGACGGTCACCTCCGGCACCTTGCTCGCCGTGTGTCGTGCGTGGCCGGGAGGCCGTTTGTGAGTGAGGTGATCTGTCGTCATGGCAGGAACGATGGCATGGTGTCCGGTGGTTGCCCCAGCCCCCTTTGCCAGAGCTTTGGCGCTTCTGGTGCGTGAGTTGCCCGACGCTCGCACGAGCCTGAACACAACCTGAACAGGGTGACCGAAGTGCTGGTCAGGGGCGTGGGGGCGGTGGTAGGGGTGTCGCAGACACTCGTTCACACTTCGTCACCACCGGCTACGGGGCAGAGCCGTCTTCGGGGAGGACCCGGTTCTGGGCGCGGGTCACCAAGGGGCCGGCCACCGCGCCGGTGAGCAGGAAGGCGCCCGCCATGGCCAGCCATCCGGCCGTGCCGTTGCCCACCACGGCGACCGTGACGATGGCGGGGCCGAGCACGAACTGGGCGCTCGTCCCGAGGTTGAACGTCGCCAGGTACTCCGCCCGGGCACAGTCAGGCGCGAGTGCGAAGGAGAGGCCCCAGCAGCCCGCCGACTGGAACAGCTCGCCCGCGGTCAGCGCGACCAGTCCCGCGACAAGGATCGCCACGCCCCCGGTGCCACGGGTGAGATCCTGCTCCGCAGCCCGGCGCTCTTCTCCGGCTACTGGGACGACCCGCAGGCCACGCGCGCCGCGCTGGTCCCCGACCCGGCCCAGCCCCGCTCCGGTCAACTCGTCCTGCGCACCGGCGACTTGGCCCACCGCGGCGAGCGCGGCGACTTGTACTTCTGCGGCCGCAAGGACTCCCAGGTCCAGATCCGGGGCAACCGGGTCGAGTTGAGCGAGATCGAGCGCCGGCTGCTGGACTTCCCCGGTGTCACGGCAACGGCCGTACTGCTGCTCGAACAACCCGGAGGAGACCCCGGGCTCGACGCGTTCGTCGCCCTGTCCCCCGAATCTCCCACGCCCGACGCATCGGCCCTCCGCGCGTTCTGCACGGAAACCCTGCCCGCCTACATGGTCCCCAGAACGCTGCGAGTCCTCGACGCCCCTCCCACCACGGCCAACGGCAAGATCGACCGACAGGCCCTCACCGCGCTCCTGATGTGACGTTCAGTGGCCGCTCCCCAGGACCTGTGCCGGAGCAGCCACCCGCTGATGCACCCGAACAGGCCCGTCTCCGTGCATCAGCGGGACCGGACCTCAGGGCAGCGACCGCACCACCGCTGCCGGGCACTCCGCAGCCGCGCGCCTGGCGGGCTCCAGTTGGAGGTCCTGGACAGTGCCGTCGCCGGTCGCGGCGGCGCAGCGGAAGTCGTCCAGGCCGAAGAGGCCGGACGCGATCTCGACGCACAGGCCGTACCCCTGGCTTGCTCGCCACCGGGCGCATCGGAGGTACACGCAACTGCTTCACGCCGTCCGGTCACCAGTAGGCTGGGGCGGCTGCGCCACCCCACCAACACCCGTTCCCTCAAAGGGAGATGGCCTGCAGCGGTCGAGTCGTCTTACTTCGTGAGGATGAAGCAACAGGTGCTGATAGCGGGCCGGTACCGGCTGAACAACACCATCGGACGGGGCGCGATGGGAGAGGTCTGGCAGGCGTACGACGAGTTGGCCCGCAGAGCGGTCGCCGTCAAGCTGCTGCACTCCCAGAACTCCGAACCCACCGCCACCGCCCGCTTCCGTCTGGAGGCCCAGACCGCGGGCCGGCTCAGCCATCCCCATGTGGTCGGCGTCCTCGACTTCGGCGAGCAGGAGGGCCGTCTGTTCCTGGTGATGGAGCTGGTCGAGGGAGACAGCCTCTCCCACGTGCTCACCCAGGCGGGCTCCCTGTCGGCCGAGCAAGTGGCCCGTATCGCCGCCCAGTCGGCCGCCGGGCTCACCGCCGCACACGAACAGGGCATCGTGCACCGGGACATCAAGCCCGGCAACCTTCTTCTCGACGCCGACGGGTCCGTGAAGATCGGCGACTTCGGCATAGCGCAGTTCATGAACGACCCGGGCGGCGCGCTCACCGCGACCGGCCAGATCGTCGGAACCAGCCTGTACATCGCCCCCGAACGCGCCCTGGGCCAGCCCGCCGGGCCGCCGTCCGACGTCTACTCGCTCGGCTGCGTGCTCTACCAACTCCTCACCGGACAACCGCCGTTCCGCGCCGGCAGCGCCATCGCGGTCCTCCACCACCACCTCGACACGCCCCCCGTACCACCACGAGAGCTCGGCGTCGGACTGCCGCCCGCCTTCGAGAACTATTTGCTCGGTCTCCTCGCCAAGCGACCCGAGGACCGCCCCACGGCACGTCAGGCGGCCGAGTGGTTCGCCGCCGACGCCTGGAGAGGGCGTCCCGAGCCCCTCCCGGCAGCCGCACCGCGCCCCGAGCCGAAGCCTCGGGTGACCTCCTGGGACGCAGCCGCGGAGCCCAAGCCCAGGACGAACGCGGCTGCCGGCGCCGGCTCCGCGACCACGTATGCCTTCCCGTCCGCCGTCAGCAGCACCGCTCCGTCCCACCGGACACGACGCCGGCAACGAACGGGAGTCCGCGCCGTCGTAGGACAACGATCGAAAGCACTGGGCACTGTCGCCGCCGTGGTGGTCTTCCTCGCGGCACTGCTGGTCGGCCTGGCCTGGTTCTCCCCCGACCACAGCTCGGCCGACACACCACCGACGGATGCACCGCGTACCACGAGCCCCGCTCCGGCTCCCCCCAAGCCCTGACCCCTCCGCCGACCGATACCTCAAGGCCGACGTCGACCCGGTTGGTGTTGCCGCCCACCGCTTTGAGCTGCTTGGTGGTGGAACCGACTTTGTTGAAGTCGTAGAGAACACCTCGAAGGGGCGCCTGAGCCTTGAGGAGCGCCGGGCACTGGCGGAGACGTTGACGGACGCGGTGCTCCGGCCGCGCGGGGCGGATTCCAGGTGCACTTCGTGAAGCGCGAGCCGGACATGATGGCGATCGGCGGCCGTCTGCTTGCGGACACCGGTCCGGGGCTCGACGTCATGGTGATCGACGTGGCGGTCATGGACGGGGACTGGCGACGGGAGGTCCGGGCCGAGGTCATCGAGCGCGTCCTGGCCGCGATGGCCGAGGCCTGCGGGCTGCAGGCGCCGTCACCGGCCTGGTGGGTCAACTTCCGGGTCATCGACGAGGGCAGTTGGGGCTCCAGCGGCGGAGTCCTCTCCGTCCTCTCCCTTCTCGACAGCGGCGTGTTCACCGAGGAGAAGGTCAAGGCGATCCGCACGGCGCTCGACGCCTGAGCCCGAACGCCCCACGCCCCGCGCCCCGCGCCCCGCGCCCCGCAGGACCCTCAGGCTCGGCGGGTGAGCGCGTCGTCGATCAGCGCTTCGAGCTGCTGCGCCACCTGATCCAGCGGCTTCATGCTGCGCTTGGCTCGGCTCATGGCGATGGCGCCTTCGACGGACGCCACGATCAGGGCCGCCAGCCCTGGGGCCCGGTCGTAGTCGGCGCCGTGTTCCCGTAGCGCCTCGGTGAGCAGCCGCTCCCAGTCCTCGAACGCCTCGGCCGCCGCGACGAGCGCCGGCGGGATCTCGTCGGCCGGGGGCTCCTCGACGGAGACCGCCAGCACGGGACAGCCGGCGCGGAAGTCGCTCTCGACGACGATGCCGCGCCACAGGGCGAGGAAGGCGCGCAGCCCGGCGACCGGTCCCGCGTCCAGTTCCTTGCGCAGAAGACGGGCGACGGCCGTACCCGCGTACTGCACCGCCTCGGTGGCCAACTGCCGCTTCCCCTCAGGGAAGTAGTGGTACGTCGAGCCGAGCGGGGCCTTGGCGTGTTTGGCCAGGTCCCGGATGCTCGTGGCGTTCAGGCCGCGCCTGCTGATCATGTCAGCCGCACCGGCCACGATGCGGTCACGTGACGGCGCACTGGATCCGGCCACGGCGATGCCCCTCACTGGATGTCTCTGGATATAACGCTCGTCATAGTCTAGCGTGAGCCCCGGATATAACGACTGTCATAGACCGCGTGTGCAGCGCAAAGGGAGATTTCGACATGCCGATGATCCGCCTCACCGTCCCGCCCGGCTCCCTGACCGACGAGGGCCGCAAGACCGTCCAGCGCGACCTGGCCGCCGTCCTGCTCCGCTGGGAGGGAGCACCCGACACCGCGTTCTTCCGCGCCCAGGCGTGGAGTTACCTCGTCGAACTCCCCGATGGAGCGCAGACCACGGCGGAGGACGAGGAGCCCCGCTTCCTCGTCGACGTCACCGTCCCGCAAGGCGCACTGTCCGACCGCCGGAAGGCGGGCCTGGTCGAGGACGCGACGAAGACCGTGCTCGACGCCGCCGGCCTGTCCCAGGACGACGCGCTGCGCGTGTGGGTGCTGGTGCACGAGCAGCCCGAGGGCACCTGGGGCGCGGGCGGCTCGGTCATCCGCTACGCCGACCTGGTGGCACTGGCGAAGGGGCAACGCGCCGATGCGTGAACTGACCTACGTCGCGAAGCGCACCGTCGAATGGCGCGAGGCGCCCGACCCGAAGCTCCAGTCGGACCAGGAGGCGATCGTCACCCCGGTCGCCGCCACCTCCTGCGACGTCGACTCCGCGATCCTGGCCGGGCACGGCTTCATCGACCCGCCGTTCGCCCTCGGCCACGAGTGCGTGGCCCGGGTCGTCGACATCGGCGACGCGGTGACGGCCGTGTCCCCCGGCGACCTGGTGGTGGTCCCCTGGTCCATCAACTGCGGTACCTGCGACCACTGCCGCGCCGGACTCACCGCCCACTGCACGGCCGTACCGCACATGGCGATGTACGGCGCGCCGATCGGCGGAAGTTGGGGCGGCCTCTTCTCCGACCTGGTCCGGGTGCCGTACGCGGACGCCATGCTGGTGCCCCTGCCCGAGGGCCTCAACCCGGTCGCGATGGCTTCGGCCAGCGACAACTGGTCCCTGTCCTGGCGCCTGGTGGCACCCCACCTCAAGAACAAGCCCGGCGCCCGTGTCCTGGTCGTCGCCCGCGGCAGCATCGGTCTGTACGTGTGCGACATCGCCCGCGCACTCGGCGCCTCCGAAGTCCTCTACGTCGACCCGGACCCCGAACACCGCGAACTGGCCCGCAGTTACGGCGCCGCCACCGCCGAGACACTGGAGCCGGTCCGGCACGGCTTCGACATCGCCGTGGAGGCGACCGGCCGCGTCGAGCAGCTCGCCCTGGCCGTCAAGTCCCTTGCCCCGGAAGGCATTTGCGAATCCGCCGGCAACCACTTCCGCCCCGGCGAACTGCCCCTCCTCGACATGTACCTCACCGGCGTCACCCTGCGCATCGCCCGCGACAACGTCCGCAACCACATCCCCGACGCCCTCGAACTGGCGGGCTCGGGAAAGGTCGACCCGGCGCGGGTCGTCTCGCACATCCTCGATTGGGAGCAACTCCCCGCCGAACTGCCCGAGAAGCGCCTCAAGCCCGTCTTCGTCCGCGCCGACGGCTGACCGCGCCGCGACCACGATCACTACACCCCGACCGAGAAACTTGATGAACGCAATACCGACCGAATCCCCGGCGACCAACCACGACGCAGGAGGCACAACAAGAGCGGAACTGGACCTCCAACGGGCGGCGATCGCCGCTCTCGGCGACGAACTGCGGGCCCTCGTGGACGCCACGGTACGCACCGCTGCCCCGACCGAGGTCCTGCACCGGATCACGGACGAAGTTCGCCTTCTCAGAGGGCAGTTGACCGGTCGCCGACGCACCCGGGCGGAGATCCCGGCCGTCGACGAGTTCCCCGGGGAGATACGGATGTACAGCCCCGTGACGGGAGCCGGGAGCCCCCTCGCTCCGCCCATGCAGGTGACCGCGGACAGCGGTGGCGCCGTCGGTCGCTGCACCCTCGGTATCGCCCACGAAGGACCTCCCGGCTACGGGCACGGCGGCATGAGCGCCATGTTGCTGGACGAACTCATGGGCCGCGCCTGCATCGCCGCTGGGCTACCCGGCATGACGGTCTCCCTCCAGGTGCGCTACCGCCGACCCGTCCCGCTGGAGACACCCCTATGGGTCCACGCCCGGGTCACAGGCACCGAGGGCCGCAAGGTCTTCGTGGCCGGCTCGATCAGCACCGAGGCGGACCCGTCGGCCGTCGTGGTCACCGCGGACGGCGTCTTCGTCACGCCCGACCCCGACCGCACCCGCGCCCTGTTCCCGACCGTGCGGTGAGTGCCGCCCGTGTCACCCACCACTCTTCAACTCAGGGCAGATCGTGGCGCATTGCGTGGGCCACGAGTTCGCCGAGGAGCACGGCCGTCGCTGCCGGACCTCGCAAAGGGGCGTCCGGAAGGACGGACGTGTCGGCCACACGGAGTCCGGCGACGCCGTGGACACGGCTGTACTGGTCGACGACCGTGGCGGGATCGTCGGCCGGCCCCATCGGTGCGGTGCCGCAGGTGTGGTGAGCGGTTCCCAGGTGGCTCGCGATCCACGCGTCCAGGGCGCCGTCGTCGGCGAGGAGTCTGGGCCGATAGCAAGAAAGCCAAGGGGGGCACCCGGGACCGTCACAGTTCCACCGACCAATGCCGCCATGGGAGTCAGGGACTGGAGGACTTCCAGGTCGCCCTCGTATCCGCCGTCGGAGGACGAGACGTGCAGGCAACCGCCCAACCAGGAGTCCGTGGGTACGCCAACGTCCTGCCACGGGGCCCATTCCAGCAGCACCTGGGGGTGGTCGCTGAAGCCGGCGCCGATGGCGGGCACGTCCTTGAGCACGGGCAGACCCAGGCGTTCGAGGTCTGCGCGCGGTCCGATGCCCGACAGGTGCAACAGCTGCGGGGTGACGAACGACCCGGCGCAGAGCACGACTTGGTTGGAGGGGCAGGTGAACTGCCCCTCCACATCGTCACAGGTGACGGCGGTCAGCTCTTGCCGAGCAGCCGCCAGATCTGGTTCTTCTTGGTGCTCAGTGCGCTCGCCGCGTCGCACGTCCACTGGTGGATCTGCGCGCCGGCGGTGGTCGAGACGCCGGTGACGTCGACGCACTTGCCGCTGTGGACGGCGACCAGTTGGTAGTCGTGGGTGTTGCCGAGTGCGGTGACGGGGTTGAGGGTGAACTGCTGGTTGGTGGCGCCGTTGCAGGTGTACTGGATGACGGCGGCGCCGTCGGTGGTGGACGCGCCGGAGACGTCCAGGCACTTGCCGCTCAACTCGTCGACCACGGTGTAGGTGTTGGTCTTGCCGGTGACCGGCTTGAGGTCGAGCATCTGCTGGTAGCCGCCCTCGCAGTAGTACTGCTGGTACTGCGTGCCGTCGGCGGTGCTGACTCCGGTGTCGTCCAGGCACTGGCCGCTGTTCTGGCTGACGGCGACCGTGGACACGGTGGCGTTGGACGGGGGCAGCAGCGTGACGCTGTAGCCGTCCTTGGCGTTCGTCCACGGCAGGCTCACCGAGGCGGCGTTGCCGCTGACCGTGAGGGTGGTGTCGGCGATGGTCTCCGGACCGGTCACTGCGGCCCCGCTGTTGTACGGGACGCGCTGGACGACGGCACGGACCTGGCTGTTCTCCACGACCGACGTGGTGTTGAGCCCGGTCAGGTTGACGGTGACGGTGCCGGTGTTGCCGCTGCTGCCGAGCAACACCTTCGCGTTTCCTGCCGAGTTGTCCTTGGTGGCCAGACCGTCGGTGCCGGTGCCCGGCGTGAGCTTGACGATGTTGCCGGTCTGGGAACCGTAGTAGCGGTACATGAACCACTCGCCGAGCGGCAGGTACTGGCCCGCGCTGTTCTTGGTGAGCAGGTTGGCCTCGTTGTCGTGCAAGGCCGTCCCGGAGGCCCAGTTGCCGCGCAGGCCGTCGGCACCGGCCCGCTCCAGGCGGCCGATGAACCAGGCGCCGCCGCCCGGGGACTGCATGGACAGGGTGGCGTACTCGTTGATCTGGTAGGCGCGGGTGTTGGTCAACCCGGCTGCTGCGAGCGTGGAGTTGGCGCGGCCGACGTCGGTGGCGGGGTCACCGGGTTCGTCGTGCCAGCTGTAGATGTCGGGCGCGACGTTGTTCGCCTTGATGTACGTCAGATACGTCGTCCACCAACTGTTGGAGGAGTTCGGCTGACCGGCGATGCTGGGGCCGACGATGAGCTGGGCGGGGAACGCGGCCCGCACCTTGGCGTAGAAGCGCGACCACATCTGGAGGTACTGCGTCTGGGACGCGCCCCAGAAGCCGCTGCCGTCGGGCTCGTTCCACAGGTCCCACTGGACCGTCATGTTGTTGGCCTTGACGTCACTTATGAGCTGGGTGACGAAGGCGTCGAACTGGGTCCAGTCACCGTTGTCGCCGGGCCAGCCCTGGCTGGTGGTGCCGTCGGCGCCCCACAGGTCGTGCGGGAGGAGGACGAAGGTGCCGCCGAGAGCTGCGGTGCGCTTGTACTGGGCGAGAGTCGAGGCCCAGCGGGTCTGGTAGTCGGCGAGGCTGGTGGCGTAGCCGCCGCTGTTCAACTGGGCTCCCCCGGCTCGCATGAAGTGCCACTTGATGTCGGTGAAGAAGTGGTCCTGCGGCAGCGAACCGTCCGGCGTCATCCCGTAGATCATGCCGGAGGCGTGGTACGTGGGGGCGCCGCCGGCGGTGGAGAAGTCGACGGTGACGGAGGTGTCGGCGGCCTGGGAGGGGGCGGCGGGCAGGAGAGTCCCGGCCAGTGCGGCGAACAGGGTGACGAGGGCCGAGGCCGCTCGCCGTCCGGGGCGGTGTCTGCGTGCTGTTCGGGGTGGCGGTGTGGTGTGCATGGCGGCTCCTGGTTGAGGGGGTGCTGCCTGGGCGCGGACCGCCCAGGTGGTCTGTCAGCCGCCGACGGCCTCGGCGGTCTCGGCGCGCCGGAACTCGTGGGCCTCGGCGAGGAGGAGGTAACTGCTGGCGGTCCAGGTGTAGGCGCGGTCGCGCAAGCCCGCGCCGGTGAGTGCGTCGAAGTTCTCCGCGAACCCCGAGGTCTCGCACAGGGCACGGAAACGGGCACTGATCTCGTCCGCGAGGCGCTCGTGCCCTGCGCGGCGCAGGCCGTCCTGGATCAGGACGGTGGACGGGGCCCAGATCGGACCGCGCCAGTAGCCGTCGTCCAAGTAGTGCGGTGAGGTGGGCAGTTCGGTGGCCAAGCCGTACGCGGTGAGGTGGGCCTCGATGCGCTCGGCCAGCGCGTCGCCGATGCTCTCGGGCAGATGCTCGCCGAGCACGACGGGCATCAGGTCGAGGAGGCTGGAGCTGGTCCAGGTGGCCCCACTGTCCGCTGAGCGGGCGACGAACCGGTCGCCGGTCCACAACTCGTCGACCAGCGCGGCCTGGGTCGCGTCGGCCGTTCGGGTCCACTTGCGTGTGTCGTCCGGCAGTCCCAACTCACCTGCCAGTTCGGCGAGTTCACGCAGTTGCAGGACGAGGAACGCGGCGAGGTCTGCGCTGACGATCACGCGTTCGGGGTCGAAGGTGGTGGCGTTGTCCCAGCCGCTGTCGTTGCCGTGCTGGTAGTGCGGGAGGGCGGATCCGGGTGCCCGGCGCATGGTGAGCCAGAAGTCCGTCCAGCGGGCCAGCCGGTCGTACACCTCGGTCAACTCGGCCTGGCTGAGCGGCTCGTGGAGTCGTCGGCGCAGGTGGCGCAGGGCCCAGCCGTGGATGGGCGGCTTGACGAAGTTGTGGAGGATCTCCGAGTGGGTCACCGAGTCGGGCAGCGCGCCGGTCGCGTCCTGGTGGTCGAAGGGCAGCGAGAACTGGTCCAGGGCGAGTGCGGGGCATCCGGCAGCCAGGGCAAGGGAGTTGAAGCAGTGGTCCCAGCTCCACACCTTGTCCATCCAGTGCTTCGACATCAGCACAGCGGGCCGGGTGACGAAGCCCAATGGGCGGACGGTCGCGGACCACAGCACGTAGGCGGCGAGTTCCGCGGCGGGCGTCTCGGGCGTACGCCAAGGTGCGACCGAATCGGCGAAGACCTCGAACGCGTTGCGCGCGGTGTCCACGACCTCGTCGAAGGGTGCCGAGAACGCGTAGGAGCGGCGCGCGGTCTCGTACTCCTCGACCGCGACCTCCCAGGCCGCGCCGCCCTCGGCGCCGATCGTGACACCTCGCGCCGCGCTGCCCAGGCTCTGCGTGCCGGACGCCTCGGTCACGGTTCCCGACAGCACGGTGACGCGATAGCGCCGGCCGGTCTCGTACGAGGTGAACACGTGGGCCCCGGTGCCGGGTTCGCGGTAGAAGTAGGTGCCGCTGAACGGGGTCAGTACGGCCGCCGCCGCGCCGATGTGCAGGCCGAGCCCGTCACCGCGTAGGCGTACGGTGTCCGGCGATTCGTAGGTGAGGTCGATGCGGCCTTCGGTGCCGGTCCAGCTGAGCAGGCTCGGTGTCGCGTGCGGGCTGGTGACGGCGCGGTCGCCGGTGGCCGGGTCGAGCGGGACGAGGCGCAGCACGGCGTGCATGCCGTTCTGGTGCGAGACGAGGTGCAGGTCTTCGGCGTACGTCTTCTCCGCCACCACGGGTGAGATGCCGAACCATGACCCGCGCGTGCTGAACGGGATGTCGTGGACGGAGAAGGCCGGGCCGGACGGGGCAGCGGTCATGCAGCGTGACTCGTTTCTGGAGCAGGGGTGAGCGGCACGTGGGCAGGGGTGATCGGCACACGGGCGAGCAGGAATCCGAGCGGGAATCAGGGAGACGTCAGTCCTTGACGGCGCCCGCGGTCACGCCGGCGGCGACGTAGCGCTGGGCGAGGACGAGGATCACCGTGGCGGGCAGTGAGGCCACGACGGCGGTGGCCATGATGGCGTTCCACTGTTGGTTGTTGTTGCCGATGTAGTGGTAGATGCCGAGGGTGATCGGCTCGTGGGCGCCGCCGTTGGCGAGGGTGCTGGCGAAGACGAAGTCGGACCAGGACCACAGGAACGCGAACAGCGACACCGTGACGACGGAGTTGCGGCTCATCGGCAGCACGATCGACCAGAAGGTGCGGACGGGCCCGGCGCCGTCCGTCTTCGCGGCCTGGAGCAGTTCGCCGGGGATGCCGGACATGAACGCGGTGAAGATCAGCACGGCGAACGGCACGGCCAGGGTGGAGTCCGCGACGATCAGGCCGGGGACCGACTGGAGCAGGCCGAGGCTGAGGTAGATGGCGTAGAAGCCCATCGCCATGATGATGCCGGGGATCATCTGGGCGACCAGGAAGAGAAAGCTGAGGACGCCGCCGCCGCGTGGGCGGAGTTTGGCCAGGGCGTAGCCAGCCGGTGCGGCCAGGGCGACTGTCAGTACAACCGTGCCCAGGCCGATGACGAGGCTCGTGCCGAGGTAGGGCAACTGCTGGTCCAGGACGGCGCGGTAGCCCTCCAGGGTACCGTGCACGGGGATCAGGTCCGGCGGGCTCTTGCGCATGTCCTGGTCGCGGGTGAAGGACACGTTGAGCATCCAGTAGACGGGGAAGAGCATCACCGCGGTGAGCAGGACGCCGATGGCCGTCTGCCACCACGTGCGGTTGGTGCGTCGGTTCATGACAGTGCCGTTCATGACAGTGCCTGCTTCCGCTGGACCCTGACGTAGACCAGTCCGAACACCAGGGCGGCGACCACGAGCAGGTTTCCTACGGCCGCTCCGGGGCCGAAGGCCGGCAGCAGGTTGCCGAAGCCGAGTTGGTAGGACCAGGTGGCGAAGGTGGTGGACGAGTCGGCCGGGCCGCCCTTGGTCATGATCCAGATGATGTCGAAGACCTTGAGTGTGTAGACGAGGCCGAGGAGGAGGGTGATCGCGGACACCGGGCGCAGCAGCGGGAAGGTGATCCGCCAGAACCGCTGCCAGGCGTTCGCCCCGTCGAGGGCCGCGGCCTCGTAGAGGCTCGCGGGGATCGACTGGAGGCCGCTGTGCAGGACGACCAGGTTGAACGGGACGCCGATCCAGATGTTCGCGATGATCACCGAGGCCAGTGACCAGCCCGGTGTGGTCAGCCAGTTGACCGGTCCGATGCCGACGGCGTGCAGGGCCGCGTTGACGACACCGGAGTCGCTGTTGAGCATCCACGACCAGGTGGACGCGGAGACGATCAGCGGAAGCAGCCAGGGGACGAGGAAGAGCGCCCGCAGGGTCGCGGAGAGCCGGAAGCGCTGGTTGAAGAAGACCGCGAGGGCCAGGCCGATGGCGTACTGGAAGAACAGGCACACGGAGGTGAAGACCACGGTGTGCAGCAGGGCCGGGGCGAAGGTCGGATCGTCGAGCACCGTGCGGTAGTTGGCCAGGCCCGTGAAGGGTGCGTTGCCCTGGACGAAGGACCGCACGGTGTAGTTGCGCAGGCTCAGGTCGATGTTGCGGTAGAGGGGATAGGCGTAGAAGAGGACGAGGTAGAGGGTCACCGGAGTGAGGAAGCCCCAGGCGGCCCACTGCTGGGAGGTGGGGCGACGCCGTGCCCGGGGCGGTGCGGTGGGGGCCGCACCACTGGCCGGGTGCACGGGCCGCCGGTGCGGCACTTTCGTCATGTGGCTCATCAACAGGCCCTGGTTCCCGGCTACTTGACGGCGGACTGCGCCGCGGCCAGCGCGTCCTTCGGCGACTGCGCACCACTGAGGGCGGACTGGACCGCCTTCCACAACTGCTCTGAGATCTTCGGGTACTTGGTGCCCAGGTCGTCGCTGGTGCGTCCCTTGGCGGCCTTGACCGCGTCGACCCAGGGCTTCAACTCGGCGTTCGCGGCGACCTGTTTGTCCTGGACCTCGGTGGTGGGTGCTACGTAGGACAGCGTGGTGTCGGTGTTGAGGAGGTTGTCGGTGCTGGTCAGGCAGGTCACGATCTTCTGGGATGTGGCATAGCGGTCGGTCTTGCCCTGGACCGGGATGGTGACGAACTCGCCGCCGGTCGGGGCCGACGCGTTGCCGCCGTCGGCGGCGGGGACGGGGATCACCCCGTAGTCGAAGCCGGCCTTCTTGGCGTTGGCGAGCTGCCAGGTGCCGTTCTCGCTGAACGCGTAGTCGCCGGTCGCGAACTCCTGCCAGCTGGTCGTCTGGGTGTTGTTGAGAACCGAGTTCGGGGCGTAGCCGTCCTTCAGCCAGTCCTTCCACAGCGTCAGCGCGGAGACGGCCCTGTCCGAGTCGAGCGCGGTCAGTTG
This sequence comes from Streptomyces sp. NPDC050508, assembly GCF_040655155.1. NCBI lineage: Bacteria > Bacillati > Actinomycetota > Actinomycetes > Kitasatosporales > Streptomycetaceae > Streptomyces > Streptomyces sp. NPDC050508. The sequence continues at coordinate 73,682 of NZ_JBFAJJ010000029.1, forward strand.
GGCGCCCGAACCCCAGTACCAGGGCAGGAACTGGAAGGTGCCCTCCTCCGTGCCGATCGCGGAGAACGTGATGCCCTTCTTGCCGGCCTTCTTGACCTTCGCGAGCGCGGCGGTCAGCGACGTCCAGTCCTTGACCGTTGCTATGTCCACCCCGGCCTGCTTCAGCACCTTCTTGTTGTAGTAGAGGGCAAGGGTGTTGGCGCCGATCGGCATGCCGTACGTCTTGCCGCCCGCCTGTCCGGCGGCGAGAAGGTTGGGGTTCACCTTCGAGGTGTCCAGCTTGTTGTCCGCGGTCGTGGTGAGGACGCCGGCCTCGGCCAGGGTCGACACCACCGGGTTGTCGACGATGAGGACGTCGGCGGAGTTGTCCTGCTGGGCGGCGAGGAGCGCCTTGTTCGCCAGGTCGCTGGTGTCGAACGCGGTCCGCTTGATCTTCACCCCGGCCTTGGTGCCGCAGGTGTCGAGCAGCTTGGCCCACGCGGAGCTCTTGTCGAACTGCGGGTACGGGTCCCAGATCGTGTAAGTGCCGCTGTCCGCCGCCTTGGTGCCGGTGCTGCCCGACCCGGAGGAACAGGCGGTGCCGGCGACGGCGAGGACGGTCACGGTCGCGGCGGTGAGGCGGAGCCGTCTGAGGGAGCTGTGCATGGCGCGTTCCTTCGGTTTCGGGCACGGGTGTGCCGAGGGAGGGTGACGAGCGGGGGGAAGCGGGCATGCCGGACAGCCACGGCGGTGATGAGGGGACGGCGGTGCCCGTGATCCGTGGTGAGGAGGTGGTGCGGGGCTAGGTCAGCGGGCCTCGATGGACGACGGCGTGCCGGGCCCTGTGCTCGCGCGCAGCGAGATGGGCGGGGTCAGCAGGTGGTGGCGGGGCGGTGCGTCGGGGTGGTCGAGCCGTTCGACGAGGAGGTCGACGGCGTGTCGGCCCATCTCCTCCGCCGGTACGTCCGCCGCGGTGAGCTGCGGGGTCACCGTCTCCGCCCACCGGCCCGCCACGACGCCGGTGACGGAGAAGTCGCGCGGTACATGGCGGCCGGACTGGGACAGCCCGCGGTACAGACCGCCGAGCGCGGCCTCGTTGAGGGTGACCAGGGCAGTGGTGGCCGGGTCGTCGTGCAGGATCTGTTCCAGGCAGGCCTGTCCGGAGGCGGCGTCGTCCCCGCAGCAGTACGTCCGCACGGTGAGCCCGCGTTCGGCCGCGGCCTTGGTGAAGCCGTCGAGGCCGCGGTGGGCGGACTCGTATCCGGCCCGCAGCAGTTGTTCGGGACGGTTGACGAAGGCGACCCTGCGGTGGCCGAGGTCCGCGAGGTGATGCACGCACGCCGCCGCCAGCGCGGTGTGGTCCAGGCCGACCCACCAGGTGCCCTCGGGACGCGCGGTCCGGCCGATGGCGACGGAGGGGAAGTCGAGGGCGGCCAGGTGATCGACCCGGTCGTCCTCCAGTCTGATCTCCATCAGGATCGCGCCGTCGACGCGCCGCTCCCCCAGCATCCGCTGGAACGAGCGGTCGCTGTCGACACCGCTGGGAGACAGCAGTACGTCGTAGTCCTGGGCGGCGGCGGCCTCCACCACGCTGCCGATGAAGTCGAGTTGCATACCGGTGTAGTGGTTGCCGGCCGGCGGGAAGACCAGGCCGATCGTGTTGGTCCGGCCGTTGGCCAGGGCGCGGGCGCTGGCGTTGGGCCGGTAGCCCAGCTCGTCGATGACGCGCTGGATCTTCCGGCGGGTGTCCTCCGACACCGGGCGCTTGCCGCTCAGCGCGACGGACACGGTGCTCCGCGAGACACCGGCCCGCCGGGCGATCTCACCGATGTTCACGGGCACTCCTTGGCTGGGTCGAACCGGTTCGATGACTCCGAGACTCGGAACCAGCTGTCGAACCGGTTCGCGTGAAGTGAAGGTAGGAACAACCCCAGCCGCTGTCAACACCTCGCGCGACACTTCTCGTAACATCCCCGGAATCCAAGGGGAACTACCGAGAGAGCTGCAGGGTGAGCTGCCGCAACTGCCTCCGTCGGAGGTATTGCCGGTGGATTTTCGTGCTGCTAGGTTCCGTCGAACCGGTTCGACAAGACCGAGGCCAGCGAGTGACCCGCATACAGAACGCGGCAGGCACGGAGAACATCCAGCCGACGGTTGACGACGTAGGCGACGGCCGCCGGAAAGCCGTCCATCAGCCGCTGAAGCCCGGGCGCCACCCGCTCCACATCAAGGTCAGGGACTTGCGGTCGCGGTACCAGCCCGGCCAGACGGTAGGCGTGCCAGCAGGCGTCGGAGTCCAGCCGAAGCGCCCGCGCGAGAGCGTCGATGACCTGGCCGGACGGTTTCCGTTCGCGACCCTGCTCCAGGCGGGCGTAGTAGTCGGCGCTGACCCCGGCCAGCACGGCGACCTCCTCGCGTCGAAGCCCGCTGACCCGGCGATCCTCCGAACGGGGAAACCCCATTTCCTGCGGACTGAGGCGGGAGCGACGCGCCAGCAGGAACTCCCCCAGTTCGTTGCCGCTCATACTTAGATCGCACGTCGCCGCTTCCTAGGAGTGCGGCACCCAGGAAGCCCCTGCCTGCCGACACCGCGGGATCGGGCCCATGCTGACGAGATCGCACTGCTCATCGTCGATACCGTCGACCGACGCGTCGAGCGCCCGGGCGCCCACGGGTGAGCCGCGTGCCCCCAGCACAGAGAAGGAAGCCGCGATGGTCACTGAAGATCAGGTACGCACCTGGATCGAGCGCTATGTACAGGCGTGGACCACCAACAACAAGAAGGACATCGCCGCGCTGTTCACACCGCGGGCCGAGTACCACGAGTGGCCGTACGAGACCGACTGGATCGGCCGCGACGCGATCGTCGAGGGCTGGCAGGGCCGCGCGCCGTGGCAAGAGGGCGGCTGGGACTTCGACTGGTCCATCCTCACCATCAACGGCGACACGGCGGCCATCGAAGGCACCGGCCGATACAAGGAGCTGGGCACCTTCGCCAACCTCTGGACGGTGACGTTCGACAAGAGCGGCAACTGCACCGTGTTCCGCATGTGGAACAACGAGATCTGACCCACGGCATCTTTATTGGTCGCTTCACTGCGGTTTGCCCTGCTGCGGAGATGCGATACACGAGCGGGCGACCGCGTTGTGTGGGCAGGGACTTTCAGCCCAGTGAAACCGTCGAACTGCGGCTGCTGCCCGCACTCCCGTCCGCCTGGCCGGGCGGCAGCGTCCGGGGACTGCGGGCCCGGGGCGGCGTCGGCGTCGACTGGCAGGACGCCACTCTCACCGGTGCCCGACTGACCTTCACCGGCGCAGGCCCGTGCACGTTGACCGCCGGGCGCCGACTGCGCGTGACGGACATCGAGGGCCGTCCTGTGGCAGGCGGCAGTCATCAGGTCCAGGGCGCGACGACCGTGAAGGAACAACTGGCGCGGAACGCGGCGGTGTTCTGGGCCGGGTCGACCCAGAGTTCGAGGTTGTCGCGGTAACGGAGGTAGCGCCCGGGGTAGTTGTACGACTCCAGGGAGACCGATCCGTCGGTGGAACCGGGCCGGGCGCAGAACGTGGCGTCCTTCTGGAAGACAGCCGATCCGTCGTTGGCGTCCAGCCGGATGCGGAAGGCGTAGTGACGCAGGTATCTTCCCGAGGCGTCCTCAATCGAGTAGCAGTGGGAATCGGCCAGCCCGGTGACGAATCGGAAGGTGGCCTCCTGCTTCGCGAGCCCGGAACTGGTGGCGGCGACGGGACCGAGGACGCCGAGACGGTCGGCTTCCTGCACATAGCGGCCAGGCTGGTCGACCGAACGCAGGGCGTGGCGCCCCAGAAGCGTCGAGACGGCCGTCGGCGTCGGGCTCGGCGTGGCAGACGTCGTCGGGGTCGGCGGTGCCGACGAGACTGCGGGCGATGCCGGGGTCTGGACCTGAGCCTGGGCCGCAGGTGGTCGTACGGACGCGTCGGACCGCGTGTACGCGTACAGGGCACCGCCACCCGCGAGGGCCACCGCCCCGGCCGTCAACGTCACCACCGGCTTGGCCGCCAGCTTGCCCAGCAGGTGCCCTACCCGGCCCGCGCCGCCGGGAGCGTGAGCAACCCCACCCGCCGCCGAGGCCGAGGGCATCGACTTGGCCAGCAGCAGGCCCGCCAGGCCGATCGGTACCGGCACCAGCGCGAAGCCGCCCAACAGCCCCTCCGCAGGCACCAGTTCAGAGGTGTTGAACAGGCACTGCGGGCAGTCGCGGACATGACGCGCCAGCCGCTTGCGCCACCGCGCGTTCGGCCGGCCGTCCCAGGAGGTCAGTTCCGCGTCCAGTTCCGCACAACGCGGCGACGCGGCCAGCGCCCGCACCACGGACCGCCCGGACTCCAGCCTCTCCTTGACCCGCTGCACCCGTACCGCGGCATGCTGCGGCGCGAGTTCGCAGGCCGCCGCGAGTTCGGCGCGGGTCAGCTCCCCGGCGGCTTCCAGCCACCACAGCGAGAGCACCTCACGTTCCTCGTCCTCCAGCCAGCGGGTCGCCTCCACCGCCTCGCGCCGCTGCCCCGACAGGGCCAGCCGGAGAATGGCCAGATCGGCGAAGTCCGCCTCCGGGGCCACCTCTTGGACGGCCTCGTCCGGTAGATCCGACTGCGGCCGGGTCTGCCGACCGCGCCACCGGTCGCGGACCTGCCGTACGGCGATGGCTACCAGCCAGGAGCGGAACCGCTCCGGGTCCTCCAGGCCCGGCAGCCCATCCAAGGCCCGCAGCATCGCGTCCTGGACCACGTCATCGACGTCGCTGTGCCCGTCCAGGGCCCGCCCGACGATGTTGTAGACCAACGGCAGACAGCTCCGCACGAGGTGCTCCAACGCCTCCGGGTCACCTGCCCGTGCTGCCACGACCAACTCGACATCCGGCCGCTCCCGCACGTCCTGCGAGCGAACCCGTCCCACCTTGTCCCGCCCCACCTCGTCGACCAACGCCTGATGCCGGCGTTCCGAAGGATGGCAGTGTGCCAGAGGCGTTCGAGATTTCTTTCCACGGTTCTGTTATCCGCGATCCGCCCGTACGTCCCCTGCTGCGTACGGCCAGATCCGACAGGAGCCAATCAGTGTCAGTGAGCCAGAGCAACAGCCGACCGATGATGAGCCGGCGCAGCGTGCTGCGGGTCGCGGGAGCAGCCGGAGCAGCGGGCATCGGGGCAGCCGCCGTCGGTGCCGGAGCCACTCCCGCCGCAGCGAGCGCCGCGTTCGTACATCCGGGACTGCTGCACACGCAGGCCGACTTCGACCGTATGGCCGCCAAGGTGAAGGCGGGCACCGGCCGGTGGAAGGAGGGCTACGCCAAGCTGACGGGCAACCCGCGCTCGGCGAGCACCTGGAAGGCGACCCCGCTCGCGACGGTGATACGCGGCGCCACCGGTGACAACGTCACCACGCTCGCCTTCGACATCGCAGCCGCCTACCAGAACGCCCTGCGCTGGAAGGTCACCGGCGACACGGCCCACGCGGACGCCGCCCGCGACATCCTCAACGCCTGGTCGACCAAGCTCACCGCGCTGGACGGCGACGCCGACCGGTTCATCGCGGCGGGCATCCACGGTTACCAGTTCGCGAACGCCGCGGAGATCATGCGCGGTTACGGCGGCTTCGATCTGGCCCGGTTCAAGAAGATGATGCTGGCCGTCTTCTACCCGATGAGCAGCAGCTTCCTCGCCAAGCACAATGGCGCGTACGACTCCAACTACTGGAGCAGCTGGGACCTGTTGAGCGTGGCGTGCGTGCTGTCCGTCGGCATCCTGTGCGACGACCGGGCCAAGGTCGACGAGGCCGTCACGTACTTCAAGTCCGGCAAGGGCATGGGCTCCATCAAGAACGCCATCCCGTTCATCCACCCCGGTGGCCTCGGACAGATGGTGGAGGTCGGACGCGACCAGGGGCACGCCCTGCTGAGCGTGGGCCTGTTGGGCACCATCTGCGAGATGGCGTGGAACCAGGGCATCGACCTCTACGGCTACGACGACAGCCGCGTCCTCAAGGGCGTCGAGTACGCCGCCAAGTGGAACCTCGGTCACGACGTCCCCTTCACCTCCTGGACCTGGCACAAGGGCGCACCCGGCGTGTGGGAGGGCTGGGAGACGTTCACGGAGGCGTCCACGTGGGCCCGTGGTCAGGTGCGCCCGATCTGGGAGGGCCTCTACAACCACTACGTGAACCGCCGCGGCCTCGACGCGCCGTACGTGAGCGCCATGGCCGCCAAAGTCAGGCCCGAGGGCGGCGGCGGTGACTACGGAACCGGCGGCGGCCTCGACCACCTCGGCTTCGGCACCCTGACCTTCACCCGGGACAAGGCGATCGTCTCGGCCACCACACCGACTTCTTCGGCGAGCACGTCCGACACGGCAGCGTCCGCCTCCGGCGCCGCGACCCCTGCTGCCGACGCCTCCGGCGGAACCCAGCCGCAGGGCGGCCGGGGCGAGGACCTCGCCGCCACCGGCGCGGGTGGCATCGCCGCCGCGGCCGCCACCGGCGTCCTCGCCATCGCGGGCGGCTTCATCGCCCTGCGCCGCAGGGGCAGCCGTAGCAGCAGTTGAACCTCCGGCGCTCCTGCGTGGAACGGGGTCGGCGGCGTCACGGCGGTCAGCCACTTCGGCACGACGTCCCGGGCGCGCTCGTCGCGTGCCCGGGACGTTCCGCCGCGGTGGCCGCTTTCTTACACCGCGGCGATGCCCTCCATGCCGGAGGCGGCGAAGGCGGGCAGTCCTGTGATTGTCGTGATCTTGGTGAGGGCGCCTGTGTGCCCGACACGGAAACCGTCGACGGTGCCGGAGGTCGCGTTCTGGACGTAGACGAACTTGTCGGCGGCGACGGCGAGGTCGATGACGCCCTGGGACATTCCGGAGGGTGCGGCGGCGATGCCCGCCTCGTTGGTCAGGGCGAGTCGGCCGTGTGCGTCCTGGCGGTAGCCGCTGACGGTGGAGTTGCCGGTGTTGCCGCCGTAGAAGAAGTCACCGGCCCGCTCCAGCCAGCACAGGACCGTCTGCCCGTTCGGCAAGGACGCCTGTACGGTCTTCAACTCGCCGTCGTGGCGCACCTTGTAGGTGGTGACGGTGGACTTGGCGGCCTCGGCGACCAGCATGCGCCCGGACTTGTCGAAGGCGATGGCGAACGGCACCATGCCCGCCGACTTGTTCACGACCGGCTTGTCCGCCGGGCGGCCGTCCTTCCCCACGGGGAAGACCTCGATGGTGTTCGCCGACTTGGTGGTGACGACCAGGTCCCGGCCGTCCGGCGTGAACGCGACCTGCCCCGGCGAACTGCTGAACAGCGGCACCTTGTCGTTCTTCAGTGCCAGACTGCGGTTCGAACCGCTCAGCGGCTTCAGCCCGTTGGAGGTGATCCGGAAGCCCTGGACGCTTCCTGTGCCGCCCGCGTTCATGACGTAGGCGAGATCCCCCGAGACCGTGACGGCGGACGGGAAGTCGCCTCCCGTGGAGACTGTTTGACGGTCCGTCAGTTTCTGGCCGTGCACGGCGAAGGACGTCAGGGTGCCACTGCCCGCGTTGACCGCCAGGAGCCGGCCGGAACGGTGGTCGTAGACGAGCGACCCCTGCGAGGCGAGTGAGTCGGTGGGCGCGTCGGTCTGGTCGCCGCCCTTGCCGCCGGTCGCGTACTTCCCCGCGGCGGTCAACTTCCCGTCGTCGCCCCGGCGGAAGACGCGGATGGTGTTCCCGGCCAGTTCGTTGCCCTGGACGAAGACGGCGTGGTCGGCCTTTAAGGCGGCGCGCGGGTTCGGCGAAACCTGCGCCGCGGAGGCTCCGTTGACCATGACCACGGCCGCCGCGACGGCCACCGCCCCTCCACCCAGGACGGTCAGCCTGTTCCGCAGCTTCGACCTGCGTTTGTTGTGCCTGCTCATGTGCGGCTCCTCTGGCCCGGGGTGTGTGGGACCAGAGTTGCCACTGTGCGGCAATGCATGAAGGCGTTCGGACTCCGTGTCAGAGTCTCGTAAGGTCCTTCCGCAGCGCTCCCGCCTGGGCGACCAGTACGACGTTCTCGGGCCTGCCGACGCTGTGGGACGTGCCGGCACGGAGCTTGAGCTCCGGGTATCGGGTGGTCGCGGTCGACCAGCGCGGGCACGGCGCCGGCGAGCGCCACCCGCAGGACGTCTCCCGCGCCGCCTACGTCGCCGACGCCGTCGCCGTTGTCGACCAGTTGGCGCTGCAGCGGCCCGTCCTGGTCGGCCAGTCGCTGGGCGGGCACACGGCCATGCTCACCGCCGCCGCGCATCCCGGGCTCGTCCGCGCGCTCGTGCTTGTCGAAGCAGGCTCCGGCGGTCCGCACCCGAACGGCCCCGCGGACATCGGCGGATGGCTCGACTCGTGGCCGACACCGTTTCCCTCACGCGAAGCGGCGGTCGCGTTCCTCGGCGGCGGACCGGTCGGCGCAGGATGGGCAGCCGGGCTGGAAGAACGCGACGGCGGATGGTGGCCTCGCTTCGACCGCGAGGTGATGGTCCGCTCGCTGGCGGAGAACGCCCAGCGTTCCTACTGGCACAAGTGGGGACAGATCGTGTGCCCGACCCTGGTCGTCCTGGCCCAATCCAGCTACATCCCCGCGCCGGAAGCCGACGAAATGCTCCGGCGGCGACCCGACACCATGGCCATGAGCATCCCCGGCACCAGCCACGACCTGCACCTGGAACAGCCTGGAATCCTGCACACCGCACTCTCGGGCTTCCTTGACGGCCTCACCTGAAACACCTACGCGGTCACAACGACACCGAAGTCGATCCCCGCGCCCGGCCATCGGTCCACCGGTGAGGACCCATGGTCAAAGTCACGAGACGCACGACGACACCTGACGACTGGTCCCGACACACGGGCCCCTAAGGTCAACGACGTGTTGAGTGTGTACCACCAGTGGATCAAAAACTTGTTGGCACATACATGACCTGCTTCATGCAGCAATCTCTCGTGCTTCATCAGCGAAATGCCACCGAGTCGCCACACACCACCTCTCTCCTGGTCCGTCAAGCGGCTCAACCAGCAGAACAGTCCCAGGCGGCCTGGCACGCCTATGCGCGTCCGAGCCCGTGACCTTCACTGCTGCAAGGTCGATACTTTCCACAGGGGCGCTCCCACCGACCCTGGACCGGCCACCCCAGAGACCTGGCAGCCCGTCACCAGAGTCGACAAAAGCACAGGTCAGGGCCACATCTGCCAGCCTTGCCAGGAGGTACTCATGAAGATGTTGATCAACGTCGCGGAGACCGTGGTCGCCGACGCGCTGCGGGGTATGGCGGCCGCCCATCCGGAGCTGACCGTCGATGTCGAGAACCGGGTGATCGTACGGCGGGACGCCCCCGTGGCCGGGCAGGTGGGGATCGTCTCCGGTGGCGGGGCGGGGCATGAGCCGCTGCACGGCGGATTCGTGGGGCCCGGGATGCTGTCGGCGGCCTGTCCCGGTGAGGTGTTCACGTCGCCGGTGCCCGATCAGATGGTGCGGGCCGCGGCGGCCGTGGACAGTGGCGCCGGGGTGTTGTTCGTCGTCAAGAACTACACGGGGGACGTCCTCAACTTCGACATGGCGGCCGAGCTCGCCGAGGAGGAGGGCATCCAGATCGCCAAGGTCCTGGTCAACGATGATGTCGCCGTCACCGACAGCCTCTACACGGCGGGGCGGCGCGGCACCGGTGCCACGCTGTTCGTGGAGAAGATCGCCGGTGCCGCGGCGGCCGAGGGGCAGCCGCTGGACCAGGTGGCGGCGATCGCCCGGCAGGTCAACGAGAACTCGCGCAGCTTCGGCGTCGCGCTCAGCGCCTGCACCACCCCCGCCAAGGGCAGCCCCACCTTCGATCTGCCGCCGGGCGAGCTGGAGTTGGGCGTCGGTATCCACGGCGAGCCGGGCCGGGAGCGGCGGGCCATGATGACGTCCGGTGAGATCGCCGACTTCGCCGTGCACGCGATCCTGGAGGACATGCCGCCGCGGAATCCGGTCCTGGTACTGGTCAACGGCATGGGCGCGACCCCGCTCCTGGAGCTGTACGGCTTCAACGCCGAGGTGCACCGGGTGCTCGCCGAGCGCGGGGTCGCCGTCGCCCGCACACTGGTCGGCAACTACGTCACGTCCCTCGACATGGCGGGTGCCTCGGTCACCCTCTGCCAGATCGACGAGGAGCTGCTGCGACTGTGGGACGCGCCGGTGAAGACGCCCGGACTGCGCTGGGGCATGTGAGACGGCGCCGCATCCGGCCAACTCCCCCACCACGCAAGGAGATCCAGTGCTCGACGCCGACTTCTTCCGCCGTTGGATGACGGTGACCGCCGCCTCCGTCGCACGCGAGGCGGAACGGCTCACCGACCTCGACTCGCCCATCGGCGACGCCGACCACGGCGCGAACCTGCAGCGCGGGTTCACCGCCGTGGCGGCCACCCTGGAAAAGGAGGCGCCGGGCACCCCGGGCGGCGTCCTCACCCTCGCCGGACGGACGCTCATCTCGACGGTCGGCGGCGCGTCCGGGCCGCTCTACGGCACGCTGCTGCGCCGTACCGGCAAGGCACTCGGGGATGCCGCCGAGGTGAGCGAGGCGGAGTTCACCCTCGCGCTGCGCACCGGGGTGGACGCGGTCATGACCCTGGGCGGTGCCTCGCCCGGTGACAAGACCATGATCGACGCTCTGGTCCCGGCGGTCGACGCGTTGCCGGAGGGCTTCGCCGCGGCGCGGACCGCCGCCGAGGAGGGCGCCGTGGCGACCACGCCCCTGCAGGCCCGCAAGGGCCGGGCGAGTTATCTCGGGGAGCGGAGCATCGGGCACCAGGACCCGGGCGCCACGTCTGCTTCGCTGCTGATCGCCGCGCTCCAGGAGGCCGCGACCGCGGAGGCCACCGGTGAGTGACGGGAAACTGGTGGGCATCGTGCTGGTGTCGCACAGTGCGGAAGTCGCCGCCTCCGTGGCCGAGTTGGCGCGAGGGCTGTCCGGCTCGGGCACGGCGGTGCCGCTCGCCGCGGCCGGCGGCACCGAGGGCGGCGGGCTCGGCACCAGTTCCGAACTGATCGCCGCCGCCGCCGCGTCCGTCGACCGCGGCGCCGGGGTCGCCGTTCTCACCGACCTGGGCAGCGCCGTACTGACCGTGAAGGCCCTGCTCGCCGAGGGCGACGAACTCCCGGCCGGCACCCGCCTGGTGGACGCCCCGTTCGTCGAGGGTGCGGTGGCCGCGGTCGTCACGGCGTCGGCGGGAGCGGACCTGGACGCGGTCGAGGCGGCGGCTGCGGAGGCGTACACGTATCGGAAGGTGTGAGGGCGGCGGGTCGTAGCGGAGGCAGAGGCGACCGCCCCACGGCCCCGCCTCACATCCGTCCGTCGGGGAGGGGCCGTGGGG
>NZ_JBFAJJ010000030.1:0-84864 GCF_040655155.1 Streptomyces sp. NPDC050508
CTGCCTGGACGCGCTTGCCGTTCGCGGAGGCCGTGGTGTGGATGTAGCGGGCGATGGGCGTCGAGCCGGCGATGTGCAAAGGAGACGGTCGCTACGCTCCCTTTGCCCACGCTGCGCGTGGGCGGATCCCTGCGCTGCGCTCCGGGATCCAGTGGGGCCGGCCGCTGCGCGGCCAGCACGGCGCGCGGTGCGCGCCCGTCGGGTGAGGGAGTGTCAGGTGCGGCAGTTGGTTGTATGGGTGGGAATTTGGAGAATCCTGCGGACTCCAGGGCGGGTCCGCTGCGCTCCCCCGCCTGAGAGTCCTTCCGGCTGCGCCTCCAGGACCTTGGGGCCCACTGGCGCGGGCAGGGTTGCTTGTGAGGGTGGGGGCGCTCATTCGTGTTGGGTTTGAGTGTAGTGGGTGCATCGAGTTGATGCAGCATGTACCGTTGGCGGAAACGCGAGACACCCACCAACCGCTCGGGCGGAGCGAGAACTTTAAATGGAAAAGAAATCCGGGGAAATGCCTAATATCCAACTCCGGGAACACCAGGTTTACGCGACTTCTGGTATCCGCAAGTGGGTGGGATTCCCTGCGAGATCATCTGTGCCCCCCGAGGGGATCCGTGGCACGGGCGTGTCAGCGACCGGCTCCGGGAAAACGATCACCGCCGCGTGGGCGGCGCTGGAGAACTTCCGGGACGGCCGGGTCCTCGTCATGGTGCCCACCCTGGACCTGCTCGTGCAGACCATCCAGGTGTGGCGCCGGGTCGGGCACCGCTCCTTGATGGTCGCCGTGTGCTCGCTGGAGAGCGACCCCGTGCTGAACGAGCTCGGGGTGCGCACCACCACCAACCCCATCCAGCTCGCCCTGTGGGCCGGACACGGGCCCGTCATCGTGTTCGCCACCTACGCCTCCCTCGTGGACCGGGAGGACCCCGAGGACCCGTGGGGCCAGCGGAAGGTACGCGGGCCGCTGGAGGCCGCTCTGGCTGGCGGGGAGCGGCTGTACGGGCAGCGCATGGACCCGTTCGACTTCGCGGTAGTGGATGAGGCCCACGGCACGGCCGGTGATCTTGGCCGTCCGTGGTCGGCGATCCACGACAACGCCCGCATCCCGGTCGACTACCGCCTCTACCTCACCGCCACCCCGCGCATCCTCGCCTCACCCCGCCCCCAGAAGAGCGCGGACGGCCAGGAGCTGGAGATCGCGTCGATGGGCGCGGACTCCCAGACCTACGGGCCCTGGCTGTTCGAGCTCGGGCTGAGCGAGGCGATCGAACGCGAGATCCTCGCGGGCTTCGAGATCGACGTCCTGGAAATCCGCGACCCCTCCCCCATCCGCGGGGCATCGGAGGAGGCGCAGCGGGGCCGACGCCTGGCCCTGCTGCAGACCGCCCTGTTGGAGCACGCCGCACGCTGGAACCTGAAGACCGTCATGACGTTCCACCAGCGGGTGGAGGAGGCGGAGGCGTTCGCGGCGAAACTCCCGGAGACGGCCGCGGAGTTGTACGTCACCGAGGCATCCGACGACGCCCTGACCAACGCGGAACGCCTGCCGAAGTCGTCGATCGACGCGGAGCTCTACGACCTGGAGGCCGGCCGCCACGTACCCCCGGACCGCGTGTGGTCAGCATGGCTGTGCGGCGACCACCTCGTCACCGAACGGCGCGAGACCATCCGCCAGTTCGCCAACGGCATCGACGCCGACGGCAAGCGGGTCCACCGCGCCTTCCTCGCCTCGGTGCGGGTCCTGGGCGAGGGCGTCGACATCGTCGGCACCAGAGGTGTCGAAGCGATCTGCTTCGCCGACACCCGCGGCTCCCAGGTCGAGATCGTCCAGAACATCGGCCGCGCCCTGCGCCCCAACCCGGACGGCACGACCAAGACCGCCCGGATCATCGTGCCCATCTTCCTGGAACCCGGCGAGAACCCGGACGACATGGTCGCCAGCGCCAGCTTCCGCCCCCTCGTCGCCGTACTCCAAGGCCTCCGCTCGCACGATGAACAACTCGTCGAACAGCTCGCCTCCCGCGCCCTCACCCGCAGCAAGCAGCAGCGCAAAATCCACGTCCGGCGTGACGCGGACGGCCAGATCGTCGGCGCCGGCGAAGGTGACAGTGAAGACCAGGAGCCGGACGACACCGAGGGCGCAGTGGAGTCAGCGCTGCTGCACTTCTCCAGTCCGCGCGACGCGGCGACCATCGCCGCGTTCCTGCGCACCCGGGTCTACCGGCCGGAATCCCTCGTGTGGCTGGAGAGCTACCAAGCCCTGCTCCACTGGCGGAAGAAGCACCACATCACCGGCCTCTACGCCGTCCCCTACGACACCGAGACCACGGTGGGCGTCACGAAGGACTTCCCCCTCGGGCGGTGGGTGCACCAGCAGCGGAAGGCGCTGCGGGCCGGGGAGTTGGAGGAGCGGCGCAAGGAGCTGCTGGACGCCCCCGAGGCCGGGATGGTGTGGGAGCCCGGTGAGGAGGCGTGGGAGACCAAGCTCTCCGCGCTCCGGTCGTACCGGCGGGCCACCGGCCACCTCGCACCCCGGCAGGACGCGGTCCGGGGCGAGGGCGACGCGGTGGTGCCGGTCGGGCAGCACATGGCCAACCTCCGTCGTAAGGGCCAGAAGAACGGCCTGGGCAAGGACCCGGAGCGGGCGGCGGAACGCGCGGCGCAGCTGACCGCCATCGACCCGGACTGGGACTGCCCGTGGCCGCTCGACTGGCAACGCCACTACCGGGTGCTCGCCGACCTGGTCGACGCCGACGGCCCCCTCCCCGACATCGCACCCGGCGTGCTCATGGACGGCGACGACATCGGCAAGTGGCTCAAACAGCAGCAGAATCCGGGCACCTGGGCGCAGCTGTCCACCGAGCAGCAGGAGCGGCTGTCCCAGCTGGGCATACAACCACTTCAGACACCTTCTCCCGCCCCAGCGGCTGTGCGGTCGAAAGGCTCGGGCAAGGCGGAACAGGCGTTCCAGCGAGGCCTGGCGGCCCTCGCTCAGTACATCGCCCGCGAAGGCCACGCCCGCGTCCCCAGGGCTCATGCAGAGCGGATCACGGTCGGCGGCGAGGCTGAACCGGTGACCGTGAAGCTGGGCGTATGGATCTCCAACACCAAGACCCGCCGCGACAAGCTCACCGCAGAACAACACGCCGCCCTCGCGGAGCTGGGAGTCGAGTGGGCCTAGATGAATGAGTGTGGTCCTGCGGCGCCGGATCGGGCGACCCCGCTGACGGACAGGTCAGTCCCACTGCTCGTCCGCGAGGGAGCTGACCGGCTGCGGCTTGCCGATGACGGCCAGAGCGATGAAGAAGTTGATCTGGCCGATCGCGATGGTCAGGGTGGCCAGCGCCTTCTCGTCGTAGTGCTTCGCCGCCTCGGCATACAGCTCGTCGGAGACGCGCTCCTTGCCATGCGGGGCGGGCTGGAGGGTGGCCTCCACCAAGGCCAGGGCGGCGCGCTCGGCGTCGGTGAAGTACGGGGCGTCCTGCCAGGAGGAGACGGCGGTGATGCGCTCCTCGGACTCCCCGGCCTTGCGCAGGAAGCCGGTGTTCAGGATCGTCAGGTAAGTGTTGCCGACGATCTGCCCGGCACGCAGGTGGACGAGATTCATCGTGGTGCGCGGCACCGAGTGGTTGCCCGTGGCCCGGAAGAGGGCGGCGCTGATGTCGTTCAGCTCGGGCACGAACTCGGCCGGGTTGGGCATCCGGGAGATGGAGGTGTTCGTCATGGCTGCTCTCCTTCGCTTCCGCCTGGTTGACGTCTTCACAGCACTGACGGAACGGCGCACGCAGATGTGACAGGAATCCGGAAAAGTTCTCTGGCGTGTTCCGGACCTGGTGACAGCCCTGTCCTTCCCGGGCCGCGCCTAAATTGGGTGAGCCCGATGTCTTCAGTGGTCGCAGGCGATCAGCGAGCGTTTGCCCTTGGAAGCGGCTGCCGAGGTGTTGTGACTGAGCGCTTGAGTTGGCGGATGAGAGTTTCAGGTGGCGGGCTTGTGCTCATTCCGTCCCGAGCGCTGCTGGCGGCGCGCGGCCAGCGTGCCGCCGCTCTGCCGGCAGGCGGCCGGCTCGTATCACGTGAAATTTCTGAGTTCTCGGATCCGCCGGTCGAGCTGCTCCAAGACCGATGGGAGGTGTTCGGCGGCGTATGCGAGAGACTTTGCGGAGCCCTGAAGGCCGCGGGTGTCGAAGACCTCTGCCGCGTACGCCAGTTGCCGCGCGGTGCGCGTGTCAGGGCTTCCTGGGCTGTCCGACATCACAGCGATGATGTTGCGGAGCTCTGTGAGGGCGTCCGATGTGAGCGTTCCAGTCTGCTCCAGCTGGTCGGCGACCTTCTCCAGCCGAGTCACCGGCGGGGTGAACACTGAGATGAGGAGGTCGGTGAGCTGGTCTTCGTCGAGCGGACCGATCCGGTCCAACTGCCGGCCGTGTTCGCCTTCGTGGTCGCGCTTCCACTTCCGAAGGAGCTCGGGTGGATAGAACTCCTCGCCATGGTTCTTGTCGTCGACTTCGGCGTGATGGGCGAGGCAGAGCAGCAGCAGGTTCTTGAACGACTCTCGGTCCCGTGCTTCTTCCTCGGAAGGGCAGGGGCGGTAGCGGGCGGCGGTGCGTTTGACTCCGATGATGCGGGCGATCTGAGCGTTCTTTTGGTAGACGCCCGGGCGGACTTCATAGATCACGGGGAAGGGGCATCCAGGTGCGTAGCAGCGGCCGCTGCTGAGGGTCCAGAGAGCTGCCTCGACGGCGGCGGGAATGCTTCGCCGTCGTGCTGCATCCTCGGGTGATTGCCCCATATGAGCAACCCAGGCGATGTCTTTGTAAGGGTTAAGACCAAAATCCAGCCCGGATCCAATCCGCCGAGTGCATCCGGATGAGCTCCCGATACCCGATCAGCACAACCATCCGAGCCCCGGGCGCCGCCCGCCAATCCAAACGCTCATCCGCCGACTCAAGCGCTCAGTCACAGGTGTCGGCGGGGCTCGCGGCTGTTCGAGATCTACAGGTCGAACTCAAGGTGCTCGATGTCCGTGAAGCGCACCTCCTCCAGGCTGCCGGCGCGGCGGCCGCCGTCCTGGAAGTACACCTCTTTGAGTGCCTCAGCGGCGAGTTCCTGGAGGCGCTGCTCGGTGGCGCCCTGCTCCTGGGCGTCGAACAGGCGCGCGGCGTAGCGGGGCGGCAGGGCGACGGTCAGGTGCCGGATGCGGTCCTGGTCCGTCGACCCGATCGGCGCGGTGTAGCCGAGCCGGGCACGGGTGTCGATGACGATGCCGCCGGTCGTCGCCGCCTTCTGCCGGGCCCTGGCCCGGATCTGCGGCTGCCACCGGGCCTTCACCTCGCGCTCCAGGCGGGCGGCGAGGTCGGGGCGCGGCTTCTTGATCTGGTCCTTGACGTACCGCTCGACGGTGCGCTGGGAGATGCGCAGCATCTGGGCGACCGCCTTGGTGCCGCCCAGCTGCTTGACCAGGTACCGCATCCGCGCGCCCGCGCTCTTGGGCGCCGGGCGGGTGAACGCCTTGCGCACCGCGGCGTCCAGGCCGTCCCCGAACAGGCTCATCGTCGCCTTCTCCTACTCTCCGTTGTCGACGTCGGTGACGGTGCCGTCCTTGATGTACCGGGCCAGGTTGAGCTCGGGGGCGTTGAACCGCTCGCGGACCTCTTCGCCCCACAGGACGTCCTGGGTGCCCTCGTGCTTGACCAGGCCCGGGTTGATGCCGAGCTTGAAGCCGCCCGGCAGCGGCTTTCCGTCCCGGTAGGGCAGGACGGCCAGCGGCGAGGCGCCGCCTGCCGCGTAGACGACGCAGTCGGAGAGGACCGCGATCGGGTACTGCCCGGTGAATGCCGCATGCTTGACGATCTTGCGGTGCAGGTTGATCCGGGTGCGGGAGATGACCGCCGCGCGGATGTCGGGCCGCCACGTCGGGCGGGAAAGCGCCCGCCACGGCTCGCCCGGCCGCCAGCCCTCGCCCCGGGGCCGCTCGCGCAGCTTGCCCAGGCCGCCCTTCACCGTCGCCTTGACCGCGGAGACGACGATCGCCAGTTCCGGGTCACGGCCGCGGTAGCCGTCCACCGCCGCCAGGAAGTCGGCCGGCTCCAGGTCCGCGTGCACGCCGAGGTCGGCCATCGTGGCGAGGAAGGCGTCGCGCAGCCGGTTGTACCAGCCGTCCAGATAGCGGCCGTTCTCGTACCGGACCCACGCCTCGACCGGACGCACCTCGTAGCCGAGCTCCACCGCGTACGCCACGGTCGGCGTCGCGTACCAGGCCGGGCCCTCGGGGCGCTCCCCCTTCGGCGTGAACGGGCTGGGCAGCAGACTCGCGTCCAACTCCGCCCACGTGTCCTTGCCGGCCTTCACGCGGGACAGGTCGACGTGGGACAGGTCCACCAGCCACGAGCCGGGCAGCTTCGCATCGAATACCGGCGCCGTGACATGCGTCGGCGCACCGAGGCCGACGACCAGGCCGTTGGCGCCCGCTGCGAAGGCCATGTTCACGTCGATGCCGACCAGGTGCCGCAGGGTGCACTCGGCATCCGTCATCGGCCGCGCCCAGTCGTACGCCTCCTCGAACAGCTTCTCCGCCGGGCCGCGCGCGTGGAAGCGCGGCAGGTCCTTCAGGAGCGGGTGCCCGTCGGGGGCCTCGCACGGCGCGCAGTCCACCGGGTCCTTCCCGAGCGAGCCGGGGTTGTGCTCGGAGTGCCGCTTGCCGTCGGCGTCCGGCTCGGACGCGCGGGTCGGCGGGTGCAGCGCGGTCATCAGCTCCAGGCCGGTCACGGCGGTCGAACCGCGCGGCGTCATCACCCGCGACGCGTACACGCCCAGGACGCGCGCGAGTTCCGCCGGCGGGAGCTGCCCGGCCTCGCCCCAGTGCCGGGTGTCCAGCGCGTTCCACGACGGGACGCACAGCTGCACGCAGGCCCGCTCCGAACCGGTCGCCGGGCGGTAGATCCGCGCCCACGGCCCGAACCCCCGCTTGGTCAGCTTCCACTCCGCGCGGGCGAGTTGCCTGATGACCTTGTGGCCCTCCGGGATCCGCCCGGCGAGCCGCTCCTCGTCGGTGAGGGCGACGGGCAGGCCGTAGCGCTCCAGCGCCGCCTCGGTGAGCACCAGCAACGGGTCGGCGTCCTTGCCCGGACCGGACAGCTTCGGCTGCCCCAGCTTCGCCTCGCGCAGCGTCCAGTCCACCAGGGCCGGGAGGGACTTGGCGGGCACGTCCAGGACCAGCCCGCCGACGCAGTACGCCAGCACCTGGCCGTCGGCGACGTCGACGACAGCAAGCGGCCCGTTCTCGAACCGCAGGTCGGCACCGCCTGCCGGGAGGGGCTTTCTCTCGCCCTGGCGGCGCGACACCGGCGTGGTCGTGGCGGCCGTATGCGGTGCAGCGGCCGGAGCGGCGGGGCGGCGTGCGGTGTGCGCAGGCTCCGCAGTCGGGCCTGTGGGTGCGGTGCGGGCTCGGGCCGGTTCGGCTGCCGGTGACGCAGGGGCGGCCTCAGCGGCAGGCGTCTGGGGGGCCGCCGTGTCCTCGGGGAGCACGGGAGCGTCGGCGGGGTAGAGCCGGGCGAGCTGCTTGAGCAGGCGGGCGTAGGCATCGCGCTCCGGCGGCCTGGGCTCGGTCTTGCCGGCCTCCCAGCCGCTGACCGTCGCGCGCCGCACCTGCAGTGCGGCGGCCACCTCGTCCAGGGTCAGGCCGTGCGCCTGGCGCAGCCGCTTGCGTTCCTGCGGCGGCGGCAGCGGGGAGCGGGACGCGATGAGCGCGTCGACCGCGTCGAACAGCTCGGACATGCAGCACCTCCTGTCCCACAACCCTAGCGTGAAGCGCACTTTTCGCGTACCAAGCGCGTACGGATGGCGTAAGTGGCGGTTGAGTGTTCACGTTTGCTCCCGGAGGGCGTCCTCGGGCTCGGGCTGTTGCGGGCTCTCTGGCCGAGGGTCCGCGGCGGTGTCTTGGCCATGCCTGAACCGGCCGGGGAGAACCGCCTGGTGTGAGAGATCGGGGAGAGCAGACGGCCGCCGTGCGCCAGCCATCGCGGTGACAGAACACTCGGGGGCGGGCACGGGTGAGATCGTCAAGGGGACGTGAGCGGGCGTTGCTGACCCGTCCCGTGCCCATACGCGACGCCGCCGTCCGATTCCTGCTCAAGACGCAGAAGGGCTCCACGAAGAACGTGGCCGTTTTTCTGGGGATCTCCCCGCGCACGGTACAGAGGCGGGTCACCACCCGGCCGGGAATGCGCCGCCGTCCCCGTGCCGTGCACGCGGAAGGATCGATGAGGCCGTCAGGGCACGGTGGCAGCCCCTGGTACGCGCCCGCCGGCGGGAGCGGGCCGAGGCCGACGGCGTCGTCCTCCGCACCGGGGCGCGATTCGGATCCGCCGCCCCGGCAGGCTCGTCGGACGATCCGCGAGTACGGCTGATCACCCAGTACCTGTCGAAAGAAGTGGCCCGCGAGCTGTTCGCCGCCCGGGACGCCGGCGGAGGCGAGCAGCAGCAGACGGTAATCCTCGCCCGAGCCCTGGGGCATGCCTGCTTCCGGGACACGGGCCGACGCGCCCACGGTCTCGGGATCGCCTTCACCGACGTGGAGTTCGCCGATTTCTCCATCGACTGACGTGCACCAGGGTTCGGACTCAGCGCGTGGGCGGGGTCTGGCGCCGCATCGGCATCGCGTCGTAGCGCTGTGCTTCCTCACGTTCACGCCCGTCCCACCGGGTGCGGCCGGCAGGGCCGGTGCGCTGGCCGGCGGGCGGCTGCGGCGGGCACAGCCCCGCAGCCTCCGCCACGCGCAGCAGGCGGGTGCGGTCGTGAGCGCCGGCCAGCAGATGCCGGTCCTGGCCGGGCGCGAGCCGGGCGAAACACACGGCGGCCTCCAAGAAAGACGCGCGCCCACGGCGGCACCCGGTGGGTGGCGCAGCCGTCGGTGCAGCGGGCGCGGTCGTGCAGTGCCGGGGTGGCCGCGGCATCGTCGTAGTCGCCGGGGCGGGCAGTGGCGAGCTGTGGGAAGGACGCCGGTGAAGAGCGCGGCGGCGAGGGCGGCGGCCGGACGCGGACGGGCGGTCACGGCGGCCAGGCGTCGGGCGATTTCCCGGGCTGTCTGCTCGGTGAGGGGTGCGGGTGGCGGGCGGTGCCGGAAAGTGATCGGCGCCGGCGCGCACGGGGCGGTACAGGGGGCGGGGCTGTCGTAGGAGACGAGGCGCTCCAGCGCGGGCAGAGTCAGCCACCCGCCGGCCGGCCGGACTCTTCAACAGGCGGGGCGGCAGCGGCGGGTGCGCCGCAGCAGTGACGGCGGGCGGCCTGCAAATCGGCGGTGACGCAGTAGTCGGCCGTCCGCAGCACCTGGTGCAAGGCGGCGGGCAGACGGGGACGGTGACAGACCAGGGTCGGATGGATGCCGGTAAGGGCGCGCAGCTCCAGGAAGCGCATCGCGCGGCGGGCGGTGAGGCGGTGGGCGCACAGAACAGCCAGCCGGGTGACGGGCAGGGCGGTGATCCATGCGGTGGCGGCTTCCCAGGCGGGCTGACGGCCGGCGGGAAAACCGCCCGGGAGCAGGGGCGGTTTACCCCAGGGCGGCCAGAAGGCCGTGGGCAAGACCGGTCTCGCCGGTGGTGCCCGGGCCGGGGTGCAGGGTGATCCGGCCGGACGGCACATGGTGGGCGGCCAGGGCGGTGTGCGTGTGGATCACGTCGCCGCCCGCGCCGATGACCACCGCGACGGGTGTCGGCGGCGCGGCGGGCGGCAGGGCGGCGTGGTAGTCAGGCAAGGCGGCTGAAGGCCCGGCGCAGCAGTTCCCGGTCGACACGGGGGCGACCGGTGCGGGCCAGGCCGGTGCGGGCGTGTGCGGTCAGCCGGGCCCACGCGCGGAAGTTGCCGTGTGCGGCGTGCTGGCCGGCGAAGGCGATGTCGTCGGGATCGGCATCCGCCCACACCGGATGGAACAGCAAGATGGCCTCCAGGACCTCGCCGGGGGTCAGGCGGGTGAAGTGCTGCCGGATGAAGATCCGGGAGGACAGCATCGGTTCGCGGCGCAGCACGGTGTGGCAGCCCTCCCCGCCGACGAAGACGACCGCGAGCCGGATCGAGGGTTCGTCCCACAGACAACGGAACTACTCGAACACCTCCCCGCTGAGCCACCGGGCCTCGCCCACCAGGAAGGTGCGGGGACGTTCGGCCAACGCGTTCTTCAGCAGACGGTCGAACTCGCCGGGGTGGCGCGGCGGTTCACCGGCCAGGTCGAGCGCGGTGAACACCTCGTAGCGCACCGCGCGGGCGGTGGGCCGGGCCCGGAAAATGATCCTGCGGACGTCCTCGTGCGACCTCGTCCAAGTGGCCCTCGGCCACATGGAAGCCGGCGCAGCCGAGGCATTCCTCGCGCCCCTGGGGGTCGTGCGGCATCGCGTCGACCGCGCATCCGCAGGCCAGCGCGCATGAGCAACTGGCCAGGTAGTTGCCCGAGATGTTCCACGTCATGACTGCTCCTGAAGGAGGGAGTGCGGCCGTCGTCCGACGGTGCGGACGGCGCTGGCATCAGGAGCGGACCGGCGGGGAACGCGCGGCCTGCGCGGAACGAACACCGCACACCCCGGCCCCGAGCCCGACTCCCCCGTCGGCGGTGCGCGATGCCTCGCCGCTCACGGCCGGGATCCCTGCTGGCGCGACGGGTGCTTCCATGGCCGACTCGACCCGCGAGGTCCGCGGGCGACTCCTCCGCCCCGCGAACCCCTTCTGATTCCCGCGTAGGCGCGCCCGCGGAAGGCATACAGGTCACACCCATGGGCTCCCCCCGCGCCGCCGACTGCACGTGGCTCGTCGCCGTGGCCGTCGGCCGTGCGATCGAACCGCTCAGGGGTGCCCGTTGAGTGTCGTACGGGATGCGATGTGGTCGAGCATCGCGTCCAGCGCCACCTCCAACGGCCTGACCTCACGCTGGATTTGGGTGAGCAGGAGGCCGCCCTGGAGCGCGGCCAGGGTGGCGAGGGCGAGGTCGTCCGGGTCGCCGTCGAGTTCACCGCGCGTGTGCATGGCCCGCAGGCCCTCGCGGATGGCGGCCTCCCAGCGCAGGAACCCGGAGGCCACCGCGAGCCGCGCCTCGGGGTTCGTCTCGGCGACCTCGCTGCCCAGCGAACCGATCGGGCAGCCCCCGCGGCACTGCAGCCGGCGCTGGTATTCCACCAGAGCGTCCCGCCAGCGCCGTAGGCCCGCCATGGAGTCGAGGCTGGCGAACAGGGACTGCTGCATGTCCAGCACGGCCTCGGTCTGGTACTCGATCACGGCCAGCAACAGCGCCTGTTTGTCGGCGAAGTAGTGGTAGATCTGCGAACCGCTCACCCCGGCCGCGGCGCGCACGTCCTCCAGCGTCGCCTCCGTCACGCCCCGCTCGTACATGAGCTCGGCGGCCGCGGCCACGATCCGGTGCCGGGTCTCCTGCCCCTTACGGGTCAGCTTCTTAACCGCCGGGCGGCGCGTCTCAGTGCTCACAGTCGTCCACGCTAGCAGATTCTGGATTGGACAACCCATTTTTTCGTCACCATTGTGGGTCAGGTAACCCATTCCGGTCGCGCGGATCGCGGCCGGACTCCCGGAAGGACCCAGCATGGAACTCTCCGACAAGGTCGCCCTGATCACCGGCTCGACCGGCGGCATCGGCAGCGAGACGGCCCGGCTGATGGCCGCGGCCGGCGCCGAGGTCGTCGTGTCCGGCCGCGACGCCGGACGCGGCGTCGCGACGGTGCGGTCGATCACGGACGCCGGCGGCCGGGCACGCTTCGTCGCGGCCGACCTCACCGACCCGGCCGCGGTACGCCGTCTCGCCGAGGAGGCGGGCGACGTCGACGTCCTGGTCAACAACGCCGCGATCTTCCCCGGCGCACCGACCGTGGACCAGGCCCCGGACTCCCTCGACGAGGCGCTCGCCGCCAACGTCCGGGCCCCGTACCTCCTCACCGCGGCCCTGGCACCCGCCATGATCGCCAAGGGCTCCGGCAGCATCGTCAACGTCAGTACCATGGCCGCCCGCATCGGCATGCCCGGCCTGTCCGTCTACAGCGCGACCAAAGCCGCACTGGAGTCGCTGACCCGCACCTGGGCCGCCGAGTTCAGCCCGGCCGGTGTCCGCGTGAACACCGTCGCGCCCGGCCCGACCCGGACCGACATGGTCCTCGCCACCGTCGGCGAGGAAGGCGCCGAACAATTCGCCAAGACCACCGTGCTCGGCCGGCTCGCGACCCCGCGCGAGATCGCCGAGGTGATCCTCTTCCTCGCCTCGGACCGCGCGAGCTACCTCACCGGCGCCACCATCGCGGCGGACGCCGGCCGGACCGCCGTATAGGCCGTACAGCGGATGCCGCCCAGACCCCCGGACCGGGCGGCATCCCTGCGGAGGCCACAGCGAGCGACAGCCCCTTCGATCCGTGGAGCCCACCCGCACAGTCGCCAGCGGTGGCACATCCGTGGCGGCGCAGGGAAGCGTCCGGTCGACGCGCCGCGCGTCGACCGGACCGGACGGTCGTACGGCAGGGCGCCGCCCGCCCGGCGAGCGAGTCAAGGGCGGCGTCACAGCCCTGCGCAGGACCTGGGCGTCAGCCCGGCGCGGGAACGCGGGTCAAGGCCGGCAGCGCAAGGAGACCGGCCATTGCCCTGCAGAGCAAGCCGCCCCCGCTCCCGCGCCGTGACGAGAGCCATGCACAGCACATCCCGCAGTGCCCGGTGATGGCGGTCCAAGAGGCCCAAACCTCCGGATCGCCGTTCTCCGCCCCGGCCTGCGCGTTGGAGACCAGGCAACACCCACGGGCACACTCCCCGAGCGCCGGGCCTCCATCAGCCCGCCGAAGAACTCGGAGACGGCCGGCAGTGCCCGTTCGTCCTCCGCGAGACGGCGGAGCATCGGCACCGAGCACTGCTCCGGGTAGCAGCGCAGCATGGATCTGATGGAAGTGCCCCGGGGTGGCGTCGGTCGTGACGTACGACTCGGTCAGGTACAGGACACCGGTGCCGCAGGACGCGGCATCGGCCCGGGACATCGTCCTGCACGACCACGGGCCGACCGGCCGGCGCCGCTGCTCATGGGCGGACCTCGCCCTGAGTGGCTCGGCCCGGCGCGACTGGGCGGAGACGAGTGAGCAGATCGCGTCGACCACGGACGGACAACCCAAGCCGGCCGGCTCGCTCGACATCCATCATGCCGCTGAGCAGTCCGAGAACCGCACGGGGCGGTCCGTCCAGAACGAGGTCCGGGTCGGTGGCGCGGCCGAGCCGGGTGTGGATCCGACCGCCTCGCAGCTCGATGACCGCCAACTCGTCGGACGCGACGAGCTGAATGACCGCGGGCGGGCCGTCGGGATCGGCGTCGGTGGTGAACCACGCCGGGCCGTAGGCCAGCCACTGTGCTTGGAACGCGTCGTCCGGCCGTTCCACGGCCATGAACCGCAGACCCCACAACCCGAGCGCCTTCAGTACCGGCTCCAGCTCCAGACCGGCCTCACTCAGGGTGTAGAGCACGGTGGCGACCGGCGGCGGCGCGTCCTCGCGCGTGATCAGTCCGGCGGCCTCAAGGTCCTTGAGGCGACTCGACAGCAGGTTCGCCGCGACACCCGGCAGCCCGTTCTTCAGGTCCGTGAACCGGCACGAACCCTTCAGCAACAGCTCCCGGACGATCAACAGCGTCCAGCGGTCCCCCACGACATCGAGGGCCCGGGCGATCGAACAGTACTGGCCATAACTCCGCATGCACCGAGCCTAGCCCGCGAGTAGTTTATTTTCCGAATCAAGTGGTAGAAAATCTCTACTACATGCGCTTAGTCTTCCACCATGACTCGTACACCGTCGAAACCGCTTGTGCTCGTCGCGCTACTGATGGCCTCGTTCGTGATCAACCTCGACACCACTCTGGTCAACGTGGCGCTCCCGACACTGACGCGTGAACTGGGCACCTCCACCGCACAGCTGCAATGGGTGGTGGACGCCTACAACCTCGTGTTCGCCGCCCTGCTGATGACCTCGGGAAGCCTGTCCGACCGCTTCGGCCGCAAGGGCATGCTCATGGCCGGTCTGCTGGTCTTCGGCGTGGCCGGCTTCGCCGGGGGGTACGCCGGCACCCCGGCGGAGCTGATCGCGGCCCGGGCCGTGATGGGTCTGGGGGCCGCGATGACGTTCCCGGCCACGCTCTCCCTGCTCACCGGCGTCTTCACCAGCCGCAAGGAGCGGGCGCTGTCCATCGGCCTGTGGGGCGCGACGGCCGGTGTGGCCATCGCCCTGGGGCCGATCGCGGGCGGCTTCCTGCTCAGGCACTACAGCTGGTCGAGCGTCTTCTACGCCCTCGGCCCGGTGTCCCTGGCCGTCATCGCCCTGGTGGCATGGTTCGTCCCCAGATCGCACAACCCCCTCCCCCACCGCCTGGACTTCCTGGGCCTCGTCCTGTCCGGCAGTTTCATGGGGCTGCTCGTCTACACCATCATCGAAGCCCCCGACCGTGGCTGGGCATCAGCGGCGTCGCTCGCCGGCTTCGCCGGTACCGTGCTGCTGCTGATCGCGTTCATCGTCGGCGAGCGCCGCGCCGACGAGCCGATGCTCGACGTACGGCTCTTCAGCGACATGCGCTTCAGCGCCGCCAGCGCCTCGGTCACGATCGCGTTCTTCACGCTGTTCGGGTTCATCTTCCTGATGACGCAGTTCTTCCAGTTCGTCCGGACGTACAGCCCCCTGTCCACCGGCGTCCACCTGCTGCCGGTCGCGGTCTCCGTCGCCGTCGGATCGACCCTCGGGACGCGACTCGCGGTCCGCGCCGGCACCAAGGCAATCGTCACCGCCGGGCTGACCCTCCAGGCGATCTTCTACTTCTGGGTCGCCAGCGACATTTCCCCGACACTCAGCTACCGGATCATCGCCATCCAGATGGTCGTCTACGGCCTCGGCATGGGCCTGACCTCCGCCCCCGCGACCGAGTCCATCATGGGAGCAGTCCCCGCCGACCAGGCCGGCGTGGGGTCCGCCGTCAACGACTCCACCCGCCTGCTCGGCGGCACCCTCGGTGTCGCGGTCATCGGCAGCGTGTACGCCTCGCTGTACGACGCCCGGCTCAACTCCGCGCTCCCAGCGGGACTGCCGCCCGCGCTGGCGGACCTCGCCCATCAGTCCGTCGGGGCGGCGTTCGGCGTCTCCAGCCAACTCGCCGCCCACGGCCAGTCCGGCGCAGCCAACGTCGTGCGCCAGGCCGCGACCGGCGCCTTCGACCACGGTCTCAGCGTCGGCTGCGTCGTGGCCGGAGTCGTCGCGCTCGCCGGTGCGCTGCTCGCCGGCCTCTTCCTGCCCGCCCAGCCCCCGCAGCAACCCGCCCCGCAACACCAGCCGCTTGAGCCGGCCGACTCCGCCGGCAAACGAAAGGACCCGGTGCCATGACCTACGGAGAAACCGCCGTCCACCAGACCATCGACCGACTCCTGAGCGACCACCGCGATGTCGACGCCGCGGCCGACGGAGCCCTGGACAACCTCGACCAGTTCCACATCGGCGGCGCCGACGCAGTCGAACTGCTCATCCCCGCCCTCGCCCTGACACACGGTGATGTCGTCCTGGACGTCGGCTCCGGATTCGGCGGACCCGCGCGCCAGATCGCCCGCCGCACCGGCAACCACGTCGTCGGCCTCGACATCACCCCGGCCTACGTCGACGCCGCACGCGACCTCACCGCCCGGGCCGGACTCAGCGACCTCGTCCGCTTCCACACAGGGGACATCGCAGACTTCCAGCCCGACCGGGTCTTCGATGCCGCGCTGACCATGCACGTCCAGATGAACGTGCCGGACAAGACCACCTGGTTCCGTCACATCGCCGAACGCCTCGCCCCGGGCGCGCACCTGGCCGTCTGGGAGGTCTGCCAACCACACCAGGCCGACCTGCCCTGGCCCATGCCCTGGTCACTCGACGGCACCGACAGCTTCGTCGTCTCCGCCGAAACACTGCTCGCCTGCGTCAAGGGCGCGGGGTTCGCCGCGGTCGAATGGACGAACAATTCGGCATGGGTCCAGGACTGGGTCGCCAAGACCTTCGCGAACGGCCTGCCCGCCGGACCCGCACTGCCGATGCTCCTCGACGACGGCTATACCCGCGTCATCAACTACGCCACCGCGCTCACAGACGGCTCCCTCGAAGTCTGGCGCGGCTCTTTCACCAAGGACCCCGACTAACCGCCCCGGGGGAAACAAGGAACACCCCGATCAGGCCGTGACACGAGAAGGACCGCACGGGTTGCGTGAGTTGTGCAGCTGAACTGAGCCCGTTCGATCTGCCGCAGCCCGCCTTGTCCGGCGTCTCCGGCACACATTCCGGCGAGTTGCAGTCACAACTCGCCGAACCGTGGGAAGCGGCCAGCCCGTCCGCGCTGTTCCCGGAGGCCATTCGCTGTAGACCGACTTCCCGGCCGCCAGGGCGACCACGCCGATGTCCACATGCTCAGTGACCTCCACCGACGCGACGACCCGGTCGACGCCGGGATGTGCGATGAGGTCTTGGTGGTTGCCCTACGCCGAGACTGCTTACTGCGCCGCGACGTGCTGACGGCACGCAGCTCGGCCTCCGGCGACGCGGTGAGCGACTGGGGGCACTGCCCATCCTGCTGCGGCGCACCTCAGCGGTAGTCGGGGTTGGCCGCGTCGAGGCGGCAGCCGGCGTCCCACTCGGAGCGCTGGTTGCCGTGCGCCGGGATGCCCTTGGCGCGCTTGAGCATCGCCGCCATGTGCATCAGGTTCCATGCCATGAACGTGGTGTTGCGGTTGGTGAAGTCGTTCTCCGGTCCGCCCGAACCGGGGTCGAGGTAGGAGGGTCCGGGTCCCGCCGGACCGATCCAGCCGGCGTCGGCCTGGGGCGGGATGGTGTAGCCGAGGTGCTGGAGGCTGTAGAGGATGTTCATCGCGCAGTGCTTCACGCCGTCCTCGTTGCCGGTGATCAGACAGCCGCCGACCCGCCCGTAATAGGCGTACTGGCCAGCCGGGTTGAGCAGTCCCGAACCGCCGTAGAGCCGCTCGATGACCTTCTTCATGACCGAGCTGTTGTCGCCCAGCCAGATCGGCCCGGCCAGCACCAGGATGTCCGCGGCCATCACCTGCTCGTACAGCCCGGGCCACTCGTCCCTCGCGAAGCCGTGCTCGGTCATGTCGGGGTAGACGCCGGGGGCGAGTTCGTGGTCGACGGCCCGGATCTCGGAAGTGGTGACCCCTCGCGACATCATGATCGACGCGCTCTTGTCGATCAGCCCCTGGGTGTGGCTGACCTGCGGCGAGGGCTTGAGCGTGCAGTTGATGAACAGGGCAGTGAGGTCGTCGAAGCGGTATGCGTCGTCGGCGGGGTTCTCGACGGTCACAGCGGGCTCCTTCGTATGGGACAGAGGGCCGCCCCGGAGCGGGACGCGTCCAGCCGCAGCCTCTCGCGTGGATCTCCGTTTGTCGCGCTTTGTCCGCCACCCGTCATCGTTCCGACAGATGTCGCGCACGCTCCCGCACTCGCTGGGATCCTGGGCCCATGGCAATCGACGTGACGATGCGGCGCGTGATTCCGCTACCACCCGAACAGGTGGCCGCGTACGCCATGGACTGGCACCACGACACCGAGTGGACCCAGGGCATCGGCAGCGCGGAGCTGACCCGGGAGGCTGACGGCGGCGGAGTCGGGGTGAGCGCCGAGGCCACCCGCACGGCGCGCTTCCTCGGCCGACGCATCCACTACGTGCTGCGCGTGGCCGCGTACGAACCGCCCCGGCTCCTGGACATGATCGCTTCGGCCGCCCCCATGCCCATGCACGTCGCCTACGCCTTCCAGGCCCACCCGTACACCAAGGACCTGCGTGGCCTCGAACAACGGCTCACCGACCGGGAAGGCGACACATAATGGCGTACGACGAAGGGCTGGCCGAGCGGATCCGGGAGCGGCTCGGGGCGGATCCTGACATCACCGAGAAGAAGATGTTCGGCGGCATCGCCTTCCTCCACCGCGGCAACATGGCCGTCGGCGTGACCGGCGACGACCTCATGGTCCGGGTCGGCCCCGATGCCACGGACGCGGCGCTGACCCGGCCGGGTACGCGGATCTTCGATATGACGGGCCGCCCGATGCGCGGCTGGATCGTGGTCGCGGGCTCCGCCGTCGCGGAGGACGAGGCGCTCGGCGAGTGGATCGACGAGGGCCACGCCTTCGCGGCGAGCCTCCCGCCCAAATAGCGGCCCCGCTGGCGCAAGGATCCTTCTGCCGGCCAGGTCCAGGTCTGCGGGAGCCGCCACCGGGTTCACATGGCCGTCCGGTACACGGGCGGTCCCGGAGCCTGCCGCGGAGTGTGGAAGACGAGGAGATGAGGGTCATGACCGGACTGGTATTGACCGAGGTCAGCGCCGTCGTCGCACCCGCACGTGAGGCCGATCTCGTCGCGGCCTATCGTCAGCTCGTCGCCCGCCCCTTCCCCGACGGACTGGTGCGAACCGAATTGCTGAGCGGACAGGACGGGCACTGGCGGATTCAGACGCTGTGGCACGACCGCGCAGCCCTCGACGCCATGCGCGCCGCCTACCCGGGCGGCCCGCCGGCACCCCGACTCTTCCGAGAAGTCGGCGCCGACCCCGCACTCGCACTGCTCCACGTCAAGGTCCACAGCGTCGCGCCGGGCGAACCGAGCTGACCTGGCCCTGAGCCCGGCTGGAGGTGGCGCTTGCACGGATACCACCACCATTAGTCATCAGACGGCAGTCGGTATTCGAGAGGCTGACGACCAGCGCGGCATGCAGGGCTGCCAGGACGGATTCAGCCAGGTCGCCGTCGTCGAAGTCACGGATCATCAGCATCTCCCGGGCGTACTCGTGGTGGGTCGGCAGCCGCTCCGGGTACAGCTTCAGACACGACGGATCACCGGCCCCAGCTGCTCCGCGACGAACTGCCGGCCACCCCAGGCGGAACTTCGGCCGGCGCCGACAAGAAGGTGCCCAGCGGTGCAGGATGGCCGCGAGGGCCTCGGCCAGGCCGGGAACGATGTTCCCGGCCGCCGCGGTGCCGGGGACGGTCTGCTCGTCGAGAGCGGCCACGACCTGCTGGGCCACCTGCCGCGCGGTCCGCAACCTGGGGGCCGCTTCGAGGAAAGTGCGGGTGATCTCCTCGCCTCCGGCCTGGGCCAGTGCAGGGCCAGCACCCCCGGATCATCAACGGCAGGGGCAAAGACTCCTACCGGCCCTGGAGGCCACGAACCCCAACCGGGCTCCACAAGCAAGGGTAGCGGGGAAGAGGAACTCCAGGACGTAGGTCCGGAAAGCGAAGGTGAACGCGTCGATCTCGCGTTTCAGTGCCGGTGGGAGTCCACGCGTCGCGCGCACCCACGGATGCTGGGCCAGGTGGTGCTTGGATTGCACCAGAACGTGCAGGCTCAGCACTGCCTGCGAGGCAGGCGAATAGGAGAACCCCACCCGCTCCGTGGCAGTAGCCCGGACCCGGAACTCGATCGTCATGCTCCGCCCGTTCGGTCCGGGTCACGCATGCGCAGATGTAGCTCTGTCAGAGGGGGATAAGTGACGTGCTGCCCGTTTCGTGCTTGCAGCTGGGGCTGTCGGGCTGGCGGTGGCCTCTCCGGGTGGCTATGGCCGTGAGTGGGTGAACAACCCCTGCTCGGGCTCGATGAGGATCCCGCGTTCGACCAGCCGCTTCAGCTTCAGCCGGACGTTGTTGACGTTGCTGGGCGCGATCTCCAGATCCATCGCTTCGCAGACCGCCCGTGCCCGCAGCGGGGCGTCGGCCGCGGTGAACACCGCCATGATCTGCCGGTAGGCCGGATGGTCCGGCAGCTTCGCGGCCGGCGGCGTCGGCGGGGACGGATCAGGCAGCGCCAGCAGGGTCTTGCGGGTGATGCGGACCTCCTCGGCGACCCGGTCGAACTCCTCCAATTGCGCGGCGAGTTCCGCGATGCGTCCTCGTGTGGCCTCGGCCTGCGCGGCGATCTCGCGCTCTTGCTCCTCCAGGCGCGCCAGCACCGCTCCCAAGGTCAGCTCGCCACCGCTCACGCGCCGCGCCAGGTGGGAGTGGAGGTCGCGGTCAGCATCCGGGCCATCCGGTCGCTTATGGCCCAGTACACCCTGGACTCGGCGGAGGCGGGCCGGTGCTCGTAGTCCCGTACCAGCCTGCGGTACAGCATCATGATCCCGTTTACCTGCTCCACCACCCACCTCTTGGGCTGCGGGACGAACCCGCTGGCTGCCGGGTTGCGCTCGACGACTTCGACGTCGATGCCCACCTTCCGCCCGCGGTCGATGACAGCGGTCTTGAACCCCTGGTCCACCAGGGCCTTCTGTACCGCGTCGATGTCGGCGGCGACCTTGTCCAGCAAGGCGATGCCGGCGGCGTTGTCGTGCGCCGACGCGGCCAGCACCACCACCGCGATCACCAGACCGAGAACATCAACTGCCAGGCCGCGCTTGCGGCCTGGGACTTTTTTTGCCGCGTCCCTTCCGGTGGTGTCGGCGGGCACTCCGACGGCCGCGT
Organism: Streptomyces sp. NPDC050508; assembly: GCF_040655155.1. Lineage (NCBI taxonomy): Bacteria > Bacillati > Actinomycetota > Actinomycetes > Kitasatosporales > Streptomycetaceae > Streptomyces > Streptomyces sp. NPDC050508. Next base: position 20,479 of record NZ_JBFAJJ010000030.1, read on the forward strand.
GCAGGCTCTGGGGGTCGAGCACCACCAGGCTCGGGTCGGCCTTGCGCCCCGGCTCTCGCGGACCTGCCAGCGCAGCAGGTCGTGGATGGTCTGGTCGGTGCCGTCGTCGCGCCACGTGTAGAAGTAGTACTTCACCGCGCCGACCGGGGGCAGGTCGTGGGGGAGGTAGTCCCACTGGCAGCCGGTACGGGACTGGTAGAGCAGGGCGTTGACGATCTCCCGCATCTCGTAGGCGCCCTGGTGGCCACTGACGGGGGGATGCTGAGCCTTCCAGGAGGCGATGACGGGCTCGATCAGGGCCCACCGCTCGTCGGACAAGTCGCTCTTGTAAGGCTGGCGGTCGCTCACGAAGAACACCCCAGCACGACAGGACTCCCCGATCAGTCCCGATACGCCTGTGCCACACATTCCAGCGACGACAAACGCGGCATCACGTCATATACCACCCTCTGAGGCGGGCGGCGTCAGCTGGTGTCCGGCCAGTCCTGCGGAAGGCCACCGTCTCCTCGATCCCGGCACGACGCAGAAAATCGGCACCCATCCGTGTGGGCGACGGCTACGAATGACGGGCGAGGGACAGGAAGCGGTGCTCTCACACGTCGCCCGGCTGCTGCCGGGACGCTCCAGCCGGGCGACGAGAGGGGTGCCAGGCGGGTGCCATCAGGCCCATAAAGGTGCAGGTCGAAGCCGACAAACCACATCGTCTATGCGGTTAGGGGCTGGCCGACGCCGTTGCGGGACCCTACCGGCTCACGCCTCGGCGGGCTGCTGGCCCATCTTGTGGGAGAGGCGGGCGGCCACCTCCGGGGTCACCAGTTCCACCTACTACTTCGCCGCGGGGCGAGACGACGGGGCTGACCAGATCATTCATGAACTCCTGCGCTGCCAGGTCCGTGAGAGGGCTCACCGATCAGAGGACCGGACGCTGGCGGTGCTGGACACCCAGAGTTTCCACGTGGCTGCGGGGTCCCCGCTTCCACGACCGGCCACGATCCCGGCAAGCGGGTACCGGGCCGCAAGCGCGGCTTGGCCGTGGACGTGCTGGGCCTGGTCATCGTGGTCGTCGTCCTTGCCGCGAACATCCACGACAACACCGCGGCATCGTCCTGCTGGACCAGGTCGCCGAACACACCGGTGACACCGTCCGCAAAGCCCTGGTCGACAGCGGATGGCCTTCTGTCGGCGGACCGGTATGGAACGGGGGCATGATCAGGAGGAGGCGGCGTCAGTGCGTGATCAGCGGCACCTGGGGCTCGGGGCCCGCGTCCGTGAGCGGGTCGGTCGGTGTGTGGCGGGGGTCGGCCTTGACGAGGGTCACCACTGTGACGCCGGCGGCGAGCACGATGCCCACGCCGACCCAGGCGGCGTTGGCGTAGCCGTGAACCATGCCGTGGAGCTGGATCAGTTGCCGCTGGGTCGTCGTCGTGGCCGGGGTGACGTGGTCCCTGACGTAAGAGGTCATGGCGGATGCGGCGACGGTGTTGAGCAGGGCCGTGCCGATCGCGCCGCCCAACTGCTGCGAGGTGTTGACCATGGCGGAGGCGACACCGGCGTCCCGTGGCTCCACCTCGCGTGTGGCCACGGTGTTGGCGGGCATGAACACGGCGCCCAGGCCGAGGCCGACGATCAGTTGGGCCGGCAGCAGGAGGCCGACGTAGGAGGAGTCGACCTGCATCCGGGTCAGCAGGAACATGCCGATGGCGACGGTCAGGAAGCCGGGGCCCATCAGTAGCCGGGTCGGGACGCGGTTCACCAGGCGGACGCTGATCTGGGTCGAGCCGATGACCACGCCCACGATCATGGGCAGAAAGGCGAAGCCGGTCTGCACGGGCGAGAAGCCCTTGATGACCTGGAGGTAGTAGGTGAAGAAGAGGAACACGCCGTAGACCGCGATGTTCGCGAGGCCCAGGGAGAGGAAGGCACCGCCGCGGTTGCGTTCGGTGACCACGCGCAGGGGCAGCAGCGGGGCCTTGACCCGGGCCTGGGTGAGGACGAAGGCGACCAGCAGGACGACGGAGGCCGCGAACACGCCGAGCGTGAGGGGGTCGGCCCAGCCGTCGGACTCCGCGCGGGTGAAGCCGTAGACGAGTGCGAACAGGCCGGTGGCGGACAGGATCACGCCGGGGATGTCGAGCGGGGAACGGTTGCGGCCGGTCTGCGGCTCGCGGATGACGAACCAAGCGCCCACTACGACGATCGCGACGACGGGGATGTTGACGAAGAAGTTCCAGCGCCAGTCCAGGTACTGGGTGAGGACTCCGCCGAGGACGAGGCCCACGACGCCGCCGGCGCCGGAGACCACGCTAAAGACGCCGAATGCCCTGGCGCGTTCCTTGGGGTCGGTGAACAGTACGGAGAGCAGGGACAGTGCGGCGGGGGCGAGTACCGCGCCGAACACGCCCTGCAGTGCACGGGCGCTGAACAGCATGACCTGGTTGGTGGCGGCGCCGCCCAGTGCCGAGGCCGCGCCGAATCCGATCAGACCGACGATGAAGGCGCGCTTGCGCCCCCACAGGTCGGAGACACGGCCGCCGAACAGGAGCAGGCCGCCGAACGCGAGGGCGTAGGCCGTGATGACCCATTGCCGGTTGCCGTCGGAGATGCCCAGGTCCCGCTGGGCGGACGGCAGGGCGATGTTGACGATGGTGGCGTCCAGGACGACCACCAGCTGGGCCAGCGCGATGAAGACGAGAGCCTGCCAGCGGTTGGCCTCGGGGCCCGTGGGAGCTTTACGGGCTGTTTCGGACATGGAGAGTGTTCCTTCGCGACTCGTAAGGGAATGGCGTGACGTGGAGTGGCGTAACGCTTCGGGCCGGTCGCTCGTGTCAGGCCGAGAGGGCGGCGGCGTAGGACACGCCGGTCAGGTCCTCGGACAGGTCCCACAGTCGGCGCGCGGTCTCCGGGTCCTCGGCGGCGGGATCCGGCTGGACGACCTTGGGGTGTCCGCGCAACTCCCGCCAGCCGTCGGGGCCGTAGAACTGTCCGCTCTCGGCATCCGCCGTGGTCGCCGCGTACAGCTGGGGCAGGACGCCGGTCTCGGCGTCCTGCCCGATCAGTCGGGTGGCGAGGGAGGTTCCCATGCGGAGCAGTCCGGTGGGGCCGCTGGTCTGCAGGTTCGTGGCCGAGAGTCCGGGGTGGGCGAGCAAGCTGCGCGCGGGGCTGTGGGCCGCGCGGAGTCTGCGGTCGAGCTCCAAACCGAACAGGACGTTGGCGAACTTCGACTGGTCGTAGAACTTCATCGGCGCGTAGGTGCGGGCGCCAGTCAGGTCGTCGAAGTGGATCCGGCCGCCGTGGTGCGCGATCGAACTGACCGTGACCACGCGGGGATCGCGGCCTGTTCGAAGGAGGTCCAGCAGCAGGCCGGTGAGGGCGAAGTGGCCGAGATGGTTGGCGGCGAACTGCAGCTCGTGCCCCTGCGCGCTGAGGGCGTGGGGCGGTGCCATCACCCCCGCGTTGTTGATCAGGACGTCCACCGGCACGCCGTCGGCGTGGAGGCCGGCGGCGAACGCCCTCACCGAGTCGAGGTCGGCGAGGTCCAGGCGGCGGAGTTGGAGGTCGGCGCCGGGCTGGGCGTCGCTGATCCCGGCGGCGGCCCGGCGGCCCTTGACCTCGTTGCGGACGGCCATGACGACGTGTGCCCCGTGGCGGGCGAGGTGCCGGGTGGTGGCCAGTCCGAGGCCGCTGTTGGCCCCGGTGACGACGAAGGTCCGGCCGCTCAGGTCGGGGATACGGGCACTGTCCCATGCGCTCTCTGCCATGCGGCCCAGGCTGACACTCATGGCACAGTGAGTCAAGCTTGGCCTTTCGAGACGAAACTAGCGCGAGGTAGCATCGGTGCGTGGTGGATACGAAGACGGCTCCCGCGGCGAACATGGTGGAACGCAAGCGTCGGCTGGTACGTGACGAACTGGCCCGGGCCGCCATGAAGTTGATGGCGTATCAGGGATTCGAGGAGACGACGGTCGACCAGATCGTGGCCGCCGTGGGGATGTCACGCCGTACGTTCTCCCGCTACTTCGACTCCAAGGAAGACGTGGTCGTGCACACGATCACGGAAGCCGCCGAGCGGATGTGCGCGGAGCTGAGCGGGCGGCCCGCCGACGAGCCGTCCGCGGTGGCACTCCGCCACGCCGTGTCGGTACTGACCTGCCTGAGCGTCGACGACGCGGACAAGATGCTGCGGCAGATCAGGCTGATCCTCGACACACCGGCCCTGCTGGCCCGCTACCTGGAGCGGCAGTCGCAGTGGCAGGCCGAGATCACCGGCATCCTCGCCCGGCGCACCGGACTGGACGCCGACGCCGACCTGCGCCCCGCCCTCGCCGCGGGCGTCGCACTCACCGCGGCCCAGACCGCGCTGACCCACTGGGCGGACAGCGGCGCCACCAAGAACATGGACGAACTGGTCGACCAGGCCTTCGCGCTCGTGACACCGGCACTCACCCTCACCGACGACGCGAGCTGACCCCACCCGTCGGCTCTGGTCGAGGCGTAGCTGGAATGCAGGCCGATGCCGGTGAGCCACGCCATGCCGCCACTGGACATCAGCATGCCGACGAGGTCACAGCACCAGGTAGGCCACCGTCTCGGTCAAATCCCGACGGCAGTGAGCCCGGGCGCCCGCCCAGGCCGGCTCCGGGACGATCGGCGCGATCGCGGCCCGCTGCGTGTCGGACCGATCCGTCGGACACCCACGCCGGCGCGGTTGGCGATCCGAGTCGTTGCCGTAGCGATGCGCCGGGCTGTCGCACGATATGGCGGGGCACTCGGGGCCGGCCTCGTCGATCGCGCACAAGAAAGCACCGGGGCCTCCTGATGTTCGTCAACTCTGCTGGGGCTGCCCGGTGCGCACGATGTTCGCCAGTTGCTGCCCGGCCGCGAATCGGGCCAGTTGTGCCGCGATCAAGCGGTCGGCCCGCGGCGCGAACGCGGAGCTCAATCCGCCGACGTGCGGCGAGATCAGCACGCCGGGAGTGCGCCACAGCGGGTGGTCGGGGGGCAGCGGCTCGGGTTCTGTGACGTCCAGCGCGGCTGTGATGCGCCCGGAGGACAGTTCGGCCACCAGGGCTGCGGTATCGACCAGCTTCCCGCGTGCCACGTTGACCAGCAGCGCGCCGTCGGGCAGCAGGGCCAGTTCGCGTACGCCGAGCATGCCCTCGGTCTGCGGTGTGTGCGGGGCGGTGACGAACACGACGTCCGCCTGCGGCAGTAGCGCGTCCATGTCGCTGAAGGGGTGGACGAGCGGGGACCCGGCCTGGCCTCGGCGGGACACCCGGGTCACCGAGTCGACTTCGAAGCCTTGCAGGCGTGCCTCGATCGCCGCGCCGATACGGCCGTAGCCGACGATCAGCACCCGCTTGTCGGCCAGTGAGCGGCCGGGGTGCCGGTTCCAGATGCCGTGGGGCTGGTTGCGGGCGAACACGTCCAGCTGCCGTCCGCCGGCCAGGGCCAGTGCCACCGCCAGTTCCGCGGTGCTGGCATCGTGCAGCCCGGCCGCGTTGCACAGTGTCACCCGGTCCGGCAGCAGCGGGAGGACGTCCTCGTAGCCCGCGGTGAGTGCTTGCACGGCCTCCAGCCGCGGCATGTGGTGCACCTTGTCCAGCACCGACGTGCCCTTCAGGTAGGGCAGGACGTAGAACGCGACCTCGTCGAGCGAGTCCGGCAGCTTGTCGCCGTCGGCTCGGTAGAAGTCGAGGTCCAGTCCGTCGGGGATGCCGCCCAGGCGCCGTTCCGCTTCGGCACGGTCGGCGTAGGGCACCCAGGCGAGTGGCACGGATCGTTCTCCTTCGGGTTCAGCCTGCTCTCCATGGCCCCGGCCTGGGGGACATGGTCACGTGGACGGTGTTCCCCAGGCCGCTTCCGGCTTTCCGCCGTGACCGTGAGCTAGCCGAGGAGCCCGTATCGCTGTGCTTTGGCGCGTTCTTCGGTGATGCCGAGGAAGGAGTCGAACTCCAAGTAGGCGTCGTAGCCTCCCTCGGGTTCGGGGGCGATGCCGTCCTGCGCCAGGGCCTGGAGGGCCTGCTCGATGGAGGCCTTCGCCGCCAGTTGGGTCAGGGCCAGGTAGATGATCACGTCGGCGTGTTTGCCGAGGGCGGCGGTGGTGCTGCCCAGCCGGTCGAGGGCGAAGATCGGGACGCTCACCTCCTGGCGGAGGCGGGCGGCGTCCGGCTCGTCGGGGATACCCGACATCATGACTGCGCTCGCGCCGGCTTCCTGATACGCCAGGAGGCGGTCGATGGCGGCGTTCATTCCCTCGGTCCCGGCCGCGTCGGTCCGCGCGATGATCAGGAGGTCCTCCGAGTCGCGGGCGTCGAGCGCGGCCTTGAGCTTGTCGACGGCCTTGTCCAGGGGAAGGATCACTTTCCTGGCACCGAGGTGCTTGCCGAACTCGTGGTCCTCAAGGTGGATGGCTGCCGCTCCGGCCTCCTCCAGGACGCGGATCGCGCGGGCGACGTGCAGCGGGTTGCCCCATCCTCCTTCGCCGTCGACGACGAGCGGCATCTGGGCCGCGGCCGCCAGCCGTCGCACCTGGTCGGCCATGTCGTCCAGGCTGATGAAGCCGATGTCGGGGAGGCCGTACTTCGTGGCGCCGGTGGCCCAGCTGCCGATGTAGGCCGCTTCGAAGCCCGCGGCTTTGGCCGCCAGGGCGGAGATGCCGTCGTAGATCGACGGTGCGACGAGCGGGTGGCGGTTGTTGATGAGGCTGGTCAGTGAGCTCATTGCCCGGCTCCGATCTGTGCCCGGAGGAGGTCGCGGTCGAGGCCGGCTCCTCCGATGATGACGCGGTCGATGTCTCGTGTGTGCGTGATGTCCGTGAGCGGGTCGCCGTTGAGGACGAGCAGGTCGGCCCGTTTGCCGGGGGCGATGGCGCCGCGGTCGGCAAGGCCGAGCAGCTGGGCCGGCACGGCGGTCGCGGCACGGATGGCCGCCAGCGGAGTCATTCCCGCCCCGACCATCGCCTCGAGTTCGCGGTGCTCGGCATATCCCGGGATCTGCCAGGCCCTGGCCCCGGTGTCGCCCGACAGGGCGATCCGTACTCCGGCGTCGATGTACGACCGGAACGAGTCCTCCAGGACGGCGTAGGCGTCGGCGACCTGGCGGGCGCTGTCCGTCGGCAGCTGTTCACGGATCGCCTGGATGACAGTGCGCGGGACGGTTTCGGCCAGCGCCGGTTCGTCGAGCCACGACGCGTCGTGGGCGTTCTGGATGGACAGCGACGAGAACTGGAAGACGTCCCGCTCAAGGATCGCTTCGAGGACGGCCCGGTCGGGTGCCCGGGTCCGCACCAGGTGGGCGAGCCCGTCGGCGCCGGCGGCGACGGCGATCTTCGCGTCGCTGAGGTCGTGGATGTGGGCGATGGCCGTGAGCCCGTGCGCGTGGGCTTCCCGCACCGCTGCCTCAGCGAGGTCCGACGGGAGCTTCGCCTTGGTCCCGCGCCGGTCGTCGATCCACAGCTTGACCACGTCGACCCGCTTGCCCGCGACCCGTCGCACAGCCTCCCGGGCCTGCTCCGCCGTCGTGGCCTCGTTCATGACGTCGGTCGCGAAGTGCGGTCCGCCGTTGCCGTTACCCGGGGTGGGCGCGACGATGCCGGTGCCGGCCGTCAGGAGCAGGGCCAGCTCCGGATCGGAAAGCTTGCCCGCGCGCTGTTCGTCGCGGATGCCGATCTCGGTATCGTTCCGGTCGGTGCCCAGGGACAGCAGGGCACTGACACCGTAGTAGGCCAGACGGCGCAGGTGGTCCAGCGCGTTCTCGCGGGAGAAGTTCTGCGAGGCTACCCGGCCCGATTTCCAGTACCCGAGATGCCCGTGCGTGTCGATGATCGTCGGCATGACGGTCTTGCCCGTCAGGTCGATCCGCTCCATGGCGCCGCCGGGTACCGCGGTGCCGACGGACTCGATGACACCGTCCCGGACCGTGATCGCAGCCCCGTCGATCGGCGCGGTACCGTCGCCGGGGATCACCCGGCATCCCGTGTAGACCGTCGCGGCCCTATCAGGCACCGGGCACCTCCAGCCGGAAGGAGGAGCCGTCGCGCACCACGAGGCCTCCGGTCGGTTCCCCGAAGTGGCTCCCGAGCACGAGCGTCCGCGTGCCGGCGAACCTGTCCAGGAACTCACGCCGGGTCCGGGCGGCACGGGTCTGATCGGTGTCCAGGCTCGCGGACCACTCGGGCCGGGCGATCTGGTACGGGGAGTGCATGAGGTCTCCGGTGATCACGGCGCTCTCACCCCGCGACTCGATCAGCACCGACACGTGACCAGGGGTGTGGCCCGGGGTGCCGATCAGCGAGATCTCCGGCGCGACGTGATCGCCCGCCTGCGCCCACGCGATGAGCCCGGCGTCGGCCACCGGTTTCAGGGAGTCCTCGAACACGGCCTCACCGTCGACCTGGTCGTGCGCGTCGGCGGAGTAGACGGCGCCCATCGCCGGGTCGCTCGCGTACGCCTGCCAGTGCGCGTACTCGTCCTTGCCGAAGAAGTGCTTCGCCTGCGGGAAGGTGGGAATCCAGGTGTCCCCCTCCAGCCGGGTGTTCCACCCCACGTGGTCTCCATGCAGGTGAGTGCAGATCACGCCGTCGACGTCCTTCGGGGCGAACACCTCCCCGAAACGCTCCAGGTAGTCGGTCGCCAACCCGTCGAAGAACGGATTCGCCCGCTTCTTCCCGTTACCGATACCGGTGTCCACGACCAGCTTCTGGTCGGGCGTCTCGATCAGGAAGGAATGCACACCCCCGCCCATGGTGCCGTCCCGAAGGAACGTCGGGGTCAGCCAGGCTATGCGCTCGACCTCCTCGCGAGACGCGTCCGGAACAGCCGACTGCGTCATCTCGACAGGCGCCCAGCCGCCGAACTCAACGAGCTTGGTGATGCTTACGTTGCCGATCGTCCATTGCTCCATTGCCGTCCACCTTTTTCCCGCCCTCGCCCCACCTTCCGGCGAGGGCGGGGCAAATTACCTGAAACATGCCGTTCGACCACGCGAGCCGGTTGGCCGGAGCGATGAGAAGAACGAGCGCGGTGTGCGCTGTCGCCGCGGTCCGAGACGCCGGGCCCACTCGGGTTCTGACGCCGGGGCCCGTCGCGACCGCCACCGGACCTGCCGCTCACAACGGGACCGACATGTCATCAACTACTGATCTGGACCTGGTGATGCCTTGTCCGCGACGGCGGCAGACAGCCCGCCGCCGTCGGCGTAGTCCAGGACTGCGGGCCGCTACCAGGAGACCGCCGGCTTGGCTCCGCCTCCGTCGACGTCGATCGTCGCGCAGTTGACATAGGCGGAAGCCGGCGAAGCCAGGAAGGCGACCACCTCTGCCACGTCTTCGGGCTCACAAACCCGGCCCAGCGCCATCATGTCCGCGAACCGCTGACGCGTCTGCTCGTCGAAGATCTTGCGAACACCGTCGGTGAGCACGAACCCCGGCCGCACGACATTGCTGCGGATGCCGCTCGTGCCGTGCTGGGCGCCCGTGTACAGACTGAACGTCTCCAGGGCGGCCTTGCAGGCGCCGTAGGCGGCCTTGGTGGCGGTGGGAACACGGGACGCACCGGACGAGACGTTGATGATCGACCCGCCGCCGTCGCTCGCGAGCATCGCCGGGATCCCGTGCCGCGCGCCCCAGACCGCCGCCATCACAGCGATGTCGAACGTCTGCTGCCACGCCTTGTCCGTCGAGGTGGCCGTCCCGGTGTCCTCGTGTTGCTCCAGTACGGCGTTGTTGTCCAGCACATCCAGGCGTCCGAACGAGTCGAGCGCGGCGTCGACCAGGCTCTTGACGCCTTCCTCGGTGGAGATGTCAGCGTGCAGTGCCACCGCACTGTCGCCCAGCTCGCGGGCCACGACGTCCAGTCCTTGGTCGTCGATGTCGCCCAGCACCACCCGCGCTCCGTCACGGACCAGTAGACGCGCCGTCGCAGCGCCGATGCCGTTCGCGGCGCCGGTGACGATCGCCACCTTGCCTTCCATGCGCTTCGCCATAGTTCTCACCTTCACGTTTCCACCGGAGACATTCAGTCTCTTATGTGAGACAGAGTATCACTACAGGCACATGGTATCCTTTGATCATGGAAATTCCACCGGGTGAGCAGGCTCTGCCACTGCGAGCGCGCACACGCCTGGCCGTGAAGACCCAGGTCGCCGAGATCGCGCTGGAACTGTTCCTGTCCCGCGGCTTCGAGAAGACGACGATCGACCAGATCGCCAAGGCCGCGGGCATGTCGCGCGCGACGTTCTTCCGCTACTTCCCCACCAAGGAAGACGTGCTGTTGGTCATGGTGGAGGACTACGCCTGGCACGCAAGGGACGCACTAGCGGCACGGCCGGACGGCGAACCGGTGTGGACAGCGCTGCGCCACGCCCTGGAGCCCGCCGTACGCCAAGAGGGGAAGGACCCCGCAGCCGCGCTGCAGACGGCCCGGGCCATCGTCCAATCGCCCTCGGTCCGCAGCCGCTACCAAGAGCGCTACCTACAGCTGCGAGAACTCCTCCATCCCGAGATCGTCCGTCGGCTCACACTGCCGGACCCCTCACAGGCCGATCCAGGCGCATCGGCTCTCATTGCCAGTGCCCTGAGTTGCCTCGACGCGGCCATCGAGACCTGGGTCGAGCGCGGCGGCACGTCCGCCTTGCCAGATCTTCTGGACCAGGCCATGGGTGCGGTTCACCCGCTCGACCCCCACTAGGGTCCGTCTTCAAAGATCACCGGATGTGAAGGGGCCCACCGCTCCGTGGCGAGGGCCGGTGGCCGCGTCGTCGCGGGCCGGTCAGCTGGAGATCGCGCCCAGCAACGTCAACAACGTCCGGCTGAAGCTGAAGCGGCTGGTCGAACGCGGGATCCTGATCGAGCCCGAGCAGGGGTTGTTCACCCAGTCGCGGCCATAGCCCCCCGGAGAGGCCACCGCCAGCCCGACAGCCCCAGCTGCAAGCACGAAACGGGCAGCACGTCACTTACCACCCTCTCAGAAAGCGTGTCTCCGCGTCGCGCGGATCGAAGCCGCTCACGTCGCGGATGCGTTGCAGGCGATAGCGGAAGGTGTTCGGGTGGCAGGTGCAGCTGCGCGGCCGCGGCGTTGGTGTCGCCGAAATGGTCCAGGTAGCAACGGAGGGTGGCCAGGAGTTGGGTCCTTGAACGGTCCTCGGCGTCGGCGTCGTCCGTCAACTCCGGCCACAGGAGTACCGCGTAGGTGGTGCGGTCGTGGCTTGCGACGAGGGAGCGGGGGTGCGCTGTCGTCAGGTACAGACGCAGGACGTCCGACGGGATCTCCCCGAGCGCCGTATCGCTCACCGGCTGGCACGACGCGGCGGCCAGCACGGTGGCCTTGGCGACGGTCAGGCCCAGCCGGACGGCAGCCTGTTCGGCAGCCGCCGTGCCGAGCGGCACGGCCCCCAGGTCGTCCTGCTCGGTGGTGCCCTGCCCGCCGGTACGGCTCATGCGGACGGCGATCGCCTGCGCGGCGGCACGGAAGTGCGCCGTCTCTTGCGGGTCGAACGGGGTCTGCGTGCTGGCCCAGAGGTATCCGAGGTGCGGCCCGTCGTGTTGGACGCGGCAGGCCATCCGGGGCTTGGCATGGTCGGCAGCTGGCTGCAGGAAGGCGGGCTCCGGGAACCTGATCAGGCGCGCCCGCGAGCGCAGCACCTCGACAAGCCAGGGTTGGGCCTGCCGCTCAAGGATCCCCGAGACCCTTTCCTCATCCGCGGACTGCTGACCTTTCGACCAGGCCAGCGAGGTGTCCTGCGGTGGCGAAACGGCTCATGTCGACGCCGATCTCGGCGATCAGGACCTGGGCGAGGGTCAGGCTGATCCCGGGAATCGTGATCAGCAGGTCGACCTGCTGCCGCAGGGGCTACAGCTGACGGTCGATCTCCTCGCTCAGGCGGGAAATCCGGTTGTCAGCCTCGTCGATGGCCCGCAGCATCGAAACGATCATGAACGCGTGGTGCCCGTTGAAGTCACCGGTCAGGGCACGGGTGAGCAAGGGGACCTTGCCTTGCAGACTGCCCAGGGCGAGGGATGCCAGCACCTACGGGTCCCGTTCGCCTGCCACCAGGGCATCCAGGATGACCCGCGCCGAGCAGCCGGTGATGTCGGTGACGACCGAGGACAGCTTGATCCCGGTGTCTTCCAGGAACATCGCGTGACGGTTCACGTCGCGGGCCCGGTCCCGGACGGTCTCGGTGCGATACCGGGTTAGGTCCCGCAGCTGACGGATGCCACGGGGGTGCCCCTATCTGTTTGGTCAAGGCGGGTGAGGATGGTCGGCATGACGGATCGAGATCGGTTGGGGCGGACGGCGGTGCACTATGCGGCTGCCGATGGGGACGCGGATGGCCTGAGGGTGCTCTTGGCCGGAGGTGCCGCCGCGGAGGCAGTCGACGATGCGGGGTGGACGCCGCTGCATTTCGCGGCTCAGGCTCAAGCCCCATCGGTTGTCGAGGTTCTCCTGGCCGCAGGTGCGGCGGTTGATACCGCGGATCGTCATGGCAATACGCCGTTGTGGAGGGCGGTGTTCTGTTCACAGGGCGAGGGCGCGACGATCCGGCTGCTGCTGGAGGCCGGTGCCGACCCTGACCGAGACAACGGCCATGGCATGAGCCCGCGGGTGTTGGCGGGACGCATCGCCAACTATGACGTGGCTGCTCACTTGCCTGCCGGAGACGCGACTTCCGCCTAGGCTCCACCGCCCGTGGTGGCGGGCTGGGGCTCGTAGAAGGCCCCATTGCGGAGCCACGAAAAAGGTAACTGTGAGAGTGGAGCTGCGGCCCGGGTTGGGTTGCTGTCAGGATCGAAGCCGACGTTCCGGCATGACTCACAAGGTAACTGACGGCTCGTCAGAGTCTGTCGTGCCCCCGAGATGTCTGCCGCACGTCGACGTCGGCCTGGCCCACCCCGTTGGCTTGATCAGCAGCTTGTCCGCCATCTCGACGTGACTCATCACAGTTCTGCGGGGGGAACGAAAGAGGGGCGGACCAGGCCGTGTTCGACCAGCTTGCAGATCCACTGGCAGTCCTTCACGTCGGTCTTGCGACCGGGAACCGTCTTGATGTGTTGGGCGTTCGGCAGCCACGGCTCGATCCCCTCAGTGGCCTCGAGCAGGTAGAACAGCGGCTTCCAGTACGAAGCCGTAGCCTCCATGCCGATCCGGGCGATCCTGTTCTCCGCCAGCCAGTCCCGCAATTCCAGCACCACTGGACTCCTGCGCTCGGCCCAGCGTCCGACTACCAAACGGGCTCAATGTTCGACACCAAGCTCGATCGACGTCCTCCGGACGGGCACCAGCCCCGATTTTTCCGGCTGCGGGGCGCGACCGACAGGGCCCGGGATGACTACCAAGAGGCCCTGCTGCCATGCGTCGGCCCTCACGCGATCACCCGATCGACTCGGTGGCGCAGGGTGACGAAGATCCCGTCGGCGCCGGCGCACGTAGTGTTCGGCGGGGCGCGGGTGGTCGCCAGGTCGGCGTCCTGGCCGCGCTTTGAAACTCAGTAAGTCGCACGGCGGGCGGCTCAGGATCGCTCCCGTGCCGCCCGCGCTGTGGTGCTCCAGACGATCAGGCTCCGCGCTGTGCGATCAACTCACCGATCGAGGCGTGGATCTCGGCGAGGGCATCGTGCTTCCAATACTGCGTGCTGAGGTGCACGGCCCGTTCCCTGTACGTGGGCGTGTCGAGCACGCTCTCGACGGCCTTGCGGATGTCGGCGACCGCAGGACGCTGCGTGGCCAGGTTGATGGCCGCTCCGGCCCACGCCGTGCGCGCGGTGACCTCGACCTTGTCCTCCGACTGTCCGGCGAGCACCATCGGCACGCCGTACCGCAGCGCCTGCTGAACCCCACCGTAACCGCCGTTGCTGACCAGAACGCTCGCGTGCGGCAGCAGGTCGGTGAAAGGGATGAACTCGGCAACCCGCGCATTGGCCGGGACGTCAGCCAACTGAGCGTCACGTCCGAGGGCCGCGACGACCAGGACGTCGAGATCCGCGAGAGCCTTGAGCGTGGGCTCTATCAACTCGGTGAGATCGTGGTTCGCGAGTGTGCCCTGCGTGACCACGACCACCCGCTCCGCCGCCTCCACCTCCGACCACCACTCGGGCAGCGGCACAGACCGCGTCGAGCGCTCGTCCGGCACCGCACCGACGAAACGCAGCGACGCGGGCGCATCGCTGCGCGGATATTCGAGATCTTCGATCGACAGGTGCAGGTAGCGGTCCGGCACGGTGACCGCAGCGTCGAGGAAGAAGGGCAGTTCCCGGGTCGCGCCCGTCGAACGGACGGTCTCGACAGCGAGGCTCTGGATCTCGGCGAATGCATCCTGGACCGCGCGGTTCGCCTCGATGTTGCGTGCACGGCCTTCGGGCGACGCGTCCGGCGGCAGCCCAAGGCCGAAGGGGGCCGTGTCGGTGCTTGACAGGGTGAGCGGCACGATGCCGATTCCGATCACCGCGGCCGGGCGGATGCCGGGAGCGCCGAGCCCCATGGGCATCGCGCCCAGGTAGGAGGTGTCGTGCAGGACCACCACCGGCTCGCCGTGGTGCTCCGCGAGCAGTCGCTGTAGCGCGGCATGCTGCAGCGGGATCGGCTTGATGAACACGTTGGTGAGATCCCAGGACATCGCCGCCGGGCCGGGCTCGAGCTCGGCGCGCTCAGGGTGCCGGGCGACCAGTTCCGCGATATCGAAATCGGCCTCCCCCGGCAGCGCGACGAACCGCGCGCCAGTCTCCTCGATCGAGGCGCGGAAGGCGCTGCCGGTCAGGAAGGTCACCTGGTTGCCGCGGCGCACCAGGTCCGCCGCGATCGGCCGCAACGGTGCGACGTGCCCGTAGGCCGGTGTCGCCGCGATGATGATGTGGGTCATGGTTCTGATCTCTTTCTCGAGGCGCGTCTCGCCGCCTCGCGGTGTACGCCGGCTCTTCGAACTTGGGGAGGGTTTGACTGCTCGTGATGCCGACAGGCACACATGCAGTAGTGAGGGCCACTGGCTGCCTGAGTGATCATGTCGGTTGTCTACGCAGAACGATCACAACAGGGAAGAGCCACGGGCATGGTCAGCGATACGACTCGTCTGCCGGGCCTTGCCGGCCTGGCCGTCGTATCGTCCGGGTTGCTCGCTCGCGCGATCTGCGCGGTCAGAGCAGGGACTTGCTCACCGGAACGGGAACGGAGGGACGACGCACAACCCGACAGCTACATCGGCCTGCGGAACAGCACCGAGCATGCCCGTTGATCACGCCGCCGCACCGGGAAACTCCAAGATCCCCGACAAGTCAAGCTCAGTGGTGCCATGCGCCGTGCTTGTCTGCAGCCAGGCGTCGATGGTTGCCGCCAGCTCGTCGAGTTGAGTGAAGACATGTCCGTTCATGCCGGTGGTCTGCGCGGCGCGTACGTTCTCCTCGCGGTCGTCGACGAAGAGGAAGTCGGCGGGCGCGGCTTGCATGGCGACAGCGCAGTGATGGAATGCTGCCGGGGCCGGCTTCGCCGCCTTGATCTTTCCGGAGAAGGCCACGTGGTCCAGACGGTGCAGCCAGGGCTGCGCGGCGAGGAAGGCGTCCGCGTGGTCCGAGGGAATGTTTGACAGCAGGGCGACCTCGGCTACGTCGCGCAGGGACTGGACGTAGGCAACCATGCGGTCGTCGACACGTGACCAGCTGTCGATGTCGGCGAGCCGCAGCTCCTCGATCCTGTCGGCGTCGACGGGGAGAGACAGCGACCGCAGGACGGCCGTCCAGTACTCGGACGCGGAGCACTGCCCGGCGTCGTAGGGCAGGCGGTGGGCCCAGTAGGTGTCAGCGAAGGCGTCGGCGGGTGCGTTGCACCGGGCGGCCATCTCTGCCAGGGCGCCGGGGCGCTGGTGGAGGGCGATGACCCCGAAGAGGTCGAACAGCACGATGCGTCGGTCGGTGGGCATGGCGAGGGGTTCCTCCGGGTTTTGACGGTTCCGGTTCAGGGGCGGGGATCGAGGGCGCGAGCGAGCGAGTCGAGGGACACCAGGGCGTCGGGGCCGACCGGAGCGAGGACGACGCTGGTCGCGCCGGCCGCGTGCCGGGCCTTGATCGCTTCGTGTGCCTGGTCGGGAGTGCCGGCGATACTCAGTTGGCGGATCCAGGCGGCGGGCATGGTCTGGGTGAACTGCCTGGCGTCGGCGCAGGCTGCCTGGTGTTCGCGGAGCTGCGCGGCGAAGGGCAGTGGGTCGATGTGCGCGGCCCAGTCCGGATCGCCGATGGCGATCAGGGCGCCGCGAACGCGGGCAAGAGCAGCGTCCTCGTCGTCATCGACAGCGGCGGCGTCGTAGGTGACGATTTCGGCGCCGCTCGCGTCCGAAGCGCTGCCCATATGCCGCAGCGAGGCGGCGATGTAGGCGGGGGCCGCGGGCTCGGCCAGCAGGAGTCCGTCGGCGACTTCACCCGCGGCTGCCTGTGACCTGGGGCCGCGTACACCGAGGATGACCGGCGGGACGATCTCCGGGGTCTCGGTGAGGACGACGCCTTCACAGCGCACGTAGCGGCCGTTTGCCGGGCCGGGCTCGCCGCGCATGAGCAGCCGCAGCGCGGTCGTGTACTCCTTGATCAGCGTCAGGGGACTGGCGGGCCAGGCTCCGGCCTGACGCATCCAGTCGGGCATGCCGTGGCCGATGCCGGTGATCAACCGGCCGGGGTAGAGCTGGGCGAGGGTTGCCAGTTCCATCGCGGCGAAGCACACGTTGCGGGCGCCGGCGGGCATGATGCCGATACCGACGGTGATGCCGGTAGTACTGGCGAGGACGGAGGCGGCCTGTGCCAGTCCGCCGCGCCAGCCGAGGTCCTCCACCACCCATACCTGGTCGAATCTCAGCTCCTCGGCTCGCCGGGCGTAGGGCAGCACGTCCCGGATGGGCAGGTCGCGGGGGAGCATGACACCGACACGGCCACGGGCGGGAGTGGCGTCTGTCTCGGTCATCAAGGGCTCCTTCTGTTGGCGGTGGGTTCCCCTTCACCGGTCTGGCGGCCGGCCGGGGGCGACGAGGAGAGGCCTGTGCGGCACGGAGTGAGCCGTGCCGCACAGGCGGTCAGTGGCTGCTGCGTGCCATCTCGCGCGTGCGATCGGATTCGGTGCGCAGGACTCCGGCGGCCGCGGCGGCGATGGCGCACAGCAGGGTCAGTAGCAGCAAGGCATGGTTCAGTGGCACGAGATGGGTCAGCCAGCCGATGACGGCGGGTCCGGAGAGCATGCCGAGGTAGCCGATCCCGGCGACGCGGGAGACATTGGCCCCTGTGGCGGAGGGGTCGACGCGCCCGGCCGCGCTGAAGAGCTGGGGGACACAGCCGGACAGTCCCAGGCCGAACAGCGCCCAGCCCGCGAACGCGGCCCACAGCCACGGCGAGACGGCCACGATCGTGATCCCGACGGCGGCCGTGGCCGCACCGTAGCGCAGGATGGCCATGGGCCCGAACCGGCCGGACATACGGTCGGCGAGCAGTCGGCCGGTGGTCATCGCCGCCGCGTAGGTGCCGTACCCGACGGCGGCGACGCTCGCAGATGCGCCGAGGATGTCCTTCAGGTGCAGAGCGCTCCAGTCGTTGGCGGCTCCCTCACTCAGCATGACCATCGCAGCCAGGGAAGCGAGGACCCAGATACGCCCGGAGGCCCGGCGCCGCTTCCCGGCAGGGGCCCCCTCACTCTCCGCGGTGGCGGCGGGCGCCGTCGCGGTCGGCAGCAGACCACGGGCCGACACCAGTGCCGTCGCAACGCCCACGAGTCCCACGGCGCCCATGCCCGCCGCCGGGCTCATCCCGGCGCTCGCCGCGCCGGCTCCGACGAGCGAGGCGAAGACGCCGCCGACGGAGAACATGGCGTGGAAGGCCGACATGACGGGCCGGTTGTATGCCTTCTCCACATGCACGGCGTGGGCGTTCATGCTCACGTCGAGCAGGCCGTTGCAGAAGCCGAAGACCAGCAGGGCACCCGCCAGCATCCAGGGATCCCGGGGCAGGCCGGGCAGCACCACAGCCACGCTGGACAGAACGCCGGCGACGGGAAGCACGACGCGTGCCCCGAGGCGGTCGGCCAGCCGGCCGGCCACCTGCATACCGGTGAAGGCCCCGATGCCCAGCAGCACCAGGAGGCTCCCCAGCGTCGCGTGGCTGATGCCCACGCGCTCCTCCATGGCGGGGATGTGCACCACCCAGGTGCCCATCAGGGTGCCGCAGAGGATGAAGTAGGCGAAGGTCGCCACACGGGCGGCTCGAAGCGGACGGTTCATACCGACCAACATAACGAACATTTCCAATGCGCGAAAGTCCATCTAGCAACCACATTGAATGTTCATTTCGAGTGGTGTTCAATCGCGGTATGAGCAACACAGACCGGCACGGGACGATCGCCCACGCCGTCAGGGAGTCGGGCAGCGCCACGGTCCAGGAACTCGCCGAGCTGACCGGCGCCTCGGAGATGACCATCCGACGCGACCTCGACACACTGTCCGCGCAAGGCGTCCTCGAACGCATCCGGGGCGGGGCGCGCACCCTGCTGCTCCGGGGCGAGGAGCCGCCCTTCGCGCTGCGTGCTCACGAGGCCGTCGACGCCAAGCGCCGCATCGCCGCCGAGGTGTCCTCGCTCATCGCCGACGGCGAGACCGTCCTCCTCGACAGCGGCACCACCTGCCTGGAGGTGGCCCGCCTCCTGCGTCAACGGCCGGTCAAAGTGATGCCCCTGTCGCTGCAGGCCATCCACCTACTCGGCGAAACGCCGGGCCCGACCACACTGATGGTGCCCGGCGGACGACCCCGCGCCGCCGAGGGAGCCCTCACCGGCCCCCTCACCCTCACCTCCCTGTCGGCACTGCGCTTCGACACCGCAGTCATCGGCTGCTGCGGCCTGAGCGCAGCCGAGGGCCTGACCGCCTACGACCTCGACGACGCGGCGGTGAAGAAGGCAAGCATCGCCTCCGCACGCCGCATCATCGTCGCTGCGGACGGCAGCAAACTCGGCCACACCGCCCACGCCTACGTCGGCCCGTCCACGCTCCTGCACACCCTCGTCACCGACACCACGGCGCCCGCCGAAGAAGTCGCCGCACTCGAAGCCGCGAGCACCGTTGTCAAGACAGTCTGACGAGCGGCGTCGGTCCGGGCTGGTGGTCAAGCAGTCGATCCAGCGCCCACCGACGAGGGCGGCCCAGCGCTCTGTCGTGCGGGACTCAATGCCGATGAGGTCGGGCAACCACGATGGGTCGCAGGTCGGTGATCGCTTCCGTCATGGCGGTGCGGCGTGCGGCGCGGACAGCAGGTCGAGGCGACGCAACGCGTCCGCGAGGCCCATGGGTTGCGCGCCCGGCCAGGGGCCTGCCCCGGCAGCAGGAAGGCCGGACCGCCGCCCCGGGACGAGCCGGCGGATCGCGGCCGCGCGTCGTCGTTGGGTGGGAGATCCCGGGAACGAAGGCAGAGTTCGAGCTCAAGGGATGTCGCACATTGGATCGACAGGCGGACCCGCGGAAGATGCCTGCGACTTCCTGGTGGACCGGTCCATCAGAGAGAGCCCGATGACGGCGATCACCGCGAAGGTGGCCGGTACGAGGAAGACATGGGGCAGGCCGACCGCCGCGACCCCCAGCCCACCGACGGACCCTCCCAGCGCGGAACTGAGCGCCGTGGAGCTCATGAAGATCGCGGAAGCGGTGGCCACGGCACTGGGGAGAAGGCGCTGGGCCATGATGATCCCGAGTGCCGCGAAGACCCCCCACACCCCGCCCATGAGGATCTGCCCGGCGAAGAGTCCGGGCGCGCTGCCGGTGGTGGCGAAGCAGACGTTGGCGGCGACGCCGAAGCCGGCCGCGACGACCATGAGCCGCATCATGCCGATCCTTCGGGCGGCCAGGACAGCGAACGGCATCAGTATCAGTTCCACCAGCGGCTGGATGCCGATGATCGCGCCTTCGATCCCGGAGGGGAGGTTCAGTCGATCGGTCATGTAGATCGGCAAGTATGCGTATTTGATTGGCTCGCCGGCGTACACGAACACATACAGCGCCGTGAACAGCAGCAGCGGTCGCATCGTCCGCACCTGCGTCCGAAGGGGGGCATCCGGCCGCATGGGCTTCGGCGACGGGTTCACGTGCGCCGGTTTCGACGGCGTCCGGAGCATGCCCAGCGGGACGAGCTGCAGCAGGGTGCACAGTGCGGTGGCGAACAGCATGGGCCGCAGTCCGAAGCGGGCCGCGAGGATGGCTCCGGCGGACGGTCCGACGATCCAGCCGGCGGTCAGCGCCATCCGCACGATGGAGACCACGCCGTCGCCGGCCGCGCTGGGGTGGATGCTCAGTTCGTCGTGGATGGCCGCGAAGATCTGGGAGGCGGCGGCACCGGCGAAGCCGAGGACGACGGCGCTGATGGCGAAGGGCATCCACAGCTGCGTCGCGCAGGCGATGCCCGCCCAGCCCAGGAAGCCCGCTACAGCGCACAGGCGGGACAGTCCCAGCCGTCCCCCGGTGCGGTCGGACCGTGCACCGACCAGGTAGCCGGCCACCGGCGCGGTCAGGCTGGTGAGGTAGAACAGGCCGGCGGTGGTCAGCGAGCCGCCCAGCTCCTTGGTCAGGAACAGGGCGATCTGCGGCGCGGCCGCAGACTGCCCCAGCCCCGCCAGGAACAGGGCGATGGTCGCGCCGCGGTACAGGGGCGAGGCCAGGACCAGCCGGAGCGCGGAGTCCCGTGCCGGAACCGCGCTCGCCACCGCTCCCGGGACCACGTCTTCGATGGAACCCGGCTGCCGCCCGATGCCGTCACGTTGGCTCATGCGCTGACTGGTGTCCTCCCTGCGGGCGTTCCGGCGCCCGCCTCAACCAACGATGTTTCTTGCCGACCGACCCGCCGCGGTGATCCTGCCGGTCGGCCGGCGCAAGACTGCAGATACGGTCAGTCGGTCCACCAGAGGGTGCTGTCCCCCGGTAGCACGACATGGTTTTCCGCTACGTGGATCCCGTCCGTGGCACTCGCCAACAGCAGTTGGCCGTGCACGGGTATGCGTGCAGGCTCCTGTGTCGTGTTTGAGGTGCACACAAGGCGTCGACCGTCTTCCGCGGTCCGGCGGAAGGCAAGAACACCGGCCGCCGCATCAAGCCACTGAACGCAGTTCCCTGCCCCGAGCGCAGAGTGCTGGCGCCGAACAGCCAGAGCCATTCGATACAGTTCGAGCGTGGACTCGGGCCTGCCGGACTGTGCCTCAACGCTCAACCGGCCCCAGTCCGCGGGTTGGGGCAGCCAGGAACCTCCCGAGCCGAATCCGTACGACGGCCCGCTGACGGTCCAGGGTATGGGCACCCGGCAACCGTCACGGAACCCGTCCTGGCCACGTGCACGGCGGAACGACGGGTCCTGGCGTGCCCCGTCCGGCAGCGAGACGACGTCTGGCAGGCCGAGTTCCTCGCCCTGCCACAGGTAGGCGGAGCCGGGCAGCGCCAGCATCAGCAGCGTCGCGGCACGGGCGCGGCGCAGCCCGAGCTCCACGTCCCCCGCGGTGCCGATCTGGGTGCCGAGGCCGGGCGGGTTCGCGAAGCGGGTGGTGTGCCGGGTGACGTCGTGGTTGGACAGCACCCATGTCGTGGGAGCGCCGACGGGGCGCATGGCGTCGAGGGAGCTGTCGATGACGTCGCGCAGCTCCTCGGCGTCCCAGTAGGCGCTCAGGTAGTGGAAGTTGAAGGCCTGGTGGAGTTCATCGGGTCGTACGTAGAGGGCGGTGCGCTCCGCGGTCGGCGTCCACGCCTCGGCGACGAAGACACAGTCGTCTCCGTATTCTTCGAGGACTTTCCGCCAGCCTCGGTAGATCTCGTGCACTCCGTCCTGATCGAAGAACGGCATCGTGTCGTTGCCGAGCAGCGTCAGCTGGTCGCCCGTGCCGATGTCCGGGAGCCCGGCCGCCTTCACCAGTCCGTGGGCGACATCGACGCGGAAGCCGTCGACACCCGTGTCGAGCCAGAAGCGGAGGATGGAGCGGAATTCCTCGTCGACGGCGGGGTGTTCCCAGTTGAGGTCGGGTTGCTCGGAGGCGAACAGGTGGAGGTACCACTCCCCGCCCTCGACCCGCGTCCAGGCCGGGCCGCCGAATATGGACTCCCAGTCGTTGGGGGGCAGTTCGCCGTTCTCGCCCTTGCCGGAGTGGAAGTGGAATCGCTTGCGCAGCGGGGAGCCCGGTCCGTCCTGGATCGCCTTCCGGAACCACGCGTGCTGGTCGGACACGTGGTTGGGGACGACGTCGACGATGATGCGCAGCCCGAGCGCGTGGGCGTCGCGGATGAGGGCGTCGGCGTCGAGGAGGTCGCCGAACATGGGGGCGACGGCCCGGTAGTCGGCGACGTCGTAGCCCGCGTCCGCCTGCGGCGATTCGTAGAACGGGCTGAGCCATACGGCATCGACGCCGAGCTCCTTGAGGTAAGGCAACCGGCTGCGGATGCCTTCGAGGTCTCCCATCCCGTCGCCGTTGCCGTCGGCGAAGCTGCGCGGGTAGACCTGGTAGATCACCGCGTCCCGCCACCACTCGGGCTGACTCGCGGTCGCGGGGTCGGTGATCTGGGACTGGTCGACTGGGTGTTGACTCATGATGTCCTTGTTCTGCGTGGTGGGGCTGAGGACAGCGCGCGTCGGCAGCAGGACGCGACGGCTGCCCCCGGCCGTCGCCAGGTTCCGGCCCGGGTCGATCGGTGGCGCGCCGCTCGGGTCACGCGGACGCGATCGCGAGGGTGTTGCTGATCTGCGGCGAGGTGATACTGCGGCCGGCCTCGATGGCGTAGGCGCCCGGCTCCGTCGTCCATTGCCCGGCGGTTTCGTCCCAGATCTGGAAGGTGCGGTCGGGCAGGTCGATCGTCGCCTCGACGCTCTCGCCGGCCCCCGCTTCGACGGTGGCGAAGCCTGCGAGCCAGCGCACCGGCCGCTCGACCCGGCGATCGGCCGGAGTGACATAGACCTGGACGACTTCGCGCCCTCGTCGTGTGCCGGTGTTGCGCAGCCGGACCGTGAGGGTGCGACCCGCCAGGTCCAGCCTTTCGTAGGACCAGTCGGTGTAGCCCAGGCCGTGGCCGAAGGGATAGGCGGGGGCGATCCCGGTCCGCTGCCAGGCGCGGTAGCCGATGAAGATGCCTTCGTCGTAGTGCAACGTGCCGTTCTCGGGGACCACCTGCGTCACCGGCGCGTCCTCCAGGCGCACGGGCCAGGTGGTGGGGAGACGGCCGCCCGGTTCCTCGATACCGAGCAGGACGTCGGCGAGTGCAGCGCCCGCCTCCTGCCCGGGGAACCAGGCGATCAGTACGGCGGCCACTTCCTCCCGCCAGGGCAGCTCCACCGGGGCGCCGGCGTTGACGACCACGATGGTGCGGGGGTTGGCGGCGGCGACGCGGGAGACGAGTTCGTCCTGGCGGCCGGGCAGCTTGAGCGAGGTGCGGTCGGCGCCTTCGCCCTCCACGGTCTCGGTGGTCGCCACGACCACCACGGCGACGTCGGCGGCCTCGGCGGCCGTGACCGCCTCCTCGATCAGTTCGTCGGCGTCGCGCTCCGGTTCGCGGTACATGAGCGAGAAGACGACCGCCTGGTTGTGGGCCTCCACCGGCTTCGGGGCGATGTGGAACAGGCTGACTTCGACCGGTTGCCCGGCGGTGAGGTCGGCGGTTCCGCAGGAGACCGGCGAGGTGAAGTAGGCGGCAAGCGGATCATCCGTCTCCGGTGCATCGGTCTCGTCGTCGTAGCGCACCTGACCGTTCACGATCAAGCGGAGGTGTCCCAGCCCCTTGAAACCGAAGGTGTGCGCTCCGCTCTTGCGCGGCGTGAAGGTACCCACTGTTTCCACGCTGTGCAGAGTCTCGTACGACACCCCCTCGGGCATGTCGGTGCCGGACCACTGCACCTCGGCCGTGGGCAGGGCGCTCTCACCCAGCACGTGTCCCTCGGCGTCTCGCACGATGGCGCGCAGGCTGAAACCCTCGGCGGCGAGGTCGAGTTCGTCGGTGAGCCGGGTGCCGAGGCAGTAGGTGAGGTGGACGTCGTCCGGCAGGGCCTGGCGCAGCCCGTCCAGCGGGGAGACCACTCGCTCGGGGAACACCTGGGCCGCTCCCCCGCCCATCACTCGGGCATCCCGCGCCGCGCTGCCGATGAGCGCGATGTCCCGCAGCACCGTGGCGTCGAGGGGCAGCGCCGCGTTCTCGTTGCGGAGCAGCACGAAGCCCCGGTATGCGACCTCCCGGGCGAGTGCGGTGCCGTCGATCGGCATGGGCGGCTCGGGGACGGCCGGGGGCGCGCCCTCCAGGAGTCCGACGCGGGCCGCGAGCAGCAGCACACGCCTGACGGCGTCGTCGACCAGGGACTCCTTCACGAGTCCCTCGCGCACGGCCCGGGCCAACGGGCCGCCGTACACCGTCTGCGGGCCGGGCATGGCCACGTCCATGCCGCCGGTGATGGCGCCGACGGTGTCGCGAGCGGCCATCCAGTCCGAGACGACACAGCCGTCGAAGCCCCACTCGCCGCGCAGGACCTCGTTCTGCAGGTAGTGGTGCTCGGTCATGGTGGGGCCGTTGACCGCGTTGTACGCGGACATGATGCCCCAGGGGTGGGCCTTCTCGACGACCGTCTCGAATGGGGCGAGGTACAGCTCGCGCAGGGCGCGCGGGCTCACGATGTTGTTCACCGAGTAGCGGGCGGTCTCGGCCTCGTTGGCGACGAAGTGCTTGGCGGTGGTGCCCACACCACCGTCCTGCACTCCGGCGACGTAGGCGGCGGCCAGGACACCGGTGAGATACGGATCTTCACTGAACGCCTCGAAGTGCCGCCCGCCCAGCGGGGACCGGTGCAGGTTGATCGTCGGACCGAGCAGGACGTGCACGCCCTTGCGGCGCGCCTCCTGTGCCAGCAACCAGCCGACTCGCCGGGCGAGTTCAGGGTCCCAGGAGGCAGCCAGCGCGGTGCCGCTGGGCAGGGCGATCGACGGATCCTCGGGCGTCCAGCGCACTCCGCGCACGCCGATCGGGCCGTCGGAGAACACCAGTGGCCGCAGCCCGATCCCTGGCAGGTCCGGCAGGGCCCATTCGTCCTGGCCGGCGAGCAGCCGTGCTTTGGTGTCGAGGTCGAGTCGGGCGAGGGCGGCCTCGACGACCCGCATGCGCTCGGTGTCGGTCATGGTGCGTGCTCTCCGATCAGTTCGCTGAGGTACGCGTAGCTCTTGGTGGCCGCTTCGAGGGAGCCGCACTCCACGGAGAGCACGACGTCGTGGTCGGCCTTGGCGAGCGTGGCGACGATGCGCTCCCAGTCGATGACGCCCTCGCCGCAGGCGCAGCCGAGCATGCCGCGGACCTTGCCGCGGTAGCGGGCGGCGTCCTCGTGCGAGATGTCCTTGGCGTGCAGGTGGGTGACCCGGTCGACGATGGACTCCAGCCAGGCGTGGGGGTCGTTGCCGCTGAGGTAGCTGTTGCCGGTGTCGAGGTTGATGGTCAGCGCCGGGCTGTCGATGAGCTTCATGAGCCGGTCGAGCCGCTCGGGGGTGGCGGTGTACTCGCCGTGGGTCTCGACAGCGATGGCGATGCCGCGCGGTTCCGCGACCAGGGCGGCCTCCTGGAGGGTGTACCGCATGAGGGTGTAGTTCTCCTCCTCGGTGGTCCAGGACGGCATTGGCCCGTCGTCGATCATGATCATCGGGGCGCCGCACTCGGCGGCGTAGCGGATCGACTGCCGCAGGTATTCGACGCTTACCTCAGGCTTGGCGAGCGGCGCGTGGCTGGACAGCGACGAGATGCTCAGCCCGCGGCTCTCCGCCGCCCGCTTCAGGCGCAGCGGGTCGTCGAGCATGGAGATGCTGTGGAAGTACCCTGCGGCGCTGAGGAGTTCGCGGCCCCAGTGGACCATCGGCTCGACGTACCTGTAGCCGATCTCGGCGGCGTGATCCATGGCCCACTCGAAGGAGCCGTTCTCGAACCGGGCGAATTCCAGGTTCAGTCCGAGCTTGATGTTGCCCATCTCGCGTGAACCTCCCTTCTTCCTAGAAGCCGCGGCCCTGGACGTACTCGTCGCGGGTCTGGCCGTGGTAGGCGGGGACGGTGATGTCCCACCAGCCGGTCGGGTGCATCTCGGTCCAGGGCAGTTCGTGGGCGCTCATGGCCTCGATGACCACGGGGCCGGGGGTCTCGAAGGCGCGGCGTACGGCGTCCTCGAGCTTCTCCGGGTCCTCGACGCGCTCGGCGGTGCAGCCGAGGGAGCGGGCGAACTCGGTGATGTCGGCGAAGTACGGCTTGCCGTCCTTCGTGGTCCAGCCGCTGACGATCTGGCGCTCGCGGCCGAAGAGGTTGATCTGGAGGTCCTTGATCGCCTCCCAGCCGCCGTTGTTGAGCACGACGACCACGAGCGGCAGGCCGAGCATGGCGGCGGTGGCGAGTTCGGTGCCCGTCTGCAGGAAGCTGCCGTCGCCGACCATCGCCAGGACGGGCTTGTCGCCGGCACCGACCTGCGCGCCGATCGCCGCCGGCAGGCCGAAGCCGATGCCCGACATACCGCCGGCCACGATGTTGGTGCGGGGTCCGTAGACCGGGAATTCGTTGAAGGCCTGGTTGGCGGGGTTGCTGGAGTCCGTGACGAGGATGCCGTCGCGCGGGAGAGCCTTGCGGATCTCCACCATGGCGCGTGAGTTGGTCATCGGCAGGTAGTCGGTCGTCCGCATCGGGCGCAGGTGCTCCTCCCACTGCGCCTTGAGGTCCCGCAGCTCGGCGAAGTAGGCGGAGGCGCGCCAGTCCGGGGCCTCGCCCAGCTTCGCCAGCTCGCTCAACAGGGAGGCAAGGCAGGACTTGGCGTCGCCCACGATGCCGACCTCGGCGGGGTAGTTGCGGCCGATCTCGAAGCCGTCGATGTCGATCTGCACCAGCTTGGTGTCCGGGATGCTGAAGGTGACGCCGGGCTTGTACGAGGAGGTGATGCGGTCGCTGAAGCGGCAGCCGACGGCGAGGATCACGTCGGCGGTCCGGGTGACGGCGTTGCCGGGGATCGAGCCCATGTCGCCGCAGGGCCAGGCGTACAGGTCGTGGTCGGCGGGGAAGGCGCCCTTGCCCATGAAGGAGTGGGTCACCGGAGCGCCGAGCCGCTCGGCGACGGCCAGGAGTTCCTCGCTCGCCTCGGAGGCGATCACACCGCCGCCGGTCAGGATGACCGGGCGCTGGGCGCCCGCGAGCAGTCGGGCCGCCTCGGAGATCTGCCCCGGGTCGCCTCCCGTCCGGCCGTGCGCGCGCCGTCGCTGCGTCACCTCCGGCTCGTACTCGCCGTACTCGGCCTGCAGGTCCTGGGGAATGTCGAGCAGGACCGGGCCGCGCCGGCCCTCGTACATCGTGTTGAAGGCCTGCGCCAGGACGGTGGGCAGCTGGTCGACCCGGTTCGGCTGCCACCAGCGCTTGACGACCGGTTCGGCCATGCGCGGGAAGTTGTTGCCGTGCGGCCGGTCGATCTCCTGCAGGACGCCCCGGTTCTCCATGTACGTGTGGACGGCACCGGTGATCAGCAGGAAGGGCTGGGAGTCGGCGAAGGCCGTGGTGAGGCCGGTGAGCGTGTTGGTCGCGCCCGGGCCGATGGACGTACAGCACACGGCGACCTTGCCGGTGGCACGGTAATAGCCGTCGGCCATGTGGGCGGCGCCCTGTTCGTGCATGGCCGGGACGACCTCGATCTCGTCGGCGCGGTCGACGAACGCGTCGAGGAGTGCTGTGTTGCCGTGTCCGGGGATGGCGAAGACCTTCTCGACTCCTTCGCGGATGAGGAAGTCGACGACGATCTGGCCGCCGCTGTACTGGGGCATGGCTACCTCTTGGTCGTGTGCTGGGCGGGGGCGGTTACGGAGGTGGAGGCGTTGTCGGGCGTGGTGCCGGTGAGGTGGTCCGCGACCCGTAGGGCGTTCGCAGCGATGGTCAGCGCCGGGTTCATCACCGGCAGCGACGGGAAGAAGGCGGAGTCGACGACGTAGAGGTTGTCGACGTCGTGGGAGCGGCAGTCGGCGTCGAGGGCGGAGGCCGCCGGATCGCTGCCGGCCCGCACGGTGCCGGCCTGGTGGGAGTTGACCTCGATGCCCGTGGTCTGGCTGAAGACCAGGGGATATCCCATACCGCGCAGGAGCTTGCGGGTCTCGCGGACGAGGACCTCGTGTGCGCGGACGTTGTTGGGGACCCAGCGGATCTGGATGTCACCCTTAGGAGTCAGCGAGACCCGGTTCTCCGGATCCGGCATGTCCTCGGTGAACAGCCACCAGTCCATGCTGCGATGCGCGGCATAGCTCAGAGCCCACTTGGGGATGGCCGGGCGCCGGCCGGCCAGCATCTCCGCCTGGAGCTTGCCGATGAGCTGCACATGGCCCAGCGGATAGGGATGGTCCGCGGTGCCCTTGGTGTAGAAGTCGTTGAAGTACAGGGTCTTCTGGAACTCGGCGGTGTTCTTCCGGGTCGGATGGACGGCCACCATCACCGTGTTGTTGTGGACCATGTAGTGCCGACCGACGGTTCCGGAGGAGTTGCCAAGGCCCTGCGGGTGCTGGTCGGTCGCCGAACGCAGTAGCAGGGCGGCCGAGTTGACGGCTCCGCAGGAGACGATGACGGTTCCGGCATCGATGCTGATAGAGGTGCCGCTGTGGGTGACGTCCACGCCGGTCGCGCGGGTCCCGGTCGCATCAGTCCGTACACGGGCGACATACGCGTTGGTCAACAGCTCCACCGAGCCGGACTCCAGGGCGGGGCGGACACAGCGGACGTCGGCGTCGGACTTCGCCAGCACGCGGCAGGGAAACCCGTCGCAGGTGGCACAGCGGATGCAGCTGCCGCCGTCGCGCAGGTCGATGCCGAGCGGAATGTTCGAGGGCGTGAAGCCCATGCGCTTCATCGCGTCGGCCGCCTCCTGGACGGGAGGCTCGTGGCCAATGGCCGGATAGGGGAAGGGCTCGGAGCGCTCCAGCGTCGGGTCGTCGAACTGGTCGCCGTGCACCCGGTAGAGCTGCTCTGCGCGCAGGTAGTAGGGCCGCAGGTCGTCGTACTGGAAGGGCCATGCGGGAGAGGTGCCGTCCGCGTGCTCCGTCGCCCTGAAGTCCTCGCGGCGGAAACGCACCAGAGAAGAGCCGTACAGCTTGGTATTGCCGCCGACGTAGTAGTAGTTACCGGGGGTGAAGGCCTTCCCCTGGGGGTCGTACCACTGCTCGGCATTCTGGTACCGGTGCTTCACGAAAATCGCCTCGGCGTCCCAGTTCTGCTTCTCCTGCGGCAGGAAATCACCGCGCTCGATCAGCAGCACGCTGGCACCGGAGTCCTTCAGGGCGTACGCCATCGTGGCACCGCCCATGCCGGAGCCCACGATCACGAAGTCGTAGTGCGACCTCGTCGGGCCGTCGTCGGGAAGGGTTGGTTCTACGGTCACGGGGCTTCGTCCCTCGCTGAGATCCGGGCTTGCGAAAGATTTTGGTTATTCGATTAACCAAATAGGAGGCTAACAGCCTGGCCTGCGGTGTCAACGGCTAAGGTGGGGGCCGTCCGGGAGAGGGGAACAAGCACCCGTGGTCACGATGCGCGACGTCGCCCAGGCGGCGGGGGTGTCCCAGGCCGCGGTCTCGTACGCCTACAACCGTCCCGGCAAACTCTCTGAAGCACAGCGGGACCGCATCTTCCAGGTCGCCGAGGAACTCGGCTACATCGGACCGCACGCCACCGGCCGCAGCCTGCGTACCGGTCTGGTCGGCGCCCTCGGCCTGATGATCACCGACTCGCTGCCCTACGCCTTCGACGATCCGGCCACCGCCGCGCTCCTCAAGGGCATCTCCGAGGTCGGAGAACTTTCCGAGGTGGCCCTGACCCTGCTGCCCTGCCCGCTGGAGTCGGACCGGATGGCACAGGGTTCGGGGGTATTGCTGCGCGGTCTGGTGGACGGGTTCCTCGCCTATGCGATGCCCGAGGGACATCCCGCGGTGGAGACCGTCCTGCGGCGGCGACTGCCGGTCGTGATCATCGACGGCCCGAATCCGGGCGGGCTGCCCCGGGTGGGCATCCGCGACCGTGAGGCCGCGCGCGAGGCGGCGTCGTACGTGCTGTCGCTCGGGCACCGCTCGGTCGGCATCCTGGTCGACCGGCTCCTGCCCGACGGCCACAGCGGGCTTGTCACTCCGGCCAGACGGCGGCAGGCTCGCGACCTGGTGATGAAGGAGCGGCTGGCCGGCTACGCGGCCGCCTTCCGCTCCGCGGGCATCCCCTGGAGCTCTGCAACCATCGTCGAGGCGGGTGGATTCCACGAGGAGGCCTCGCTGGCAGCCGCCGAGTCCCTGCTCGGGGGAGAGCCAGTGAGCGCCGTTCTCGCCGCCACCGACGTCCTCGCCCTTGCCACGATCGGTGCTGCCCGGCGGCGGGGCCTGCGCATCCCGCAGGACCTGTCGGTGATCGGTTTCGACGACCTGCCGGTGGCGGCCGCCGCCGACCTGTCCACCGTGCGGCAGCCCCTGGTCGAGAAGGGCCGGCAGGCGGCTCGCCTGCTGCTGGGTGTCATCGGGGGCGAGGAGCCGCGGGAGATCGTCCTGCCGACGGAGTTGGTCGTGCGGGCGACCACCGCTCCTCCGGGCGGCTGAGGGGAAGATTGACACGGCTACGACCTCGCGTCGCCGAGGCGTACGTCGTGCCCCGTCCACGGCAGCGGGGCCCCGCCGTGGCGCGCGGCACGCAGGTCGCCGGAGCGGGCGTGTCCCTCGAAGTTCTCCAGCCGGGAGGCCCGGCCGCAGATCTCGCCGAGCATGGCGCTGCTGCCGGTGTCGCGGATCTCCTGGTAGGTGACGGTCTTGAGGTACTTGCCGACCCACAGACCGCCGGTGTAGCGGGCGGCGCCCAGCGTCGGCAGCACGTGGTTGGTGCCGATGACCTTGTCGCCGTACGCGACACAGGTGTCCTGGCCGAGGAACAGCGCCCCGTAGTCCCGCATACCGGTGAGCGCGTCGCGCGGCTCGGCGGTGAAGATCTGCACGTGTTCGCTCGCGTAGGTGTCGGCCAGGGCGAAGGCCTCCTCCTGGTTCTCCACCAGGAGGACCTCGCCGTGGTCGCGCCAGGCCGCCCCGGCGACCTTGCCGGTCGGCAGATCGGGCAGCAGCGCGTCGACGTACCCGATGGCGCGCAGGCCGACCTCGCGTGAGGTGGTGATGAGCACGGCCGGGGAGTCGGGACCGTGCTCCGCCTGGCTGAGCAGGTCCACGGCGATGGTGAACGGGTCCGCGGTCTCGTCGGCGACGATCAGCACCTCGGTCGGGCCGGCGAACAGGTCGATGCCGACCTCGCCGAAGAGCTGCCGCTTGGCCTCCGCCACGTACGCGTTGCCGGGACCGGCCAGCATGTTGACCGGATCGATCGTCTCGGTGCCCAGCGCGAGGGCGGCCACGGCCTGCACACCGCCGAGTACGTGGATCTCCTCGGCGCCGGCCAGGTGCATGGCGGCGACGCTGATGGGCGGCGGTGCCCCTTCGTTGGGCGGGGTCGTGGCGGCGACCCGCTCCACGCCGGCGACCTTGGCCGTGACGATGGTCATGTGCGCCGACGCCGTCAGCGGATACCGGCCACCGGGGACGTAGGCTCCGGCAGCCGTCACCGGGATGTTGCGCTGCCCGAGGAAGACGCCCGGAA
This sequence comes from Streptomyces sp. NPDC050508, assembly GCF_040655155.1. Lineage (NCBI taxonomy): Bacteria > Bacillati > Actinomycetota > Actinomycetes > Kitasatosporales > Streptomycetaceae > Streptomyces > Streptomyces sp. NPDC050508. Next base: position 52,086 of record NZ_JBFAJJ010000030.1, read on the forward strand.
GTGTCTCGATCTCGAAGTCGTGGACGGAATCTCGCTGTGCCTGGGCGAAGTTCTGCACCTGCCGCTGCACGAACCGCAGGTCGTCGAGAACGCTCGTCGGAACTCCGGCGACGATCGACCTGATCTCGTCGGCGGCGAGCCGGTACGAGGGCCTGTCCCAGGCGTCGAACTTCGTCGAGTACCGGCGGACCGCCTCGTCCCCATGGGCACGTACGTCCGCGATGATCTCGGCCACTGTGTCGACGACATCGGGACGACTGCTGTGCACGCTGCTCTTGGACGTCGCGGACTTGAGTACGACGGGCACGGCTGGGTCTCCTCGCGGGGGTGAAAAAGACGGGAAATGAGGGGGATTGTGCAGCGCTCAGCGCTGCCAGGTGGCGCGGGTAGCGCTCTCGACGGTCAGTCTCGCCGTCGCGCGCCGCCGCGCCACAGACGCACAGTGGGAATGAAATCCCGGATGGACTGCACACTCTGTACGGTCGTGCCTGGGTCAGGCTCGGAAGACCAGGCAGAGTCCGTCGTGGCCCGGCAACTCGACGCAGACGGCTCGCATGTCGTCGACCACGCCGACATCCCGGCCGGTCAGGGCGTCGTAGGCCGTCCATCCAGGCTCGAAGAACTCCGAGGCCACCGCACCCGAGACAGGTGTGGAACCGAAGTTGAGTACGGTCGCCTGAATCCGTCCCGTCCCGTCGATGCGGTGAACCATGGCGAGCAGCGCCGGGTGCGGGACCGGGGGGATTTCGAGTTGGTCGGCCGTGGCGATCCCCGTTTCCTCGCGCACCCGCAACAGGTGTTTGAGGCGTGAGGCGAAGGAGTTGGGGTCCGCGAGCTGGGCCGGGAGACTGCCGTACAGGCTGTGTCCCTTCGGCATGCCCGAGCTGGAGGTGGTCGCGTCGGGCTGGTAGTCCATCAGGTCGTAGGCGGCCCGGTGGATCCATCGGGTGTCGCCGGTGGCCAGCAGCGTCCCCACCCGCTCACGGTCCAGGGTCAACAGACCGCACAGGTCCCAGCCGGAGAGCGAGAACACCCCGGGTTGCAGGGCGTTGAACATCGCCAGGAGCAGATGTGCCCGCTTGATCTCCCGCACGTCCTGGTCTGTCAACCTGTCCAGCGTCGTGTGCCCGAGTGCGGCAGCGATGATGCTGACCGTCGTGGAGGCGATGCCGTTCGTGGTGAAGATGGCGTTGTAGGACGCGTTGGGGCCGGTCAGTGTCTGTACCAACTCGGCGCGGATGTGCTCGGCCAGCTGCCCGCCGGTGACCTCCACGCCGTGGTAGGTGAAGAGATCACTGCTGTGGAGAGTGGCGAAGTGCACCAGCTCGTAGGTGAGTTCGTCATGGTTCTGCAGTGCGTGGACCAGGCCGGCCGCCGCTACTCCGCTCTGCAGGGCGATGTTCAGGGTGAGCCTCAGAAACTCGGTGTCCGAGGTGGCCAGGGCGTGGTGGTAGGCGGGCCGGTTGACGAAGTCGTACGACAGGTCGGCGCCGGCCTCGGACGTGATCCTGATGTCGTCCACGGTCAGGTTCAGTTCCTGGAAGGTGAAGCCACCCAGCTTGCGCACCATGCTCGCGATGAGCTGGTTGGCGGCCTCCGACAGCGGGTGTCCCTCCGACCAGGCCGGCAGACCCTCCGCGCTCTTCTCGACACCGAGGAAGCCGTTGGCGTCCAGCCGCAGTGCGCCCGAACCGAGGTCGCCGATGGAGTGGAGGGCGTCGCCGATGACGAGCCTCATGCCGGCGAAGGTGGCATCGAGCCAGTTGATGGACGGTTGGCCCTCCTTGAAGTAGTGCAGGTAGACCCAGCGCCGGGTGACACCGTCGGTCCCGAGGACGGGGCCCGTCGCACTCCAGTTGGTGTCCTTGACGCCGGGGTCGTGGAAGATCACCCGCTGGAGGCGGCCGATGATGTAGCCCGCCTTCTCCAGCGCCTCTTCGGCCCCGGCGTCGAGGTTGGCCGAGTCACGCCCTGGCCCCACCGCGGGCAGCAGGTGCCAGTCCTCCGGGGCGATCTGGACCATGTGGTAGATGCCGGGGTAGTCGTCGACGTTCATCTCGGCGAGGCGGAAGTCGGGTCCCTTGCCGGTGTGCCCGGGCACGACGTCGTCGATGATCGTGCCGCCTTGGTCGGCGGCCACCTGGCACATGCGCCGGAAGTCGTCCTCCGTCCCGAACACCTCGTCAATGGCAGTGCTGATGCGGTCGAAGTGGCCGTCGACGCTCGCCGTGGTGTCCCAGCCAGAGATGCCGCCGGCGCGCTTGACCGGCCCCGTGTGCACTGCCCGGATACCGATCTCGGCGAAGGTGCGCCACAGGTCCGGGTCGGCCAGCGTGCCGAGGAAGCTCCGGCCGGCGGGGGTGATGAGGGAGATGGGGTACGCCGTGAACCACACCGGGGCGGCGCTGACAGCGGCCTTGGGATTGGGGCGCGCGAACGGGTTCTGCCACATGCTGCCCTGGCCGGTGAGCTGGACGGAGAGGTCCCGAGCGTCCTGCAGCATGGAGTTGCGCCGCAGCCAGGAAACGTACTCGGGGTTGGTGCCGACCGGATCTCCGCTGCGCTCATGGGGCCGGGGCTGTTCCTGAGGCCGCAGCCGTGCGCGCGGACGCAGGGAGCGGGGGCGCGCCGGATAGAACTGCTCGGAGTACGTGATCTCTGTCGGTTCGTGCCGGATCTGGTGCGGGTCGTCTGCCGGCCCCTGCTCGTCGGTCATGAGTGCGCTTCTCCCTGCTGCTTCGGTTCAGGCGAGTCGGTTACCCCGGAAGGAGCCGCGGAACGGTCGGCGAAGGACCGAGTCGGCAGCGGACGTATCGCGCCAGTCAGCAGCACGGCGGCGGCGAGCAGGGCGGCAACGGCGGCCACAGCGCGCACCACGGTCACCTCGTGGCCGAGGAACCCGATGAGTGACGGACCCGCCAGGAAGGCCGTGAAGGCGATGGAGGAGCAGACGCCGACGCGAGCCGCGGCCATGCCCGGGTCGTCGGCGGCGGCGCTGAGTCCCACGGGAAAACCGAGGGAGACACCGGCACCCCACAGAAGAGCGCCCGCCAGGGCCAGCGGTGTGGCGATGTCGGCGACGAACAGCGCGACACCGGCGATGCTGACGATGCCGAGCACACGCACCGCGCGCACCCGCCCGTAGCGGCCGATCAGTTGCGGACCGAACCAGCGGCTCACGGTAATGGCCGTCAGGAAGGCCACAACTCCCAGTGTGCCCACGGCCGGTGTGGCCCGGTAGTCGTCGACGAGCGCGACGCTGATCCAGTCGTTGCCCGTGCCCTCGGCGAATGCGAACGCGAGGATGAAGAGGCCGATGAGCAGGGTTCGGCGTTCCCGCCAGGCCCGCAGCGGAGCGGCTGCCGTCTCGGCTGCGGGTGGGTTGGGGATGAATCCGCGGACGGCGAAGGGAATGGCCGTGGCCACGACGACACCGACCAGGGCCAGATGCACGGCGAGCGGAACCCGCAGCGCGATCATCGCAGCGCCGGCGAGTCCTCCGGCAACCGTGCCGACGCTGTAGACGGCGTGGAAACGCGACATGAGCGCGCGTCCGCTGCGGTGTTCGACGACCGCTCCCTGCATGTTCATGGCCACGTCCCAGCCGCCTTGCCCGAAGCCGAAGACGAAGAGGCCGACCACAACCGGAATCACCCCGAATCGGTAGCCGACGGCGATCGTCAGAAACCCCGCTCCTGCGACGAAGGACGTCACCGCGACGGCGTGCCGTGATCCGAACCGGGCAACCGCTGGGCCTGCCAGCAGAAGTCCGAGAAGGGATCCGGCGGCACCCGTCAGCAGCACCAGGCCCAGCGCGGACGGATCCAGCTTCAACTGCTCCTTGATCTGCGGGATGCGGGAGAGCCAGGACGCGAAGACGAACCCGGCGCCGACGAAAGCCGCATAGGTGGCACGGGCCGCCGAGCGGGCATCGGTGGGGTCGGGCACGGAAACGACGTGAGTCACGGAGCCTTCTTGCGAGACGCTGGAGGGTCTACCGGGGCTTGCGAGACGGGGTGGGTCTACGCGATGGGTGCCGTGGTGCGTTGTTCGGCGGGCCGGGCGAGTTGGCGCTCGGCGGCGTCGAGGACGGCGACGATGCGGCTGGCGTAGGCCGCATCGAGCGGATGGGATCGGCTGCCGCGGGCGACAGCCTTCAGGAACTGGTCCACCGCGCGGTCGTACGCCTCGCGCAGGGCGCCGGTCGGCAGGCTCAGGGTGTGGCGCCCGCCTGGTCCCCAGACGGTGACCACGCACTCCTGGGCGCTCTGGGGTGCTGTGACGGTCAGTGTCAGCGCACTCAAGGGCCCGCCCGCGTGCTCCAGTCCGAGATGCACGGTGTCGCGCACGCCCCGTGCCGCGCTGACGCGCTCGACGGGCGGCAGCAGCGACAACACCAGGGACAGCGCATGCGGTCCCCAGTCCCACAGGCCCCCGCGTTCCCGCCGCCAGACCGAGTCGATGTACGGGTTGCCGGGGGTGTCGATGGACCCGGCGCAACTGACTGCGACGCCTTCCCAGGGGCCGTGGGCAGCGGCGAGTTCCCGCAGGCGGTCCAGCCACGCCGCCACCTCCGCCTGGAAGAGGTACGTCATGAAGCTCAGGCTGGCCACTCCCGAGTCCGCTACGGCGGCGACGACCTCGTCGGCAGCCACTGGATCCAGCGCGAGGGGCTTGTCGAGCAGCACGTGCTTGCCCGCCCTGGCCACCCGGGCCGCGAGGGGGGCCTGGACGTCGGGAGGCAGGGCGATCGCCACGGCGTCCACGGCGTCGAGGAGCACGTCCAGGTCGGTGAAGCCCCGCCCGCGGCCCACGCGCGCGGCGGCGGCGTCGGCCTTGGTGGCGTCGCGCCCCCAGAAGCCGACGAAGTCGACGTCGGAACGGCCGGCGAGCACGGTCCCGTGACACCACCAGGCCCAGTAGCCGGTACCGAGGACGGCGAACCGGAGCCGGGAGCCGACGTCTCGTCGCCCTCCGGCTGTCGCCGACTCTTGGTCGCGAGCGGTCATGAGGAAGTCTCCCGTAGCGCTGCTGGGGAAAGTCACGGACGGCGTGTCAGGCGTTCTGCGGGAAGCCCAGGTTGAGCCCGCCGTGACTCGGGTCGAGCCAGCGGGAGGTGATGACCTTGCCCCGGGTGAAGAAGTGCACCCCTTCCGTGCCGTGGGCGTGGCTGTCGCCGAACAGGGAGTTCTTCCAGCCGCCGAAGGAGTAGTAGGCCATGGGGACCGGGATCGGCACGTTGATGCCGATCATGCCGACCTTGATCTCGTTCGAGAACTGCCGTGCGGCGCCACCGTCGTTGGTGAAGATGGCGGTGCCGTTGCCGTACGGGTTGTCGTTGACCAGCCGTACGGCTTCGTCGTAGCTGTCGACCCGGACCACGGAGAGCACCGGGCCGAAGATCTCGTCGGTGTAGATACTCATGTCGGTGGTGACGTGGTCGAAGAGGGTGGGACCGACGAAGAATCCCTTACCTCCGGAGTCCGGCTGCACCGTGCGTCCGTCGACCACGACGGTCGCCCCGGCGGCCTCGCCCGCGTCGATGTAGCCGGACACGCGCTGCTGTGCCTGCGCGGTGATCAGCGGGCCCATGTCGCAGCCGCGCGTCCCGTCACCGGTGCGCAGCCCGGCGGTACGCTCCTCGATCTTGCGCACCAACTCGTCGGCGATGTCGCCGACGGCCACGACCACGGAGATGGCCATGCAGCGCTCACCGGCCGAGCCGTATCCGGCGTTGACCGCCTGGTCGGCGGCCAGGTCGAGGTCGGCGTCGGGGAGCACGATCATGTGGTTCTTGGCTCCGCCCAGGGCCTGAACCCGCTTGCCGTGCGCGGCTGCTGTCTCGTAGACGTACCGGGCGATCGGGGTGGACCCCACGAACGACACCGACTGCACCTCAGGGTGCGTCAGCAGACCGTCGACGGCGGTCTTGTCACCGTTGACGACGTTGAAGACGCCGTCGGGCAGCCCCGCCTCCTTCCACAGCTCGGCCAGCCACAGGGCAGCGGTCGGCACCTTCTCAATGGGCTTGAGCACGACGGTGTTGCCGGCCGCGATGGCGAGCGGGAAGAACCACAACGGGACCATGACCGGAAAGTTGAAGGGCGAGATGATACCGACGACGCCGAGCGGCTGACGAACGGAATGGACATCGACGCGAGTTGACGCGTTCTCGGTGAAACCGCCCTTGAGCAGGTGCGGGATACCGCAGGCGAACTCGACGACCTCCTGTCCCCGGCTCACCTCGCCGAGAGCGTCGGACAGCACCTTGCCGTGCTCCGCGGTGATGATCTCCGCCAGTTCGAGCTTGCGGGCGTTGAGCAGCTCGCGGAACCGGAACACGATCTGCGTACGTGCCGCCAGCGAGGTGTCCCGCCACTTCGGGAAGGCGGCGGCCGCGGTCTCCACAACCGCGTTCACGTCGTCCTCGGTGGCCAGGGCCAGGTGGGCGGTGACCTCGCCGGTCGCCGGGTTGGTGACGTCCGAGAAACGGTCGGTGGTGCCTTCGAAGGTCTTGCCGTTCCGCCAGTGGTGCAGCGTCATTGCCATTGCGGGTCCTTTTGCTGAGTCGATTCCGGGGATGGCGTGGCCGGCTCGGTGTCCGTCAGACGTCGGCCTGGACCTCGATGAGCGCACGGCCGACGATCTTGCCTTCGCTCAGCAGTCGGTAGGCCAGGTCGGCCTCCTCCAGCGGGAAGCGCCCACTGATCAGCGATCCCGGGTCGAGGAGTCCGTCGGCCACGAGCTGTCCGAGATGCACCAGGTCCTGGCGGGGGCGGCCGCCGAAGGAGCCGCAGACCTGGATCTTGCGGCGGACCAGCCGCGTGATCTCGATCTCCGCGGTCCTGCCGACGGGGGCGATCCCGATCATCACGCAGCGTCCGCCGTCGGCGGCCATCTCCGTGGCCTGCCGGAAGGTGGCGGGCTGCCCGATGGCTTCGAGCACGAGGTCGGCTCCGCCATCGGTGATGTCCCGGACGGCCTCCACCGGATCCACTTCCCCGGCGTTGACCACGTCGGTGGCCCCGAGGTGCAGGGCGGTTCGCAGCCGGTCGTCGGCCACGTCCACCGCCACGATCCGTTCGGCGCCCAATGCCTTGGCCAAGGCCACCGTGCTGAGGCCGACGCCTCCCGCCCCCACCACGGCCAGGGAGGATCCCGGCTGCAGTCCGCCGACGTGCACAAGGCCGCCGTACGCGGTGAGGAAGGCGCAGCCGAGGATCGCCGAGTCCTTCAGATGGCCCCCGGCAGGGATCGGAGCCGCGGCGAGCGCGGGCATCACGGCGTACTCGGCGAGGCCTGCCATGGAGTACATCCAGACCGGGTCTCCGTGGGCGTCGAAGAGCCGCGTGGTGCCGTCGTAGAGGGTCCCGTTCAGACGGTTGTGGGCGAAGAACGGCTCGCACAGTTCCTCGCGGCCGGAGGCACACATCGCGCATGTTCCGCACGGCATGATGAAGGCGCCGACGACGCTCTGGCCCGCGCTGATGTGCTCGACACCGGCACCGACCGCCGCGACGGTCCCTGAGACCTCGTGCCCCAGGACGGCGGGAAACGGGAAGGCCACCGAGCCGTCCTGCACGTGGAGGTCGGTGTGGCAGACACCGCAGGCGGCGATGCGCACGAGGATCTCCCCCGGCCCCGGTCGCGGGTCACGCAGGTCCGCGATCTCGAAGGATCCGGAGGGGGCTCGGACAACGGCGGCTCTCATCGTGCGTCCTCTCACTGCGGGTGGCGATTCACCAGCCTGGTGGGCGCCAGGTCCCCCAGGCAGACACAACCTGTGCAGGAATCCGCCGACGCGATGCATAATTTGTGCAACGTCTCCGGTTCTGTCCGGCCCGCGTCGACCCTGGCCGCGCGTCTTCGGCGATGCTCGTCGTCCGGCCCGTCTGTCCACGTCGCAGGCGCCGCTCTCTCCCTCCCCCTTTGGCACCAAAGAGGTCAGACATGGCTCTGTCAGTCGCAGCCGCACTGCAGTTGGAGGTGTTCAGCCGCACCACCGTCCGCGTCTATGCGGGTGAGGAGAACCTCGACCACACGATCCGCTGGGTCCACCCGGTGGAGATCCCCGACATCGCCCAGTTCCTCACCGGCGGCGAGTTGCTGCTGACCGCCGGCCTGGGTGTCGGCCGGACCACGAGCGAGCAGCGTCGCTACATCCGCGAGGTCAGTGCGGCCGGTGCCGCCGCGCTCATCATCGAACTCAGCGGTCGGGCCTTCACCACCATGCCCAAGGCCCTGGTCGACGAGGCCAGGCAGCTCGGCTTCCCCCTTGTCGGTCTGGCCGACGAACTGCCCTTCGTCGAGGTATCCGCCCAGGTGCACGAGCTGATCGCGGAGGAGAGGAACTCCGATCTCGTGGCGTTCGAGCGCCTCAACGCGGACTTCATCCAGCTCCTGCTCGCCAGCCGCAGCCATGTCTCCTTCGCCGAGGCACTGGCCCATCACGTCGGCTCCCCCGTGGTCCTCGAGGACACCGAGCACCAGGTCGTGGCCTACGCCGGCGGCACGGCCGGGACCGACCTGCTGATGAAGAACTGGGGCCTGCACGCCAGGATGGCCCACCAGGCCGGCGCCCCCGGCGGCCAGCACAACAAGTCCTCCATGGTCCAGTCCCACGACGAGCCGGGATGTACCCGGCGCATGATCGTGCTGCGCGGCGAGGCGTGGGGCTGGATCCACGTCTTCCACGGCGCCGGCGGGCTGCCAGGTGTCCACGCCTACGCCCTCGATCGCGCCGCCGACGCGATCGCCATCGCGCTGCTCGGTGACCGGGAGAGCGGCGCACGGGCTTCCCAGCGGCAGAGCTCCCTGGTCAACCGGCTGCTGCTCGGGGACATCACCGGTGAACAGTTCGTCGACCGGGCCCTGCGGGTGGGCCGCGACCTGCGGGACCGGCCCCTTGCCGTGGTCGTCTTGTGCAAGGAGCCCGACTCGGACGGCGTGGCGGAAGCCGTGCTGGAGGAAGCGCTGAAATCCCTGAAGATTCCCGCCGTCATGGCGGACATCGGCGAGTACGTCCTGGCTGTCGTCGGCCTGACCGGTCAGCTGTCCGCGACCCAGCTCACCGAACATCTCGACCGCGGCGGGGCCCGTGCCGGTGTCAGTCGCAGCGGCCCGGCCGCCCAGCTCCCGGACGCGGCGCGGCAGGCGCGTACGGCTGCCTCCGTCGCGGCCACCCGCGAGGAGCCGACCGCCCTGCACTTCGACCGGCTCGGCGTCCTGCGCCTGCTCGTCGCCCTGGCCGAGGGACCGGAGCTGACACGCTACGTCGACGACGAGCTCGGCCCGCTCCTGCGCCACGACGCGAGCGACACGAACCCCCTGCTGCCGACGCTCCGCGCCTACCTCGCCGCGGACGGCAACAAGTCACGCGCGGCGGACGCCCTGTTCATCCAGCGCCGCACCCTGTACTACCGCATCGAACGCCTGAACGCACTGCTCGGCAGGTCGGTGGACGATCCCGAGGTACGCGGCGGTCTCTCCCTCGCGCTCCAGTCCCTGGACCTCGTCGAGTCCACCCAGCAGCTGCCGGCCCCGGGCCCTCGTACGCCGCTCGCCTGACGGCCCGAAACGAACGCGCGGAGCCGCTCTTCCCCCTCCGCACTTGGCCTTGCCGTCACCCACCGACCGGCAAGGCCGAGCAACACGTGCAATGGCAGACCACCTTTCTGCACAGAGTGTGTCTGTCTTGTCCTGGCGCAAATCACCCATCCTGGTGCCGTCGTCGAGCCCACTGTGAGCCCTTCTCTCCCGCTCACCAGGAGCTGACCTTTCGGCAGTGGTGTCCTCGCCCCTCTTCATCGCGGAACTAGGGAGTTCCTGGCCTATGTCGCGTGCCCTCAAGCAAGCTCAAGGCGCTTTCCCCACCGGAAAAGCCGACCCCGCCGTTGCGGACACGGTCGCCGCTGTCATCAGCGACGTCCGGGCAAACGGCGACGACGCGGTACGCCGGTACTCCGCACGGTTCGACAACTGGTCACCCGCGTCCTTCCGGCTCTCGGAGGAGGAGATCTCCAAGAACCTCTCGTCCCTGCCGGACACCGTGCTGGACGACCTCCGCTTCGCCCAGCGGCAGGTCCAGGGCTTCGCACAGGCTCAGCGCGACGCCATCCGGGACTTCGAGGTCGAGACCCTCGACGGGGTCTTCCTCGGCCAGCGCAACATTCCCGTCGACGCGTCCGGCGCGTACGTCCCGGGCGGGCGCTACCCGCTGACCGCCTCCGCCCACATGACGGTCCTGACCGCGAAGGTCGCGGGCGTGGGCCGGGTCGCCGCCACGACTCCGCCGAGCCAGGGCGTCCCGCCGCCGATCAGCGTCGCCGCCATGCATCTCGCGGGCGCGGACGAGATCTACGTACTCGGCGGTGTCCAGGCCGTCGCCGCCCTCGCCCTCGGCACCGAGACCATCGCTCCGGTCCACATACTCACCGGCCCGGGCAACGCCTACGTCGCCGAGGCCAAGCGCCAGCTGTTCGGCGAGGTCGGTATCGACCTGTTCGCCGGCCCGACCGAGACCCTGATCGTCGCCGACGAGCATGCCGACCCGTTCACCGTCGCCGTCGACCTGCTCAGCCAGGCGGAACACGGACCGGACTCCCCGTGCGTCCTGATCACCACGTCGGAGACCGTCGGCCACGCGGTACTGCGGCACATCAAGGAGCTGCTGCCCGGCCTGCCGACCGGCAAGGTCGCCGCCGCGGCCTGGCAGGACCACGGCGAGGTGCATGTCGCGGAATCACTCGAAGAAGCGTTCACGCTCGCCGACGCGTACGCCTCCGAGCACGTGCAGATCCTCACCGAGAACCCGCGGGACGCCCTGGAGTCGATGACCAACTTCGGCGCCCTCTTCCTCGGCGAACGCACCTGCGTCCCCTACGGCGACAAGCTCATCGGAACCAACCACGTGCTGCCCACCCGTGGCGCCGCCCGGTACACGGGAGGCCTGTGGGTCGGCAAGTTCCTCAAGACGGTCACGTACCAGGAAGTCCGTGACGACCTCAGTTCCGCACAACTCGGCGAGATCTGCGGCCGGTTGTCGCGACTCGAGCAATTCGAAGGACATGCCCGCTCCGGGGATCTGCGCGCGGCGAGATACGGCGACGCGGAACTGCCCTGGGCCGAGTTGCCCAGGCCGATCTAACCCCACCCCATCCACGACCAGACCCGCACCCACCCTCCCCATCCCGGCCACACAAGGAACGCACCATGACCCACACCAACGCGTCCTCCCCCGGTTGTTCCCGGCGTAGATTCCTCGGGCTCGCGGCTGCCGCCGCTGCCAGCGTGCCGGTCATCAGTGCCTGCGGCTCCGGCATCGGTTCCGGTGCCTCGGGCAAGCTGAAGTTCTGGGACATGCCCTGGGGCACGGCCGCCTACAACGACGTCTCCAAGAAGATCATCACCTCGTACAAGCCGGCCGCGAGCCTGCCGTCAGCCAACTACCAGGGCATTGCGTGGGCCAACTTCGGCCAGACCTTCGCCTCGGCGATCGCCTCGGGCACCAATCCGGCAGTGAGCACGGGCGGCGGCTTCCAGGCGTTCCAGTTCGCCGAGCAGGGCGCCATCGCGTACGCCGACAACCTCATCGAGACGATGAAGAAGGACGGCTTCTACGACGACTTCCTGCCGGGAACGCTCGACGGGATGAAGACGGACAAGGGCTACGTCGCCATACCCTGGGAGCTTGACGCCCATGTGTGGTGGTACAACAAGGCCCTGCTCGAAAAGGCAGGCGCGAAGGTTCCGACGAACTGGGACGAACTCCTGACCGCCGGACAGGCGCTCAAGAAGATCGGTGTCTACGGCTTCGCCACTGCTGCCGGTCCCGGCAACTCCCTGGCCTACGAGACGCCGATGAGCATGATGATCGGCAACGGCGGCGGTCTGTTCGACACGGACGGCAACCTCGATGTCCTCAACGCCCGCAACGTCGAGGCCATCGAGTTCATCAAGCAACTCGTCGGCGAGGGCATCGTCGACCCGGCATCGGTGGGCTACACCAACGACAACGCGTACGCCCAGTGGTCGAAGAAGCGCTACGGCCTGGGCAACGAACAGGGAGGTCTGGCCGAGAACGTCGGCGGTGACGTGGCGAAGGACCTCCTGGTGATGAGCCCGATCGCCGGGCCGCACGGCGACAAGGGCACGCTGGTGGTCCAGAACAACGTCATGATGTACAAGAACACGCCGTCCCAGGAAGGCAGCGAGGCCCTGCTGCTGCACTGGCTGAAGAACATGCACCAGTTCTGGGACCAGGCCCTGGTCAACGGCCTTCCGGTGCTCAAGTCCATCGCCGAGTCCCCCGCGTTCCAGAAGCGTCCCAACTACGTGAAGATGGTCGAGGAGTACCAGCCCGTCGGAACGTCGTACGCGACGCGGGGCAAGACCATCGGCGGAGCGCAGTCCAAGATGGACGGCAACAGCGCCATGTACCAGTTCGGGCAGGCCGTCCTCTCCAGCAAGACCGACGCGAAAGCGGCTCTGACGACGCTGTCGAACGCTCTTGCGTCCCTTCTGAAGTAGGCGCCCATGTCTCCTTCACCGACAACCGCTGAGCCTTCGGCCACGGGCACCGCGCCGGGACGTCCTCCGCGGAAAGACAGCACGCCGCGCAAGTTCGCTCCCCGCTCGTCGGCCCGCGTGCACAACCAGCAGGCGAAATCGAGGCGCAGAACCCTCGCACTGCTGGTGCTGCCCTCCGTGGTACTGCTCCTGCTCATCAACGCGTATCCGCTGGTGTACGCCGCGTTCCAGTCCCTGCACAACGGAACACTGATCATCACCGGCGACTTCGTCGGACTGGACAACTACAAGTCGGTTCTGAGTGATCCCGCGTTCTGGGAAGCGGTCAGGTTCACCGCCGTGTTCACCGTGGTGGCCGTCCTGGGCAGTTGGCTGCTGGGGCTCGCTCTGGCTCTGGTGCTGCGGTCGGACTTCCCCGGTCGAAGCGTCTTCAAGATCCTGCTGATGCTGCCCTGGGTTGTACCCGTGGTGGTGTCCGCGACATCGTGGAACCAGTTGCTCTCCACCCCGCAGAGCCTCGTTCCACAGATCTCCGACATGCTGGGGCTGGGGTCGCCGCTGTTCCTCGCCGACCCGACCCTCGCGAAGATCACCGTCATCATCTTCGAGGTGTGGCTCAACTTCCCGTTCATGATGCTGATGATCAGCGCATCGCTGGCCTCGGTCGACCGCTCGGTCTACGAGGCGGCGCGCATGGACGGCGCCTCAAGCCGCCAGCAGTTCTTCCGCATCACGCTGCCGCTCATCGCACGCTCGACCTACATCTCGTGGATCCTCATGACGATCTTCATCGTCAATGACTTCCCCACGGTCTACCTGCTCACCGGCGGCGGTCCCGAGAGCTCGACGACCACCCTGGTGGTGCTCGCCTACCGGGCCGTGTTCCAGAACTTCCAGGTCGGTCCGGGCGTGGCCATCGCGTTCTTGATGACCTTCACCCTGGTCGTCATCTCGACCGTCCTGTACCGCCAGGTCAGAAAGGCGCATGTGTGATGAGCGTGGTCAGCGATCCCGTCACTCGCGGCATCCGTCGCGGCCGGACCCGCACACCGGCACCCATCAAGAGCCGCGGTCGTTGGTGGCGTTTCACCTTCGTGCTCGCCTTCACCGTGGTTGCGCTCGTCCCCGTCGGCGGTGTCTTCTTCCTGGCTCTGCGGCCCGGGGCACGCTCCCGGAGCACGAGTTCATTCACCCTCGAAAACTTCAGCTACGTGTTCACCAACGGCCAGACCCTGCAGTGGCTGGGCAACAGCCTCGCCGTCACGCTGACGACGGTCGTGGTGTCGGTGGCGGTCGGCGCTCCCGCCGGCTATGTCCTGTCCCGCGGACGCGGCAAAGCGGTCTCGGGATACTCCCTGCTGCTCTTCGTGGTGCAGGCCCTGCCGGTCATCACGGCGGTGATCCCACTGTTCATCCTGTTCGCCAGGCTCGGCCTGGTCGACAGCCTGCTGGGGCTCGGCATCATCTACGTGGGCGCTTCGGTGTCCGTGGCCACCTGGATGATGGCGGCGTACATGGACTCGATCCCTGTCGCCCTGGAACAGGCGGCGTGGATCGACGGCTGTTCCGTCTTCGGCGCCTTCGTCCGCATCGTGCTGCGCAATTCCCTGCCCGGGATCCTCTCCACGGCGATCTACACGTTCCTCGTCTCCTGGAACGACTACCTGGTCGCGCTCGTCTTCGTCCGCTCGCAGGACAAGTACACCCTCCCCATCGGTCTCGCGTCGTTCTTCCAGCAGAACGTGGTCGACTGGGGCCAGGTCATGGCGCTGGCCGTCATCATGCTCGCGCCGCCGGTGCTGCTGTTCACCGTTCTCAACAAGTACTTCAGCATCGGTGGGATCGGAGGATCGCTCGCCGGGCAGTGACGGAAGAGAGCCGAACTCCGGCCGGGCCCTCGGCTGTCGGGCCTCACCGAGCAACACCGAGTGGAGCGTGCAGCGTCCATGACGAACCCCTCCTCACCTCCCGGGCGGCGGGCCCTGGTGGTTCGCGGCGGCTGGGAAGGGCACTCACCGGTGGAGATCACCGAACGGTTCGTGCCGTTCCTCAAGGAACACGGATTCACCGTCGAGACCGCCGACTCGCTCGACGTCTACGGTGACGCGGACCGGCTCGCGGCCACCGACCTCGTCGTCCAGTGCTGGACCATGGGTGAGATCGCCCCCGAGCTGTCCTGCGCGCTCGCAGCCGCAGTTCGGGCGGGCACCGGATTCGCCGGCTGGCACGGCGGCGTCATCGACTCCTTCCGCGGCGACCTCGACTACCACCTGCTGACGGGCGGTCAGTTCCTCATGCATCCGGCCGAATTCGTGGACTACACCGTTCAACTCGCCCCCGGGCGCGCGAGCCACCCCGTGATCGAGGGTCTGGCCGACTTCGGCGTTCACACCGAGCAGTACTGGGTCGCAACCGACCCCGACATCGATGTGCTCGCCACCACTACCTTCCCGGCCGACGAAGAGCGGGACCACCCCGTCGTCATGCCGGCCGTGTGGACCAGGACCTACGGCGCCGGGAAGGTCTTCGTGTCCGCGATAGGCCACAAGGCCGACGACTTCGACATACCCGAGGTTCGTACTCTCACCGAACGGGGGCTGCTGTGGGCGAGCCGTTGACACCGCTACGGATCGGCGTCGTCGGCGCAGGCAAGATCAGTGGCCAGTACCTGGCGACGCTGGCCACAAAGGAGGGCATGCGGCTGACCGCGGTCACCGATCTGGACCCCGCCCGGGCCAAGGAGGCGGCCGCCGCGTCCGGCGCGGAGACCGTCGGCAGCCTCGTCGGCCTGCTCGCCCGCGACGACGTGGACGCCGTGCTCAACCTGACCGTGCCCGCCGTCCACGCCGAAGTGGCGCTGGCCGCGATCGCCGCCGGCAAGCACGTCTACGGCGAGAAGCCGCTGGCCGCCACCCGCGAGGAGGCCACCGCCGTACTGGCCGCCGCTCGCGCCGTAGGGGTACGGGTCGGCTGCGCACCGGACACGGTGCTCGGGACCGGCGTCCAGACGGGACGCAAGGCCGTGGACGACGGGTTGATCGGCACGCCGGTCGCTGCCACCGGCTTCATGACCACCCCCGGCCACGAGGCATGGCACCCCGATCCGGAGTTCTACTACCGCCCCGGCGGCGGCCCACTGCTCGACATGGGCCCGTACTACATCTCGGCACTGGTTCACCTGCTCGGTCCGGTGGCCATGGTGACCGGCGCGGCCTCGGCGCCGCGCGCCGAGCGCGAGATCGCCAGTGGGCCCCGGGCGGGGCAGCGTTTCGCCGTCGAGGTGGACACCCATGTCACCGGGGTGCTGCACCACACGAACGGCGCGCTGTCCACGCTGCTGATGAGCTTCGACATCCACGGCGCCCGCCTGCCCAGGATCGAAGTGCACGGCACCGAGGGGTCGCTTTCCCTGCCGGATCCCAACACATTCGACGGCCCGGTGCAGGTGTGGCCGGCCCGATCCCACGGCTGGCAACCGCTTCCGGTGTCCGCCGGCCACGAACACGCCGGCCGCGGCATCGGCCTGGCCGACCTCGCCGCCGCCCTGGCCACTGGCCGCCCGCACCTCGCCTCCGCCGAACTCGCCGAGCACGTCCTGGACGTGATGCTCACCCTGCTGGACTCTGCACACCAGGGCCGGACCCTCGCGGTCACCACCACCTGCGAACGGCCCGCCCCGGTCGGCTGACAGACGAGACAGGGGCGCGGGCACAGAGCAGGTGGTGACCTGGCGGCGAGCACAGTCGGTGCCCCGGACCGCGCCGGGTATGTCGGTGGCGGGGATTGCTGTGGCGCCCCTGACCGGTGCCGACCGATTGCGGGTCCGAAAGCCCGCCGCTCTGGGGAGTGGTCAGGCCGATGCTCGGTCGGTGAGTCCAAGCAGTTCGGCAGCCGTGGTGTCGAGGACGGCACCGACGTCCTGGTCCGGCAGTCCAGCCCGCTGCACGTAGGTGACCGCCTCACGGAAGGCTTCGTCCGCCTGGTAGGGGAAGTCGGTTCCCAGCACGAGCCGGTCGGCGCCGAATGTCTCGACCGCGGCGTGCAGGGCCGGGGTGTGGTTGTGACCGACGGTGTCGAACCACATCCGGCCGGCGGCGACGCTCGGCTTCTCCGGGGTGTCCGGCGCCTCCCAGCCGTACTGGCGGTCCATCCGCTCCAGCAGCATGGGCAGCGCGCCGCCCAGATGCGAGGTGATGATCTTCAGGTGCGGGAACCTGCTGGGGATACCGGCCTGGATCAGGTGCGTGATCGCAACAGTGTCCTCGATCGGCGCGCCGATCTCCCAGGTCATGCTGGGCCCGATCAACGGCGAGTGGGCACCTGCCCCGGCGGGGTGGACGTAGAGGACGGACGCGCGGCGGTCGAGTTCGGCGTAGACCGGCCAGAATGCCGGATCTGCCAGGGAACGGCCGAGCACCGAAGTGGTGATCGCCACGCCCGCCATCTCCAGTTCCCCCAGCGCACGGTCCAGCTCGGCCAGCGAGGCGTCGATGTGCGGGAACGGCAGGGAGGCGAAGGCCCGGAACCTGTCCGGGAACCGCCGGACGATCTCCGCGTACTCGTCGTTCACCGCACGCGCGGCCTGCACCGCGTCGGTCTCGTTGGCGAAATGCGGGGCCGCGGGTGTCGCCGAAAGCACCTGCAGGTCGATGCCTGCCGACGCCATCAGCGCGAACCGCGCCTCGAGCTCATGCTCGGTGGGGCCCGCCCCGAGACCGCGGTGGACGGCGGTGGCCGTGTTGCCGAACCGCTCCAGCAGGTCCAGGTACATCTGGCTCCACAGGTGGGCGTGTACGTCGATACGCATGTCGAGCTCCTCTCCGGTTGATCTGAGCTACATAGCCAAACAATAACTAGCTAGCTATCTATTCCGCCTAGAATGAAGTGCATGGCTGACAACAGCCCTGGTGATCAGGGTTTCGAGGAGTTCGTGGGCGCGTCGCACGCGCTGTTCACGGCGATGCGTCGCAACCGCGGACGGCTGGCTCGCAGCACGTCGGGGCTGTCGCTGTCCCAGCTCGTCCTGCTCGACGCGCTCGCCACGCACGGACCGCTGCTCGTCGGCCAGATCGCCACGCACGCGGGCGTGTCCGGGCCGACTGCCACGCGCATGCTCAAGCAGTTGGAGCGACAGGGCGTGGTGACTCGCGAGCGTTCCACCGACGACGAACGCAAGGTTCTGGTCGCCCTCACCGAGCACGGCCAGAACCTGGTACAGCAGCAACGGAACGCCCTGCGGGAGAGGCAGCGCCTGCACTACGACGAACTCAGCGCGGAGCAGCGTGAGGTCTTCGTCGACGTACTACGGCGGATGGCCAGGATGGTCGAGCAGTGGGGCTCGGACTAGTTAAGACGTCTCGAAGCTGTCGTAGTTGTCACTCTGGCCGACCCGCCAGGCGGCGCCGTCCGAACCGCAGTAGAAGATCTGCGCGTGGGCGGAGGCGTCCACCGCCGCCGTGGGCCTGCTGGTGACACCGGTCGTCTCGCTGCTGAACGCCTCCCACGTGTCTGCGGAATTCCACGACTGCTGCTGGATCGTGTAGAGGGTGTCGCCGGCGCCCTTGACCGCGACGACGATGCGGCCGGAGCCGTCGAGGACCGGTGAGGGGGTGGCGAAGACGGCGCCGCCCAGGGAGGTGGTGCCGGTGTACATCTCGTACAGCGTGCCCTGGTTGCGGAAGTACCACAGGGCGTCGTCGGTGCCCCGGAAGAAGACCTGGATGCGGCCGTCGGCGTTGAGGGCCGCGGAGGGCACATCGACGATGGTGCCCTCCAGGTTGGTCCAGGTGCCCCAGTTCGTGCCCGGTGCGGTGGAGATCGCCATGTCAGCCTCCTGCGTACGAGCCTGCTGGTCGCACTGAGTAGTCGCGCCAACCAGGAACGTAACCATCAGCATTGATCGATAGGCATATGCGAGACGGCTATGTCCGGATGTGGACTGCACCCGGAAGCATCCTGTTTGCGCAGCTCAGACCGCCTTCCGAACCAGCCTCAGCGAAAAGGCCGCTGAGGTTGGCGCACGGTGATTGACGCAGGGGAAGGCCACCCCAAGGGGACTGTAGGCGTCACCCCCCGCGATCGACGCCGACACCGTGCGGAATGAGGCACCGGTCGCCGGTGGCGCGAAAGTGCCTAATTCGCGGGCTCGAGCAGAGGAAACACCGTCCTTGCGGCTGGCCGCAATCAGGATGTAAATCAGCACATAGGGGGTTTGCCCGAACCGGGCTTCCGTCCCCCCAGCCCCGGCGGCTACCGTCAACGCGGCCGCAACCGGGAGGGAAGGGATACTGCCGATGCCTGTCTGGCCCGTCCACAGCGAGGAGTTACCCGAGCACTTCGCCCGCGACGGCTACCTGAGGCTGCCGGGCTTGCTCGCCGGACAGGACCTCGCGGAACTCACGGCGGAACTGCGCCGGCTCGAAGGACTCGGCAAGCGCCGGGACTTCGCGATGGCCTGCATGGACGGATCCCCCCGCCGCATGACCACGCTGGGCGGTCACGTCATCGCCGCCGAGTCCGGGCTCATCCCCCAACTGGCCACGGACACGGCACTTCTGGCCCTGCTGCAGCACATCTCCCGACTGGAGATCTCACTCGCGCCCGACCCCGTCGAACGGTTCGTCCTCAACGTCCTGCACCAGGAGAGCGACACCCACGGGGCGCACGTGGACGACTACCCGATCGCCCTGGTCCTGTTCACCGAGGCACCCGCCTCCCCCGACGACGGAGGGCTGCTGGAGTACGTGCCCCACGCGAGCAGCCTGGACCAGCTGAATACCTCCGCCGCTCGCCGGGCTCACCACGCACCCGGCGACGCCTACCTGCTGCGGGCCGACACCACCGCCCACCGCGTCACCCCCCTGCGACGCCCCGGCCTCCGGCGCACCGTCCTCAACATCGCCTACGCCGCTCCCGGCCGGGAGCACGCGACCACCGCCCCCTCCGCAGCCCTGCTCTACGGCTGATCCACAACCGGGAGAGAAGGGCCACGCACCTGCTCCCTCGGCGGCCGGGGCCTCGTCGTCATACCGGTCGCACGATGGAGGGGAATCACTGCTCACCGATCCTCAGCCCCCCCACGACGGTGCGACGGGGATTGTTGCCCACCGCGTGAGCCTACCGTCACCGCCCGTACGTCCTGGCGACGGCGATGGTCTGGTTCTCGCCCCTTCCCTCCGTTGTTCCCGCCGACCAGATGGCCCAGAACCCGCACCCGGTGCTAAGGCTTCCCGGCCTGCCACACGGCTCACGTGGTCCGGGAAGACTGCCGCGCCTGGCCATCGCGACCGATGCTTCGGTCCTGTCCGCAGAGCCGATACCGAGGGCCGCGAGGTACCGATCGGCGTCTCGTCCGTACTCAAAGCGAGGCTGATGTTCATCCGCATCTGCCGCCTCGAAGGCGTCGGGTAGGCCGACTGCACCCGTGTGAAGGCCAGCGCGGTCGCCTGGTGCACCGGCTTCCGACCCGCTCTGTCTCACCTCGCCCCGTTGCCACTCCGCGGCACCATCGAGCGGCGGCGACGTGGAGACTTTCCGGCTGTGTCTGCCCTTCCGTGATCAGGCGTGCCCCGTCCGGCCGAGTCGTTCCTGCCACACTCGCGGCCTTGCACCGTTGGCCGCGAACCGGTTCCCGGGTGATCACGCCGGGCTCTCAACGGGAGAGTTCTCGCAGCTGCTGAACTTGCGGGCATACGCCTGCCGCGCCGGACATTCCCTGTCTGATGGGTTTGTGTGCAGCTCGGCATGACCATCTCGAAGGTCGCCGGACGGGGTCCGACACTCGGTCACAAGTGGGCAGCTTCGACCGCTGCCCAACCAGTAATCGGCACATGGAGGTGGATGTGGCCGGGATGCGCTGAGATTGTCCGATTCACCTTCAGCGCTAGCCAGTTGGGGCCGACATGGGCGACACCATCATCGCGGAGGCAACCGACGGAGCAGGGTCCACCGGGTGCGTACACCACCATTGCGTCGTGCGGGCCCGTGAGTTCGAGTCGCCCCGGGTGGAGGACCGGTTCCGGGGGTTGTTGGAAGCGGCCCCGGACGCCATGGTGATCGTCGACGGCTCCGGGACGATCAGGCTCGTCAACGCACAGACGGAGACGCTCTTCGGGTATCAGCGGGCAGAACTCCTCGGCCGACCGGTGGAGATGCTCATCCCCGGCCGGTTCCGCGCCCATCACAGCGTGCACCGCGACGGGTATGCCGTCACCCGGCAGGTCCGGCCGATGGGAGCGGGGCTGGAACTGCACGGGCTACGCAAGGACGGCAGCGAGTTCCCCGTCGAAATCAGCCTCAGCCCCCTGGAAACCAGCGACGGCCTCCTCGTCTCCGCCGCCGTCCGCGACGTCAGCGAACGCAAAGCCGCCGAGGAAAGGTTTCGCAGCCTCCTGGAATCGGCTCCGGACGCCATGGTGATCGTCGACGACAACGGGACGATCAAGCTGGTCAACGCGCAGACCGAAACCCTCTTCGGCTACCCACGCAAAGAACTCCTCGGCCGCCCCGTCGAGTTGCTGGTGCCCGAGCGGTTCCGCTCCCATCACAAGCTGCACCGCGCCGGCTACGCCACCAATCAGCAGGTGCGGCCGATGGGTGCCGGGCTGGAACTGCACGGACTGCGCAAAGACGGCAGCGAGTTCCCCGTCGAAATCAGCCTCAGCCCCCTGGAAACCAGCGACGGCCTCCTCGTCTCCGCCGCCGTCCGCGACGTCAGCGAACGCAAAGCCGCCGAGGCCCGCATCAACGAACTCGCCGCACTCGTCGAATCCTCCCAGGACGCGATCCTCGCCAAGACCCTGGACGGCCGCATCACCTACTGGAACACCGCCGCCCAACGGCTGTACGGCTACACGGCCGAGGAAGCCATCGGCCGGCACGTGTCCATGCTGGCGCCGGCGGAGCACAAAGACGAGATCATCCTGTTGCTGGAGCGGCTGCGGGAGGGCGAGAAGATCGAGCACTTCGAAACCTTCCGGCTCACCAGCATCGGCAGGATGCTCGACGTCGACGTCACTCTGTGGCCCACGCGCGACCCCGGCGGCAGGGTCATCGGCGCCTGCGCCATCGTCCGCGACATCAGCGACCGCAAACGTGCCGAGGCAGAACTGACCGCTCTGTACAAGCAGCAGAAGCACATCGCCCTCACTCTGCAGCGCAGCCTGATGGGCACTCCGCCCGCCATCCCCGGCCTGCCCACCGCCAGCCGTTACCGGCCGGCCACCCAGGGCGCCGGCGTGGGCGGCGACTGGTTCGACCTCATCCCGCTCGGCGCCGGGCGGGTCGGCATCGTCATCGGTGACGTCATGGGCCGGGGCCTGGAAGCGGCCTCCGTGATGGGGCAGTTGCGCGCCGCCGCCCACGCCCTGGCCAAGACCGGCATGCAGCCCCGCCAGCTCATGCAGGCCCTGGACGCGGTCGTCGCCGACCTCGACGTCCCCGACCAACTGGTCACCTGCTGCTACCTGGTCATCGCCCCGGACACCGGATCCGTGACCACCTGCTCGGCCGGCCATCTGCCCACCCTCGTCGCTGTCCCCCGCGACGGCACCCGCCGACTTCCCGCGCCCGTCAACGCACCGCTCGGTGTCGGCGACGTCCTCTACCAGCAGTCGACCGTGGAGATCCCGCCCGGCGCCACCCTCGTCCTGTACACCGACGGCATGGTCGAAACGCCCGGCAGCGACATCGAGTACCAGATCGACGTACTGACCGCAGCCCTCAGTGACGCCTTCACCTCCGGCGCCGGTCTGGAAACCGTCGCCGACCATGTCCTAGCCACGTTGCTGCCCGATGCCGAGGCTCACAACGACGACGTCACGCTGCTGCTGGCCCAGTTCCCCGCCGCACCGCTGGCCACCGCCACCACGGAGCTCCCGGCCGTGGCCTCCGCGGTATCCGAGGGCCGCTCCTTCGCGGTCAAGACGCTCACCGAGTGGGACTGCGCGCACAGGGCCGACGACGCCAGGCTCCTGGTCTCCGAGGTGCTCACCAACGCCGTCCAGCACGCGGAGGGACCCCTCGTCCTCCACCTACGCCGTACCGACACCGAACTCGCCATCGAAATCAGCGACCAGAGCCCTCACCTGCCCCAGCCACGGCCGGCCGCCGAGGACGATGAGTCCGGACGGGGCCTCATCCTCGTCGACACCCTCGCCGACAGCTGGGGCGTCCGCCCCACCGACCAGGGCAAGACCACCTGGTTCACCCTCCGGCTGTGAGCGGCGGCGCTGGTGGCCCCACTCGCTTGGGAGGACACAGCCCCGTCTGTTGGAACCGTAGGGCGATCGCACCCCTGATGTCAGACATTTGGACGACAGGCAGCCTGAATGCCGATCCCACCGGATTCAGGAGATGGTGCGGAGCCGTGAGACCGCCTGTTGCAGATCATCGAAAGCACGCTCTTCCTCTCGCGGACCGACGCGGGAGGCGCCAAGGACGCTGCCACGCGCCGCACGGATACGGGCATAGGCGTCGAAGCAGGTGAGGACCTCCTGGATCAGGACCTCCCGTGGCGTGGAAGGAGGCGGAGAGGAGGGGCCGTTTCGGGATGACATCGCCAGACTCTTGTCTCATTGCAAAGCTAGGGGTCAGGGAGAAGTGGTGCGTCCATGAGGTGCTGCATGCCCAACTCCCGGAGAACACGCAGGCTGCGGGGCGAGGCACGGGTGATGAAGAAACGTGTACCGGAGCGGCGTGCGGTGGCTGCGGCGGCCTGGAACAGCGCGCTGGCCTCCGGGGCGAGGCAGGTGACCTTGCCGAGGTCCACTTCCATGACGCTGGGGGCCCGAGCGAAGGCTCTCAGGAGTCGCCTGCGGACGCGAGGCGTCCTCTCGGAGGTCAGCTCCCCACGCAGCCGGACGACTGCACGAAGGCGGGGACAGGGCGTGAGCGGCATGGCGGGCCTTCCGGGCGCGACGAATACGTCGCCGACCAGACTTCCCGGCACACCACCCACCTTGAGCGGCAAGGTGAGCTGTCATCACCGTACGCGCCGCCGCGGCCACCAGCCCAGGACCAGGTGGACCGGCCCAAAGGAACGGCGCCACGATCGGAGCCCGCTCTTACCGGTGGTGCGGGGGATGCCGTGGTGGGGGCGGCATGGTGGTGGGGCCAGGGGCCGTCTCGGGCCAGACCAGCAGCACGGGGCAGGGGGGCGTGGTCGACGACGAAGCGGCTGGCGGAACCCAGGCTGTGCGGGCCGAGGTGGGTGCGGTCGCCGTCGCGGGCCAGGATGAGCAGGTCGGCGCCCTCCGTCACGGCGACGACCTCGCGTTCGATGCGGCCGGTGCGCTCGGTGCGGGTACAGGGGCGGCCGAGGCGGTCGGCGGCGGCCTGGAGCAGCTGCTCGGCGGACATGGCGGCGAGGTGTTCCAGGCGGGTACCGGGGTCGCTCCCCCAGCCTTCGGCCGGGCGGTGCCCCCAGGGGTGGCCGCGGCCGAGTAGGCCGGCGAAGGCGCCGTGTGTCGCGCCCGGGATGTCGGCCGGGGTGACATGGAGCAGGATGATGTCGGCGTCCGCCGGGGCGTGGGTTCGGGCGGCGTCCACGCACGGGACCAGGTGCCCTCGACGATCCAGACCACCACGGGTCATGGGGTCAGCCTCCTCCGATCACGGCCAGTGAAGCCCAAAGTGCCAGCATCGCGGCGCCCAGGCTCGCCGGTACGGCATACAGGCCGAGCCGGGTGAACTCCTTCAACTCCACCTCGGCGACGTGGGCGTGGACGATGCGCCGCCGCAGCAGAGTGGCCAGCGAGCCGGCGTAGGTGAGGTCGGCGTAGGTGAGGCCGGCGTAGGTGAGGTTTGGGGCCGATGTTCACCCCCAGGAGCACGGCGAGGACGGCTCCGGGTCCGGACGGGGCGGTCAGCGGCAGGAGCACAAGCACCGCGGGCAGGTTGTTGATCACGTTCGCCAGTACGGCGGCCAGGGCGGCGAGACCGAGCAGGGCGGGCAGTCCGGTCCCGTCGGGGATGAGATGGCCCAGGGCCGCATCCAGCCCGTTGTCGACGACCGCCCGCACCACGATGCCCTGCGCAAGGACGAAGGCGAGGAAGGGCACCGAGGCGGAGCGCAGCAGCACCTTCGGGGTGGTGCGGCGCTGGAGCAGGGCGCGCACGGCGAGGGCCAGGGCGCCGGCCAGGGCCGCCCAGGCCGGATTGATGCCGAGCGCTGAGGTCAGGACGAACCCGGCCAGCGTGCAGCCCACGGTGACCAGGGCGAACAGCGGCAGTTCGGGCGGGTCGGCGGTGGGCGGGGCCTGCGCCCCGGCATCCAGGTCGGTGGCGAAGAAACGCCGGAAGACCCCGTACTCGACGCCGATCGCCGCCAGCCGGGGCAGCGCCATCAGCGCGGCGAACCGGGTGAAGCTCAGGCGGCTGGCCGCGAACGCCAGCAGATTGGTCAGATTGGAGACCGGCAACAGCACGGAGGCCCTGTTCGAGAGGTGGGTGCAGGCGTACACGTGCGGTTTGGGGCGCGCGCCGAGCCGGGCGGCGGTGGCGAACACCACCGGGGTCAGCAGCACCACCGTGGCGTCCAGGCTGAGCACCGCGGTGATCAGCGAAGCGGCCAGGAACACCTGGGCCAGCAGGCGGCGTGGCCAGCCCGCGGCCGTACGCGCCATCCAGGACCCACAGGCATGGAACAGCCCTTCGTCGTCGCAGAGCTGGGCCAGGACCAGGACCGCCGCCAGGAAGCCGATCACGGGCCCGAGCCGTCCGGCCTCGGCCACGGCGTCGTCCCAGGAGATCGCCCCGGTGGCGATCACCAGTGCGGCGGCCGGGACGGCGACCACCGCCTCGGGCCAGCCGAAGGGCGGACGATCGCGCAGGCCAGCACCAGCACCAGCAGGGCCACGGACAGCGTCTCCGCGAGCGAGGCGTTCAGAATCGGGGCCTTCCGTGCAGCGGCGGCGGGCCGCCGGTGAGTCACGGAGAAGGTATCCCGCCGAAGTAGGACGCCCCGACCCTGAGCATGAGCCCCGTCAGGTCAGGACGCTGCCCGGGAAGTGGCGGCCGTGCCGTGATCGGCCGCCAGGGCATCGGCGGATTGCCGTTGGATGGGATCGCAAGGTGGATGCCTGGAAGCGTCGGGTGCTGGTACGCCCCGGGCGACACCGAAGCTCTCAATGCCGACCACGCCCTGGCCACTACCGGTTACCGCATCGGGTTCGTCCATGCGGCCAAGGCCGGGACAGCGGTCCGGCGGCGATGCCGTCCCCATGGCGGCCGACTGCCCGTAAAACGTGGTGCGGCAAGGTGGGCCAACGGGGTGTCCGAGAGTCAAGGGGACGTCAATTCCTCGTGGTTCAGGCGGTGTTGCGACGAAAAACGTTGACATGACCATGCTTGCACGGCAAGGGTGTCGACGTCCTTCAGCACGTCCTGCACGATGTTCGGTCCGGCCGGGCTCCGCCCGCCCTCACGGCGCGGACGTGTACGAGGCATGCTCCCGACCCCACTTCGCGACGCACCGATGCCGGACGTGCCCCTTCTTCGAAAGGGAACGGATCATGTCCCTGGCATCCCTGCTCCGCCGCCTGGCGAGACCCGGCCTGGTGACGGCGGCCCTCGCGGCCGGCGCGCTGGCCCTGTCGACGACCACCGCCGGCGCCGCGCCCGCCCTCACCCAGATCAGCACCGACCCCTACACCAACTCCACCAGCCAGCACGCCACCGAGGTCGAGCCGGACACCTTCTCCTACGGCTCCACGATCGTCTCCGCCTTCCAGGTAGGCCGGTTCAACGACGGCGGCTCCTCCAACGTCGGCTTCTCCACCTCCACCGACGGCGGCACCACCTGGACCAAGGGATTCCTGCCCGGCATCACCACACAGGCGGGCGGCACCTTCCAACGGGTCAGCGACCCGGCGGTGGCCTACGACGCCAAGCACAACACCTGGCTGATCTCCACCATCCCCATCACCTCGTCCGTCACCGTGCCCGAGGTCTTCACCAGCCGCTCCACCGACGGCGGACTGACCTGGAGCAACCCCGTCATCACCGCGACCGGCTCCAGCCTCGACAAGAACTGGATCGTCTGCGACAACACCGCCACAAGCGCCTTCTACGGCAACTGCTACACCGAGTACGACAACAACGGCGACGGCGACCGTCTGAAGATGACGACCTCCTCCGACGGCGGAGCCACCTGGGGCACGTCGAAGAACACCGGCAACAACGCCACCGGCCTCGGCGGCCAGCCCGTCGTCCAGCCCAACGGCACGGTGATCGTCCCGGCCTCCAACGCCTCCGAGACGTCGATCCTCTCCTTCCGGTCCACCAACGGCGGCAGTACCTGGACCTCGACCACCACCATCGCCACCGTCAGCACCTTCACCGTGCGCGGCAGCCTGCGCAGCGGCCCGCTGCCCTCCGCCGAGATCGACGCCGCCGGCAAGGTGTACGTCGTCTGGCAGGACTGCCGCTTCCGCGCGAGCGGAGGCTCCTGCACCTCCAACGACATCGTGATGGCGACCACCACCAACGGCACCACCTGGTCGTCCGTGACCCGCATCCCGATCGACGCGACGACCAGCACCGTCGACCACTTCATCCCCGGCCTCGCCGTCGACCCGGCCACCTCGGGCACCACCGCACACCTGGCACTGGCGTACTACTACCACCCGGTCGCCAACTGCACCGCCGCCACCTGCCAATTGGACGTCGGATACGTCTCCTCGACCAACGGCGGCAGCACCTGGACCACATCGACCCAGCTGGCCGGTCCGATGACCCACTCCTGGCTGGCGAGCACCACACAAGGCACCATGGTCGGCGACTACATCTCCACGTCCTTCTCCGGCGGAACAGCACACCCCGTCTTCGCCGTCGCCTCAGCCCCCAGCGGAACCGTCTTCAACGAGGCCATGTACACGCCGACTTCAGGCCTCACCGCAGCCGCCGGCACCGCCACCGTCACGACCGCCACCGCACGTGACAACGCCTTCTCGGCCCACCTGGCCGCGATCGCCTACCTGCAATGGCTGGCCAACGGCGGCACCGGAGGCGGCGAGGACAGCCCCTGACCGACAACCCCCGATCGCAATCGCCGCCCCGGCAGTTTGCCGGGGCGGCTCCGCGCCACGTCCCTTCGCGCAGCAGGGACCTTGTGCGGGACGTGGCGTCGACGGACGTCCCGCGCTCAGGGCCGTTCTGCACGAGCGCCGGCAGGTTCGCCGCCGTATCACTCGGCTCGACCGCGACCGCGTCCTCCGGCAAGCGCCAGGAGGACGACAGAATGGACAAGGATCCCGACGATCACACCGCCGACCGCTGCTTCGCCGTGGTACCGGCGACGGGCACCCGCGCGAGACGCCACCGCGGCGTCCTGCGCCCCGGCGAGGGCATCCGTGCCAGATGTCACTGCGGCGCGTCCTCGGCCGCAGTTCGGTTCCTGGCGCGTCCGAGGCGAAGCGGAGAGGCTCAGCGGAGCCCGAGCCGAAGGGGATGGTGACGGTGGTGAACCGTGGATCGTGGCGGCGTCCGGCACTCCCTCGGGCAGGCGTGGGGCCCGCCGCAGTCAGCACGAGTACCGGCGGGGTCCCGAACACCGATCGACTTTACGAACCCGTTGCGAGCCCAAAAGGTTCCGTGAGACCCCACATCCGTACTCCCGTACGTGCGGTTCCGAACCGGACAGGAGACACGGTGCTCGTTTCACGGAAAGCGGCGGGGACCATCTTCGTGGGTGGTGCGCTCAGCGTCACTCTCGGGTCACTCCTCTACCCCGCCATGCTCGGAGTCCAGAAGGTCAGGAGTGCGCCCGAGCGGGTCATCGCCACCCCGGCGAGCGGACCGCTGACGGAAGCCGACCGGGACTTCGTGGTCAAGGTGCGCTCCGCCGGGCTGTGGGAGTACCCCGTCGGTCAGACGGCGTTGAGAAAGGGCACGACGAAGGCGGTCAAGACCGCGGGGAAGCACCTGATCGAGGGGGATGCCTCGCTGGACGCCGCCTCCCGCAACGTCGCCGGCCAGTTGGACATCACGCTGCCCAACCAGCCGTCGCCACAACAGCAGAGCTTTGTGGCCACGTTGAACGCGGACAGCGGCAAACAGTTCGACACCGACATGGCCACCCTCCTGCGGGCGACAGACGGCCAGATCCTCTCCACCATCGCGAGCGTCCGCACCACCACGAAGAACTCGCTGGTCCGCGCCCTGGCCGACCAGGCCAACGACATCGTCCTGGACCACATCGCGGTCCTGGAGAAGACCGGCCTGGTCGACTTCGACCAGGTCCAATTCCAGGAGACCACCGCGCCCACGCTCCCGGCCCAGGACCTGACCCCACCGCCCCCGGCCGCGACACAGCCGCAGGTCGTCCTCACCCCGCCGGCGAACAGCACGCTCTCACCGAATCCCTCGGCAGGGTGAGGATGCGGGCCGATCCGCCTGCCTACGCCAGCCAGGCCGTCGTGTCCTGCCCGAGCCTCCAGCCGTCCTCCGCGGCACGCTGCTGATCAGGACCTCTCCGGGCGGCAGCTCCACCGCCGTACCGGAGAGGTTGGCCACGCACCGCCGACCGTCCGGCCGTGTGGAGCTCAGTACCCTGGCCGCGCGGCCTTCCGCTCACTGAAGCTCCTGCGCCTCCAGCGGCTTGTGGCGCAGGCGCAGGGCCTTGCGGTCGGGCTTCACCGGGGCAGCGCAGTCCTCAGGCCGCTACCGGCACGCCAACTGGGGCCCGCCTCGCTGCTGTTCCCCGCGGCGGCCAGACCATCGGCTCCTGCAGCTGACGTACGGCGAGGCGTCACTGCACGGGAAGGAGATCGGCGAGCAGAGTACGGACGCGCGCCTCGATCTCGTCCCGGATCGAGCGGACCGCCTCGACTCCTTGACCAGCCGGGTCGTCGAGCTTCCAGTCCCGATAGTGCGTGCCCGGGAAGACCGGGCAGGCATCCCCGCACCCCATCGTGATCACCACGTCGGACGCCTGGACCGCCTCGATGGTCAGCACCTTGGGCACCTCGGCGGACAGATCGATCCCGGCCTCGGCCATCGCCTCGATGACCGCCGGGTTCACGGTCTCGGCCGGGGCGGACCCGTCCGAACGGACCTCGATCCGGTCGGCGGACAGGTGCGTGAGGAAGGCGGCGGCCATTTGGGAGCGGCCAGCGTTGTGCACGCACACGAACAGCACGGACGGCTTGCCGGAGACGGTTTCACACACGAGCGGTTCCTTCTTCGAGGGCAGCCGACTGGCCGGTCACCGGGGCGGGTTGAGAACTCATCTTCAAACCGGGGCGAGGTCTGACCGAGATACGGGTCAAGGGGGCAACGGGATGGATAGCTGCCGTGGGGACGAGGTTTGTGACGGTTCTTGTGAGCCCTCGTCGTATTTGAGGCGGATACCCGCGCTGCTCTGCCAACGGCAGAACAGCGGTCGGACCGGGATCGACGATCGCTACAGTCCAGTCTCATGACGACGATCACGACGCGTACGGTCGAGTACCCGGCCGACGGTCTGACGATGATCGGGCACCTCGCGCTCCCGGCCGGTGTCGACCGTCGGCCCGCGGTGTTGCTCGGACCAGAGGGCATGGGGCTCAGCGACGTCGAGCGCCGCCGGGCCGATGCTCTCGCCGAGCTGGGATACATAGCGCTGGCCTTCGACCTCCACGGCGGGCGCTATTTGAGCGACCCCGAGGAGATGCTGGTCCGTTGCATGCCACTGCTCTCTGATCCCGACCGGATGCGGAGCATCGGCCATGCGGCGCTCGACGTGTTGCGCACCGAACCGCGGACCGATTCCGACCGGATCGCCGTCGTCGGCTACGGCACCGGGGGCGCCGTCGGGCTGGAACTCGGGCGCGACGGCGTCAACCTGCGCGCGATCGGGACAGTCAACGCACTGACCACGGGCCGACCGGGCGAGGCTGCGCGCATTCGCTGCCCGGTGTGGGCCGGGGTCGGGTCGGAAGACCCGATCATGCCGCCCGCGCAACGCAAGGCGTTCATCGCTGAGATGCAGGCCGCGGGCGTCGACTGGCGCCTCGTGGTCTACGGCGGCGCCTTGCACGCCTTCCACCATCCGCCGGTCGACCACCCCACGGTCCCCGGCGTCGGCTACCACCCGCAGCACGCGCAGCGAGCCTGGCGCGATGTCGTCAACCTGCTCGCCGAGTGCCTGCCTGTGACGGCGGACCTGGGGGCATGACCCAGGCGAACGTGCTGGCACCAGGCGTGGTCGGCGTCATGCCTGGGACGCCTCAAGCAGCGTGGACGGGTTCGGCAGACCGGGGCAGGGATGCGTTGGGCTGGACGGCGGGCCGGGTGAGTCTGCGGGTCATGAGCGTGATCGAGGCGAGGGTGAGCATCGTCTCGGAGTGCTCAGGGCGGGTCTCGTAGTCGCGCACGTTCCGACGCGCATGCGACAACCAGGCCAGTGACCTCTCCACCTCCCAACGCCTCGGCAGGATCACGAAGCCCTTGGCGCCCTTGGGCCTGCTCACGGTCTTGATCGTCAGGTGGAGAAAGGACCTGGCCCAGGCCACGTGGGTGCCCGCGTAGGCCAAGTCTGCCCGGACGATGGTGATTTCGGGGTACATCAGCTGGAGCCGGAAGAAGGTTTCACGGGCGGGGACGCTGTCGTGCATGTCGGCCGGAGTGACCATCACGAACAGCGGGGGCCCTTTGAGGTCCACGATTGTGTGCCTCTTCGAGCCCGGCGTCTTTTTCCGGCGTCGTATCCGGACGTGGAGCGCGGGACGGTGGCCGCGACCTTGACGGACTGGGAGTCGATCACCGCCGCCACCGGGTTCGGTGACGTGCCCTGCTCGTCCTGACGAACCTCGAACTCGACCGCTGACAGACGATCAGGACCGAAGACAGCCGCCCACGACCAGCACGCGCACCTACGAACCCCGCCACACCAGCAGCCGTACCAGCGAAAACCAAGATGGTGGATCTTCAGCTTCGATCCGGCTGGACCTCGGTCAGTCGATGCCTTCGACGATGCGGAAGTCGCGCTCGACGCCGTCGGAGAGGGCGACCAGTGCCTCCTGGTAGGCCGCACTCTCGTGCGCCGCGACGGCCTGCTCGAAGCTGTCGAACTCGATCAGGACGGTGCGCTCGGCGATTCCGGCGTCATGCGCCACGGCCCGACCGCCACGGGCGAGGACCCGACCGCCCCCGGCCTCGACGGCCGGAGCGGCCAGCTTGTTGTAGGCAGCCAGCTTCTCAGGGTCTGAAACGGTGCGGTAGGCGCTGACCCAGTAGCCCTTGGGCATGGAACCTCCAGTGTCGGGATGAGTGCATCTGACGTACGGGTCGGTCTCGGACGAGCGTCGGCGGGCGAGAGCGAGGCTTGTCAGCGTCGTGATCGCCATGGCGCCGATGCCGGCCAGCGCCGCGGTGGTGTAGGCCCTGTCGTCGGGGAAGAGGTGGCCAGGGCCGGTGCCCGCGGCGAGGATCAGGCCGCCGATGGCGCTGCCCAGGGAGTACCCGACGCTGCGGACGACGTAGTTGAAGCTCATGGTGCTCGACGTCTCGCTCCTGGGGGTGACGGCCAGGATGACGCCGGGCATCGCGGCCGAGAAGCCGCCGACGCCGAAGCCGAGCACGCCCATCGCCGCGAACAGTTCGGCCAGGTCCGACCGGGCCGACGCGAACAGGGCGAACCCGCCGCCGACCACGACGGCGCTGCCGGCGGTGTTGCCCCTCAACCGAAGGCGGCCAGGGAGACCGGCTGCCACTGGCGCCAGGTGTGCAGACGCTCCTCGTAGAGACCGGTGACGTCGGTGAGGGACTTGCCGAGGAAGATCCGCAGCGGGGGCTGGTCCGCGTCGACGATCCGAAGGATCGCGTCGCGGGTGGCGCGCGGGTCGCCGACCTCGAAATCCTGTGCAGTGGCCGCGTGGACTTCGGTGTAGTCCGGATGCCGCTTACTGTGCCGTGCCCCGCGGGCCAGCCAGTCGGTCGCGTAGGGGCCGGGCTCGATGTTGGTGATGTGGATGCCGAAGGCTGCCACTTCTTGCGCCAGGGACTCCGACAACCCTTCGAGAGCCCATTTGGAGGCGTGGTACGCACCGATGCCGGGGAAGGCACGTACGCCGCCCTCGCTGGTCACCTGCAGGATCCTTCCCGACCGCTGGGCCCGCATGAGGGGCAGGACGGCCTGCGTGACCCATACCGCGCCGAAGAAGTTGGTCTCCATCTGACACGGCAGCTGTAGTTCTTGATCACGGTTGGTCGTGACGGTGGTGTCGTTGCTGGTGGCAGGCGGTCGCGACGGCTTGGTGATGGCGCCGCCAGG